>JAFWMH010000079.1 GCA_017510785.1 Atopobiaceae bacterium | reverse complement strand
CGAACGGCTGGGTCGGCTACTTCCGGCTCGCCGACATGCGGGGCGTCCTGCGCGACCTCGACTCGTGGGTCCGACGCAAGATACGCTGCGTGTACTGGAAGTGCTGGAAGCGGAATCGGACCAAGTTCCGCGCCCTCGTGCTCCTCGGCGTCGGCCGTGGGCAGGCGTGGCAGTGGGCGAACTCGCGGAAGGCCTACTGGCGCGTGGCGGGAAGCGGCATCCTCTGCCGAGCGTTGAACAACTCAAAGCTCGCCGAGCTAGGCTGGACCCTCTTCTACCCCCGCTACATGCTATTATCGTGTTAAGTCTGGGAACCGCCGTGTACCGAACGGTACGCACGGTGGTGTGGGAGGACGGCGCGCCGACTAACGGCGCGCCTCCTACCCGATTTTGGGACGCCAAAAACGGGAGTCTCGTCAAAAGTCGGGTGTTTTCCTCTTTCGGCCGGCTACCTGGCCAAACAATCGACAGGCTGAACCACGAACCGCAAAAGCCGGGGCCATGGCGTCCACGTCGGGTTTGGTGCCCTGCGTGGTGTCCCTCGGGATAGGTCATGGTGTTCGGTGTCAACCACGTGCTTGCCGCCAGTACTTCAATCATGTGGGATGGAAACCATTCGCAACACTATTCGCCTAATATTGGCAGGTTTAGTTGGTGGTATGTCAGTTTGTGACGTCGTACCCTTTCATATAAGGTATGAATAGTATGAAATGATGTACTATGAAATACGAGTACGTACGGGTGCAGTTCAACAAGATCACCGAGAAATCATCGACCGTAAAGCCACTGCGGGAGCGCGCTATGTGGGATGGTTTCCCGTCACCCAGGCTCTACGGGCAAAACCGTGGAGTTCAACTTGATTTTCGAAGTGGCGTAGCACGCGGCAAGACGGATTGATTGCTTGCCTTCATGAAAGGAATGGCGCAAACATGAGCATCGCTGACAACATACTGACAACGCGGATGGCCGCCGGGCGCACGCAGGAGCAGCTGGCGGAAGCAGTCGGCGTGTCGCGCCAGACGGTGGCGAAATGGGAATCGGGTGAGACATCGCCCGATCTCGAACACGCAGCAGCGCTCGCCGAGACGCTCGGGACGACGCTCGACATGCTGGTTTCCTTCGATGACGGCGGAATGGGAATCGCTGCCCCGCCGCGCGGCAAGCACCTGTTCGGCTTTGTGAGAGTTGGCGAACGAGGGCAAGTTGTCATTCCCAAAGAGGCGCGCGACCTGTTCGGCATCAAATCTGGAGACAAGCTCGTGGTCCTTGGCGAAGAGGGGCAGGGGCTTGCGCTGTGCAAAGAAGCTGACTTCATGGCGGCTGTGGAGGCGGTTATGGCTGCGGCGAGGAGGGTCGCGAAATGACGAAGGGGCAAGGACACAAAGCGTTGAAGATTGCTGGTGTCATCGCGGGCGTTGTCTTGGTGGCGGCAGGCATTGTCATCGGCCTTTACTGCGACAACAACCTACACGCCGAAGAGCGGCTGATCTCCAAGGCGTTCGGAGCGGGCTTCGCGGAAAAGCAGGCGACGGTAAACGGGGCGACCATCAACTACGCGGAAGGCCCCGCCAACGGGCCGGCGCTCATGCTTGTTCACGGCCAGGGCATGGAATGGGAGGACTACGCCAGCGTGCTGCCCGAGCTGTCAAAGCGCCATCACGTGTTCGCCGTCGACTGCTTCGGACATGGCGAGTCGGCGCACGAACCGGCGCTGTACACATGCGCGGCAAACGGCGATGCGTTGATTTCGTTCGCGGGTCAGGTCATCGGCGGCGATTACCTGGTGTCCGGCCATTCTTCGGGTGGCATCCTGGCGGCTTATATCGCTGCTCATGACACGGGGCACGTCAAGGCGTGCGTGTTGGAAGACCCGCCCCTGTTCCGCGTGACTCCCGAAGAGGCACAGGAAAACGCCGGTACCTTCGCCTGGTATGACGGCTACATCGTCGCGCATTCGTTTTTGCAGCAAGACGAGGTGACGGCCTATCCAGCATGGTACGCGTCGCATAGCTACCTGTTTGGCCTGTTCGGTGGCTTGCAAAAGCTGCTCGCCGACCAGACCGCCGCGTTTTGCGCGCAGCATCCGGGCGAACATCCGGTGAACGCTTACGTTCCGCGCAATTGGACACGCGGCATGTACTACATGGACGATTGGGACCCGCGTTTCGGCGACGCGTTCTACGATGGCAGCTGGATGGTCGGCATTAACCAGGCGGCAATGCTGAGTCAGATCAAATGCCCCACCGTGTATGTGAAGGCTTCGACGGACTACGGGGACGACGGCGTGCTTTATGCAGCCACAACCGATGAGGACGCGGCGCGTATCCAGGAAACCATCCCGAACTGCATAACCACCGAGCTTAAATCGGGCCACGACATTCATGTCGAACACCCGGACGTCTTCGTGAAGGCAATCGACCAGGCGGCATCTTCCAAGTAGGGGCGTTCACCCTCATTGAAAGGGGGCCAGGATTCTGAACTCTCAATTGGCTAGCTTCAAAAGAGGGGATTTTGGGCCATTTCGGCAAGGGTGCGGGGTCGGAAATCTATTACGCTCGAGCCTTTGGAGCGATACCTCGAGGTCACTACATGGGATCGGGGATACATTGTTGTACAAGCGAAGTACTCGATAAGTCCCGATGCCATTGAGGAGTATATCGACCTCGTCCCCACGCTCGAAGAGCTTGCCATCGATTCCGACGATTTCTGCTCACGAATTAAACGAGTGGAGGTTTCTTATGTTTGACGTAGATGACAAAGCTCATCTTGCGCTCCTGAGCTTCTCCTCGTCGATGGCGTGCATGGAGTTCGCAAACGAGCATTCCGCGGCGAAACGGACTAGCGAGCCAAAAGCGCATTCGATGTTTACGATGAAGACGTTCGCCGCCATGAGGATTCCTACACTGTCGGGTGGCAATCCCAGCTGACTTAAAATGATCGTGTAGGAAGCAGCGATACCACCCGGCACCTTGGGCGTCGCAATGGAAAGCTGGAATACAAGTACGAACAGAATCACGATGCTCGTAGAACCGAAGGACACGCCTTCTCTGCTGGCGTTTGTAAGCTCGATTTGGCTTTTCTCACTCTTCTTTGTGCCCATGCCCCTCTATCCTCTCAAGGATAAGCCTCTCGTCCGTCGGTTTCGCGTTGGTCGAGCACCTTTCATCTGGTCGGCAGAGGCAACCCTGATGTCCGGCGTGGTGTTCGAATACGCTTCCGCCAGTAGCTCCTCCAAGGTTTGGAACAGCAGGTCGGGCTCGACGGGCTTCGAGAGATGGGCGTTCAGCCCGGCCTGCATGCTGCGTTGCACGTCCTCGTCGAACGCGTTGGCAGTAAGTGCAATAATCGGAATAGTCTTGGCGTCCGTCTTGTTTGAGGCTCGAATAAGCCGCGTTGCTTCCAAGCCGTCCATCTCGGGCATGCGCATGTCCATAAGCACGGCGTTGTAATAGCCCGGCTCGTGTTCTTGGTACATCGCCACGGCGACTTTGCCATTCTCTGCGTGCTCTACGTTCATTTCTCGCATAGCGAGTACCATCGTAATGATTTCCGCGTTAATGGCTACGTCTTCGGCAAGTAGTACGCGACGGCCCTTCAGGTCGACCGTAGGCCGAGCCGGTTCGGAGTTCTTCTTGCGGAATGCGGCGCGGAACTCGTCCAAAACCGTACCGGCGAACAGAGGCTTGGACGCAAAGGTATCGACACCTGCCTCGCGTGCCTCTCCCTCGATGTCTTCCCAGCTGTAGGACGTAAGAATAATGATGGGTGTGTTGTTGCCCACAATCGAGCGAATCTGTCTGGTCGTTTCCACCCCATCCATTTCTGGCATCTTCCAGTCCACGAGTATGAGGCTAAAGTCTTCCCGGCGGGCATGGCGAATCCTTACCAACTTCAATGCCTCTTCACCCGTTAGAACGGTTTCGCAGGTGATTCCCATTTTGCTCAACACAAGCGCCGCATGTTCGCACGCAACGGGATCGTCATCAATAACCAACACGCTCATCTCATGCGGGCGTAGCTCGAATTCCTCCGTGCCGCTCGTCCTGCGATTGGCTTGAGCTAGGGTTATGGTTACGGTAAACGTCGTCCCTACGCCCTTTTCGCTTTCCACCTCAATTTGCCCGTTCATAAGCTCGACGATGCTCTTAGTGATGGGCATGCCCAACCCCGTGCTGCCGAATATGCTGGTGGAGGAGGAGTCCTCCTGACTGAATGCATCGAAGATGAGCGGCAGGAATTCTTTGCTTATGCCAATCCCGGTATCGCGAATGGTAAAGCGAAGCGTAGCTTGGCGGTTCAGCCTCTTCACGTCCTCAATGGTGAAGCTTACCGTGCCGCCCTCCGGTGTGAACTTAACCGCATTGCCGAGGATGTTTATAAGCACTTGGCGAAGCTTCACGTCGTCACCAATGTAATAGTCATCGATTTGCCCGACGGTACGGCAGTCGTATTTCAGCCCCTTGTTGTTGCACTGGCCGTTGACTATTGTGTTTATCTGCTCGAGCATCTTCGCGAAGGAGAACTCTTCGCTCTTTATTATCATGCGCCCGGACTCAATGCGGCTCATGTCCAGTATGTCGTTGATAATACCTAGCAAATGGTGGGCGGATATACCAATTCTTTCGAGGTACTCACGCGTTTGTTCCGAAATCGTCGGGTCGTTTAGGGCGATGCTGTTTAGTCCGATGATGGCGTTCATTGGGGTTCGAATTTCGTGGCTCATGTTGGAAAGGAATGCCGTCTTGGCCTTGTTGGCTAGGTTTGCCTCCTGCAGAGCCGCGTTCAATGACTCTTGCTGCTGCGCGAGTCTGCTCAGCATGTCCTTTTGGTTGGTGATGTCTAAAAACACGCCCACATAGGTGATGGGTGAGCCATCTGGCCGGCGCGTGGGCTTTCCCACGGCACGGTACCAGCGGTAACCCCTGTTCTTCGTGAGCAACTGGTATTCCACGTCGTAGGTCTTTTTGCCGGAGTAGTCGGCAATTGTTTCGTTGAACTCCTTAAGAACGCGTTCTTTGTCGTTCGGGTGCAGTAGGTTGGACCATGATTCCAGCACGTCGGGGAAGTCCGTTGTGTTGTGGTAGCCCAGCATTCGACGAAACTCGTCGCTCCAGTTGACGTGGGTCATGGTGCCAGATTCGTCGAAGCTCATGCTCCATCTGCCGGAACCGAGCATCTCGTGAATCGTGTCTAGCGATGCCGCCTCGTTTTGGAGCTGCGCGTAAAGAGCGGCATGCTCGCTTGATTCCGTGGTGTGCGACTCGGTGGTGTGGTCCATGAAGTGTCCCTTCGCATAGGCCTGAACAATATCGTAGTGTTTGCGCGGGATTCTTGCCAGAGCCTATGGCGCAAAAGTCGCAATTGCGGCGGGTTGCCTGGGCTGGCGTGTCGGGCGGGGGCGTGTGTTGGGCGGGGCGTGACAAGTGACCCGGCTCCTTGTTGGGATGTGACAAGGGCCGGGTCGCATGTCGAACAATGGCACAGACCTGGGATGTGAGAAGGGTCGGGTCGCTTGTCGCGCAATGACGCACACTTATACGACGACGTCGCAATTATCAATCGTCGAAATATACTGGCCAGCCGGTGTCGATTTCCTTTTCGACCTTCTTCCACGTGGCATCGTCGAGCTTCGGCCAATCGTTTACCTTGCGCGCCCGATTGGTGACGAAGTGCGCCTGTTCCGCGCAAACGGCAAGTGGCGTATCCGAAAGCGAGTCGGAGTAGAAGTGATCAATCACCGGAAAACCGTGATCGATTATGTAGAGCGACTTTGCTTGGGCATACATGAGGTTGTTGAGGAGGGCCCCATACTCGCGATCGTAATCGGTGGCAACGTAGTTTACGCCAAGCCTGTGTGCGATGGGCTCCACGATGCAGGCGGGCGACGCGCTAATAATAAGATCGTCCGGCTGTTTTTGCTCAAGGTACCAAGACGATATCCTGTGCTCGTTTTTATCCCAAAAGCGTTCGATTTGCTCGTCGAAGTCATCGACTTCCATAAGGAAGCTGTACAGTCTGCGCAGCATAAGGTAGCCTGGGATCTTTCCGAGCTTCCACAGTATCAGGTGCTTCACGGCACGGGGCGCATATGTGAGCCAGAGCTTGGGATGGCGGTTCGAGCACCAGATGGCGAATTCCATTGTGCAGTTTGACGGGTAAATGGTGCCATCGAAGTCGTATACGTTCATCGAAGCTGCTCCTGTCTTGGCGTCTCGTATTGGCGTCTTGAGGAATCAAAATAATCGTAGCGCATCTAAAGAAGCGCAAGCAAGTTTCGTTGTTTGTCGTTTTGTGCTTGCAGGTAATACGTACTTCTTGAGAGCTTGTCTCATGAAGATGGACGCATTCACATGGTGTCCACATGCTGTTGCGTGTGGCGTGTGGCGAGGTCGGCTGGGGGCGCCCTGCCTTACAAACCTCGCGAGAACGCCGAAATCGGGCCGCTCCCGAGGTTTGAAGGAAATGCTCCCCAAGATGCCTCATTATCGAAGCTCGATCGGTGCCGCGCGCCCCTCCGACGCGCGACTCGTGGCTCACTTTTCCGGCAAGGTGGCTCACTTCCTAGTGTCGCAAAACAAGAGACGGGGACGGGGGCGCGATGGGGGGCATGAGGCACAAATGGGCCAGGGCGGAGGGTGACAGGACGGGAGCCTGTCTGTCGGAATGTCGACCTGCGCAAGTCGTCGCGACGGAATCTGTAGGAATATCGACCTGTGCAAGTCGCAGGGGTGGAACCCGTGGGAAAGCGGGCCTGTGAGACGCCCTCGGGCCAAAAAAACTGTCGGAATGTCGACCTGTGCAAATCACGGGGGTCTAATCCGACGAAAAAGGGGCCTCAGCGACGTCCCCGGGGAAAAAGTCTGTCGGAATATCGACCTGTGCAAATCGCGGGAGCACAATCTGTCGTAATATCGACCTGTGCAACGCTTTCAGTTGAACAAGTCGCATTTTCGACCGGATTTTCCCTCCCACGCCCCCCGCGGCGCACTATCCGGGGCGCAATCTGTCGGAATATCGACCTGTGCAAATCTTTCAGTTGCACAAGTCGCGTTTTCGACCGGATTTTTTTCTCCCGGTCCTCGCGGCGGCCCGCCTTGTCCGGACCCAGGCCCGCCTTGCCGCGCCTTGCCCGCACTGCCCAATCTGTTCCGTCCCGCCTCTGCCGCCTCGCCCGAACCGCCCCGCCTCTGCCGCCTCGCCCGAACCGCCCCGCCTAGGCCAGTATCGTCCCGCCTTGACTGCATCGCGCAGGCACAGGTCCGGTCCGCCCAACCTACGCCACTCCGCCCTAGCCGCCAACACCGGGGGCGAGCCGCGAGTGCGCATTCTGCCGTACAACTTTTGTGCATATGGGCGCCTACGTGCGCTTTCTTTGATAAGACATTTTCGAGGGTCGTCCAAATGCACACTTTTAGGTGGCTTTCAGCGGCATGCTACCGAATCGCCTTTGCGCGGTGGCCGTCTACCTGCACCGCTTTTCTCATCAAATTGCTTCGGTGGGTGGTGGAACGCACACTTGGGATGGGCGACTCACCCGGGCGCAGCCGCTGGGCCGGACCCGACCTCACGGCGTCCCATAGGCGGCCAATTCCGCGGCCACGAGGCGCCTTGGGGCAAATCCCGCACGATTTCGTTGCGGAACTCCCAGAGGCGGGCTCACCGCTATTGAGACCGCTGTGGCCGGACGAGGGTCGGGTCGAGCGCCTGGGAATGACCGCACACCATGGTTTATCTTGGGGAGCATATTTCGCGTTATGCCCCCAAGATGCTTCATAATGCTCAGCCGATCGCCAGACGCTCGACCCCAACCCCGGCCCACCCGCCGCGAGGGTCGATGGCGACTCCGCCTCGGGGACGCCCCGATGGAGTCGTACGGAATATCGACCTGTGCAACGAATGTGTGTCGTTTGGGCCACATTTGCAGCGTTTTTTGCTGCCATATGGCACTTTTGGCACCCATCTTCAGTAATGGGTGTCGTTTGGGCCACATTTGCCGCGTTTTTTGCTGCTATATGGCACTTTTGGCACCCATTACGAACAATGGGTGTCGTTTGGGCCACTTTGCCCACGGCCCCTGCTCCCAAGCGGCCCATTTGCACAGGTTGCGTTTTCGCCAGGATTATCCCTCGACTCGGTCCCGACGGCTGCCCGCCCGCGGCGGGGTCGCGACTCCGCCTGGCGCCGAGGCGCTGGCCGTCACGACTGGCGTACATCTGCGGTTATGAAGCACCTTGGGGAGCATATGTCGCGTTTTCGCGAGCTTTGCAGGATTCTGGCTGCGTTCAATCCGACAAACCTTGGGGAACCGTGGGAAACGGTCCTCCGACGAGGTTTGTAGGTCTAGGCAATCTGAATCCTTTAAGATACTTCTACAGGCGGCGAGCCCAAAGGTATAATCGATGCGTGGTAGAGGCGTCAGGCCGTGCGAGTCGAATGCGGCGTCACGGGAGGTGGGTTCTGTGCGGGGTGGTAACGAGCTTAACAACGGCGATCTGGGTAACTGGTGGGGCGGTTACGGCAGCTCTGGCGTCGGCGATCTGGGTAATGGGTGGCCGGGTGACGGCGAACCGAGCGGTGGATGGCCTGGCGACGGCGAACCGGGTGACGCGTGGTACGGATACGAAAGGCCTGGCGACGGCGAACCGAGCTACTGCCCATCGCGAAACGGCGGGTCAGGCTACGGCAAGCTGTACCACGGCGAACCGGGCGAAGGTTCAAGTGGTACCTACATAACAAGCGTGGACGGTCCGCACAGCGGTCAGGTTCCCTTCGCTGCCGAGGTGCAAGGCATGGTAGACAAGTGCGGAATCGGCATACTTGACGATCCGAGCAGGTTTCTGGGAATTCTTTTGGACAGCTACGGGAGTGAGGGACTTCCCGACGAAGTGGAGCTTCTTACGCATCATTGCGATCGAGAAGTGTTGGGACATTTTGCAGAGGCGGCAAGGTCGCGCGATGCGAGTAGGTTGGATCAGGCGCGTGTGGTTACGTATCAGGTGCTGGTGAGTCGCAAAAACGACAAGAGCACATCGTGGTTGGTGGCAGACGGAATATTTTCGGGACTGTTGAGGTCGCAGTGCTTTGCCGGCGTGGGACCAGCTGACGGCGTTGGTCCGGCCGGTGGCGCGGGACAGGCTGACGGCGTTGGTCCGGCTGTTGGCGCGGGACAGGCTGACGGCGTTGGTCCGGCCGGAAACGGCGTGGGACCAGCTGACGGCGTTGGTCCGGCTGGCGGCGGTGCAGGTGCGGTTAACAGGCCATGGACCGATACAAGAACGGTAAGGGAGCGGCGGACGGTTGATTCGGAAAACATGGTGGGGGAAACCGTCGCGGAACGTGCCGATGCCTATGCAAATGATACGACGCGGTTCGATGGCGTGGGGCACCCGTCGCGTGGTGGCGATACCGTAATCGTTGGTTCGAATGAAGACTGGCGCCAACACCCTGATGATGCTAATGGAAGCCGCACTGTGGCGAAGCCCGATGTGCAATTTGGTGCAGATAAAACCACCAGTAGTCCTAGGCAACCACATGGTGGCCCATTGGTGTTCGCCGTTGTCGTGCTTGCCCTGCTTGTGGGAGGGCTTTCGACGTACCTATTCATGCTTTATGGACCTGAAAACCGCGAGGAACAAAAGGGCATTACTGCGTCGGGGGATTCGAGCCGCGCTAGCGTGTCGGCGTCCGTTGAGGATGCAACTGAGGAAGAGCCTACGAATGGCGATTGGCTTGCGGACGACGATGCCTCCTTCTCGAATTCGCGTGCGGACGCGCAGTCGAGCGGGCAGGCGAGCAAGAATGCGGAAGCACGACCCGAGCCAGAGCCCGAGCCGGAACCCGAGCCGCATCGAAGTGCGTCGTCGATCACGCGGAGTAACGAGTGGCTTAATCGCGACTCTGAATATTGGGGTATATGGACGCTCGCTTCGAAGGAATACGACGAGTGCGTGGAATACGTGCGCGAGGTAAGGTCGCAAGGATACGATGCCTATATGACGAATACCACCATGTGGGATAACCTCAACGATGAGCCGTGGTATGTGGTGACCATTGGTGTGTATGAGAGCGAGGACGAGGCGAAGGCCGCCTTGTCGCGCGTGCAGAGCGGTTTGGACGAAACCGCATACGTGAAGTTCAGTGGTGCATACACGGCGTAGAGGGCGATCGTTGAGCGGCATCACAACGTTGCCGCGGCTTTCGCTCCCCTTCATCAAAGATAGTGGGGCCGAAGTCGCGGGCTTTTCGCAAAACCCCAGTTCGCAGGCGCTCCTTCATCAGCATCGCGACATTACGTGCCCACTATTTTTACGGTCCGAGCGACGAGTTGCTGCGTCGGGAGATGCCGGGCGCCGAGCGGCCGTGTCTGCGACGGAGGCTTGCGATCCACGCACCGAATGCTATGCGATAAACGTTATACAGTCTGTTCGTGCAACCGCGGGGACCACATCGTGAGGTCAAGCCGCTGCTTCACAAGTTCGTTGCCTGCAGCGGAGAGAAGCCCGAGTTCCTCGTCGCTCATCTGCTCGTCGCAGCTGTCGTCGAGCTTTTGCAAGCAGCGCTGCAGCAGAGTCTCGCAAAACCTAGCCTCTTCAGTGGCGTAGTACCACTTGAGTAGCCCTTCGATGTTCCGCTTGCCCACGCATGCCTCTCTTTGTTGCGTGCGATGGCCTTGCGTTGAATTTTCCACGGAGAAAGCCCCTATCGCGAAATGTGTTCTGGTGCCTGACGTGTCGTGGTGCCTGTGCAGCGTCTCATGTTTGCGCCGCATATATAATACGAAAAGAGAATAGGTTTTATCCCAAGAATTTGAAGAAATAATCAAATAGCTGTATTTCGCATTTTTGCGAGGGCGCGCTGCAACCGACTAGCGACTGTTGACTGGTTGATTCCCAGCTCCTTGGCAATCTGTACGTTGCGCTTGCCCTCAAGATACCGCATGCGAACGATGGCACGCTCACTCTTGGAAAGCGTAGCAAGGAGAGAACGAACAAGTTCGGCGTCTTCGTTTAGAACGGTGGGGAGGTCCTCAACAGTAATAACGTCATCGGGAAGCTCGTCGAGCGAAATAGTTGTGGTGGTAGTTTTAAAGTAGTCGGCAAGGCAGTTGCGTGCGATTGCAATAACCCACGTCGAGAATCGCGCACGCGTCTCGTCGAAACGCCCAAAGTTCCTCGCGGCCCGCAAATACGCCTCGGCAGTTATGTCTTCGGCGGAACGCGCATCGCTTACGCACGACAAGACGTATCGATACACCTGCCCGAAGCTCTCTAGATATAAACGCTCGAAATACTGTTCGTCGCGATTGTGTGTTTCCCGCCGAGTCCCCATGTGCCCTTCCCGTGACGTTCCCGTGGGAATCATATGCCACGAAGCGCAACAAAAGTGCATACCGATGGCTGCGGTTTGGCGCAAACGGTTTGGCCCAAATGGACCTGCGCGGCGGGATGCGAAAAGGTTGCTCGTGGGTACGTGCCACCAAGATCGGCGATTGGAAACGTGACAACACCCTCCGTCCCCGTCGTCACGTCCCCGTTGTTAGATCAGCGACGCGCGCGTCACCTCGGCCCACGAGTACTGGGACATGTACTCCCCGCGAAAGGCGTTGATGGCGAGTGGATCGCCATCGAGATAGCGGTAGTAGTCGCACGCGAGGGAATCGGTGCGAATGCCGATTACTCCGCGACGTTTGACTACGACGTCTTCGTAGCCAACCTCGCGCAGAGCGGAGCGCATTTGGGCGACGGTAGTTCGCAAATACGAACGCAGCGAGCGCGAGGCAGGTCTCTCTTCCCACAGAACCGTCTCGACCTCGCCGTTCGGGCACAGTGCGCCGCGGCGGTCTACAAGATACGCGAACAGCTCCTTGGCTTTCGCGCGTCCGAATGCTACCGGCTCGCCATGAGCGAGCACCTCGAAGTTGCCGAAGCACCGCACCAAGAGCGCGCTGGACGCATTCTGGTGAGTCCAAGGGGGATAGCGAAGGTTTTCGAGTTCGTTTGCAATTTTGAGTGCCGTAACCGGCTTCATCACATAGCCGGAGGTATGCATGGCGAACGCATCGGCCATGTAGTCGCCATAGCCTGTTACGAATATTACGTTTATGCGTGGGTTTATCTGCTTAAGGCGTAATGCGAGCTCAATGCCGCTCATGCTCGGCATGTCGATATCGGCGAACACGACGTCGCAACTCGTGAGGTCTGCGAGTGCGAGCACCTCGTCGCCGCTCGCACACGCAAGAACTTCGGCGGCTGGGTTGGCATCGCGAATGGCGCGCTCCAACGCCTTGCGGGGCAGGGGCATGTCGTCGACGGCAACGATTCTCATGGCGTTACCTCCCACATCTTTGAGTCGTGCGAATAGAACTGCGCGTCCTCATGAATCCCCGCGGATTCCTTGGGAATGCGGATAAGAGCCGTCGTACCCTTGCCGAGCTCACTTTTTATGATTAGCTCTCCATTGCACATGGCCTCGAGTCGTGCTCGCGTGTTTTGAATGCCCGTATGTCGTCCGGGTGCCGGCTCGGCGGTTGCGTCGAACCCAACGCCGTTGTCTACCACCCATACTTCGTAGGCGCTGCCAGCGTCTTCCACGGAAACGCTTACGGTGCCTCCGCCTGGCCGCTTGCCCGTACCGTGTCGCACGGCGTTTTCCACGAGCGTTTGTACCGAAAGAGCCGGCACGGCAAAGTCTTCCGCCTGGACCTCAATAGTGTACTCGAGCAACTCCGCCTTCGACATCTTTTCCAGTTCGAGATACGTCCGCACATGGGCTATTTCGGTGGGGAGCGGGATGGGCGTGGTGCGGTCGAGCGAGGCGAGATTCGCGCGCAAATACGTAGAGAACTTGTCTACTGCGTCGGCCGCAAGCTGCGAATCGGTCAAACATAAATAGTAAATGCTGTCGAGGGTGTTAAACATAAAATGCGGTTGAATTTGAGAGACCATCACCGCGATGCGGTTTTCGGTGAGCTCCTCACGCGAGCGGGCGAGCTGTTCAGTTCGCTCTTGCAGCAGTTGTGCCGAGTGGCCTTGCATCTCGAGGAACAATACGATGAGGCCAGCGGAGACGGCTATTGCGGTGAAGTTTATTGAGCGCGTGGCGATCTGCGCGATTGCGCCGATGGCGGGAGCGAGGGAGTAGAGCAGCATGCAGTAAAAGGCCTTTGAATTGAGTTGCTTGCGTGAGCGTAAGAGGAAGGCAACGCTAATGATGCCGCACAGTATGATGGGAAGCTGTGCGAGCCAGTACAGCTCGGTGCGGTGATAATTATTGTTGGCGTCCATGTAGTAAAACAGTCCGAGTATCATGAGCAGCGACCACAAGAAACACGTTATCCATGCAGCGATGCGCGTGCGTCGATACACGATGCCGGTGGCGTCCTCGATGCGTCCACAAAGATACGATACATAAAGCCCGAGCAACACGTAGGCACCGATGTAGTACGCGGGATGTCCCGCGTGGGTGGCGATCGTGGCGAGAAGTCCGGGGCGACCGGTAAATATGTCGCCGAGGGCATCGCCAGTGAGGGCGAAGAACACCGCGGTGAACATAGTCATGAGGTACCAACGATACCTGCGCTCGATGGAAGAGAACAGCACAGCGCATATGGCGCAGATGGCGCAAAACATCGCGCCGCCCATCTCGACGGAAATGTTAAGCTCGTGCATGGTGAACATGAGTGCCTCCTCGATGCTCCTCGCGAGACAAACTCCTTAGGAAGGTGCTTTACAGGGACTTTCGGAGGAACTTGTCTACGATGCCGAGCGTGGTGGGTGTCCAGAACTCTGGACCTCCGTGATCGGCGCCGCGCAGCAAGAAGAGTTGCGACGAGTGGCCTGTTGCGACGAGGTGCTTATGAAGCAGCACGCTGCAGCGGGTGTTTACGATGCGGTCCTTGGTGCCGTGCATGATGAGGACGGGTGGCATGGACGTGTTTTCGTCGATGTTGCAGCGCGTCGTGAGTGCTTCGCGTGCGGCGGCGTCCTCGCGCAGGTTGGCCCCTCCCATGACGAGGCCCTCGGGCGAGTCGGGAAGGTTGTGGTTGGGTGTGGAGGGATTCGAGTCGTCGAAGGTCAGGTCGGTGGAGCCGTAAAAGTCCACGATTGCGGCGGGTTCGCCCGAAACGCCCGGGTAGAGGTCGTGCTCGGATCCGTCGTCGTGAAGGATGCCCGTGAAGGTCGCGATGTGGCCACCCGACGAGTCGCCCATCACGGCAACGCGCGTGGGGTCGACGGCGTATTCGGTTGCGTGCGTGCGCATGAAGCGAATGGCGTTGCGCGCGTCGCGCACTTGGTCGGGGAACACGCCTATGCCGCTCTCGCGGTATTGGACGATGGCCACCACGTAGCCGAACTCGGCCAGGCGCGCGATGCACGGCAGGTTTGCGTACACGTCTTGCGTCATCCATGCAGAGCCCTGAACGTACACGATGCATGGGTAGGTTTGGCTTGCGGCGCGGTCCGGTCGCGGAGCCTTGTGGTTGCGGCTGTTCGGAATGAGTATTTGGAGCACGCGCGACACGCCGTCCACGTACTCATACTCCACGTTGGGAACGTAGCGTGCGCCGACCTCGTCGCCGGTTGTTTCGATCCAGCGTGCTCCCTCGACGGGTTCGTCGAATGCAGGTAGGTCTTCGTACTCCCAAGCCTTAAGTTCCATATGCGCTCCTTTCGTTGCTGGGGAAATTGTACCAGTTGCGTATGCAGCGAAAGCATAAAGCGGAGCGCAGATCATGGTGCATTCTTTGCTTTTTCGGACTTGGGCTGTGGTGTCTGCTGTTGCGGAAGATGAACCCTGCGATAGTGTAAACTAGCGTAAACGGTTACGGGGTTGTAGTTTAGGAGGCGGTTGAACGTGATGGCAACAGTTGGCGCCCGCTTTGACGGAGGCCAGATTGTTCTAGACGAGAGCGTCGAGCTTGTACAAGGACAGAGGCTCTTCGTGACCATTATAGATCCTGTGTCATCGAGTCCTGGGGTTGTAGACTCTAGGGTGGTAGATTTGGGAGTCTATACGGGTCGCGGAAAGAAGTTGTTCCCTGAAGCCGGTGAGGCGGATGCGTACGTGAGGGAGCTGCGTGCGAATGACAGGGTGTAAGCGAATATTTCTGGATACTACGCCACTAATTTATTTTCTTGACGAGGACGTCCATTTTGGAGTGAAGTCGCATGGCCGCACCGACCATGCCCCACGAACGCGACGCGTTGTTTTGAGGGAGCTACTGGGTATACGGATACTTGAACTTGCGGTGGCACACCGTGCACATGTACTCCGTTTTGCCAGGTTTGATGGCAACGTGAATGATTACACGACATTTCGGGCACGTAATCGTCTTCGTATCGGCTACCCACATCTCGCGAAAGCCGCTGCCCGACAATTGGTCCAGCTCCTCCTCGCTAAGTGGATACCCTTCCTCCTTGGCGATTGCCAAAATCTCTTCGGGGGACTTGCCAACAACCTTGGCCTTTTGCTCCTCAGTTAGGTCTTCGAACTTCATTAGCGATCTTCCTTCTGGAAGTCTATGGAACTGAGCGTATTATACTAACAAATTTATATTGTTTGATTTCCTGGGCTCTCACTTCGGTGAAATGCCCATGCATGGCAGCCGAAGGGTGAATATGTTTCCCACCGCTTTGATACAATCAGATTTCGATACAATCAAATGGAAGATTTACATAACAAGGCGGTGGCCAGATGCCTAGAAGAGACGTACTGATTG
Source organism: Atopobiaceae bacterium (assembly GCA_017510785.1). Classification (GTDB taxonomy): domain Bacteria; phylum Actinomycetota; class Coriobacteriia; order Coriobacteriales; family Atopobiaceae; genus RUG440. Next base: position 17,217 of record JAFWMH010000079.1, on the reverse strand, counting down.
ATTGTTTTGCAAACACCATGGAACTGTGTCGCAGCGAGGTGCTCGCCGGACGGGTTGAGGCGTCTCGCGAGCAAACGAGGCTCATCGATGTGGACGACGCGCTTGCGACTCCCGAGCTGGTGCGAGACCCGTCGCCGGTGCGGGTTTCCCTTACGCAGGACCGAACGTTTGAGGCGGCACGTCGCCTTGTAGCAGAGAACCCCGATGCACGGTGCGCCGTGCTCAACTTCGCGTCGCCGGTAAACCCGGGCGGGGGAGTGAAGTCCGGCTCCGCGGCACAGGAGGAGTGCCTGTGCAGGTGTAGCACGCTCTACCCATGCCTCGACCAGCAGCGGCTGTGGGACGGGTATTATCTGCCGAATCGCGCGGCGCGCAATTCGCTTTCGAGCGACGCGTGCATTTACACGCCTGGAGTGGTCGTCGTCAAAGAGGATGGGATGCCTCCCACGCCGTTGCCGCGGGAGGAGTGGTTCGAGGTGGACGTCCTCACGTGCGCGGCGCCGAACCTGCGATTCGTCGTGGGAGGGCTTCCCGCCAGCGAGCAGCGCCAAATACATCTCGTCCGTGCGCGGCGCATCCTCTCGGTTGCCGCGTCCTTTGGCGCAAAAGTGCTCGTGCTGGGAGCGTTTGGCTGCGGTGCGTTTTGCAACGATCCAAGGGCGGTTGCCTCGGCATGGCATCAGGCAACCGACGAGCTCGGTACGTGGTTCGACGCAATCGAGTTCGCCGTGTGGTGCCCGCCCCGGCGCACGGAGAACTACGACGCGTTTTGCGCGGAGTTTGGGCGGGCTTAGCCTCTTGCTCTCGCATCATGCTGTGAGAGCGGTTGGCTTAAACCGTACAGTTTGGACTGGGGAACTCTACATAATACGTCACTATACGTTTTTCAACATGGCTTCGATGCTAACGCCGAGCGCAAAGCGGCCAGCGATTGGGTATCGTTCTCCTGCGGGGCTGTTGTGATGACGTGCGAGGGTATGGCTCGCATCCTTTAGCATGACGGAGATAAAGGGCGGACGGTTAGTCGGGCCTGGCTCCGCGTGAGCCTGCTCGACACCAGAGTTGCCGAGCGACGAGATTCTTTCGAGGCAAACCTGCTCCGTCGCGCCCCATGCGGGCGCGTGGATTGAAACCTAATAGCATACACGAACTGGGAATCGAGGCAAATGAGGGACCGTGGCCTAATGACTTTGAGCGAAACCCTATTGCAACGTTCAACAGCATCACTGTATAGTGCTCTATTGATGAGTTACGATTTGCAGCTTCCGAGTGTCGGGGGCAAACAGGGTTTCGGGCAAGGAACTATGGAATCCTGTTGAGGGATCGCTTTGCTCAGGGAGTTTCGAGAGGACCATATCTGCAAGCGTGTCGAGACGCCATCGCCATGTCTGAGCTGGCAAAATGCGAGAATTTGTACTTGCCCAAGAATCCGCCACATTCAAGATGTCGTCTCTAGCCCATGAAACCTTCTTCTTGGGGAGATACGCGAACTGTTCGCAGGCGTCGAGTTGCTCGTGAATGGAGGGCAGGGGCCCTGCACCATCAGCTTGCGTTTCTCGAGCATCAATAGACATACTCGCGTATGCGGCCTCTTTCCCTTGCAAATGGGTAATTGCCATCATCTTGGCATCGTTAATCTGGAATACTATGTTATCTGCCGAGTTTCGAAAAGTGTTGTCTACGCTGTTGCTTAGAGCAGGCATAGCAAGAGCAGCCTCGGCAGCTTCGAAGAAATCGAGATCCTCAAAACCGCTTAAAGGTGCCCTTCCATTTTCTATGCACCATGCGGAGATGGCGTCAGCCAATGCGGAGGGTGTCCATTCGCGTTTTGGCATGAATGTGCGTGTGAGCTTCTGGGAATCGGAAGAGCGCGCTGTGGTATCCGAGTCAGTAGTTAGGGATTCAGCTCGTGTTGTTACAGGCTCAGTTCCAATCGGCGGCATGAGCATCTCTGGTTCGATTTGCCCAATGAGGTTCTCTATCTCCGTGAAAGCATCTTGGTCGATTTCTTGTAAGAGTCGGCTCATAGTGTCAAGAGCTCGCCAAGTATCGCGTGATGTGGGCCGCTTTCCGCCAAAGTGAGCCCAACTGTTTCTCGTGTTCTTGAGCTCTTTTATCCAGGAAAGGCAGTCCCGTGATAACTCATTGCCAAAGATTCCACGCCAGTTAATATCTATGAGAAGAAGGCAGTTCGCAATATCGAGTGAGTCGACTAGCTCCCCAAAAGAACCAGACGCAGGTATATTCCGTCGTTGGTAGTCATAGAGTCGCTCCCATACACCCTTGCGCCACCACAATGCCTCTCCATAGGCTTTGATAAGTTTACAAGCAATATAAGGAGCAAGAGTTGCACGTAGGATTTGAAAACCGTCCGTTATCAACTGATAGTTAGACATATTGGGACTCTTCCATGGTTCCTTATGGCGTCAATTCTATCCTCGATTTGTTCCTTCGGTGAGGAGGTCCAAAAGATTGTCAACGACTCGATTGGCCTCCATGTCAACGGCTTTTGCCAAAAGGACGGCATCGTCATCGATGTGGTCTTCGTAGAAATCTCTCACCATGCGCTTATATCCACGACCACGAAGTTGGTTGACCTTAACCCAGAATCGATTGGTGTCATCTTGAGGCGCGAACGCATCGTCGAGTGACCAGCGAAGGAAGTACCTACCCATTTCATCGGTTGAATCTGTGATCATTGCGTCGAACTGATTGAGATATCCCAAAGAAATGCTCCACGCCTTCTCGTCCTCAATGGTTTCTAGCGTTCGATGAACTAAGTTTGACATTGGCGTGATTAGATTGGCGAAGCATTCTTTACCGGCTTGCATTATCTGCGTGTAAATGTCGGTGTGCCACATCTCATAGCCACCATAAAGAGAGTTCATCTTTCGTATTGTTGCCCAATGGATGCGGTCTATCGCCGTTTCAAGAATAGCTTCGCTAACTTCCCGACGACGAAATCGATGGAGAAGTGATTCCTTGCCCGTCTCAATGGTTTTCTTGGCGTCCTGTAGCGCTTTCATGGTAGCGTAGCCAGTGGTTTGACGTTCAATTTCAAGGAGTTTCGCAACGCTGTCACGAATCTCTGCCGCATCGGTTTCCAGACGATTCCTGAGTCGATCAATCAAGGTGACAATTTCTGTCGTCAAGGCATTGCGGTATTCGTCGGCGGCATCATCGTCGTAGTCAATAATCGCTTTGATGTTTTTGTACTTCGGCCTTTTGGTACGTGGGTTAATAGCTGGTTGGCCGTTGTTATCGAGTACGGGCTCTCTGGTCGTGCCCATAATGTATGCCATGCATGAGTCGAGGAACACGGTGTTTTCGACGAAGTAAGGTATGTCATCTGTGCTAACTCTGCGGTCTATTTCGCTTGCCTTCCGTTCGACGCCGGCTTCAGAGTCCCCATCCGCTCCGTTTACGCCTGCCAGCTCGTCGTCGGGGCTCTTTACGAAGATCGAAGTTTTGTATTTGTAATAAACGTCCAATCCAGTGAGATACGTACGCTTAAGCAGGTTTCTAACATTGTCCGACGGAACACTTTTTACGTCGTCCATCACGAAGCAGATGGTATCTTCTGAACGCATTAATTCTTGCAAATCCATTCTTGCGGCAGCGGCCGAGTCTAGTCCTTTCGTATCGATGACTTCCTCAATAAAGTCTGGAAGCATAAGATCTAAATCAGTGATACTTACATCTACGTAAATGATGTTAGTAATGGAACATTCTGGTCGTTTCCCATCGTTCACATCCTTGAATGTCTTGCTCAGCCAAGTTTCAAAATCCTCTTCTGGACGTTTTTGAATCTCTGAACACTGTCTGCTCTCCAGGTGGATTTCGCTTAGGATGTAGTTATAAAAGGCCTCGGCATTGGCAAAGCTGTTTACAAAGGAGATTATCTTTTCACGTGTTGTTACTGCACGGTCGGATTCACCAGTTGGTATATCCTGAAGTCCGGCCATATTCCTAACGACTCGGTCTATCTCGATGTGAGTATCGCTCTTTGTGGAGTCTGTCTCTTCAGCCTCTTCGGCTTGCTCGGATGCCCCTACACATCTTTGATAATAATAATTGGCGTAGTCGCGAATGTATGCTTTCTGCTGTTCGAGTGGCATGTACTCGAACCTCAGTCGACTTTGATCCTCAACTTGTCGAATATGAACTTCTGCGACTGTAGTTCTTCCCGAGGCGGTTGCAAGAAGTGAGACTTTATCTATTCTTTTGGCCTCCACCTTGCCGGTGCTCAAGAGGCCGAGCCAGTTGCAAATTGCTGTTGTTTTCCCCTTGCCCGGCTCACCGATAAAGACGATTTTATAATTCTGCACTAAGCTAAAATCATAAAGACGGCGAGCCTTATCGAGAAAGCCTGGAAAAGCCCTGCGACAAGTTTCGTTCTCGAATTCGGGAATATCCTGTAGCTGTTCGTACAGTTCGCTGATATCATCCGATAGCACTTCTGGAGACATACAGGCCCTCCGTCTACAATGAATAGTTTCCAATCCAAAGAATGCAGAGTGATACTGACACTCTACGGTCTCAAACAAGACATATCATAACATTATAGGTAATGGCGCGCATGTCAATAAGGCTGAATGCGACCGAACGGTTGAGCGCTGAAAGTGGAAGGAGCCATGCGAGACTGTCCGAATGTAACAACAGGACGGAGCATTTTGCCATAACGCCAAGCGAACCCATACCTGTAGCTAAAAGTCAGTTTTTCTCCTCCTCGAAGCTTGCTCGGATTCGGCTAATCCAACTTGAGAAATGGGGGCATTCGTGAATCATGGCATCGATGCCTACCATCTCTGCGACGGCTATACCATCTATGATTTTCTTGTATGTTGGAATAATCTGCGTTATTCGTTTCGATGGTGCGGTCTCAAACGAGTTGTTGATATCTTCTGGTGTTGCGAACTCTTTACGTACCTGAGCTATTCTCTCCAATGCAATGCTGTCGTCTGTGATGATTCCAAACGCGTGAGGATCAGTGAACAAGAGTGCTTCAAACTCGTGGCGCTGGAGATAGGGCAAAAGGTTCGGCTCATTAATATCGCCGCCAATCGCATCTTCGACTTCAATAATCGCTTGTTGAGTGTTGCCGGTTGATTTGTCCAGTCCCGGAGCGTCCTTCGGTAGACCGTAATAGTCAATCATTGTGGTGACTAATTCGTTTTTGTGACCCTTGCATAGCATCCTCAGCTCATGCCTTATTCTGTCGTAGCGCATAATGCCGCCTCTGTATTTTTTCCGTGACGAGCGCTTCGTTGCGGCGATGATGGGCCATGCGTAAATCTTCAACTGACGAAGGTATGGGGCGAGAATCTCGTTGACAAACGCTTCTTCTGTTTGACCCTCGCAGTAAATATATACGTTGCGAATCATCGTGAAAGTCGCCCTCCGATCAGGTTCATCTTCCAGAGCTCGCCGAGCGAGTAGTCCTCAATCCAGCTGCTGAGCGAGTCCTCATCGAGCCGACTGAATTTCGACCCGCTAGCGTCTCTATCGACCACCACCACATCTTCGGCGTCGAACTCATTGAGCAGCTCTACCGACTGTGTAGAAACAATTGCCTGCTTGCTCTCGGGCAGGCCTCGAATCATGTCTGCGAGGAGGCCGATCGCGTAAGGATGCAGCCCTAATTCCGGCTCATCGACGATGATGGTGGGAGGTTGAAGCTCAGGTGGCTGAAGCAGAAGAGCTGCAAGGCAGGCGAATCGGAGGGTGCCGTCTGAGAACTGTGAGGCTCCGAGCACGTCCTCGCTGCCGGCCTGCCGCCACCGAAGAGTGATGTAGTCGCCATTGGCGGCATTGGGTATCAGTACGAAATCCGAAAAGAAAGGCGCGGCGAGTCGCACGGTGGCGACTACACGTTGATAATTGCGGGGGTAAGCTTCTCGCAGCATGAGGAGAAAAGCGGCGAGGTTGGAAGCATCGCTTGCGAGGGCGGTGTTGTTTGCCAACAAGTGCTCCTGCTTGATGCGGGAGTCACGACCGGTATCGTGAAAGTGATACACCCGCCAGTTCTGATGTGCCAAAACGGATTGTGCGAGGCGATCGTTTTTATCTCCAAATCTCCTTTCCAAGCGTGATTCCCTGGAAATGCGTGTCACGATATCCTTATTCTCCCAGAGGCCGTTGCACTTGAGATACTCATTGTGGATAACCAGGCTGCCATCGTCCGTCGGCACAAGGCTAATTCCATAGCCATTTTGTCCGAAGTCGAATTCAAGGGAGATTTTGTCGGTTGCTTTCCGCCCTCCATAGAGCAGGGCGTTGACGCCCGATTTCGCGACGCTCACTTGGAGTTCTTTTGCAAGCACGTCGTGCAGGAATGCGAAGACCGACACGAAGTTTGATTTGCCTGCTCCGTTGCTGCCGATGAGGACGTTAGTGCGACCGAGATGAACGTCGCATGTGCGTATTGACTTGAACCCGACGATTCTCACCCTTTTTAGCGTGTCGTTGTTCATTGCTATCCTCCTTGCAGCCTTTTGCATCTATGGTATCGAAAACTGGCTCGAACCCTACAGTTCGGTAACAAACTCCGAGAGTTCCTTGCGCTCGGTGTGGCGCGGGGAAGGGCCGCCCTTCTCGGGATCGGCATGGCCGGTGGGGAAGAGGCCCACAAGATCGTATCCGCAGGTCTCGGGGAAGGCCTCGTTGATTGCGGGCGTGTCGAAGAAGCCGACCCACGTGGTATCGAGACCGAGGTCCTTGGCCTCGAGCATGTAGTGGCACGCCACGATGTTCGCGTCGCCAAGAGCGGCGTTTTGGCCATCGGAGGGGCGCACAAAGGCGTTTTTGTCTGCGGAGTCAGCGCCAAAGAGAACGAGCAGCGGAGCGCCAAAGTGGCATCGCGTGCACTGACGAATCTTCGCCAGCGCCTCGTCGCTCTTGAACACCCATACCTTGACGGGATAGGCGTTCTTCGCCGTCGGAGCAAAGCGAACGGCCTCCATGAGCTTGGCGAACTCTTCGTCTGTTACGGGTTCGTCGGTAAATGCACGGCAGGAATAGCGTGCGTGTGCAAGGTCGAGAAAGGACATGGTTGTTCTCCAGACGTTGTAGAAGGCTTGTGGTCTTATCAATATGTTACTCGATGTGCCATCAATGTGGCAACAGCTGGGCGCCTGTTACAAGGGCCTGTGGCATAATGCCCGACGTATGTTTGCCGATGCCCGAAAAAACGAGGTCGAATCTCCTGAAAAGAGTTGTGGCAGCGCGAAGAATAGTTCAAACTGGAAGACGTATGCGATGCTACGCACGGCAGAGCAGGAGGGTCTGAGTGGGCATCACAAAGGGATCGGGATTCAATAAGGACACACGAGATGCGCCTATGGTGGGGGAAGCACCGAATGGCGCAGCGCAAAACGAGCCAAAAACATCAACGATTGCGGAACAAGCTACACGCTCCTGGACGCAGGATGACCAATATCGCGACATGCAATACGACTACATGACCGGGCTTCCCAACATGGCCCGCTTCTTCGAGCACGCTGAAGCCAGGCGCGACGAGCTGCGGGAACACAATATCGACTCGGCCATCGTCTTCTTCGATCTCACGGGCCTCAAGCACTTCAACCGTCAGCACGGCTTTGCTGAGGGCAATCATCTTATATGCGCCGTGGCGTCGATTCTTTCGGAGCATTTCGGTCGCGAGAATTGTGCCCGCTTCGGGCAGGACCATTTTGCCGCCGTCGTACCGGAAGAGGGGCTACGAGAACACTTCGATGTGGTGATGGCGGAATGCGCCGTTGCCAACGACGGGAAAACCCTGCCGCTTCGAATCGGGGTTTATCCCAACCGGATCGAAACGGTGGAAATCGATACGGCGTGCGATCGTGCGAGACTCGCGGCGAACGTGTGGAGAAACCGCAAGGGCTCGTACTACTCGTTCTTCAACATGCACATGCTGGAAGAAGAGAAAAACCGCCAGGCAATTATCGACAACCTCGATAGGGCGATTGAAGAGGGCTGGATTCAGGTATATTACCAACCAATCGTTCGTTCGGTGAGCGGCAAGGTGTGCGACGTAGAGGCGCTGGCACGTTGGCACGATCCGGTACGTGGTATGCTCTCGCCGGCGTCGTTCATTCCTGTTTTGGAAGAGGCCATGCTCATCCACAAGCTGGATATTTGCGTGGTGAAGCAGGCTTTGCGCGACGTTAAGGCCAACGAGAGAATTGGCAACCAAAGCGTGCCCGTCTCCATAAACTTCTCTCGTGCGGATTTCGATGCCTTCGACCTTGTGCAAGAGATTTGCACCCTCGTGGACGAGGCGCACGTCGATCGAAGCATGGTAAACATCGAAATCACCGAAAGCATCGTGGGTAGCGACTTCGATTACATGCGAGAGCAAATCGAGCGCTTTCGTGCGCAGGGGTTTCACGTGTGGATGGACGACTTTGGCAGCGGCTACTCGTCGCTAGACGTCCTCCAGAGCATACAGTTCGACCTCATCAAATTCGATATGGGCTTTTTGAGGCGGCTCGACCAAGGCGATGCCGGAAAGATCATTCTTACCGAAATGATGAAGATGGCCACGTCGCTAGGCGTCGACACCGTGTGTGAGGGCGTGGAAACAGCCGAGCAGGTGCGTTTTTTGCAGGAGATTGGCTGCTCGAAGCTTCAGGGATACTATTTTACGAGGCCGGTGTCGGCCAAACAGATTATTGAGAAGTATGCGAAGGAATCGCAAAACGGGTTCGAGGAGCCGCGCGAGGCCGCTTATTACGACACGGTGGGAAGGGTGAACCTCTTCGACCTTTCCTTTTTGGCCAACAAGGATGACAGCGTAATCGAGAATACCTTCGACACCGTGCCTATGGGGGTTATGGAGGTTAGCGGTGACGGTCGTTCGGTGCGCTTCATTCGCGACAACCAGTCGTTTAGAGACTTTATGAGTCGCGCCTTCCACTTTGATTTGTCCGACCCGGATGTGGAGTATGCTGTTCCGACGGACGGCCCTGGCTCCGGGTTCATGAAGGCATATGAGCAGAGTCGCAGCAATGGTGGTCGTGCGTTTGTGGACGATCGGCTGCAAGACGGCGGCGTCGCGCACTCATTCCTACGCACCATTGGCAAGAACCCGATGAGCGGGTGGGAAGCCATTGCCGTCGCTGTGCTTTCCATACGCGAACCGAGCGAGAACGCGACCTATGCAGACATTGCCGGAGCTCTTGCGGCCGACTACTACAACATATATGTAATTAATGCCGACACGTGCGAGTATATAGAGTACTCCTCGCGCAATGGTGACGAAGAGATGCTGGAAGTGCACCGTGGAGAAAACTTCTTTGCGGTGGCACGACTCAATGCGCAAACTCGCGTATACGAGGCGGATCGCGAAGCATTTCTGGCGCGGTTCACGAAGAAGAACGTGCTGCGGGATTTGGATGCGCAAGGCGTGTTTGCGACGACGTATCGCCTCGTAGATACGGGCGTGCCGGTGTACGTCAACATGAAGGTCACGCGCATGCGAGGTAGCCAGCGTTTGATTATGGGCATCAGCAACGTTGATGCGCGCATGAAGCAGCAAGAAGAGGAGAAGCGGTTGCGAGAGGAACGACGATCCTTGTGTCGCGTTGCTGCGCTCTCTCCCGACTACATCGTTCTTTACACAGTTGATCCCGTTTCGGGACACTACACGCAATACAGTCCGTCAAATGGTTTTGAGGATTTCGACCTGGCCACGCACGGGGACGATTTCTTCGGTGACGTGCGGCGCGATGCTCAGGGGGCGATTGCGCCAGAGGACATGGAGCGTCACTTGCGCGTGCTCACGAAGGAGAACATGCTTCGCGAGATAAAAGAAAACGGGTTCTTCGTTCATAGCTATGGCCTGATGTTAGGCGCGGAGCCCGTACCGGTAAGTCTCAAGGCCACGATGGTTCAAGAGGATGAAGGGGAGATAATAATCCTTGGGGTGACCAAGGACGTGGTGTGATGGCCGACGAGGAAGGGCTCGATGGCCATGGTGATGGGAGGTCACATGATTAAGCTTGTTCTTTCCGATGTGGATAACACGCTCATTCCGTTTGGGAGGGAAAGCGTTTCTCAGCGAACGATTGACGCCATTCACGCGTGCCAGGAGCAGGGCGTCGACTTCGGGCCGGCGACGGGTCGCGACCGCGCGGAGCTCGCGAGCTTCTTCGGAGGAGATAAAAGCTGTTACAACACGGCGGTGTGCGTGAGTGGGCAAAAGGCTTACTACCTCGGATCGCTTGTTTTCGAGCGGTGCCTCGACGACGAGTTGCTGAGACGCGCGGCACGCTACGTGCAAACTCTGCCGGGCTGCGCCTTCATTACGTACCGCCCGGACGGTCTGGGAGACTGGGTGGGCATCACGCGCGAGGAGATGGGCTCGATGTACGACCGCGCCTTCCTCGCGGGTGGTGTGCACCACGACGAGCTGCCGGTCTATCCCGTGGCTAAGGCGGGAGTGATCTGTCTGGGAGGCCAGGACGCCGTCGATCGTTTGCAGGCAGAGCTCGAGTCGCTCTGCCCGGGGCTCTCCTTTACAAACGCCGTGGTGAACTGGCTGGATGTTTCGATTGAGGGCTGGTCGAAGGTCGAGGGCGTAAAAGCGCTCATCAATACGTTGCGGATTTCCGTGGACGAGGTGTGCGTGTTTGGCGATGCAGACAATGACCTCACGATGCTCTCCTACATTCCGAATTCTTGCGCGATGGCGAATGCGAACGAAAACGCAAAGGCCGCGGCTCGCTGGCACGTTGGAGCCTCGGCCGATGACGGCGTGGCAATCGCGCTCGAGCAAATCGCCGAGGCCGCGCGGCTTTGCAATGAGCAGGGTCGCGAGGACATTCTGCCCGCATTCATGCAAGCGTGAGACTAACTCTTGCGAAGGGGTGCTCAAGGAGCATGTCTCAGTTCGAGGTGCCGAGCGCTGCCACGTACTCAATGAAGTCCGCTGCGCCAGTAGGTCCCGCGCATGAGCGTAGGTCGTCGCGCATTCGGGCGCTTCCTGCCGCGAGTTCGTTGTTCACGAGCGCCGCGAGAATGGCTTCGCGCAGCTTGGCGGGTTCCTTTGCCATGTTTGCATCGAGCGGAATCCCGGCACCTACCTCGGCTACGCGTCTTGCCACGGCTCGCTGCTCGCCCGTCAAGGGGAAGAGCAGCTCGGGCACGTCCATCCACATGCCCTCGGAGGCGCTGTTCATGCCACAGTGCGTGATGAAGAGGCTCGCCCTCGAAAGCACGTCCATTTGGTCGACGTACTGCTCGACCCGCACGTTTGCAGGCAACGTGCCCAGCTGCGCCGGATCGAACGCCTTTCCGCACGAAATGAGCAGGTCAACGTTGGCATCGCGCAGTGCATCGATGCAGGTGTGGTAGAAGCCGGGTCGGTCGTTGATAACCGTGCCCAGCGAGACGTACACGAGCGGCTGGCCGTCCTTCTCGCGTGGGGCGACGTCGTGCACCGAGGGTCCGACGAAGCGGTAGTGCTCATCGTCGAAGGTCTCCGAAGAGGGCTGGAACGTGCGTGACGTGTACACGATCGTATAGTCGTCGGGCTTGTTCTGCACGACGTCGAGCGCGCTTTTTACGTGGTAGCCCAACTGCCGCAGTTTGCGAATCTCGCGATTCATGCGCGGAAGTCCTAACACCATGTCGGCGAGTTCGCTCGCGCTCGTTTCCATGTACTTTGCCGAGTACCTGTTGAAGGCGAAGGTCGTGGTAGAGCAAACCCACGGAAGGTTGTGCTTCAGGGCGCTGAGCTTGCCCCAAAAGCATGCCGAGTCGCTTACGATAACGTCGGGCTGCCATGCTTCGACGTCGGCGGAAATCACGGGATCGAGACGTGCGACGGTGCGGAACGATTGGACGCTCATTTCGGTGGTCGATACCTTGCGCAGGCGACGCTCGGCATTTGAGTCGATGGGCGGCAGGAATTTGTCGCATGAGACGAACTGTGCGCCGGCTGCCTCGATTCTCTCGCGAAACTCCTCGAAGGAGTAGTAACGAATCCTATGTCCGCGCCATGCGAGCTCGCGAACGACCTCGATGGTTGGGTTGGTGTGCCCATAGGCGGGAATGCAAAACCAGAGAATTCTCATTGCTTTTCTCCCTCGAACGCGACGCGAATCCATTCGTTGAACTGCTCCTTGGGCGGTATGGCGATTCCACGCTTTGCGTCACCCAAGATTACGAGCGTGTCGCCCGGTACGATGCCAAACATGTCGCGCGCCTCTTTGGGGATGACGATTTGCCCCTTTGCGCCGACCGTTGCCGTCCACGCGCCTCGTTCCTTTGGCATTGCCACGTTGGCCTCCTTTTGGTGGGATACAAATCATACTTATCATACCACTTTAGCAAGTGGAACAGGGGATGGGCTTTCGTTTCGCTATGAAGGGGCGATTGCCCTTCCGGTCACTTCCCGACGCGACGGAGGCATGAGGTGTTGGTGGGACATTCCAAACGACGTCTGGCCGATATCCGTTGACAAACGCAAACTGGTCGCGAACTCTGCGCAAGAGATTACTCAAAGTACTTTTTTGAAGAAGCCTCGGCCTCCAGTCGTCTCCTAGAGGTTCGCAGTCCGTCCAGAGTCGTTCCGCCGCTATGTCGAGGTTGCCAGGCCAAACCACCGTACCGTACTCGATATGCGCCATGCTGAACAAAGTGTCATCCTGTAGCCGTTTGAACACACCAAGACCAAGCAAGGGAGTCATGTCGTAAATGCCCTCGTTGTTATCGTCGAATCTAACTTTGAGGCGATGGCCGGAGAGAACTTGGACCTTTGTTACGTCAACGGCGTAGGGCATATCCCGAACATCAATCTCCATTGCTTCTCCTAACGCAGCGGATCGATGCGGAAAAGCTCGCCATGCTCGCGTGCGAGTTCCCAGTTAGCCAGTAGCTCGTCCTCATGGAGTGCTGCCCAAGCGACGACGAACTTGGTTTGCCTTGCAGGCAGTGAACCGGCGAGGAGGTCGCCTTCGATGGTGAATGATGCCTTGTGGCCTTGGTAACGCGCGTGGAAATGCGGCGGCATGTGGTCATGGTAATATGCAAATCGCTGGCATATCAATCCTCTCCTTCGTGTTCTACAGTGTACCAAAGCTTGTCGAGTTGGGGAGCCAAGGAGGGGCGGGGGACGGGTTTTCGTTCCACGACGACGGACGGGTGGCTCATACCCTGCACGTGGCTCGGATAGTAAAGCACAAACGGCTGTCGGGCCTGCGGTACTGCGCGCGGCTGCCTTTTTTGGGCGGGCGAGCGACGAGTTTCTTTGCGGACCCTTTGAGAGGCCATAGACCGGCCGACGAAAGGTTTGTTACCGTTTGGCGCACACTTGACTTATGGATGAGATTATATGATAGCTTATTAATGATGAGGATGTTGAAATAACGTAGTTTGTAGCGTGCTCAGCGCAACCGCGAAAGGAGAGTCCCGTGAAGACGCGACGTTGTGTTCGATCGTTTTTGGTGTTTGCGGTGTTTGCGGTGGTGTTTGTGCTGGCATCTCCGAAAACGGCGCTTGCGGAAAGAAAAGAGTATGGCATATCAAAAGCCACATTTGAAGTGTGGCTTCAGCCTGATCGGTCTGCCGAGGTGGAGGAGATATGGGAAGTCTCCTTCGAAGAAGGTGACTTTACGCGGTTCTATAAAGAGGTTTATACAGGAAGCAATTTGGAGCTTGAAGAACGCTTCTCTGATCTTGCGGTGACGGAGGTAGCCATTAATGATCACGTATGCAAGCAGACGGACGATACGGTGAACCGTCCGGACTACTGCTACAACGTTTCCGAATCTGTGAGTGGAAAAGAAATTTCGGCATATCTTGCCAGCCGTGATCAGACTAACACTTACGTGTTCCGATACCGACTCTCAGACGTAGTCAAGAGCGTAGAAGACACGTACGACATTTTCTCGTATCGGTTTGTGGGGGCGAACTTCGAAAAGAGCATCAACAATTTGTCGGTTACGGTGCATACGCCGGCGGGGAGTGTAACCGAGGTGCTCCATGCCTCGAAAAACGATGGGGGTATCGTGGCGGGTGGGGATCAAGTTGACGTCTTGGCAACCAACGTCTATGGGCTATACCGGCTGCGTGTTAAAATATCCAACGCAGATTTTGTGAAGAGCACAGCATTGTCTGCGAGGCAATTGACAGATAAGACCGACAGTGAGCTCACGGTACACGGATCCAGTAAGACCGGTAGGCATGATGACACGGTTAGAGCTGACTTAATCATGCTTGTAGTCGCAGGCATCGTGATGGTAATCGGGAAGGTGTGCGATGTAATCTGGGGCGGAAGTACAAGTCGTTCTGATTATTCGGGAAGATCGTGCTCTTCCTGCTCTTCCTGCTCGTCGTGCTCTTCCTGCTCGTCGTGCGGTGGTGGAGGAGCGGATTGATGCGGCTTCATTTTCTGCAGTGGCATATTACGCATCGATGCAACTTGCGATGTGCGCACTGCTATCAAAAGGACTACACCGAGAATATGGACGAGGAACTGCTATGGGAAGGTCTTGAGAAATACGTTCGATACTTAATGATCGCTCAGCTGCCTGGACAAGTTAACCTTACGGGTGGGGAACCACTCATGCATCATGCGTTTTGGGATCTTGCTGAGAGAATCGTATGCGCCGGCTTGCGCTTGGGTGTTCTGACCAATGGAACAATGATTAACGAGGAATATGCTCGACGGCTGGCAATGTTGCGTCCCGTGTTTGTACAGGTAAGTCTTGACGGCGTGAGGGATACTCACAATAGAATTCGCGGTGAAGGCTCATTCGAGCGCGCGTTGCGTGGCATCGACTACCTGAAAGCAGAGAATGTTCACGTGTTGGTATCGTTTACCGCGCAAAAGCAAAACTATCGCGACTTTCGAGAACTCTCTATTGTGTGTAGGCATCATCGTGTTGACAAGCTTTGGTGGGACAGGGTCGTTACCGAGGATACAGATTCCCTTGCGCTTACGACGGAAGAGTTCAAGGAAGCCTGCAGACTTGCCGCGCGACGCAGGTGGCGATACAGAAGGATTGACGGAAGCAGCATGGTCAACTGTGGGAGGCCCCTTCAGTTTCTCGCCACGCACCGACCATGCTTATATCGTTGCGGTGCGGGTGGCGACTTGCTTATTTATTTGGCGAATGGGGATATGATGCCATGTCGTCGACTGCCCTTCGTAATCGGAAATTATCGCGATGGCGAGCTGGCTGAGATAATTGCGCGCAGTGAAGTAATGCGGCAGCTGGCTAAGCCGTACGTTCCCACAGGATGTGAGAACTGCAAACATCTCAATCGTTGCAGGGGTGGTTCGCGATGTGTGACGTATGCTCAAACTAGACGTCTCGATGTGAAGGACGTGAACTGCTGGCTTTAAGCAGGTAGACGTCGTGTGTTATGGTGCTCCTTATGCGGACGAGGGAAAGGTCGGTTCGAGGCATATGAATAGCCGAACACATATGCTTGTGGGTGCTGCGGCTTCGCTGGCGCTGCTCGAACCGACCGGTGCGAGCGCGTGCCTCATAGACGTTGCAGGTGGCCTTTTGGGCGGATGGATTTGCGATATTGACGTCAGCTCGAAGTCGGCCGTAAAGGACTACTTCTTTGGGGTCGACATCCTCGTTCCGCTGGTCGCAATCGCACTTATCGATCACTTTCTCGACCTTGGTGTTGCGGGGCTCGTGCTCAATCGCATGGGACCGGTTGCGACAGTCGGTGCCGCCGCGTTCGTCGTTCTTGCTGTGTTGGGCTCTCAGTGGAAGAGACTGTGCCACCATCGTACCTTCATGCACTCTTTTCTGGCCGTAGTGCTTTTCTCTGCGCCGCTTTGGCTCGTGTTTCCGCAGGTCGTTCCGCCGTTTGCGATTGGCATGTTGCTGCATGTCGCCCTCGATGTTACGAATAAGAAGGGCGTTCAGGTGTTGTTTCCGCTTTCGCCAAGGTTTTGTCTTCGACTCTTCCGGTCGGATGGGAGAGTTGATAAGGGCCTGCGGCTGGTAGCCCTCGTGGCCCTTGGGGTGTTGCTTTGCCGATTGGGTATTGCTTGAGGTAAAGTCGTGCAGTATCGGATCAAACCTTGCTAGGATGTGCTGCTGTGCCGGGCGGGCATTGCGTGAGGTTTGGCCGTGCGGTTGCGGATAAACGCTTGCCGGGATGTTCGGCCAGATGGTAAGAAAGGCTGTCGCAGAGGGGCTCGATGGCGACACCCTCGTGACGCCCCGCACCGAAATCTGTCGGAAAATCGACCTGTGCAAGTCGCGGGGGGCCGGTCCGACGGGAAACGGGCCAGTGCGATGCCCCCGAGGCAAAAAATCTGACGGAAAATCGACCTGTGCAAATCTCCGCAACGGAATCTGTCGGAAAATCGACCTGTGCAAACCTTTCAGTTGCACAAGTCGCATTTTCGACAGGATTTTTCCCTCCCATGCCCCCCACGGCGCTCCGCCTGGCCGGAATCTGTCGGAAAATCGACCTGTGCAAACCTTTCAGTTTCACAAGTCGCATTTTCGACAGGTTTTTTCTTCCGGCCCGTGCGACGGCTCGGCCACCGCACGATTCGAAATCGCGTCTGGCGTCGCCGTGATAACAACCGAAACCGACGTTCGCCAGAAGCTGGCATTGGCAATCGTTATGAGACGTCTTGGGGCGGTGGTGCGCGGTGACGAAGCGTCCGTAACGTCGTCTGGCATTAGCCATCGTCATGAAGCGCCAAGAGGCAGTTTCTCGAATATGCTCCCCAAGATGCTTCATAACAGCAGATGCATGCATGTTGCGACGGCCAGCGCGCCGCAGGTTGCGGTGGCCAGCGTGCCGCAGGTTGCGGTGGCCAGCGTGCCGGCGCAGGGCGGAGTCGTGGCTCATGTCGAGGGCGGGTCTTGTCGGGCCGTCCCGAGGGAAAAACCTGACGAGAGCGCGACACGTGCAATGGGGGACTTTCGCAGGTCGGTATTCCGTCAGATTCTGCTCAACGTTGGGTGCCAAACGGGCCATTTCTGGTCTCGCGCCTTGCCGAAATGGCCCAAATGGCACCCATTGGCGATCATGGGTGCCAGAGGGGACATATGGCGGGCGAAACCACGGCAAAAGTGTCCCAAACGGCACCCATTGGTGATTATGGGGATCGCGTCCCGATATGTGGTGTAAGAAGGTGTGGGTCACCGGAGCGAACGTCGGTTCCGAGCTGCCCGGCTGGTGATTCTACTCCTTTTCCTCGGCGGTTGCAACCGCCTTGCCGATGAT
>JAFWMH010000078.1 GCA_017510785.1 Atopobiaceae bacterium | reverse complement strand
TTGGTTGATCGAGAATGCCTATGCCGTTGTAGCGCAGTGCCTGTAAAACTGCCATGCGCAAAGACGTATACGTACCGGTCTCGTTCATTGCGTTCTCCCATGCACGTTGTTGTTGCCCTGATTGCCCGTCTATTATACGTTAGTACGCCGAAAGTGTTTTGCGTTAGGATGGTAGGCGGACGAAAGCGCATACATACATGTGGATGATTGAACGGAGATAACGCATGCTCAACGTGCAATTTGGGGACATGTCCGATGCGGTATACAACACCGCCGAATACTTTAAGAATGCCTATCTTCCTGAATGGATTACGAAGCCTCTTTCTGTAGAGATGATTCGTGATGTGGACAAATCGGAGGTAGTTGGACCAAACCTAATTGAGAGTCCAGTTCTTGGTCCCATATCCCCGCTGCAGTTATCTGGTGGTGTAAAAACCCTTATGCTTCTTGACAACGACAGGTCGCGCGTGTTCAACATATCGACTTGCGGTAACAATTGCGCAAAGTGGATTCTTCATATTGCTGAGCAGCGGAGCAAACAAAAGCGGCGTTTGCTCGTTAACTTGCGTCATCTTATGGATTTTGGTGAAGGTCCCTTCAAGATTCGTGTGCGCGATCCCGAGGGACACAGCAAGGGGATTGCAACCAACATGGACGAGTTTTTGCTTCTGGCCGGTGACTACGTGTAGGAGGCAGTCATGCGGGGCACGCACGTTGTTAGTATTGGCAACAGGCGGGTTAGGTACCGCTTCAATGTGCGACGAAACATTACGATTGTGAGGGGCGATAGCGGTACAGGCAAAACAACGCTTTACGATCTTGTTGTTGCGCACATGCGAGAGGGCGAAAATAGTCGAGTGCAACTCTCGTGTGACAAGCAGTGCGTTGCGCTCACCGATTTCGACTGGAAACATCAGCTTGCTGGCATAGCTGACTCCATCGTTTTTGTTGACGAAGGATCGCGGTTTGTTTCAAGCGAGGAATTTGCTGCTGCCGTTTTAGGCACCGACAACTACTATGTAGTGTTCTCACGTGAGCCGCTGCATCAGTTGCCGTATAGCGTCGATGAAATCTATTACATTAAAACGAGTGGGAAGTACCATAGCCTCGAGCCGATGTACAAAAAGCGTGTTCGACATGTGTATGGCGTAACGGGTACCGTACGGGCGGCGTATCAAACATTGCTTACAGAGGATTCGAAGAGTGGCTACGAGTTCTATAAGGCACGCTTCATTGGTTCGGACCTCACATGTGTGAGTGCGTATACCAATAGTGGCATCTATCCTTGGCTTCGGCAACATGCAAACGAGAGAGTGTTCGTTATAGCGGATGGGGCAGCGTTTGGTTCAGAAGCCGAACGTGTGCTTGCTTTGCAGGAGCGACATGCCAATACGATTACGATTTGTTTGCCCGAGTCGTTTGAGTGGCTGCTTCTTTCGTCGGGATTGGTGGGTGGAGCTGAGCTTGGCCGAATTATGCGTTCGCCGGGAGACCATATTGAATCGCAACGCTTTGCAAGCTGGGAGCAATATTTCACGGCCTTGCTGACGCGCGAGAGCCAAGGCACCGCATTCGCTTACTCAAAAGGAAGACTTGCTTCAGCATGGACTATCAAGGAGAACGCAGACAAAGTCATGGCATTTGTGAGGAACAGGAATGTGAAGTAATACCTTCCGGACGAAAGGAGCAAGAGTCCATGGCAGGGACCACGCGCATACGATGGATTGATGTTGCGAAGGGCATCGCAATACTCTCCATACTTTTGCATCACATTCCCTTTGTGCGGGAAGATGGCTCGTCTGTGCTTGGCCCGTATGTTGCGTTATACGACGTGTGTTTGTTTTACGTTACGGCTGGGTTCTTCCTGAGCACGCGGAAGCCTCTGGCGCAATTCGTGCTCGACCGCACGCGACGGCTGATGGTTCCCTATGCTGTGACCTGTTTAGCAATGGGGGTTTTCATCCTCGCACTCAAGTTCATGCACGGCTCCATCTGTCCACCAACCATATGGCATAGTCGTACCGAATTCCTGCTCGCTGTTCTTTTTGGCGCTGGCGTTCCATTTCCCTCCCTGCCGGAAGGTGCGGGCTACATCGGGGCCATTTGGTTTTTGGAGGCCATGCTGGTCGCCCTCATAGAGGTACGCATACTTATGCAGATAACCCCAAAGCATCCGGCCTTAGGTTTTGTGTCAACGATTGTGCTGGCGTTGTGTGCCGTAACGCTTCGCCGCAAGTTGTACGTGCCGTTCAATGTTGAGCAGGGTCTCGCGGCAGCGCCGTTCCTCTATGGAGGTTGGTATTATAGAAGGCTTGGACGCTTGGAGGCGACGGTTCATCCCGCTCTATTGCTTCCTCTGCTCATAGTTGCGGCGGTCGCGGGCTATTATGGCATGCGCCCGTCGTTCGTAACGCCGTCGTTCAACGGTGGTGTGCTCGGCCTTATAGGTGGCCTGAGCGCGACTCTGTTCGTGATTCATCTCTCGAAGATTCTCGACCATCACACTCCGCGGATTGCGCGTGTGCTTGAGTTTTACGGGAACAACTCGCTCATCGTGCTGTGCGTTCATCTTGCAATGCTCAACTGCGGTGCCAACTATTTGGTGGCAAAGATGCTGGGCTTCTTCTGGCAGGGCGTCCCCGCAAACGTCGTTTCAGCAGGTCACATTGCGCTGCAACTCGTGGTGAGCGCAGTCGTGGCAACCGTTCTCGCGCGTCGCCGCCGAGGGAAGGTTGAGTCACGTCGCGCTGAGGGCGAGAGAAGTCACGCGCAGCGCGAACCACGCCACGCAAAGACAGAGCCGCTCCACGCAGACGACGAACCACCTCGAGCACCAAACGCGCCGAAGCACCTAAAGGCCAACCCGCGCCACGCAAAGCCGGGGCTGGGGTAATAACGTGGCACACAAGCCGCGCATCCGCCGTTACGACATTGCGAAGGGCATTGCCATTATCCCGATGGTCGTAACTCGCACGTTAGGTGTCAACCGCATCATGTGCATCCTCACGGCGATTCTGGGAAGCTGGTTCGTGTTCCTGCTTTCGTGCCTGGCACCATAAGCTAATGAACGCGATCCTCGACGTAGTCTTTTCTCTGCTGGTTTCGTTCGCGTGGACAAAGCTCCGCGCCCTCGCTAGACTAGGTACGACGAAAGGGGTCCCATGACAAAGCTTGCTCGATTTCGCGTGCCCTTAACATGGGCTGTGCTTGGTCCGGCGCTGCTGTTTGCGCACGTAACGTTTATGTTTATGGACCTCACGAACACCATCGAGAACTCCAACTTCCTCATCGACGCGATTCGAGAGGGGAGGTTTTTGGACTTCTACGAAATCAGCGCCGAACGGGCACACACGAACTGGGCTGCCAACTACAACTTGCTTATCTATGTAATCTTTGGCATATGGCAGCTGCCGCTTTATGTGCTTGCCCACGTATGCGAGAGAACCTATCTTGAGTGGCTGCCCTCCATGCTGTGGTCCAAAACGCTCGTGCTCCTCTTTTCGTTGGGCGTTGCCTGGATGATTGCGCGTATCACGCGCCTTTGCGTGGATGATGGAGACGAGGCGGATGGTGCCGTTTTGCCGCGGCTTGCGGCGTTTTTGTACCTCTCTAGCATGGCGACGCTCTTTTCGGTGGGGCTGTGTGGTCAGCTCGATGCGATTTCGTCTTTCTTTTCGCTGTGGGGCGTGTACGCGTACATAAAACATGACATCAAACGCTTTTGGCTGTTCTTCGCCATCGCGGCGCCGCTCAAGATGTTTGCCCTGCTCCTTGCATTGCCGCTCGTGCTTGCGCGCGAAAAGCGATTGCCGCGGGCCCTTCTCTTTTGGGCCTCGATGGCCGTGCTCATCGTAATAGAGCGGTTCGTGTTTGCGGGCAGTCCGTCTTATCGCGTTGCGCTTGCGTCGCAAAGTCGCGACGCCATTAGCTACGTGTTGAGCGTCAATATAGGTCTCGACCTTTCGTTCGCCCCGTTTGTGGCGGGCTATTTGGTATTGGTGCTGTGGGCATATATTAAGTGTGGTTTCACGAGGCACGAGGCCGTATGGTGTGGGCTTGCCATATGGGGCGGATTCGTGGCCCTCTCGCCGCTCACAAAGCACTGGGTGTATTTGTTTGCGCCCTGGTTTGCGCTGTGCGTTGCCACGAATGCGCGTCAGCGCAAGGCAGCCGCGTTGCTCGAGACGCTCGGTTCGGCTGCATACTTTCTTGCTGCCTGCGCGAACAACTGGGTTCCGTTTTTCGATCGCGCCTTTGTGAGCCATTTGGTGGTGCCACGACTCGTCCACATGCCGGATTCGTCAATCGTGCGCTATGCCAACATGGGCGACTTCTTCTCGCGTCTCAGTCTGACGCAGTACTCGGCGCTCTTTACCAACGTGTTTGTAACGGCTACCCTTGCGCTCATCGTGCTGACGTTTCCGCACAAGCGCAGTGCGGCGGGGGATGAGGTGGCCTTCGAGTTCGATGTTGATAAGCCCGGAACAGGGGCGCTTGGGGTCGGGGAGTCCGGTGCCGGGGAGTCCGAGCGTGGCATGGCCCACCTCTCGGGTGAGGACGTTCAATCCCGTACGGACGCGAGCGCCGCGTGCCAGGCGATGCCGACGCCGGCCCTTCTTCTCGTGCGCCCCGTGGTGATACTTGCCGCGTGTTGTCTCTCGTTGGTGCCTTACCTTGCGACGACCAATCCTGTGGCATACGATACACTTGGACGCGAGGCGGTTGAGGTGGATGCCAATCTCACCGCTGAGGAGCATGCCGCCGTAGTCGAGCAGCCGCTAAGGTTTGAGGACGATCGCGCGCTCGAAAAGGTCGTGCTGCGCCTAAGCAACGGCGGATGGGCGGTTCTCTCGCGCCAGGACATGGCGTTGCTCTACGTGGAGCTGTGCGATGCAACGACGGGCGAGTGCGTGTTCAAAACTGCTGAAGGCTGCAGCTTCATACCCGATGGCGAGGACTATACAATCGACTTGAAGGGCGCGCCGGTGCAAGCCGGTCGCGAATATACCCTGCGGCTGAGCGGTCGTCCGAGCATAGAGGTGCGAAGGGAGCGCGACCGCCTCGTGCCGTGTTTCGTTCAGGCGGAAGGTTCTGGCCTTGCGCCGGCCCGCGTCGATGGGCGCGAGGCCAAAGGATGCCTGTGCGTGCTCGTACGATGAATGGGCGCGGGAAAGGGGTGTCGATGCCCATGGAACAAGGCAATACCGTACGTGGTGGTATTCGTCGTGTGGGAGAGGTGCTCGTGGCATCGCGTACGTGCGAGTGGCTCTTTCGCGTTATGTGCGGCGCATGGATTGCGTACCAAGTACTGCGCAGCTCGTATTACTGGCCGATTCTTGACGAGTGGGGCAAGGTTTCCGTCGACTTCTTTTATCACCGGCTGCCGCTGGTGATTGCGTATGTCGAGCTTGCCAAGGCGTTGCGCAAGGAGTACGGACTGCGCGACGTAGTTGCCCTCTTCCTTGCTGCGGCGATGATGCTATACGCCGTTCGCAGAGAAATACATGCCGACGTTTGTATGCTGTTGCTTGTTCTGTGCGCGCGGCACTTCGATGCGCGACGAACCTTGAGGTTTTGCGGATGGGTGCTTGCAGGCGCGCTTGTGGTGGTGCTTGTCTCTGCTGCGGCGGGCGTGATTGACGACATCATTTTGTATCAAGGAAGCCGAACGCGTCATTGCATGGGCTTTACCTACGCACTGTTCTCGTCCCAATATTTGTTTTGTCTTACGTGCGTGGTGTGTGCGCTTCGCGGAAAGCGGCTCTCGTTGGCGGAGGGCGCCCTGCTCCTCGCAATCAATACGCTTGCGTTTGTTCTTACCGACTCGCGGCTTTCGTTTGGCGTCGCCGTACTCCTCATTGCGGGGACGTTGCTGCTGGGCAGGTGGCGTGTGCTCGTCGAACGCATAGATTGGTTGTGGGCATGTCTCTCGTGGTCGTTCGTCATCGTGTTCGCGGTTTCGGTGATGGCTCCCTTGGTGTATGGCTGGATGGGAGGGCCGGAGTCTGCGCTTGCGATAAAGCTGAATAGAGCGGTGGGCTCGCGTTTGGGGCGGGCGTACCAAGTGATGAGCGAATATGGTGTTTCGGCATTCGGACAGTTCGTGCCGTTTGTGGGCAACGGCCTCAATCAGTATGGACAGGTTGTGCACACGGCGAAGTACTTTTATGTTGACATCCTGTTCGTGCGTGCGCTCGTGGAACGCGGTTGGGTGTATGTGGCGTGCTTGGTCGCGCTGTGGACGCGCGTGACGCGAGTGGCCTACAAGCAGGGCGATCATGCCCTCTTGTTGGCACTCGGGGCGATGGCGGCCCATGTTTTGTTGGACGACTTGGCGCTCGATGTGCACTACAACCTGCTTTTGTTGCTCTTGGGAAGCTATGGCGGCGTGTCGCAAGGGGAGGGTAAAGTCGTTGAGACTCCCGTGTGCGCGGTGAGGTGGTTGCCAAAATCGCATGAGGGATGGGCGGGTTTCGGTGCCATGTGTGGTGCGTGTGGCTTGCTGGGCCTGTTCGTGCTCGGTTTCCTCGGGAGCATGCCGACGAGTTTGGCCGGACTGGTGGGAACGCGAAGCATTGTGAGTACGCATGGCGACGTTATTCTGCGCCTGGATTGCAAGGGCGATGGTGCTGCAACGTTGAGCCACCATAACGTCGAATTGCGTGGCAAGCTTGCCTTGAAGCGTTCCAACAACACGTCGGCATCGTTCGAGCTATGCGATGCCGATGGTGCATATGCCCTTACGTTGGTAACGCCGCGCGACGTGACGAATGGTGCCTGCACGGGCATTTGGAAAATCTACAATCCGAGTGTGCCGGTGCGAGACTCGTCACTCTTGGACGAAACCTCGCTTCAAAGGAGCTTTGTGAGTGGCGAACGGTTCTCGTCGCGGGTTAGCGTGCCGCACGTCGTCGACGAGCATGCGACGAGAGAAGTCTCGGACTTCATCGAGCTGGAAGAGGACGGCGCGGTGCGTTGGAGGACGGGTTCTTATAGCGTCCTCGACGAAAGCAACGAGAACCTGAGGTCGCTGGCCGCGAAAGGAACGTGGGAGGTCGCAGATAAGAGCACGAAGGTAAACGTCGATGCTGTGTCGCTGGCAGTTATCGCACCTCCGCTTCCGCCGTTGCCCGCGTCGGATGCACCACTGGAAGACGTGTCCGGACGTGGCATTGCGTATCGCAACGATCGCTTTGGGGTGTCGTTCGTCTTGGCCGATGACTACCGTGATGAGGCCATTGGGGCAGCAAACGACGGCGAAACGA
This sequence comes from Atopobiaceae bacterium, assembly GCA_017510785.1. Taxonomy (GTDB): domain Bacteria; phylum Actinomycetota; class Coriobacteriia; order Coriobacteriales; family Atopobiaceae; genus RUG440. Next base: position 26,603 of record JAFWMH010000078.1, on the reverse strand, counting down.
TGGAACTCTATGCGACCGATGCGGCGGGCAACCACATGGAGGTGTTCTCGCGAAACATGCTTGTTGTGCCGACGTTTGCGGACGAGGACTCATGGGCACATGCCTTCGCCGAAGGCATGGAGCTTGCTCTTGCTGCTCGTGGTGACGCGATTGTGGAGCCAGTCGAGGCCGACGGCGCGACGGTGCGGTTTGCAATCGAGCACGAAGGCGTTCTCTTGCGCTGTACGTACCAGTTCACCGTTCGTGACGAAGTTGGGCTTTGCGTGGGCAGCGCTGTGGTAGGTGGCTAACGCTTGTGGTTAGGGCAATTCATCAAGGAATGGCATCGCGTACGCGGCCGCCGGGCCAGCCCCGAGCGGCCGCAACAAGGTTAGCGCACGAAGTTCGTGCGCTCGAAGGGCTCGCGCGTGGGGATGCCGTACGACTCGCGGGCAAGTGCTACGCCGCGCATCAAGAATACCATGTTACGGGCGAGCGTGCGCATTTGCTGAAGTCCCTCCAGGTCCTTCTCTGCCTCGCCCGGCGCTGCGCCATGAACGCCGTTCCAGTATTGGCCAGTGGCGATGGGCATGCCGGAAATGCCGAAGTACTTGTTTAGTTCGTCCCACGTGGCGGTGAGGCCTCCGCGACGCGCGACGCTTACGGCTGCGCCCACCTTCATGGTTTTGTCAAAAGACGAGCTGTAGAACAGTCGGTCCAGCGTGGCGATGAGCGTGGCGTTGGCCGATCCGTAGTAAACGGGCGATGCCACCACGAGGCCGTCGGCTTCCTGGAACTTGGGTGCAAGCTCGTTGACCACGTCGTCAAAAACGCAACGACCAAGCTGACTGCACCGGCCACATCCAATGCATCCGCGAACATCCATGCTTCCCACGCGCGCGGTTACGACCTCTACGCCTTCCTCGGTAAAGATCTTTTGCATTTCGGCGAGCGCGCGGGCGGTGTTTCCCGTGGCGTGGGGGCTGCCGTTTATTATGAGTACCTTCACGGTTAACCTCTCCTTCATTTGTTGCGAGTAATAACTCGTTGCGCGGAACCTCTGAGGTAGAATGATAGACGATTCCAACAGGCAGACAACAGACGAAGGGGGAACGTTATGGAGTTTATGCCGCAAAAGAAGCTCGGGTTTGGGCTTATGCGTATGCCGCAGCTCGATCCCAACGACGCGTCGAAGGTGGACGTTGAGCAGGTAAAGCGTATGGTCGACCTGTTTATGGCGAAGGGCTTTACGTACTTCGATACCGCCTGGATGTACAACGGCTTTGCGAGCGAGGGCGTTGCCAAGGAGGCGTTGGTGAGTCGTTATCCGCGCGAAAGCTTTACCTTGGCTACCAAGTTGCACAACGGCTTCTTCAGTACGTTCGAGGGTCGCGACGAGGTGTTTAACGCTCAGCTCGAGAAGTGCGGAGTCGAGTACTTCGACTACTATTTGCTGCACGGCATCGAGGCGTCGAGCCTTCCTCACTTCGAGAAGTTCGACTGCTTTAGCTGGCTGCTCGCCAAAAAAGAGGCCGGACTCGTACGGCATGCGGGGTTCTCGTATCACGACAATCCCGAGCTACTCGATAAAATCCTTACCAAGCATCCGGAAATGGAGTTTGTGCAGCTGCAAATAAACTACCTTGACTGGGAGAGCGAGTGGATTCAGTCGCGTGCCTGCTACGAGGTGGCCACGAAGCACGGCAAGCCCGTCATCGTGATGGAGCCCGTCAAGGGTGGTACGCTCGCCAACGTTCCCGAGGAAGCCGAGGTGCTGTTCAAGCATTTGGATGCCAGTCTCTCGGTGGCGAGTTGGGCCATTCGCTTTGCGGCAAGCCTGCCCAATGTAATGTGCGTGCTTTCGGGTATGAGCAATGTGGCCCAAATGGAAAACAATCTGAGCTACATGGAGGACTTCCAGCCCCTTACCGATGCAGAGAAGGACACGTGTTTTAAGGTGGCAGATATCATTAACGGGCAAACAGCAATCGCGTGTACCGCATGCCACTATTGCACCGATGGTTGCCCCATGAACATTTGCATTCCCGAGTACTTCTCGCTGTACAACGAGGACATGCGCGACGACTTGGAGCACAAGGGCTGGACGATTAACTTTACCAACTACGAGAAGCTCGCCGAGGAGTTTGGCAAGGCCAGCGACTGCATCGGTTGCGGCCAGTGCGAGGAGATGTGCCCGCAGCATCTGCCGATAATCGAAACGCTCGAACAGGTTGCGTCACATTTTGAATAGCGCTTGATGGGGCGATTGAGTTAAATGGATACAAGTGATGTTCGAAACAGTCAGTTCTTGTTGCGTTGGAACTGCGCACGAACATCACTTTGTTCCATTGGTGATGCAAAATTACATTGTGTGGAGTTCGCAAGAGGGCAGTTTCGCAGGCAATTATAACGTTTGGAGGAGCTTCTTAACTAGTTGTTGGCTGTGCATCTTGTGTTAGACTTCATCGGTTGGAAGAATGCCCAAAACATGGCTTCTCCAGTTTGATGAAAGATGATAGAGACGAAGGAGTACTATCTCATCGGAGCTGGTATTCTCATAATAGATGGCAACAAATGCGCCTAGTTTGCGCCATCTCAGGTTTGTGTCGCCAACCACAGGGCCATAGCCCGGAAGTGAGGCAACTAAAGAGCGGAACCTATCGTATTCCGCGAGGAATTTCAACGCGCTGTTTTTTCCTACGCGTTCGAGATAATACGCAACTGCGTCTTCGAAACTAGTAGAGCGGCAAACTTCCCGTCAGTGGGTCGATTTGCTCGGGCATGAGTGGCTCGAAGGCGAGGCAGGTGTAGGTAGGCTCGCCGTGGAACTCGGTGTATCCCGCGTCGCGAACAAGTGCGACGGCGAAACCGAGTTCACGTCCGCGCCGGGCGAGATCGATTAGCGCGTCTTCGCCATCGACGTAAACGCACACTTTTGCCACGCCCGCATCAAACCAGCGCGAAAGAGGTGTTTCGATGGTGCCTGCGTCATCCAAATAGACCCAGTTTTGGCTTGGCATTATGCGTACCTGGTCAAGTCGACCTTCGCGCGCGAGTGCCATCAGTACCGCTTCTACGCAAGCATGCCCTGCTTGCGCGGCAATTTTGCCTTTACGCATGCGTAGGTCGCGACGCATTACAATCATTTGCTTGGATTTGTATGATCTTTCGGGCATTGGTTCTCCTTCTTTTTCGGGTGGTTCAAAAAGGAATACTAAAAGCCATTACGATTACTGTCAACGTTATGCTTGACTATAGTAACAGAACAGGTGTATTCTTACAACACGAATAAGCGAAAATATGTACGTTACTTCAAAACATGACTGAAGGCGCTGCAGACGAATTTTCATGTGGCATGCTATGCTGTGGGTATCCGTTCCGTTGGAAGGAGTGCTCATGGTACAACAACGTAAGACTTTTGCGCGTATGGCTGTTGCAATGATGGTGCTTGCGCTGGGGGTGGCGGTGCTTGCGACGGGCTGTTCCTCGTCGAGTGGCGGTGCGACGCAGCGAGAGGCCGTGGTCGCACAAGAGGACTACGCCTACTCCAGTGTCGATGCCGAGGCGGATGGATTGGCCGCCACGGAAGGCTCGGCCGATGCTAAGGCCAAGGTTTCCGACGACGCCACGGAGGCTGAGGAGCAAAACAAGGTTGTAATTCGCTCGGCGTACGTGAGTTTGAGTACGCGAAGCTACGATGACGCGCTTACGAGCGTGAAGAAGATAATAGACGAGGCCGGCGGCAACATAACCAATTCCAGCGAGTCGGGCGGCCACGCGCGAACCATTACGATTGATGCGCGCGTTGATCCCAACAAGCTCGAGGAAACGGTTGAGAAGCTCAGGAACATTGAAGGTTGCACCATCGAGAGCGCGAACATTTCGTCCGACGACGTGACGCGCACTTACAACGATACCGAGCGCAGAATCGAGATTCTTAACGAGGAGTATGAGCACTACAAAAAGATGCTCGAGGAAGCTACGACGACGGAGGACATGCTGCAAATCACCGATCGCATGTACGACGTTATGGCTGAAATCAAACAGTATACCGACGCACGTGACGACATGAAGCACGATGCCGATAGGTCGCAGCTTAGCGTGACGCTCTCAGAGGAAGTGGTCGCGGGGGAGAGCTCCTCCTCGTCGGGCAACTTCTTCGTCGATGCCTGGGACGACTCGTGGGGCATTTTTGGGCACGTTGTGCGCGGGATCGTGTATCTGTTCATAATGTTCTTACCATACCTGCTCATTGCGGGCACCATCTTTGCCATCGTGCTCATTATGCATCGTAGGAGACGCGCCAAAAAACAAGCTGCGCAGGCCGCGCAAGCCGAGGCCACGTTTGAAAACGCGGTGGATTATCCCGACCAAAGCGGTGATGCGGTGAGCAGCGGCATGGGGAGTGGCGGTTTTGGGGAGGCATCTTTCAATGGCGGCGTGTCTCCTATGGATTATCAAGACTTCGAGGCTGGCGATGGTGGCGCGAACGAGAACGGTCCGAATCCTCCGCAGCCGAACTAATGGACGTACTCTGCCGCCTTGTGGCATAATTCGTGGGATGATGTTGTGAGAAGGGAGAACACAATGGCGCAGGCCAAAAACGGTTTCGACGTCAACCAAATCGTACGGCAAATTGCGGGCAATCCCGATTTGCTCAGGCAGCTTCAGGGTTTGGGCTCGAAGGATACGCAGGGCGCAAAGACCGCAATTCGTGGTGCGGGAATCCCCATTTCGGGCGAGCAAGCAGCGATGGTTATGGGAATTCTGCCTAAGCTTTTGGGTTCGATTGATGTTGGCGCTGCCATGAAGGGTGTGGACCTTTCGGACGGGTTCGACATGAAGGACATCCAAGGCATTATGGGTGGCCTCATGGGAGGCAGGCGCTAGACCCGTCACTAAAGAATGGTCAAGATCAGGGAGTGGCACGGAGGAGCAGCCGCGCGCAGTTCCGCAGGAACGAGGACTGTTTGAGCACGGTTACCTCCGGGCCACGGACGGGTGCTTGCCATTCCTTAAGGACGGGGCGCTAGAGAGTCGTTCCCCCGGAGGTTTTCTCTCGACGAGAACACCTCCGGGGGAATGCGTTTAACTCGGCAGGTTGGGCGTTGCCGGTGGGTTGGGCGTTGCCGGTGGGTTGGGCGTTGCCGGTGGGATGGACCTACGCAATGGTGCGCTTTACGGCGTCGGCCCATCCGGCGAGCAAGGCGTTGGCTTGAGCATCCTCCATCTGCGGTTTGAATACGTCGTCGCTTGCGCGCAGGGCGGCCAGCTCGTCGGTGCCAGACCAGTACCCGCAGGCAAGCCCGGCAAGAAAAGCTGCCCCGAGTGCCGTTGTTTCGACGTTTTGTGGACGATGCAGAACTCGTCGGCTCACGTCGGCCTGGAACTGCATGAGCAAATCGTTTGCCGAAGCGCCGCCGTCCACGTTGAGCACGTCAATCTCGCGTCCCGCGTCGGCTTCCATGGCGTGGACGAGGTCGGTAACCTGGTAGGCAATCGATTCGAGGCCAGCTCGCACCAAATGGCTCCGGTTGGTGCCGCGCGTAATGCCGCAAATCGTGCCGCGCGCATCGGACTCCCACCAAGGTGCGCCGAGTCCGGTAAAAGCTGGCACTACGTATACGCCGCCCGTGTTAGGCACCTCGCGTGCGAGCGCCTCGCTTTCGGAGGCAGTGCGAATAAGGCCGAGCTCGTCGCGAAGCCATTGTATTACGGCACCGCCAACGAACACCGATCCCTCAAGCGCGTACTCGGTGTGGCCAACTCCCGGTGCGCTTGCGGCAATCGTGGTAACGAGTCTATTGCGCGACTCGACTGCCTCGGCTCCGGTGTGCATGAGCAAGAAGCAGCCGGTCCCATACGTGTTCTTGGCTTGGCCTGGCGCAAAGCAACATTGTCCGAACAGGGACGACTGTTGATCTCCTGCTACGCCACAAATGGGCACGCCTGCGGGCACACCGGGGTAGCTCGTCTCTCCAAAGCTGCCCGAGGAAGGCCTTACTTGCGGCATCATAGAGGCGGGAACATCAAACAACTCAAGAAGCTCCTCGTCCCAGCATGCCTCATGGATGTTGTACAGCATGGTGCGGCTCGCGTTGGTTGGGTCGGTGGCGTGCACGAGGCCACCCGTAAGTACCCACACCAAATATGTATCGACGGTACCAAAGAGCAGTTCGCCCGCCTCTGCGCGCTGACGTGCTCCTGGAACGTTGTCGAGCAGCCAACGCACCTTGCTGGCCGAGAAGTACGCGTCGGGCATGAGTCCCGTCTTGGCGCGAATGCGTTCGGCCACAGCAGGATCGCCGCAGAGCTCCTCGACGAGCTGGGCCGTGCGCCTGCATTGCCACACGATGGCGTTGGCGATTGGCTGGCCAGTTGCCGGGTCCCACACGATGGTTGTTTCGCGTTGGTTGTCGATGCCGATGCCAGCGATGTTCTCGGCATTCAGGTTGTGGCGTGCGATGAGTTCGGTAAGGGAGCCCAGCTGAGAAAACAGAATTTCCTGGGGGTTGTGCTCAACCCATCCGGGCTTTGGATACAGCTGCGTAAAAGGTCGCTGTACGGCGTCTACCATTCGTCCGTCGTGATCGATGAGTACGGCGCGCGACGACGTGGTTCCTTGGTCGAGCGCAACAATATAGCGCTGCTTGTTCATGGGATGCTCTCCTCACTGTGCTTGAGTGGTTGTCGGGCGGGAAAGGTGCGACTCCAACCATTGGAGTACGGCATCGTACACACGTTGGTGGTCGACTTCGTTAAGGATCTCGTGGCGCATATGCTCGAAAATGGTGCAGGTAACATCGGTGCTACCTGCTTCTTTTGCCATCGTGGCTGCCGTTCTTACGCCTTCGCCCATGTTGCCAACGGGGTCACCGTCACCTGAAATGTAGAAGAGCGGCAGCTTATGCGGTACACGTGCGCAGCACTTGGGCGTGCATACCTCGCGTGTGAGCGCCATGAGAGCCGCGTTAGCGCCCGCCGAAAAAGCGAAACCGCATTTTTTGTCTGCGATATAGGCGTCGACGTTCTCCTTGGAGTAGGAGAGCCAATCGAGTGGTGTGCGTGCGTTTTCGATGGCCTTGGAATAGGCGCCAATCGAGAGGTCGCCAAGAAGCTTGCTAACATAGCGCTCGTCGCGTATGCGCGAGATTGCTTGGGCGAGCAAGTTGCCGCTCGCCGAGAGGGCGGGCGGGACGTGTCCGGTTCCGCATATGATGGCGCCTGCGAGACCTTGCCCGGACTCGGCGATGTAGGCACGCACCACGAAGCTTCCCATGGAGTGCCCAAAGAGAAAATGGGGTAACGTGGCATTCACACGTTCGCGGATAAGTTTGCGCATGAGTCCCACGTCACCCACGAGCACGTCGCGACCACCCTTGAGTGGTAAGCATCCCAACAGCTCGGGGCTCTTAACACTCTCGCCGTGGCCGACGTGATCGTGTCCGCATACCACAAAGCCCTTATCGGCAAGGAAGCGGGCGAAATCTGCATAGCGCATGATGTGCTCGGCCATGCCGTGAACGAGCTGCACCACTCCGCGTTGCTCCCGTGTGTTGTTTGGCCACCAAATGACGCCTCGCACTTGCGTGGTACCGTCGGTGGAAGGGAAAAATACTGTTTCGGTTTTAATGTTTGTATCCATGGCGCCTCCCTTGTCGCAACTTCTATTGTAGAGGTATTTCGCGTGGGTGGAGTTGCGAGTCGAGACAGTCTTGCAGGCAGTCTTGCAAGCTGAAAAGTCTGGCGTTTTTTGGGTGTGCGTGGACAGGGGAAGCGCAACTGGGTTAAAATGAGCAAACTTGTATGTGTGCGGCGGAGGGTCGTGTATGAAATGTCCAAGATGTAATGTCGACGTGGAATGCGGCCAGCGGTTTTGTCCGAACTGCGGCTTTTATATAGAGGACATCGTTGAAGAGCCGGCATTCGAGCCGGCGCCCGAGGATGAGTTCGATGAAGAGGACGCGCCCACATACGAAGACGAGCAGGAAGTTGCCGTTGAGTTCGAGGCGGAGCTAGAGCAAGATGTGCCGCTCGAGGATGAAGTCGAGCCGGAACCGGAGCCGGCGTTGGAGTTGGTGCAGGAGCCGGAGCCGGCCGAATTGCCCGAATCGACCGCTGTAGCCCCAACTGCTGCAGCTGCTGCGTCCGCGTCTTCGCAGTCGCAACAGAGTGAGCCTACGTTTTACGATGACTATGGATACTACGATTACGAATACGACGTGGACTCAGAAGATGTTTCGGGTATTGAGGTGGAGGCGCACGTCGTGCGGCTCGACGACGACGAGGATCCCTACGTGCGTGCCTCGGCATACGAGCGTGGCGGGTTGCGTGGTCTTATTAGGCGTTGGCGTGCGGTGCTCCTTGTGGCGGCATGCATAATTGCGCTGGTGATTGCCGGCATTTCCTCGATGAGGTGGAACGAGAATCAAGAGGTTGTGGAGGCGCAGGCGGCTGCGGCGGCGGAAGCGGAGCTCCATAGGGTAGTGGAAGTTATCGTGGGCCTTGATGTGCCGATGTACGACGAAGCGCACATGACCAATGCGCCCTTGCGGGTGGTAGGTTCTACGGCGAAGGGCGAAGCCGTCGACCAGCTCTACGTTTTGCATCCCACGCGCGATGTTTTGAAGTTGGAGAAGGGTAGCTACATCGTTTCGTGCGACGGCCCCATACTCTCGGACACGGGTGCACTCTATAATGGGTCGGTCGACTCGTTTGCGCTCTCGATTGCCGACGATGTATCGACGGTTAACGGTCAGCCCGTTAACTTGCTTGCTGGTGCGGCTTTCAGCTTCTTGTATCGTCAAGCAGAGCCGAAGAACATAACCGATAGCGAACTTGATGCTGCCCGGGCTTGGATGCTTGAGGCCGAAATTGTCAATTATCAGGCATATACTGACGCAGTTATACAAAAGCGTCAGGAAGCGCTCGACCAGTATGCCGCGGAGCAAGCGAAGCGCGAAGAGGAAGAGCGTAAAGCTGCCGAGGACGCTGCCAGGGACGCGGAGGCCAAAAAGAAGGAAGAGGAAGAGAAGCAAAAGCAAAAGGACACTACGACCAATCCTGATGGCAGCACTTCCACGACGACGCAAAACGACGATGGCAGTACGACGACGGTTACAACCAACTCCGACGGAAGCACCACTACGGTAACGAAGTATCCTGACGGCACGAGCACGACGGTAAAGAAGAGTGCGGATGGTACCATTACCACAACGGATGCGGATGGCTTGATTACGGTTACCAATCCCGATGGCACATCGTATGCGGCGGGCGTGGCGACCGATACCGCAACGACCTCTACCTCGGCGTCGACGACAAGCACGGAAAACTATGGAAACTATGACACGGGATACGATTCGACGTATGGATCTAACTACGGGTACGGTTACGATACGAGCTATGGCTACGACACTGGCTATGGCTACGATACGAGCGGGAACGGATACGACGCCTACGACGGAACGTATTAAGGGTTGGTGAATCGTTCCGAATGTAGTTTCGGACTGTGGTTTGTTGGGAAACATGTATCATTGAGTTCTTTAACGGGAACTATTTCGATGCGCTGGCTCTCGAAAGGGAGGTGGCGCATTGCACGTAGTATGGAAACGAGAGGTCGGAGAGCGCGTGACGGACAAGTTGGACGAAAACGAATCCAGAATTGCACACGGTCAGCCTGCCAGGCACGACGATGCCGCGCATAAGAGCTTTTGGGGCAAAGAGAATGGCTCGGGGCAAGCACGTTTTGGAACTCTAGATACAGATGAAACGTCGGCGTTGCATGACGATGAAGAGACGGCCGGTGAAGCAAAGGCGGCCTCGTGGCTTTCGCTCTCGCATGCCGTGGATTCTTCCGACGGATCCGACGAGGTTGGCGGTTCGCGCGACTACGCTTCGATGTATCCCAAGGCGCAGGGTGGTCGCGTGGTTATGCGTGGGCCAGTCGAGGGTATGCCGGAGGAGCCGATGGCACCCTCGTATAGGTCAAAGAGGTATCGTGCGTACTCCGACGATTTGGACGAGCCGGACCTTGGCATTACCTCGGATGCCCTCCTTGACGAATCGGCGGCAGTGCGTGATGTGCCAGAGGAGCTTGACAGAGTTGCAGATAAACCCAGCAAGGATGCGAGTGAGGTAAACTCTGCTACTTACTCCGCAACAAAGTCTGCGAAGGGGCGTAAAAGGGGGCCATTCGGGTTTTCGCGGGTATGGAAAGACGCTTCGTTCGAGCTGCTCGAAGGCGACGATGAACACAAAGGTGAAGTCGACTCGCAGGAGGGGTCGGTACGAGAAGGTTCCGGAGTTCCAGCGAGTGACCAGGGAGATGACGAGCTACTTGAGGATGACGAGCTCCTCGAGGAGGGGGGTTATCTCCTTGCGGACGACGAACTACTTGCAAACGACGAGCTGCTCGAGGACAACGAGCTGCTCGAGGACAACGAGCTGCTCGAGGGTGACGAACTCCTCGAGGGCGACGAACTCCTCGAGGGTGACGGGTCTGCGTCGGATCGCACGTCTCAACGCGAAGCCCACGCGGGCGATTCTACCGCGGCGGAACGCAAGCCGAGTCCAATCGCGAAGCTTAAAGAGAAGTTCGGCGATTTTCGTAAGCAATTCATAAAGCATGGGGCCAAAGCCGACGCGGAGAAACCTCATCCTGCATACGATGGCGAGCAGGGAACGTTCGATCATTACGTATGGCGCGTTAAGTACAATGATGGTCACATGAGGACCATAACCATCGCGGGTGCGGTTGCAATCGCTCTGCTGGTGGTGTACATCGTTGGCGTTGTGCGCATATCGGGTACGTTTCCGCCCAACACAAGCATCGGCGAGTGCGATGTTTCGGGCATGACCCAAGCAGAGGCCGAGGAAGAGCTTATGCGGAAAACCTCGCGCTATTCTCTTACGATTATCGTTGATGATTTTGCGTGTGTCGTAAATGGTGCATCGGTTTCGGCCGATCGCGACGAGCCGCGCATAGCCAAAGAGGCGTTCGAGAAGACGTCTCCCTTCATTTGGCCCGTATCAATGCTCTTTCACTACGATCCGGGCGTGGAGCAGGGCGTTACATACGACAACGTGAAGCTCGACAAGCAAATAAAGGATGCGATTGACGCGCATCATCAGGAGACGCTGCCCGCAAACAAGGCTCATGTGGCGTACAACAACGCGACTCAGCTCTACAGCCTCGAGGGCACGGTTGCTGGCAAAGCGGTAGATAAGGACGTTATACTCAATGACGCGCACGAAAGCATAGCGTCGTTCCGCTCCTCGACCAAGCCGTCGCCTGAGGAGGCGTTGCGAGACGCGAAGGTTTCGGATTTGCCGCAATACGCCAAGGCAGTTGAGAATGCGAACGCGGTTCGAGCTGGTGGCATTCCCATACTTGTCCAAGGCGTGCAGGTATGTGTGTGCGATTCATCACTCGTTCGGTCGTGGGTGAGTGTTTCGGATACACCAGAGGTTGTAGTGGATACGGTGGCGTTGCAGCAGTGGGCCGATACTACGCTGAGTGCCTTGGTGTACAAGCAGGGAGAATGGGGCGAAGTATTCCTCGATACCAACGCATTCGTTCCGGCCTTTGCAAAGCACTTGGCTAGTGGCGACACGAGCCCGTTTGAAGCCGTCACGTACGATGAGCTCAATCGCGAGGGAACGTCTCGTCAAAAGGCATACGAGAAGAGTCCGTGGATAAAGGAGCTTGGTCGCTATATTGATGTGGACATCTCGTCTCAGTTTGCTCGTCTATTCGACAGCGACGGTAATGTGAAGTGGGAGTCGGCATTCGTTTCGGGCGACATGTACGCAGGTCACCAAACCATTACGGGGACCTACGAAATCTATGCGCATGCTCGCGGGCAGGTGCTTGTTGGTCTTGACTACGATAACGATGGCAAACCGGACTACGAATCGTACGTAAACTTCTGGATGCCGTTTTATGGTGGCTATGGTTTGCATGATGCAACATGGCGTGACGATTTTGGCGGCGATTTGTACATGTACAACGGAAGTCATGGGTGCATCAACCTTCCATACGACAAGGCCGAGGAGCTATTCAATCTTGTGAACGTGGGCACCAAGGTATATGTTCACGAGTCGACCCCCGAAGGCGAAGAGGAGGGAAGCACGTCGAATAGCCAAGTGTAATGTGCTCATTTTGTGTTACACTCTAAAAACATGTAACTTACACGCAGCACATTGCACCCGAAAGGAGCCCACCCATGGCTAGGCACTTTAGTGAATTCGACGAATACGACGTTCAATCGGATTATCGGCCTATTGGGGCCTGGGGCTACATCGGGTATAACATTCTGTTTGGCCTTCCTATTGTTGGGCTGATTCTTATCGTGGTGTTCAGCTTCTCGAATACCAACATAAATCGGCGCAATTATGCTCGCTCGTATCTTATCGGCGTGGTGTTCTTGCTTATCCTCACCATCGTGCTTGCAGTGACGGGCAGGCTCGGCGAAATCATGTCGTCCATTCCAAACAATGGGCAGGCGTTTGTCCTTCCTTCGATGTAGTAATAAAGATGCCCCGTCGTGAATAACATCACGGCGGGGCATGCCCTTTCTCCAGTTGCGACTATGCGCCTTGCGCAGCGGCATGGACGAGCACGGAAACGACCGTTCATGGTGCATAGCCTATCGTTGGCGGGTATTTTCACGCTTGGCATATTACAGGTACGGAGAGTTCTGTGCCCGCTCCACGTCGCGGATTGTTAATGCGTTTCGGTATTCATAGTCGTTGAAGTGCTCCGCCTCAACGAAGTCCTCCGGCTCAATGGTGCGGGAATACCAAGGGCACTCATAGAAGTGGTCTTGAATCGCCTCAGTTACGAAACCGCGTCCATGCCTCGCATATATCTCGTTGCGCGCGATGCAAAGCGTCCAGTTGTCGATTCCATAAAGCTCGTCTTCGGAAAGGTACCTACTGGAGCTTTCGGGAAATACGAAACCGGTCGTTACGGTTCTGCTGGGGGCGGAGCTTTTCGGCTCTTCAACGGGGCCCTCGTACGGGATTTCGTTGTAAGCTGGGGGATAGTATTCGTCATACGTTTCTTGAGCATTGCTGCCGGTGTTTGATTTCCTCGAACTGGATTCTTCGGAACTGCCTTTGCTAGAGGTTTCTTTTGTTGGGGTTTCCTTTATTACAACAGTTTCGGGAGAGGCCTTCTTTGAGGTGCTCTTCTGACTCTTTGTTGTGGTTCCTTGCTTGGATGCGACTTTCTCTACGTTCGCTTCTTCCGAGCCGTTGACTTTTATCACGCCACCGGCGACGAGGCCCAAGCCAATAAGCAACATAATGAGAACGGTGCAGGCGATTATGAGACCGACAAAAGCGCCGTTACGCTGAGGTGGCGCTGAATATGGTGCAGGGCTGGGCACAGGCGCATATTGCTCGGGCTGATACTCCTGTACCATCGCTCCGCATATGCCGCAGTATGTTTGACCTCTATCGAGTTCGGCTCCGCAATGTTCGCAAAACATGGCACGCTCCTTTCCTCTGTGCGTATATTATATAGTATACGCACATGAAAATTGCGCAATCCGGTAAGTATTCTGGAAGGTGCATACACGACTGGTCGTTCATGGTCGCCGAACACTGGGTCGCCTTTGTCAATGGGTGCCAAATGGTCCGCTTAGACAAGCGCATCGGCCCGAAAACGTCCCAAATGTCACCCATGTGCAACGATTGCCAGACTGCTGCCATCCTTTACTTTGCTTCGAGCAGCTCAATCTCAAAGTTAAGGGCCTTGCCGGCCATTTCGTGGTTCATGTCGAACGTAATCGCAACGTCATTCTTGTCGGTAACGGTTGCCTGGATGGGTTGTCCCATGGCCGACTGCAACATAACGCGCTGTCCGGCTTCGAGATTCTCTGCTCCGGGAAGCTGGGCAAGGGGAATTGTTTGTACCATGTCCATGCGACGCTCGCCATAAGCATCTTTGGGCTCGAGACGAACATTTACGGTTTCGCCGACGTTCATGTCGCGTACGGCGGCGTCGAAGCCTGCGATCATTTGTCCCGCCATGCAAACGAATGCGAGCGGCTCGCCTCGGTCGCGCGAAGAGTCGAACTTGGTGCCATCGTCGAGCGTGCCCACGTAATGAACCTTAACGTGCTTGCCCTCGTTGCTCATAAGTAATCCTTTCGTTGAAGTTACGGCGTGCGGTAGTGTACCATGGTAGATTGTGTTTTCAAGGGGAGACTCCCCGGCGTTAGAGTTGATGAATCTTGTGAGGAGGTCCGGGCGTAGTGGGAGATTCGCAGGTATGTGGAAGCATAGGTGTGTTCGATTCGGGCGTGGGGGGAATCAGTGTGTTGCAGGCCCTCGTGCGCGAGCTTCCGTGCGAGAGTTTTTTGTACTACGGAGACTCCGCCCACGCTCCATATGGCGAAAAGACCACAGAGGAAGTGCTCGAACTCTCGAGAGGTATTGTGGCCAAGTTGCTTGAAGCGGGCTGTAAGGCAATAGTGATTGCATGCAATACGGCCACATCCGCCGCAGGGGAGCAGCTACGTTTGGAACACCCCAACATCCCCATCATTGGCGTTGAGCCGGCGCTCAAACCTGCGGTGCTTGCCACGCGCGATGGCGACGTACTCGTTATGGCAACGCCCATGACGGTACGTTTGGAAAAGTTCCAGCGCCTCATGGACGAGTGGGGGAGCAAGGCACGTGTTCACGCCGTGCCATGCGAGGGACTTGCGGCGCGCATCGAGCAGGGCCGATTGGGGGACGCGGACCTCACTGAACTCATCGACTCACTGGTTGGCAGGTACGCGAATCGTGTAGATTCGGTCGTACTCGGCTGTACCCATTATCCATTCGTTGTTAATCAGATAAAAGCCGTGCTGGGAGAGGTTCCCTTCTTCGATGGTGGTGAGGGCACGGCGCGCCAACTACGTCGACGGCTTGTGGAATGCGAACTGCTCAATCCGAACGAGCATGAGGGTGGCGTCCAGTTTTTCTCTAGCAAAGCCACGTCAGCGGAACTGGCCCTCTACGAACGCTTCTTTAACTATGGCGCGGGAGGCGTGTCCAACTTCTAGGGTTATGCTCCCCAAGATGCTTCATGGTTGCTGCTCGATTGGCGTCCCGTCATGGAATCGTACGGAATAGCGACTTGTGCAAACCTTTCAGTTGCACAAGTCGCATTTCCGACAGGGTTTTTTCTTCCTCCAAGCCGCTGTCCTTGCGTTACTGGCGCGGCTTGCCCCAGAAGGAGAGCACAACGGTGCCCGGTCCAAGGTGACACCCGATGGTGGCGCCCACATCGAATATCTCAACGTGCCCACCACGCAGCTTGTGGAACTTGTTTTCCACAAGGTTCGCGACTGCCTTAGCGTCGGCGAGGCATTCGGTGTTCGTAATGAACACACGCTGATCGTAGTTATAGCCACCCGTGGCCAGGTCCTCCATCTTTTGCACCTGACGCCTAAAAGCCTTGCGTTTGGTGCGAATCTTCTCCTTCACCGCAAGCGATCCGTCGGGTTCGATGTCGAGCATCGGACAAATGTTAAGCATGCTGCCTAGGATGCCCGCCGCCTTCGAAACGCGTCCTCCGCGAATGAGAAACGTGAGGTCGGTGGTAATGAACCACGTGTTCATCTCAATCTTATGAGCCTCAGTCCATGCTGCGAGATCCTCAAGCGACATACCCTCGTCGCGCAGGTCGGCGAGCGTATCCATAAGGAGACCAAGGCCGCCGCTCGCCGTGGTGGAATCGATGACGATAATCTTGCGCTCGGGGAATTCTCGGGCAATGGAATCGCGCGCCATGCATGCGGATGCGTAGGTGCCAGTAATGCCACTTCCCATGCACACATGCAGGATGTCGTGCCCGTCCTCAAGGAGCGTGCGCCAATCATCCATGTATTCTCCAACGCTTACCTGGCTGGTATGCACCTCGTCGCCCGCCAGCATACGCGCGTAAAGATCCGCAGGAGAGCAGGTCACGCCAAAGTCATCCTTGCACTGCATGCCGTTGAGCTGGTAGTTAAAGTAAATGTAGTGTATGTTGCGCGATTCGAGCCATTCACGAGAAAGATCGCAGACCGAGCATGTGCTTAGAATGTAATCAGCCATAGGATTCCTTTCGGTCGTCAAGCATAGACGCCCATGTTAGCACGTTGCAACGCAAATAGCTAATGAGACAAAATCCCGGGAGGCCATGGGGCTGCTTCATTAATCGAAAAGGCCGCCCCCCGAAGGAGACGGCCCAAAAAGCCAAGTGGCAAAGCCCAAGTAGCAAACTGCTTAGGCAAGAGCCTGCTCGACGGCGACGGCGCATGCAACGGTGCAGCCAACCATGGGGTTGTTGCCCATGCCGATGAGACCCATCATGTCTACGTGCGCGGGCACGGAGGAGGAGCCGGCGAACTGGGCGGAGCTGTGCATACGACCCATGGTGTCGGTCATGCCGTAGGAAGCGGGGCCAGCGTGCATGTTATCGGGATGCAGCGTACGGCCGGTGCCGCCACCGGAAGCGACGGAGAAGTACTTCTTGCCAGCGAGCGTGCGCTCCTTGAAGTAGGTGCCCGCCACGGGGTGCTGGAAGCGCGTGGGGTTGGTCGAGTTGCCGGTGATGGAGATGTCGGCATTCTCGTGCCACATGATGGCAACGCCCTCGCGAACGTCGTCGGCGCCGTAGCAGTTAACGGCAGCGCGCGGACCATCGGAATACGGGATGGTCTGGACGACCTCAAGCTCGCCCGTGAAGTAGTCGAACTTGGTCTGCACGTAGGTGAAGCCGTTGATGCGGGCGATAATCTGGGCAGCGTCCTTGCCAAGACCGTTCAGGATAACGCGCAGCGGCTTCTTGCGAGCCTTGTTGGCGTTGTTGGCGATGCCGATGGCGCCCTCAGCGGCGGCAAAGGACTCGTGGCCGGCCAGGAACGCAAAGCACTCGGTGTCCTCACCGAGGAGCATGGCGCCCAGGTTGCCGTGGCCAAGACCAACCTTGCGGTCCTCGGCGACGGAGCCGGGTACGCAGAAGGCCTGCAGGCCGATGCCGATTGCGGCGGCGGCGTCGGAAGCGTTCTTGCAGCCCTTCTTCACTGCGATGGCGCAGCCAAGGGTGTAAGCCCACTTGGCGTTCTCGAACGCGATGGACTGGATGTCCTCGGTGATGTCGTACGGGTTGAATCCGAGGTCGGTACAAATCTTGAGAGCCTCCTCGAGGTCGGCGATGCCGTACTCTGCGAGGGTCTTGTTGATCTTATCGATGCGGCGCTCATAGCCTTCGAACGATACTGCCATGTATATCACTCCCTTCCTTTATTTACTCTTGACGCGGGTCGATGGTCTTGGCGGGAGCATCCCACTGGCCGTAACGGCCGGTGTTGGCCTTGATGGCCTCGTTGGCATCCTTGCCAGCCTTGACGTCGTCCATGAACTTGCCGAGGTTGAGGAACTCGAAGCCGATGATCTCGTTGTTGTCGTTGAGGGCGAGCTGGGTGATGTAGCCCTGCGTGAGCTCGAGATAACGAGCGCCCTTAGCGGCGGTACCATAGGTGGTGCCTACCATGGAACGAAGGCCCTTGCCGAGGTCGTCGAGGCCAGCGCCGATGGGCAGGCCGTCCTCGGAGAAAGCCGTCTGGGTGCGGCCGTACACGATCTGCAGGAACAGCTCGCGCATGGCAACGTTGATGGCGTCGCATACGAGGTCGGTGTTGAGAGCCTCGAGGATTGTCTTCTTGGGAAGAATCTCGGCAGCCATAGCTGCGGAGTGAGTCATGCCCGAGCAGCCGATGGTCTCGACGAGGGCCTCCTCGATGATGCCCTTCTTAACGTTAAGGCTCAGCTTGCAGCCGCCTTGCTGAGGCGCGCACCAGCCGATACCATGGGTGTAGCCCGAGATGTCCTCAAGCTGCTTGGCCTGTACCCATGCGCCCTCCTCGGGAATGGGCGCGGGGCCGTGGTATGCACCCTTGGTGACTGGGCACATCTTCTCCACATCTGACGAATACTGCATAAAAGCTCCTCTCCACAAATCTTGCGGGGAACCCCGTGGCGCCCCACCATTTGCACAGCTGAGTAGCATGATATGCTCATTTGCAAAAAAATCGCCCGAAAAAATAAACCAATCCGCGGAAGGTAGAAAACAGCCGTTTACCCGACGTAAAGTTGCTTTGAGGTGCATGCTCGTCGGGAGTTTGTCTCATACCATGACCTTTCGTTCTGTTATACTTAGCGTGTTTCTCACCCATGCGGAATATGGAGAATGCAGACGCGTGATTACGGTTGCGATATATGCCATGGTGTACCTTGGCAGCGCGCTGATGCTGCATAACATTTATAGATATGTTCGGTATGCGCGTGGTGTCCAGCGCGACGAAAACTGGCAAACGGAGCGCACCGTGCTCTACATTCCCATCGCGCTGCTCGTCCTATTCTTCATCGGGTATTTGGTGGTTGGCCTTTTGGGTAACCCGGACTTGGTGATGTCGGGCATCCTGTTTGGTGGAAGCATTTTCGTGTTCGTGATGTTCGTCATAATGCAGCGCATCACCGAGCGAATTCAGGAAAACAAGGATCTTGAGGCAAAGCTCATTGCGGTCGAACAGAGCAATCGCGCGAAGGAGAGCATCCTTTCGAGCGTGAGTCACGAAATGCGTACGCCCATGAACGCGATTGTTGGCCTTACCGTTATAGCCTTGAAGAATCCCGAGCTGCCCGAGGAAACACGTGAGCAACTGGTCCGCATAGATGCGAGCGCTCAGCACCTGCAGTGTCTTATCAACGACATGCTCGACATGGGCAGCATGGAATCGGGCAAGCTCACGCTTAAGGAGGGGCCGTTCTCGTTGTGCGAACTTGTGGAGCAGATAAACGCAATGATTACGGTTCAGTGTAACGAGAAGAGCTTGGAATACAGCTCGAGTGTTGGCGAGGGCGTTGCCGGGCGCTACGTGGGAGATGCCGACAAGCTCAGGCGCGCGTTGCTGAACATCTTGCAAAACGCTGTGAAGTTCACACATTCACCAGGTGCGGTTTCGTTTGCCGTTGAGTTGGCCGCGGCCGGCGATGAGCTGCGTACGCTGCGTTTCCTCGTTTCGGATACGGGCATCGGCATCGACGAAGAGTTTGTCCCCACGATGTTCGACGTGTTTTCGCAGGAGGATGCCACGACGACGAACCGCTATGGCGGGTCGGGGCTTGGCTTGGCAATTACGAAGAGCATCGTGGACTTGCTGGGTGGCACCATCGATGTGGAGACGCAAAAGGGGGAGGGGACCACGTTTGCGGTAACCGTGGACCTCAAGGTGTGCGAAGAGGACGAGGACGAAGCGACTGCTGCGCACACGCCTACGGCGATTCCTGCGGCGGCTGCTTCGACGGATGCCTCGGAACTCGCCGATCTAAGCGGCCGTCGTGTCCTTATTGTGGACGACATCGACGTGAATGCGGAGATTCTCGAAGATTTGCTCGACCTCGAGGGGGTTATGTGCGACCGAGCGGAAAACGGGCAAGCGGCACTCAACACGTTTGCCCAAAGCGAAGCGGGAACGTACGACGCAATTCTTATGGATTTGCGTATGCCGGTGATGGACGGGTTTGAGGCTGCGCGTGCCATTCGTGCGCTCGATCGCGACGATGCGCGGTGCGTGCCCATAGTCGCAGTTACCGCCAACACGTCCCAAGAGGACCAACGGCGTGTGCTCGAATCGGGCATGGACGAGCATCTCTCGAAACCTGTTGATGTTGATAAGATGTATCATACGTTACAAGTGCTCATAGGACGGAACGAGCGGGGATAAACATGATTCAATCGAAGCAAATACGGAAATCCCAGCTGGTGCTGGTCGTAGACGACATGGAGATAAACCGCGATGTGCTGGGAATCATCTTGGAGGACCAATACGAGGTGATTTTTGCCGCGGATGGCGAAGAGGCATTGCAAAAAATCTACCAATACCAGCATTGCCTTTCAGTAGTGCTCCTCGACCTCATCATGCCTAAGATGAATGGTTTCGAGGTTCTTGAGCATATACGCAACGACGATTCGTTGCAGTATTTGCCAGTTATCGTGCTAACCGCAGAGAAAAGCGCCGAGCTCAGGGCGCTGCAGATGGGCGCTGCGGACTTCATAACCAAGCCTTTCGATGTGCACGAGGTTATTCTGGCCCGTGTGGCGCGCATCATCGAGTTGAGCGAGGGGCGTCAACTCATTTCGGCCGCAGAGCACGATAAGCTCACCATGTTGTACACACGCAACTTCTTCTTTGAGTACGCGAATCGCATCCAGCATTTTCAGCAGGCGCGAATGGACGCGGTTGTGCTCAACATTGAGCAGTTCCATTCGGTGAATGCGCTCAACGGGTATGAATTTGGCGACGAAGTGCTTCGTACGCTGGGAGACGAGATTCGGGCTTTCCTGCAGGAAACCGATGGCATTGCGAGCAGGTTTGAGGCGGATAGGTTCGACATTTATTGTGCCCACCAAGGTGATTATCAGGCCATGCTCAATCGGTTCCAAAATGCGCTCAACAAGCTCTCGCACAAGTCGAGCATTCGTTTGCGCATGGGTGTATGCCTGTGGGCGGAGGGTGTCGATCCGGTTCTCATGTTCGACCAGGCAAATGCGGCGTGCAGTAAGGTGCGGGGCGATTACATGCGGCATCTTATGGTGTACGACGAGCAGTTGCGCGAGCACGAATTGCTCGACCAAAGGCTTCTTAACGATTTGCAGCGGGCGGTAGACGAGCGTCAGCTTCAAGTGTATTATCAGCCGAAGTACGATGTGACGGGCGAACGTCCGCGGCTTTCGAGCGCGGAGGCACTAATTCGTTGGAACCATCCGGAATTGGGCATGATTCCGCCGGGCACATTTATACCTCTGTTCGAGAGCAACGGCCAAATTGGCGTAATAGATAAGTTCGTATGGAACGAAGCGGCGCGACAACTTTCCGAATGGCACGCACGCTATGATATCGACCTTTCGGTTTCGGTTAACCTTTCTCGTGTGGACCTGTTCGACCCCGTTCTCGAAAGCACGCTAAGTAGCTTGGTGGAGTCCAACGGATTGGAGCACATGAACCTTAAGCTCGAGGTGACCGAGTCCGCTTATACGGAAAACTCCGATTATGTAATCGAGACGGTCAATCGGTTGCGCGACATGGGCTTCGAAATCGAGATGGACGACTTTGGTAGTGGGTACTCGTCACTCAACATGCTCTCGGCAATGCCCATCGACGTGCTAAAGATGGACATGAAGTTTATTCGAAACATCGAGCATAGCGAGAAGGACCTGCGGTTGGCGGAACTCGTGCTCGACATCGCCCGGTATTTAAAGGTGCCTGTGGTTGCGGAGGGAGTAGAGACGGAAGGGCAGCTCCAGCTGCTGCGCGACGCCGGTTGCGACATCATCCAGGGCTACTTCTTTTCTCCGCCGTTGCCTGCCGACAAATTCGAGGAGCTTATCAAACGGGAGCTGAATAGGGCCTAGCGGGCGCCGCGCGAGTGGACGTTTCCGAAGCTTCCGAAACTAATCCCCGGCAAAATCAAAGCTCTCTCATTCTCTACATCGTGCGTGGGTTATACTAAGATATATGACGTGAGATAGAAGGCCATGGGAGGAGAAAGCATGACCATTTCGGAACTCTATGCCAGCATCGATGGCGACTACGAACAGGCCAAGCGCGTGTTGAGGATGGACCGACTCATCGACAAGCACATCCGCCGGTTCAAGAGCGCAGGCGTGGGCGAGCAGATCGTGGCCGCAGGACGAGCCATGGATGCCCAGGCATTGTTCGAGAGCGCACATGCCATGAAGGGTGTGTGTGGCAATCTTGGCTTGGTGAAGCTGGCCGCAGCCGCCAACGAGATTACCGAAGAGTTTCGGCCGGGACATGCGCGAACGATGTCGGACGATGAAGTTCGCGAAATGATTGCCGGCGTCGAGACTCTCTATCGGAATGCGATTGAGGGCATCGAGCGTTACGAAGCGCAGGCATAGGGGTACGGCTAGCCCCGAGGGGGAGAGTATCCCTTTGGTTGAACAATTGCCGGGGGACTCTCCTGTGTAATAGAAAGTAGGGAGAGGAACTCTGCATGAAGCTTTCCAAATACCTCTCGCCGTTGGGAGCTTGGGCACTTGCATTTGGCTGCGCTGTGGGGTGGGGCTCGTTCGTGATGCCCGGCACTACATTCCTGCCGCTCGCGGGACCCGTGGGAACGGCAATCGGGCTTGCAGTGTCGGCCGTGATCATGATGGTGATTGGATACAACTACCATTTCCTTATGCAGCGCTTCCCAGACGCGGGCGGTACCTACTCGTATACCAAGGAATGCTTTAATCACGATCACGGCTTCTTGAGCGCTTGGTTCTTGCTGATTACGTACGTGGCAATCATTTGGGCGAACGCCACTGCGCTGCCCCTCATTGTTCGCAATGTGTTTGGGGGCGTTTTTCAGCTGGGCTTTCATTACGAGGTTGCGGGATTCGAAATCTACATTGGCGAGGTGCTTCTTGCAATCGGTGCGCTGGCCATAGGTGCTGCGGTATGCATGCGCAACAAAGTTGCCATGCACGTGCAAATCGCTATGGCGAGCGTTTTGTTCTTTGGCGCATTGCTGCTTTTGGTGATCATGTTGTTCGGCATACGCGGCGCCGAAACTCCCGAAATCGCTCATGTTGCAGAGCGCCCGCTTGCCCCCGCGTTCTCGCCTGCGCACAGGTCGCTGCAGGGCGTTATAACCGTTATCGCGCTGGCGCCATGGGCTTTTGTGGGGTTCGAATCCATATGCCATTCTACGGCTGAGTTTTCATTCCCCATTAAAAAGAGTTTTATGATTATGCTTTTCGCAGTCGTCGCGGCTGCCATCGCATACGGAGTGCTTGCCGTGCTTGCGGTTATGGTGCTGCCTGAAGGCTGTGCCTCGTGGGACGAGTATATTCTTAACCTTAATGAATACGAAGGCGTGGTCGGCCTGCCCACGTTTTTCTCGGCTACGTCGCTTTTGGGACGAGTCGGGACGTTTTTGCTTGGCGCTATGGCCGTTGGAGGAATTGCCACGGGGCTTATTGGTAACTTTATTGCCTCGAGCCGCTTGTTGTTTGCCCTTGCCAACGACGACTTGTTGCCCAAATGGTTTGCGCGCGTGGATGAGCGTCACGTGCCGCGCAACGCGATTGCGTTCCTGTTCTGCATTTCCATAATTCTTCCGTTCTTCGGACGAACGGCCATTAGCTGGATAGTGGACGTTACGACTGTTGGGGCGACCATTGCCTATGCCTATGTTTCGGCCTCCGCACTCAAAACAGCGCGGTTGTACGAAAACAAGACGGCGACAATTGCGGGTAGTGCTGGTCTTATAATCTCGCTCATCTTCGCGTTTTGCTTCTTGGCGCCCAACATCATGGCCGTTACCACGCTTGCTACGGAGTCGTATCTTATTCTTGCGACATGGGGTATGTTGGGCCTTGCGTTTTTCCTGTACCTGTTTAGGCGAGACGACTCGAATCGTTTGGGCCACTCAACCATAACGTGGGTCGTGCTGCTTGCGCTCATTATTTTTACCTCTACGGTATGGGTGCGACAAGAAACATTCGGGGCGGCGGATAGGGTTGCCGCTCGTTTTCGCGTGTATACCGAGGGTATAAGTGAGGCACTTACATATGTGAGCGATGTGGCAACGAGCAGCATTCTTATTCAGACGTGGCTTATTGTGATTGCCTTGGCAATGCTGTTTTACATTTATTATCTTATGCAGCGCCGCGAGCGGCGTCTTGAGGTCGAAAAGGCTCTGGCGGAGGAGAGTAGCCGCGCCAAAACTAGCTTTCTCTCCAATATGAGCCACGAGATTCGTACGCCCATGAACGCGATTATCGGACTCGATAGCATTGCGCTCAAAGATCCCGATTTGCCGCCGCGTACTCGTGAGCAGCTCGAGAAGATTGGTGCGAGCGCCAAACACCTGCTTGGTCTTATCAACGACATTTTGGATATGAGCCGCATCGAGAGCGGGCGCATGGTGCTTAAAGACGAGGAGTTTGGCTTTAGCGATTTCCTTGAGCAAATTAATGTAATTATTAACGGACAATGCGTGGACAAGGGGCTTGACTACGAGTGTTCGATTATTGGTAACGTTAACGATTACTATATTGGCGACGACATGAAGCTCAAGCAGGTGATTATTAACATTTTGGGCAATGCCGTTAAGTTTACGGATGCACCCGGCAAGGTCACCTTTACTGTTGAGCAGGCGGCGGAATTCGAGGGTTACTGCACGTTGCGGTTCGTGATGGCCGATACGGGCATTGGCATGAGCCAAGAGTATATTCCCAAAATATTTGAAGCATTTTCGCAGGAGGATGGCTCGACCACCAACAAGTATGGCAGCACTGGTCTTGGCATGGCGATTACCAAGAACATCGTCGAGATGATGAACGGCGAAATTGACGTGCAGAGCGAAAAGGGCGTGGGAACGACCTTTACCGTAACGGTTACGCTCAAGTCTTCGAGTCGTAGTGTGCGGCACGACCATACGGGCGCCTTGCCGGAGGGCCTGCGCGTGCTGATAATCGACGACGACGAGGTGGCGTGCGAGCATGCTCAGCTCGTTGCCAACGCGATTGGTATGAAGGCCGATTACGTTAGGAGTGGCGAGGAAGCGCTTGAGCAATTGCGTCTCGCGCGTGACGCGGGCAATCCCTATGCAATGGTGCTAACGGATTACAAGATGCCTGGCATGGATGGCATCGAGATTACGCGGGCCGTGCATGCCATGGATGGGGGAGAAACCGCGGTAGTAATACTGACGGGCTATAACCAAGACGATATGCAGGCAGAAGCCGAGAAGAGCGGTGTGGAAGCAATTCTGTCGAAGCCGCTGTTTACCGATAGCCTGTTGCGGCAAGTGCGCCGTGTCCTAGATAGGCGTGCGAACGAGCAGGATGGATTGGATGCTTCCGGCGCGGCGGGTGTTGGTGCGCTTGAGGATGCGTCTGGTGCTGTGGACTTCGACGACGATTTGCTCGAAGCGAGCCTTGAAGGCAAGCGCATGCTCATTGCCGAGGACTTCGAGATAAACGCCGAGATCCTTATTGACTTGCTCGACATGGAAGGCATGGAGGCCGAACATGCGGAAAACGGTCAGATTGCTGTGGACATGTTCAGCGCGAGCGAGCCGGGTTACTACGATGCCGTGCTCATGGACGTGCGCATGCCCGTGATGGATGGCCTTGCCGCGGCTCGTTGCATTCGTGAGCTCGACCGCGAGGACGCGAAGACAATACCTATTATTGCTCTGACGGCGAATGCCTTCGATGAGGACGTACAGCGGTCGTTGCAGGCGGGCATGAGCGCGCATCTTTCGAAGCCGGTTGAGCCCGACCGCCTTTACGACACCTTGCGCCAGCTTACGTGCCGCGGGTGACGGCGGTTGGGGCTGCAGCTGGCGCGACGGCGCGTTGAGCCTCGGCCGCCGGCGGGACGCCTTGCGGCGGCTTGCGTCGCGGGCGACGGCGGTTGAGACTGCGGTGGGCGACGGCGGTTGAGTGACGATTACCGTTACTGCACCGTTTGACAGCTTGCGTCGCGGGCGACGGCGGTTGAGACTGCGGTGGGCGACGGCGGTGGCGGCGTGCATGATGCGGGGGAGGGTTCGGCTCATGCGCTTGAGGCTACCGTTGGGCGGGTGTGCATGCGAAAAACGGAGAGTCAGAATCTATGTACAAGCGGCTTAAAGCTTACTTACTGTATATTGAGGGCCTGCTCGATCGGGCGGATGCGACGGGCCCTGCTCAAGCGGAATGGGACGCCATTGCTCGCGAACACCTCGTGCAAATATCGTTCTTTCAGCATGAGCGTTTGATTCACTTGATTGTAACGCTGGCTTTCGCGCTTATGGAACTGGCATGTGCTCTTGTAACCATATGTGTTCCGCAACCGATCACAGCACTGCTCATGTTGTTGTTTGCCGTATTACTCGTGCCCTATGTTGTTCACTACTATCATTTGGAAAATGGTACGCAGGCACTCTACGAACAATACGACCGTATTGTGGCACGAATGCAGGTCGAAGGCCTTGGAGACCTTATGTCGCCACTGAGCGTGGCGATAAAATAAGTTGTTTACGTTCCACAGGATGATTCATAGTGCTCAGCCGATCGACAGACGCTCGACCCGCGCCCTGACCCACCCGCAGCCGGGGTCGATGGTGACTCCGCCGCTGGGATTTCCCCAATAGAATCGTACGGATTATCGACTTGCGTATCAACCTGTGCAAATCTCCGCAACCCAATCGGATTGAGTATCGACCACCGCAACGAATGGGTGCCGATGGGGCGCAGATAGCACGGGATTGTCGCCTATTCGGACCCCCGTGGCACCCATTGCCAACGTTGGGTGCCGAAGGGGCGCAGATAAAAGCACCAGGCCGGCTATTCGGGCCCCCGTGGCACCCATTGCCAACGTTGG
The DNA here is from genome assembly GCA_017510785.1 of Atopobiaceae bacterium. Taxonomy (GTDB): domain Bacteria; phylum Actinomycetota; class Coriobacteriia; order Coriobacteriales; family Atopobiaceae; genus RUG440. The sequence goes on along the minus strand of JAFWMH010000078.1, from coordinate 192 downwards.
GTGCCGAAGGGGCGCAGATAGCACGGGATTGTCGCCTATTCGGACCCTCGTGAGTAGCGTCCCGAAAAGTGGTGTAAGACCTCCCCCTCCCCCCATGGGGGGAGGGGCGAACAAACGTACTGTATCCCGGGACAGTGCGTTGATTGGGTGAAGGGGTGGGCCACCGTCCTACAATCGTCGGTTGCGAAAAGT
>JAFWMH010000077.1 GCA_017510785.1 Atopobiaceae bacterium | reverse complement strand
TGCGCGAAGGCGAGGGAGATCATCGGCAAGGCGGTTGCAACCGCCGAGGAAAAGGAGTAGAATCACCAGCCGGTCAGCTCGGAACCGACGTTCGCTCCGGTGACCCACACCTTCTTACACCACATATCGGGACGCGATCCTTAGCATAGTAGCGTTGTACAAAACGGGGCATGAAAGGAGTAGCGGAGCGAAGCGTCATGCGTGCGAGGGGATGCCTAGGGCGCAGACGGACGGGCCGAACTGGCTACCCGTCGATCACCTCGACTCCTAGCATGCCCACCAGGTCGATCGCCTGCTCGCGGGAGATGCGCATTCCCCGAAGCTCGGAGTGCGCGTCGCTCACGGTGATGGCGGCGATGTCGCAGGACGAGAGGTCCATGCCTTTGAGGGACGTGCGAAAGAGGTCCGCGCGCACAAGGGCGCAGTGCTCGAGACGCGTGCGTGAGCGAAACTGTACTTCGCTCAAAAATGCCTCGCGAAAGTCGCAATTGGCTATACGCGCGTTCTCGAACTTGGATTCTCCCAAGTTGGCGTAGCGACAGAGACACCCCTCAAGATGGCTCGAGCGCCAAAACGACTTTGCAAGTTGCACACCTTCCAACTTGCAATCGATGAGGCGCGTTCGAGAGAGAAACGCCTCGTTGAGCTGGGCACCCGAGAGATCGCAGCCGCGCAGCGTGCAACCGTAGAAGCTGGCCTTGCGCGCTTGGATTCCACGCAGGGCGCAATGGTTGAGTTCCATGTTGTGAAACTCGAAAAACGTGAGGTCGAGCGGCAGGTCAAGATCCTCGTCGTCGGCAACGATACCCTCGATGTACGGGTCTTCACGCTGCAAGGCCCTTTCAAGGGCGTCTGATAAGGTGCTCACCCAAACCTCCATTTTTCCCAAACGTCTCACGAGTTAGGCGCGTGGAGAGGCTTCCACGCGTCGAATCGCATGATGCCAAGAATGTAGGCGTCTTGCAAGTGCGGGAGCGTCGAAGCTGCCGGAGCGTCGAAGGTGCCGCCGCCAGGAAATTGGCGATGCCGTGCGAGCGCACCGGCCTTGCGCGCGACTCCGCCACGCGTGCGCAGGGGCAGGTCAATCAGTTCCGACCTGACCGATTCTCACACGGACTCCGCCACGCGTGCGCAGGGGCAGGGGGAGTGGCGACGCACAACACAGTCTTGGCAATCGACTCCCCCTCGAGAGTATCGTCGTCCGTAACGGTGACGCGAATCGACGGTGGGCAATTGGCTACGGGCCTACACAATTCCTTCATAAGTGCGAATTGTTGTCCCTCTGCAATTTTAGAGTGACTGTAAATTGCAGCCTTGCCCGAAGGAGAGAAATGAACAACGCATATGCTTGCAACATAGTGATCGACTTGGAGTTTACGCCCATCCCCAAGCGCATGTGGCAAAAAGCCCTCAGGAATGAGATTATCGAAATCGGCGCGGTTAAGGTCGGCGCGGACGGAAGCGTGCTGGACGAGTTTTCCCGTTTGGTGAAGCCCGAATTTGCCTCTGGTGTTGCGGGGAAGGTGCATTGGCTTACGGGCATTGGCGACGAGGACCTTACGTGTGCACGGCCGCTCGCGGAGGTGTTGAAGGAGTTCTCTGGGTGGGTTGGCTCTGGTAGGGCGCGGATGGTTACGTGGAGTCCGGCAGACAAACGCCAGATGGATTGCGAATGTGCTGTGAAGGGAATCGAGGCGGGTCTTCCCGTACGGTGGCTCGACATTCAGCGTCTGTATCCTCGTCTCATGGGCACGCGCAAGCGTGCGGTAGCGCTTGAGGAGGCTGCGAACTGGTGTGGCATCGAGCACGATCGGGGGTTGGCGCATCGTGCGCTTTACGACGCTCAGATTACGGCGGAGATCTTCCGCATGATGGCCGACGGAGAGTGTGCGGCACAACGCGATGCCATTGACGAAGGGCTCAAGAAAGGCCCCGTAACGTCGGTGTGCGCAAGCATCGGGGAGTGTTGCGGTGGGCTTGCCGATCTTTTTGCCGCTTTGGTGGCGCAGGAAGCTGCTGCGGCGTAAACAAAGCCAATAATTGCACGCCAATAGCTGGCCAACGGCTGGCCAATGGCCGATGGCCGATGGCTGCCCGATGGCCGATGGCTGCCCAAATGCGAATGCCTGCCCAATAATGGTCGATGGCCGATGGCCGCCCTCCCGATGTTCGTGTTTTTTGTGGTCACTGGTTGTGCGCACGAAAACGTGCTAGACTATCTGCTGTTTCGCCCCTATAGCTCAGTGGATTAGAGCGTCTGCCTCCGGAGCAGAAGGCCACAGGTTCGAATCCTGCTAGGGGTACCAGAGTTTGCGCAGGTCAACGAGGGTGTTGGCCTGCTTTTTTGTTGCAAGTTTTTCGTGTTTGAGTCCGTTCGCGTCCGTCATATCTTGAAATCTCATAACATATCGGATCTTTTCGGCATAAAAAAATACCCTCCCCGCCGAAGCGGAGAGGGTATTACTCAAACCTTACTCGAACCTACTCGAACCTGCTCGAACCTACTCGCACATGCCGCAGACACGTTCGTCCACGCGCTCAACGTGGCCGCAGACGGGGCAGACCCACACCCACGCCCACGAGCCGTCGGGCATCTGGCGATACTCCGCGAGCGCCCACGTGCCGCAGCGCGGGCAACGGTGCCTGGCATCCGTCATGGCTGCCACCCCCATGCGATCGCGACGAGCGCGGCCACGAGAACGAGCAGCACGACCACGCATACCCCGGCGCATCCCAGCGCCAGCTCGTCACTTGGTGTCATTCGAACCACATCCTAAGTGCCTCAAGCCTGAGCGACTGCCCGCGAGTGCCAGCCCACTGGTCCTCGCCGACGGCGTCAAGCCAGCCGACGCCCTGCACGTGAGCCTGTACCCTCAGGTGGCCGATGCCCTCGGGGCGCTTGGTCACGCGGACCCGTATGGCCTCAAGCCTGCGCGACTCGCCCACCGTGCCGATGATGGGGTCCTCGTCGCTTGAGCCAAGCCCGCTGCCCTCGCCCTTGCGTACGCCCTCGTACCAAAGGTTGCCAATGCCTTGTACGTGGGCGATGACCTCAAGCTCCACGCCCTCGGGAGGGGTAATCTTAATCGCCTCGACCCGCGCGGAGTATCCCACGGTGCCAGCGCACTGGCCGTCATGCACGGGTTCCATCCACTCCGCGTTTTGCACGTGGACGCGGTACCAGATGCCCCGGTCGTTGATTGCCTCGCCGGGTAGCTGCTCTGGCTTGACGGCTGGGATGGGCGCGTACACGTCCCAGTCGGCCCGCCCATTATAGTGCAACGTGACGGCCCACGGAGCCTCGTAGAAGGGCTGTACGCACGCCTCCTCGCCTGTCTGGTCTCCCGGCTCGCCGCCCTCGATGCCGCCCCACTCGTTGTGTCGGAAGTGGCTTAGGCAGTCGTAGCCGAAGGGGCCGTCTCCCATGCCGCCGTCTTGGCACATCGCCGTGTGATGACCGTCGTTGAGGTACACGTCGCCACGTTTGGCCGGGGTGCGGTCTGCATAGAACAGCCCCGACGCCAAGAACACCTCGCGCATGTTGCCCGTGTAGGTCGCATCGTCCAAGACACCCTCGTAAGGGGAGCCGACGAGCGCGAGGCGCCACGAGAGAATGTTGCTGGAAGAGCAGTCGAAGGAGCCGGGGTCATACTCCACGTCGCCGCCGGGAAGTTCGACTCGCTTCGTGCCGCCCCAGTCGCCGCCCCAGCGCACGGGCGCTTGGCTGTAGCCGTTGCGGTCATCCGTCACCATGTCATAGTGGATGAGTGCGGCACGCTCCGCCACGCTCACGTGCTCAAGCACCTGCGGGTTCACGGGTGCCGTTCCGTCGCCGCACCATGCCAACCACTGCTCTCGCGTCATGTGGGCGAGGTCGCAGTCTTGGCAGAAAACGCCGCCGTCGTTTGGCTGCGGTCGGCAGTATCCCCATTGGTGGATTGCCGGGACGCTGCCCCACGCGCCCCACGGCTCCGATGACTGCCATGGGTTGTCGTTGTATCCCTCATGAGTGTACATGTCCGCGTATTGTGCGCCCCAAAGCGGGTAGTCGCACGCGACGCTCGACCAGTCGTAGGCGTTGCATACGTTTTTGCTCGTGTAGATGAGCGGCGACCCGCCGAAGCGCTCGTGGACTCGGTCGAGGAACGTCCTGCACCACCCCACGTCCAAGCCCGTCATGAACGTCGGGTTGAAGTCCCCCTCCCAGTCTAGGCACGCGATGGCACGCCCGCGATAGTCGATGATGGAGTCCACGAAGCAGTCCGCCTCGGCTATGGGGTCACCGCCGTTGCTGTAGTGGTAGAAGCCCAGCAGCTTGCCCGATGCCAGAGCACCGTCCGCCATGTCCTGATAGCCGGGGTTGTAGCGCACGCCTTGGATACCCTCGGTGGTCTTAATGATTACGAAGTCAGCGCTCAGGGCGCGGGTGTCGATGCCAGCGTCCCAGCCGCTTATGTCGGTACCGCGCATCATTTGCCCTTAAGCTCGTCAAGAAGTTCTTGCGCCTGAACGGCCTCCTCGGTGAAGTTGTGGTTCTTCCACGTCGCGTACAGCGTGGTCGCGATGGTGATGGTGCCGAACACAGCGTTCTGCACCACGCCCAAGTCAAGCGACGCGCCGAACAGCGCCGCGATGTTGACAGCAAGCACGATTGCCGCCGAGATTGTTGCCTTCGTCTGCTCGTCCATGTTTCTTCCTCCTTAATCGCTGTCTGTGTCGTGATGTCGCCGCCTGTCGTTGCCGTCAGGCGGCTCTAGTGGCAACCTGCGGATGCGCGGGGCTATGTCATCGATGACCGAGTTCCCTCCGTCATCCTTGTATGCCTCGTACAGCTTGTGGTAGACCTCGCGCTCCTCAACCGTGTAACAGCCTTTAGCCACGCACTTCTCGTAGTTGTCCAAGAGCATCGTGCGGCTCATGGCGAGGATGATTGTCCTCTCCGCCTCGCGCTGCTTGATTTTCACGCGCTCGGCCTCCTGCTGTTCGACGCGAGCCTCGTCGCGCTTGCTGTCGAAGGCGTCAAGCCGCTTCTCGATTCCGCGCTTGATGAGCGCCGCGAGTATGGGCAGCATCACGATGTTGACCAAGCCCACGGCGATGAGCTGACTCGTGATGGCGTCCACTATGCGTCCTCCCCGTGGTGGTAGCACTGCGACGCGAGCGCGAATCCCTCGGCGTCAAGCAGCGTGGCGGCATGGCATGGCAGCGTCGAGACGGCTGCGGCTGACAGCACCGCGTGGTACTTGCTCTCTGCGGCATCGCGCGAGTCGAACGCCCACACGAGGTTGCTCACCGTGCCGTCGGGGTTGGTCTGTAGCTCGATTACGACGTACTTCATGCGTGACCTCCTAAATCACGTAGGTAATGGTGGCGCTGAACGCAGTGCTCGTGGAGAGCGATGCGCCAGTGTAGTTGAAGACCTTCACTGCGCCACCCGACTCGACCGCTAAGAACAGGCCTTGAGTGTTATATGCGTGCGCGAATGCCATCACTGGTGGCCTGTAGCCACTGGGAACGGTCGCTATCGTGACGCTTGAGCCACTGGCAAGCGCGGAGCTGAGCTTTAGGCTCCTCACGAACAGCGATGCCACGATTGCGTTTCGCACGAACGTGGCCGTCCCCGCGCTAGTGTTGCTGAGCGTGAGGTTGCTCTGCGTGCGCCCAAGGCCGATGGCCCCGCGGAACGCCTCGGCGTCGGTGACAGCATACGACCTAGACCCATCGTTGCCGACCTGAACGGTGATTCCGTTGTACGTTGTGGAGCCGCCCCCGTCAGGCTCGTTCCATGCGAGGAGCTGTATGCCAGCGGCACCGCCCGACCGTTTGAAGATGCGCACGCGCCCAATAAGCTCGCCGTCCTTGTCCTGTAAGTCAAGCGCGTTCGCGTCTGAGAACAGGTCTGCCGATGGCGTCGCGTCGCGGTCGATGCTCGGGTCCCGCACCTTGAGCGAGCCAGCAGACCACACGTCCCCGTCCCAATCGACGGCGAAGGCGTTGGAGCGGTTGTCCTCATCCGTGCCGTTGCCGATGATGAGCGCCTTAACGTCGTTGGCGTCCTCGACGTTGAATCGCCCCATGGCCGTCTGCGCCGCGCTCCCGGCTATTGTGTGGTCGCCTTGCGTGTGGCTGTACTCACCGCTTGCCTGCGTGATGTTTCCCTCTGCATGAGAGCAGTGGCCCGAAGCCTTGGTGTCGTTTCCTTCGGCATGAGCCAATGGAGCGCTCGCCGTGGACATATAGCCCTCTGCGTGTGACGCGTAGTCTGCGTATGAGTTTCCCGCGCAGGCGCCCCATCCCTCTGAGTGCGAGAACCGACCTGCCGCGATTGTCCTGTAGCCCTCTGCGTGCGAAATCGCCCCGCATGCCGCGCTCTCGCCTTCGGCCAAGCTTCCCATCCCGACATCGAAGCCCACATATCGAGTGCCGATGGTGTATGCCTTAGGCACCCAGATTGAGCTGGTCGTAGGAATGTACGTGACCTCCACCTTTTCTGTGGTTGCGTCTATCTGCACGCTGCTGACGCTGTCTCCCGTTCCAACGTCGAATCCGAAGTTCGACGCGCTGACGTTATTGACCTTCACGCTGATGATGTTGCGCTTTGCCGAAACATGCGAGCGAAGGGCAAACGTGCCTTGCGCAGTCGGTCTTGCTGGAAACACGTCGGTCATGTAGCCGCTGGCGTCGCGCAGGTCGCTCACGTGGAAGTACGTGTCACCGTCAAGGTCCACCATCTGCAAGGAGTGGTAGTCGATTTCCGCGTGGCTCTTGCTGGCCTCGCCGATTACCACCTTCGCCATGCCGCTCACGAGCGCGACGGAGAACGCGGTGACGGTGCTCTTGATGAGTTCGAGCGCGTCCGCTATCTTCCACCCGCTGTTGGAGTCGCCGGACGGGTGCACCATGATGCCGCCGCCCGTGATTTGCGTGATGAAGCTCGTGGCCGTCTGCGCCGCGCCGTCTATGCCGCCCTGTATCGCGCCCGTGTCGTAGAGCGCGGTTTCCTTGGTGTATGTGGGCATTTCCCCTCCTAGCTCGTCGTGAACGTGCCGATTACGTGGCCACCCAGTCCCAGCTGCGATAGCGTGACCTGCTTGGTCTTGCCAGTGCCGAGCGATGTGACCGTGGGCGTCCCCGATATCGCGCTGTCCGGTCGGTAGCTCCACGAGAACGCGGAGTCGGGGTAGTCGCTGGTGACCTCCTCTCCCTTGCACCAGACGTGTGCGGCGAAGGTCGCGACCCCGTTTGTGATGCTGTAGGTGTGGTCGTAGATGAGCATGCCGTTGACACCTGACAGCGCCGCATTGGCCGTGTTGCGCGCATCCGCGTCCTTTAGGTCGTACTCGCTTGAGTCGGGAAGTCTGACCTTGCTTATGTCGGCCATCTGACCCCCTTACGACACGGTGACGTTGACGGCCTTGCTCTCGGTGGTGGCCGTCGTTGTCGTGGCCGTGGGCGTCGCCGGGGTGTAGCTGCCCGTGGAGGTCATGGACGCGCCAGCGAACGCCGCCCCGGTGAGCACCTGCGAGTCGGTCTTGAGGCGCTTGCCCGTGCCGGTGAACACCTGCGCTGCGGCCTCGCCCTCAATCGTTCCGGAGACCGTGTTTCCGGTGAACTTGAGCTGCTTCCCGGTGCCAGTGAACTTGAGTTCCGCCCCGGTTCCGGTGAACTTGAGTTCCGCCCCGGTTCCGGTGAACGTGGGTTGCGTCGCAGACGCCGAGCTGATGCCCGTCGCGATGGTCTGCTGCGAGAAGGACGGCAGCGTGACGGCTGTCGGCGTGTTCGCGGTGAAGCTTCCGGCGTCCCACCCGATGGTGAGCGTCTCGTTGGCGACCGACGTGGACAGCTGCGGTAGGGTGCATGCCGCCGCCGTCCCTGCTGACACTGAGCCTCCGCCCGTCGCGCTCGCCGCGACGTACTTGTTGGTGGTCGATGGCGTGACGGTGACGGTGGGCGTGGAGACGGTGCCCTCCGGCGTGTAGTTGGCCGTGCCGTTGCCCTTGCTGATTGTCCCCTCAGGGGTGTAGTTGGCCGTGCCTGTGCCGACGGATATCGACCCCTCCGGCGTGTAGTTGGCCGTGCCCGTCCCGACCGATATCGACCCCGACGGCGTTACCGTGCACGAGCCGATGACCTGCGACGGCGAGTTCGACCCCTCCGGCGTGTACGTCGCGGTTCCGCTCGACGCGGGCGAGACGGTAACGGTACCCTTGGTCTCGGTGACGCTGCCCGTCGTGGTGCCGGTCACACTCACGTCCTTTGCCGCCGGTGTGACGGTGGTGGTGTAGGTCTTCGGCACGGCAACGGTTCCAGAGCCTGACGCGCTGTCCTTGTACGCGAGTGCGCCCAGCGCCGAGAGGTCGCCGAAGAGCTGCCACGCCGTACCGGAGAAAATGAACTCCTTGGAGCCGTAGTTGACGATATTGCCCTTGACTGCCGTCACCGAGGCGCTGTTGATTGTGATTGGGTTCGTCGTGGCCCCGTCCGTGAGCGCCGTCGTGGTGACGCCGAGGTAGTCGCTGTACGACTGTAGGTCGGATATCAGCTCGCGCGCGTGCGCGTCCTTCAGGTCGTACGTGGTTCCGGTCGGAAGTGTGATTTTGGAAATCTCTGCCATGTCATGCCCCAATCCTAGCTCGTGGTGAACACGAGCGACTCGCTGCCACCCATGTAGCATCTAACCTTTTCGTTCCAAAACGCGCGTTCCTGCGCCGTCACGTGGCGTACGTTGTCCGCGATGTGCTCCATCATCACCGTATCCGTGAAGGGCAGGTCGATGAGGTACGCGCTGCCGTCGCCCACCTTGACGCCCGCTATCGGGTTGCCCTGCGAGTCCGTGGCATGGTCGGTGTAGACGTACATCGTCTCCGCGACCGACTCAAGCGACACCTGCGCGTTCCACTGTGCCGTGGTGCCGAACAGCACGTGCTTTGGCATCCGCGACTCGATGTAGCCTTGCAGCGTCTCGATGGTTGCGAGGTGCTCGCCCTCTTGGTCTGACACGAGCAGCTTGTCGGTCGCGGCGACGCGCGTCGCAACCTGTAGGTCGCTTACCCTCACGCTGCCGTCTGCGACGGGAGTCTGCACCGTGAGCTGGTCGCCGTCCGAGTCCTGCAAACCCTCGTCGTTGGACGTGAGTAGGTCTGAGTCGGCCTGCTGGACGAACTTGCCCACCACGTGCCCGCCGTAGCCCATGAGGGCGAGCGAGACGGTGCACGTGTAGCCGTAGCCCGCGCCGATGGGGTGAAGCGTATCGTCGGATTCGGTCTTGTAGTACCAGAGGAACTGCTCGGGGTCGTACTCCGTCTTGACGTCAACCCCGCCACGGTACAGGTAGGCGGTGAACGTCGCGTTCTCCCCGCTTGCGTCGAGCTGGTAGGCGTGGTCGTAGATTAGCGTGCCGTTGACGTCGGCGAGCACCTGCGAGAGGGGCTGCCCGCCGATGGTGACCTTGGAGCCGCCGATGCGGATGGAGTCGGGCACGCCGTCGTTGTCGGAGTCGTAGTACACGATGTAGGCGTTCTCGCCGCCGATGTACTGCGGGCTGGCCGCGTCGAACACGGTGCCCTGCGCGGTGTCGGAGCGCACGAGGTGGCCGTTCGCGTCGTAGACGTACGTTCCGCCCGACGCGAGCAGCAGCTTGTAGCCGGGCGCGCCCTGCGGCGTGGCCGCCTGACCCATTCCTGCGGGCAGCACCCACAGCCCCGCCGAGGTGACGGCGAGGTGGGCCATGATGTAGTCGGTCTGCGAGTCGGCCACGTCGAGCACGTACCAGCCGTGCTCCGACGGGCTGCCCGAGGGCTCCGCGACGGGGACGTAGTCGCCACCCTGTAGCTCGAAGTACACGGTTGACGGCTGCACGGTCGTGTCGGTCGTGGCCACGTAGGTGCCGTGGCGCGCTATCCAGTCGAGCGTGCCCGCCACGTCCTGCACCACCGTGAGCTGTGCGAGCGCGTCCGCGGCGTGCGTGTTGGCGCGCGTGGCGGAGGACTGCGCGTCGTCGGCCGCGTCGTGTGCGCGCTTGGCGTCTGCCTCGGCCGCCTCCGCCGCATCGGCCGCCCTCTGCGCATGTTCCTCCGCATCGATCGCCTTGTCCATCGCCGGCGCGACGGCGATGGCAACGTGGGCGGCGCCGACGGACGGCGCGCTCGTGGAGCCGATGAGCGTGAGCTGGCCGCCCGCGAGGCGAGCCATCACCGTCTGGCCCGGCTGCACCTCGGCGAGCGTGCCGCCGTTCGCGGGCGTCTCCTGCTCCGCGCCCGCCAGTCTCACCCACGGCGTCCCGTTCTCGTCGATGCGCTCGACGGTCGCCACGTGGGTGTCGGTCGTGGGAGCGGGCATCGCCGCCGCCACGACCTGCGCGAGCATGCGCGCGCCGTCTACTCCGGCTGCCACGTTACCACCTCCATGCATGCGGTCTCCGTAACGGATATGCCGTGCGACACGTCTATCGACTGGCTCTCGACGCGCAGGTCGCCCGACATCATGAGGTCTGCGAGCGACGCGCGCACGAGGTCGCCGGGATGCACGCCGGGCCACCACTCGCGCGAGTACGTTCGCTCGTCGCGCGCGACCGACAGCTCAAGCAGGCGTCGCTCGGCGTAGCCGTCGAGCGACTCGTCGCCGACGCGTATCGGCGACGAGTCTATGCCGTCCGGCGGGTCCACGACGAACCCGCGCGCGACGGTCGAGGTCTGGCTGTTGGGGTCGTCGTTCGTGGCGATCGCGACCGACGCGCCCTCCACGGCCACGTATCGGTTCGGCACCTCCGCAAGGTCGAGCTGGTGCCTGATGCCGGGCACCAGAAGCCTCGCGTGCGCACGGTCGAGCTCTAGTGAGGGCGAGGTCGGCACGGGGCGCACGCGTACGCGCCCCGCACCGTCTATCGCGACGTCATGGTTGCCCGCGCGCAGTAGCGCCCACGCGGCGTCGAGCACGCTTGCGCCCTGGTCGAAGACGTGGCGGGCGGCGAGCGCGAAGCCCGTGCCCTCGACCTCCACCGGCGCGTCTATGGCGTCGGCGAGCATCTGGGCTGCCGCCTCGGCGCCGTTCTCGCCCGCGTCCGCCCACGCGCCGATGGCGACGTGCAGCCGCGACGCGGGCCAGAGCACGCTCTGCCCCCTGACGCTGGCCTTGTCGTACCCTCGCTCGACCGTGCCGCCCGTGGCCGAGCACAGCAGCGTCGCGAGGTCGAACCGCTCGCGCGCGCCGTCCTGCTCTGCTATGACGGCAAGGCGCAGGTATCGCTCGCCGAACGAGTCTCCCGGCGCGCGGTCCAGCTCCATGCTGCCTGACTCCAGAAGCGGCGCGTCCCCAGCGTTGTCGCGCGCGATCGTGGCCGATGCGACGCCCGCGACGAGTGCCCTGTCGGCCCACGTCCTGCGGTCAACCTCGTAGACGCGGATTCGGCTCGTGTAGCCTCTCGTCCAATCCATGCGCCACCTCCGCTAGCCTTCGTCCTCGGGCGGGTCCTCGACCTCGGCGAGCCACAGCCCCGTGGGCGCTATCTCGGTGAGCGAGAGAGAAACGGCCACGGCCTGCGAGTCGTGGCGCACCGGCATCCCGCCCACGTCGACGTGCGCCTCGAAGCACGACCCGTCCGCGCAGCGGACCAGGCACGGGCCCGGCCACGTGCCGAGCTCGTGGAGCCTCGCGCGGTCGGAGTCGCTCATGGCGCGCACGAGGTCTGCCGTGATGGTCACGCCACGGTCGCGCCCCTCGCCCCAGTAGCCCTCGGGGAGCGTCTGGCCGACGTGATGGCGGACCTCGAAGTCCTTTTCGTACCTGTGGTCGATGGCGAGGTCGTACGGCAGCACGACGTAGCCGCCCGCCCAGTCGATTCGCGCGAAGGCCGCATCGAGACGGTAGGGCACGTCGAGCCAGTCCACGTCGCCGTCAGCGGTGCGGCACGCGATTCGGTAGGCGAGCAGCGCATCGCCGAACGGCGCGTATCGGTCGCGCACGACCTTGCCGGGTTCCACGCCCTCCGCAACGAGCGTCACGCCGTCCACGCGCACGCGGTACACGTCGTACGTGTCCGTTGCCGCAGCCCCGGTCGGCGCCTCAAGCAGGATGGTCGCGCCCAGCTCGCGGAACCCGTTCGCGTCGGTCTCGTCATACGGCGCGACGTCGATGGTGTTCGGCGGCGCTGGCGCCTGATGCGCCCACGCGACGGCGGTCTCGCACGTGACGGTCTCGCTCGCGAGCTGCTGGTACACGCCGCCGACTGCCTTTGCGGCGAGCACGTACGTCGCGAGGTCGCGCAGGTCGAGCCCTGCGGGCAGACGGAACGCGGCATAGCGCGCGGCGCTGCGCGTCGTGAAATCGACTCCCGCCTCATAGGCGTAGGAGTACGCAAGCTCTGCCAGCCGTTTGCTGACGAGTTCCGCCGCCTCGTCGTAGCCCGCGTCTCCGGGAGAGAGCGCGGCGAGCGCGTCTTCGGCGCTCTCTAGCGCGCTCATCGAGGACGAAACGCTCATGCGATTGGTTATCGCGCTGTACGCGTACCAAACGGGGGTGACGGCGTCAGTCCACACGACGTCGCCAGCAACCTGCGTCACGTCGCCCGTCGGCCCCTCGCCGTGCGAGCCCTGCGCCGTGAGCGTGCACGCCACGTAGCTCACCGGCTCCTTGTCAACCATGAGCGCGACGGGCTGTCCTTGGGACGTGGTTACCTCGGGCATGAAAGCGCTCAGGGTCGGGTCGGTCTCGACCACGACCTTGACCGTGTTCGAGTCGATCGTGCCGCCGACGCACGTGAGGCGAACGAACAGCTCGGCGGTGGCCGCGAGCGTGAGCTTGGCAGACTCGGCGGCGTCGCGCCCGCTCGCCACCTGCGTGCTGCTGGCGCCGGAGACCTTGTGGACGGACCACGCCGTCTGCGTGCCTCCGCCCTCGTGCGCCCACGAGACGGCGACGGTCGCGCCCTTGGCCTTCGTCCTCGTGGCGTACGACGGCGCGGAGAGGACGGCGGACTCTGGCGGCGCGGCGGGCGTCACCGTGGAGACGTTGCAGTACTTACCGTAGACGGTCGTGCCGTCCTTGTCGGCGGGGATTGCCATGCGGCGTGCGCGGACGAACGTCGGCTCGCCCTCCTCAAGTCCGCGGATGGTCACCTTCGCCTTGCACGTGTAGGTCTTGCCGCCCTTGGTCCACGAGCCTGTGGACGCCCAGCGGCCGTCCTCCATCACGAACGTGTCTGGCTCCTCCGTGGAGTTCCACGTGTCGGCATCAGCTGCCCAGCTCAACTCGCACGCGTTCGAGTCGTCGGCGACCCACGCAAGCTCCACGACGGCGCTCTCGCCGTCTGGCCCGACGCCTATCGAGTAGACGGTCACCGTGTCGTCGGCCGCCGTCAGGGCGGGCGTCTCAAGCTGCTTGACGCGTTGCGGCTCCGAGTAGCGCACGAACACGCTGTCCTCGGCGGCGCGCCAGCTCTTGATGCGCACCCACGTGTACGTGCCGGGGCTCGGGCGCAAGTCCTCCACGGCGAGCGCGAGCGCCTTGCACGAGCCGTTGTCCACGGCAGCAGTGTCGACGCCTGACGCCTCCCACGCGCTTGCTGGGATGGATGCCGCCGTCGCATATGGCACGTCGACTATCTTTTGCAGCCTTACGCCCGTGACGGGATGCGACGTGCTCGCGTTAGTCTTGATGTATGCCGTGATCTTCGTCTCGTCCTTGTCGTTCGGTACGACGATGTAGTCCTCCTTGCCCTCCGTCTTCTCGCTGAACTGCGGCTTCGGCGGCCAGCCGACGTAGAAGCTTGTTTTGACGTGCTCGGAGTCCCCGGCGTACCCGCGCGCGTACGCCTCGAACGTGACGAGCACGTAGCCCACATACCCAATCTGCATCTGGTCTTGCACGTCGTAGGTGATGGTGAAGCTCGTGGCCTTCGAGGTCTTCCAATCGACGGTGCTGTTCCCATTCGCTGTGGAGTTCACAATGACACGATAGCGGGTGTCGTAGCGCTCCTGCGCGTCTTGCCCGGCGTCGGTCTTGACGGTGCACGTGAGCCTGCCCGTCTCGTGGTTCCATGAGACGGACGAGAGAGTAGGCTTGCGCGGCGCCTTGAACTTGTACGCCGAGCTTACGCTAGAGCCGGAGCCGTACCGGTTCGAGAGTGCCACGAAGAATTTGACCGAGGTAAGCTTCTTCGACGCGAGCGGGTAGAAGCTCTTGCGGGCGTACTTCGTCTTGCCGTCTTGCGCGGTCATGCTGCTGAGGTTTAGCGTGGCCGTCGTGGCCATGTCCGGCGTCGATAGTGCGAACTTGTCGTTTGTGGACGACGATTCGTTGATTATGACGTACGCGGAGACGTTGGTCGCGCGCTTGCTCGACTTCTCGTCCGACGCGTTCTTCGGAATCTTCCACTTCGCTGTCATGGTGTGCGAATTGCCGTTGTTGCGCGAGACGGTCAGGCCGGTGACTGTCTTGTCAGGCTTATTCAGCAGCTGAGTGCGGTCGTAGCGCCACTTCGCTTGGTCGTTGCGGCCGTGGTCGCGCGCGTACTGGTCGCTCATGTACTTGCCATTGGCCGTGCACACGTAGATGTGACCAGTCTCCCAGTTGAAGAACTTGTCGCCGATGTTTATCGCAGTCGAGGCCTCGTACCAGTCGATTTGGTTCCATGTGGCCTTGCCGAACTCGTCGGGCTTCACGTCGTCGTTAAATACAACGTATTTTGACGTATGACATGTGACGCTAGACGTGCCGACGATGAAGGTTCCGTGATACCACTTCATTACATCCCCCTAGCCCCGAGTGCGAGTGCCAGCCTGTCGGCCACGTCGTATGCCATCTGGTTCGCGTCCGCCCCAGCGTCGTAGTTGAGCGCGACGTTCACGACGGTGCCTGTGCTGCCCATTGCCTTGGTGACATGAGCCGCAATCGCCTCGGCAAGTGGTCGCGCATAGCCGAGATAGCGCGGGTTGTTGAGCGGATAGACGTCCATCGAGCCATTGTCGTTGCGTATGACCGTCTCCACACCGTTCTCGCCGACAAGGCCGAACGGCGTGCGTGTCGGGCCGGTCGCGATGAACCCTCCCGCGTGCCTTGGCTCGATGTGGCCGCCCACCGCGTTCTCGCCGTGATGCTCCCAGAAGTTATCCTGATGGTTGGTGACGATGTCCGTCTCGTATCGTGCGTACTTGTACGTGTTGTCAGGAAGGCTGATAAACGTGTTCGCATGGTCGATTAGCCCGGGAAGCCCGCCATCGTCGGTCGTGACGTGCGTTGACTTAGGCTCAAGGTTCGTGCCGTTCCACGTCACGACGTTGCCGTGCGCGTCGCGCAGCTCCTTGTCATCGACCACGACTTTGCCGTCCTTGTCCTCTGGCTTGCCCTCCTTGTTGAAGGTGTATACGTTGCCGAGGGAGTCAACGAGCCTTTGGTCGTCAACCACGACCCTGCCGTCCTTGTCAATGATGGGCGTCTCGTTGTACCACTGGATGCTTGAAACCATGTCGTCAACGTTGCCGTGGCACGCCTGAGCGAGTCGTGTGAAATTGTCGATGCCCATGTTGGCGAGGTCTTGCGACGTGATGCCGGCGTTCGAGAGTTTCGCCGCAAGCTCGTCGGCATTGCCGCCAACCGCCTGCATCGCCTGTGCGGACTCCTCGACTCCGTTGAACGAGTCCTTGAAGAGCGCGACGCCGTTCGACGCGTCTGCCACCTTCGCCGCGGTCTGGTCCCATCCGAGTCCCATCGTGTCAAACACGCCTTGCAGCGATTGCGCCGTGCCGTCGTATGCGGCCACTATCTCGGCCATCTGCTCCGGGTTCGACAAGGCAGCCCTGAGTCTCTCGCCGTCAACCTCCGCCGAGTCGCCGAGCTGTTGCAGCGTGGACGCGAAGTTCTCAAGCGCCATGCCGCCGTCCCTGCCGATGGCCTCGGCTGCGACTCCCGACGCTGCCGCGAGGTCGTGGAAGCTCTGCTCGCCGCCTTGCGCGAGCTGCTCTAGCGCGCTGCTTTGCGACGAGAGAGACGATACCGCGTTCTCTGCGTCGTGCATCTTGTTCGTCGCGTCCGCCATCGTGTCGGATGCGGTCTTCCACGCGTTGTAGACGTTGACGATCTGCTGTTCCTCGCCAGTCATGTCGCCCGTCTGCGAGCGTCCGAGCGCCTCCTTGGCCCTCTTCGCGACCTCTTCGACCGAACCGTACTTCTCGGCGAGCAGGTCCATGGCCTTTATCGCATCGTCGTTGGCGCGCTTCTGCTCGGCGTAATATGCCGCCGCGGCGTCGTAGACCTTCTCTTCCTCGGCGAGCGCGGTGCCGACTGCCTCGGCCTTTGCGGCGTATCTGCGAGTCTCGATGTTGTCTTTGATGGCCTGCGTGTTGCTCTGCACCTTGCCCGTCTCGGTGTCGATTATCGTGTAGCCGTTCTCGAGCGTGCCGTAGTGCGTGCCGCACATGTCGTTGACCTCTTCGAGCGCGCGCTTCAGCTCCCACTGCTGGCCCGCCGTGATGCCCGCCTTGTTGCCGTACTTCTCGATGGCCTCTGCCGCGCTGTCGAGCCTGCGCGAGTCGCCCTCGAACGATGCGTATGCGTCGCGTATCGCATCAGCCGACTTTGTCACCTGCGATATGTAGTCCTCGTGCGCGTCCTTGGCCGCCTGCGCCGAGTCCTTGGCGCGGCTCATCGCCCACTCTATCGAGTCTGCGAGCGACGAGAAGCCGGAGCCCGCACCCTCGTTGAGCCCGCTTATCTTGGATATCGCGTCGTTGAGGTCTGCTATCTTGCCCGTGTCGGCGTCAAGCCCGTCGAAGAAGCCATACCTCAGGTCGTCGCGCAGATTGTCGCGCATCTTGTGCACGCCGTCAACCACGCCTTTTACCGAGTCGATGATTCCACCGACTGCGGGGCCAATCTTGTCGGCAACGTCGCCAATGAAGCTGAACGCGTCGTTTATGAGTGACTTCACGACGTCTATGGCCTTGGCTATGTTCTCCTGACCGATGGCCTGAATGACGTTCGCCACGCCCTTCGTGACCGCGTTCTGCATGTTCGAGAACGAGGTCTGGATTCCGCCCTGCGCTTCCTCGGCGCTCTTGGCGAACTTGTCCTTCATCTGCGCAAACTTCTCAACGAACTCGTCCATCGGTATGTCGGGGATGAAGTCCTTGCCAGCCTGCCCCTTCTGGCCTCCGCCGAGCGCTGCGTACAGGTCATCAGCCGTCTTGCCAGCGCCAAGCATGGCCTCTGCGAGCTGCTCCATCTGCCCCGGCGCTGCCTGAATCATCGAGCGCCAGTCTTGCAGCTCTGGCTTGCCCTTGGCGACCATCTGCCGAAACTGCTCCATGGCCGCGTTGACGATTCCCGTTGACTGCCCGCCCGCAAGCAGCATGCTGTTGAGCGCAAGTCCCGCGTCGGTCGCCGTCGTGAGGCTCGTGCCATACTTCTTCGTGGCCGCGTACAATCCCGTCGTGGTGCTTGCCATGTCGTCGAGCCTGGTGGGGACGTTGGAGAGTGCGTCGCTCATGGTCTTTATCGAGCTGTTCGACTCGTCCGTCGATGCCCCGAGTTGCTCCATGATTCGCGGGTAGTTGTTGAGCGTGTCAACGCGACTTGCCGCGTTGCCTATCGAGTTGCTTACCGTGTCGATGGCCCTGGATGCGACGTTTGACCACAAACCGAAGCTCGTGCTGTCCTTGAAACCGCTCATGAAGCCGCTGCCGGCCTTCTCGCCAGCGCCCGTGAGATTCGCGCCCGCTATCTCATCGTCTATCGCCTTGCCGAGCCCGCCGACTACCTTGGGCACGATGTTGAGCGTCGCGGAGCCTATGACTGCCATTTGTCTACACCTCCACCCATTCCGTGTTTTCGAGCACCTCGCGCGCCCGTCTCTGTCTCTCGCGCTGCCTTTGCCGTGCGGCCACGTCTTTGGGCCGCGTCACCCTCTGCGGCTCTGGCATCTTCTCGTGGTCCATGCTGTTAGCCCACACGAGCAGCCAAATCGCGTCCACTACGTCCGCCGTCCTCTGCTTGAGTTCGCTCCATGCTCGCTCAGGCTCCGTCGCCGCGACGTAGAGCGAGCCGTCGGGCAGCGAGCGAATCAGGTCTATCGCTTCGGCAACCGGCACATCGTCATACGCGACGTGGTAGCACGTGCGAAAGTCATGACGAAGCTCGCGCACGTGGCCGTCCTCAAGGCGCGCGAGAATCAGTAGTTTTTTAGTTCGTCGCTCCCGTAGAAGAGCGTGTTGAACGCGACGCCGATGGCCTCCACGTCAATTACGCCGTCTTCGTCGGTGCAGCGCTCGATTACGGCCTCATACTGCTCTTCGCCGAGCAGTAGCACCATAGCCGTCGATGCGCTCTCGTCGGTGAGCTTCGTCGAGAGAATGTCGGCAAGGCGCTGGTCGTGAAGACGGCGCTTCGGCACCGTCAACGTCATGCCGAGCACGTTCACCTCAGCCACTCGCCCCCGCCTCTCCTCGATGACCTCGACCTTGCGCTCCCTCGTCTGCTCGCCCGTCACGTCAATTCCGCACGCGCTTCCATATCGGTCGAGGTCGGCGAGCGACATTGACATGAGCACGTCGTGCCTCATGCTTTGCCTCCAATTCATACGAAAAAAGGGCGCAAGGGCAACAAACCCCTGCGCCCTCGGACGTTGCTGCGATGCGCCTAGGCCATGCCTAGGACTTGGTGACGATGACCGTGTACTCGGCGCTCTCCGTGCCGTTGGTCACGGTGACATCCACGACGTTGGGGCCCGAGGTCCACGACGCGCTCTGGCCGCTCGTGTGCGAGCTGCCGTTGACCTTGATGGCAACGGTGGCCTCGGAGTCGGTGGCGGTGGCGCTCACGGTATCGGACGAGCTGGTGGTGCTGGCGCGGTAGAACTCCACGTCACTGCCCGCGTGGAACGCTGGCGTGAGCGTGAGCGAGCCGATGGCGAGCGTGGCGAGCGTGACGTCGGGCTTTACGGTGTCGGCGAGCTTGGCGCGGTACTGGTGGTACGGTGCGCCGTCCTCATCCACGAGCAAGTCGAACGTCATGCCGTAGACGAGCAAAGAACCCTTCTGGTGGGCCTCGTCGTCCACGGAGTTGATCTTGGCGCGCGGGAAGACCGTACGCTGCTTGATGCCGTTAGAGAAGAGTTCGTCAATCACGATGCACACGATCTGTCCCGGCACGGCGGTCGGGTGAATCTCGGCCACCTCGTCGTTGTCGGTGACGATGGCCGCGACGCCGAAGCGCAACTTGTTGGCGCTGAGTCGCACGACCTCGGTGAGCTCGAGCTTGAGTGTGTGTTCCTCCTCCGAAGAGTCGGAGAGCAAGGTCGTGCCGTGGTAGCCCTTAAACTTGTTAACGGAGGTGGATACGCTGTGCGTCCAGCCTTGGTCGGAGAGCTCGCCGAGGTTTTCGAACCCCGAGCTCACGGCGGTGATGTCGGTTGCGGCGCTGGTCGGGATGTTCGGTTCGGCGTCGAACGACACGTACGCGCAACCGCCCTCGACGGGCCCGCCCGTCGTTACGTTGTTGGGATTGATGGTCTTGTTATCGTCAGCCATCTTTTCTCCTAGTGTTTCGTTCGCTGATTACTAATAAGCATGCGTCGTGAGCGTGAAAGACAGGAACCAGCGCGGGGTGTCCGGCTTAGTCTGCGTGTCAGGCTCGCTACGCATCGTCTCCTCGTCAACGCGGTCGATGCCCGCGAGCATGGCCGCGTCGCTTCGGTTGAGCGCGAGCATCGCGTCCGCGACCTCTGCGGCCAGCTCCGAGGTCTCCCACTCGGTGCCGCCGTAGACAAACAGGTGCACGCCCGGTCGGTCGCGCAGCGAGTCCAGTTTGTGGCCGCCCGCCCTGCTCACGACAATCAGGCGCTTTGGCCTCGGGTCAGGCACGCGGGCGCGCACCGTGGCATCCGGAAACTCGCTCGCAAGATGGGAGACGAGGTATGATTCGACGTTGAGCCTTGGCATTGCCTCGCCTCCCTAGTGGTTGAGCTTGTCGAGCGTCTGATATCTGTGCTGGTCAATCTGCGCCGAACGTGGTCTATCCGTGCTCGACTTCCCGGTGCTCACGTAGCCGATTGCTGTGTCGCTCAGCACATCGACGCCAGATAGGTACGTCGGCGCGAAGTTGGGCATGTTGGCACGTCCCATGTCGTTGGCCTGCTCGCGCAGTGAGTCGGTGACCTCCGAAAGCGCTATCTGCATTTCGAAAGACTTCCAGACCTCTGCGATTCCGCTGCCGTTCGGCTGGAATCTGTCTATGCGCGCATCCCAACCACTAGCCATCGGTTCGTCCAACCTCTGCGATCGTGTCCCACACGGTAGGGCAGGGACGTTGCGGCTGCGGGTCACCGCTCACCATGAGCGCGTACGGCTCCGCATCCTGCCACGTGGTTGCCGTCTGCCCGCGATCGGGAAACGTCACGCGGGCATGGCGAAGCGTGAGGCCGTGTCCCTTCGGAAACGACAGCGTGAACTTCACGCGAATGCCATCCGGTCTGAGGTCGCTCATGGCATCCCCGGACTGTAGCCCGGTATCGCGGGTGCCGGTCTTGACTGAGACTCCGCGCACGTCTTGGTAGCTCCACGCGTACACCGGCTCACCCATGGAGTCAGAGCCAGTCTGCGTGCGAGTCCACACGCGCACGGTGTCGTATGAGTCGCGCCAGTCGCGAGTCATGGCTACCACCCGTAGGGATAGACCATGCCGACGCGCTGGCCGCGTCCGACGAGCCGCTTGAGTCGGGCGAGCGAGCGCGAGTCGAACCATGCGCTGGCCGTCGATAGCGTCACGGACTCCGTTATGCCGTTGGCCGTGAAGCTCGCCTGCCGCGCGTTGGTCATGTCGCCCGCGAAGCCGTCTATCGCAGGACGCACGAGCATCTTGCGGGCTGCATCGACCACGCACTTGCGCGCAAGGATTGCCGCGTCACCCGCGAGCGTGCGCGAGTCGGAGATGCCGCATTCGGCGCGCAGCTCTGCCGACAGGTCCTCCAGCACGAGTTTGACCTGCTCTTGGCTGCTCGCCGCGTCACCCGTCGCAAGGATGTACTCGGCATACGTCGCGTAACTTGTAGCCACGGGCCCACCTCCCTTTTAGTCGTCGAGCAGTGCAATGAGCTGTGCCTTCGTAGCGCGCTTGGGTGGCACGATGCCCATCTTTGCGCACAGCTCGCTGAGCTGAGCGTTGGTCATGGATTGGTAATCGGGCGCGTCCCCGCCCGCTTGGTCACCTGCGACGATGCCAAGCGAGCGAAGCTCCCCCACGCGCGTGTCGCTGCCCTCGTAAACGTCACCGGGCGCATAGAGGTGCCAGGTATGAATGTCGCGAAAGGCTACAACGACCTCTGCCGTCATGTCCTAAGCCCACAAACTAAGAGAGATGAGTGGTCGAGCCCTTGACGATGAAGTCGGTCACCTCGGGAATGAACTTTGCGCCGCGAACGAGGTAGGTCTCAACCGAGCCATAGTCGTAGTCGGGCTTGTGATGGACGCCCACGAGGCCGTAGTCGTTGGTCGTGTAGACAAGCCCAGCAGCGCCAAGAGAACCGAAGTCGAGACCGTAAACGTGGATGTTTTCGACTGGCGTGGCGTACACGGAGCCAGCGTCCACGCGGTTGGTAAGCATGACGTTCGGCGTGCCAAGGAAGTTCTCGAGGTACGTCATGCCAAAGGCGTCCTGCGTGGTGACGGTTGCGTTGCCGAGGTAGGCGGCTGCGTCTTGACGGTTGACGAAGTGGATTACGTCTTCCGGTTCCTCGTTTGCCGTCTCCATCACGTCGCCGAGCTTAGCGGAGACGTAGGCGAGCGTCTGTTGGAGGTTCCACGTAGAGCCGCTTGCAGGAGAGGTGGTGGAGGTGCCGTTGCCGAGCAGCGCGAAAAAGTCATTGATGATGGCCGCGCGGAGCTGCTGCTGCGCCTTGCGGTCGGTGCGAAGGACAGACTTCTCGAATCCGGCCTTGAGAATGGCCTGAGCGGTGGTCTGCTTCGCGTAGGGATAAAACTCGACCTCACCGATCGGAGTGCGGCTCACGGAGTACTTGGAACGTGCGATGAAGTCGCCTTCGACATAATGGATGCCAGAGGATGCCACAAGCTCGTAATAGGTTGCGATGTCGCTGGTGGACGGGGAATCAACCTTGGTATAGACGTAGGCTCCTGCGCTGCCAGAGCGGGTATAGTAGGTCTTTCCCGTGACTACGGCGCTGTCGCTGGTAAGCGAAAACTCGCCGTCGTTCAGGGCTCCTGCCACCGCGTATTGGTAGAGGGCGGTGCCTGCCGCTACGGTTTCGACGCCGAACAGGCCGATGAACTCGGCGAATCGGTCGTATTCCTCTTGGAAGTTCTTGATGAACTCCTGGTCAAGGGACTTTACGACGTCGGAGGTGGTCTGAGTGTTGGGAATAGTCGCCATCTTGGCCTCCTAGCTAGTAGAGATCCATGTGCTGAGCGCGCAACTTCACGCGCTCAACGGGGTCCTTTATGGACTCGATCTGCTCCTTGGTAATGGGTGACGGACTCGTGCCGCCCCCTTTGTCCTGCGGATACGTCGGCTGTGGCTGCTGCGGGGCTGCATGCGTACCCGCATATGCCTTGATGGCCTCGGCAGACGCGTTCAGCTCGTCCTCCGTTTCGCCCTTCAGTAGCGAACGGGGAACGCCGGTCGCGTCGGCCACCTTGTCCACGAGGTCACGATGCGCGATTTGCGCCTTGAGCGACTCGACCTCTGCCGTGGCCTTGTCGCGCGCTGCCGCAACCTCGTCGTAGTCGGCCCACGCCTCGGCATGTGCCTTGTACTCGTCGTATCCGTCGTACTTTGAGCGCGCCTCGCGCCTTGCCTTGCCGACGAGGCGGTTAACCTCGTCCTGCGGCACGTATCCGCCCATAAGGGCGTCAACCTCGGCCTGCGTGTAGGTGCGTTCGCTGCCAGACTGCCCAGCTGGCGCAGTCTGGGTTGTGCCCTCCCCATCGGGAGTCGTGGTTGCCTGCCCTTGGGCAGTGTCTTCGGCCATGGTGGCCTCCTTCCCCGGCGACGCCGGTAGTCAGTGGTTGACCGCCCACTGCGAGCGTCGTGTGCGGTTTCAGGCCCGCACGGGCCGATACGAAAAAAGCCACCCTCTCGGATGGCTTGGTTCGGTGGTTTTGGGGCGCGCTGGATGCCCCTTTTGGTGCGTCCATGCTCGTTTTCTGCGAGAATCCGCGAAAACGGGGTTGACGTGCGCCCTTTTCTGTTGGTGGAGGATGCAGGTGCTGCCCCTGCGTCTGGCGGTTATAAGCCACCTGCCCTACTGTTGTGCTAATCCTCCATGGCTGGAAGGGTGGGACTCGAACCCACATCCAACGGCTTAACGGGCCGTTGCTCTACCATTGAGCTACCTCCCAATGACGGTCGAGCGGGTAGGGCGCTACCCCTACGGCCTGCTCCTGTTGATGCCCTGCCAGCAGACCACGCCAGCAGCCGCCCAGTGCGTTACCTGACCTCTTCGCCCGTGATGCCCACGACCACGTCAGACGTGATTCGCACGTCGGACGGCTTGAGCACGTCCTCGGCGACCTGCTCGTATGTCATGGTCTGAAGGCCGTACGGGTTCCGCAAGTCGTCGGCGAACCACTGCGTGCACGCGGGCTCGAACAGTGCGAAGGTCACGGGCGAGCCGTCCGGCATGCCCTCGACCTCGGTTCCCGCGAACGCCGGGTTGCCGTCGAACGCGGCGCGGAATGTCTGCTCCGCGCTCTGCTCGTCGTTGGCAGGAACGACCGCGACCTTGAGCGTGACGTTGCCGAACTCCACCGACTCCGGCATGAGCCTCGCGAGCGCGTCGGCCTTGGTCGGGTTGTCAACGAGCAGCGTCACGGACGGCACGTCTCCGTTGTACTCGATCGCGACCTCGTCATCCTGTTCGAAAAGCGCGTTCGCCTTCTTGGCCCACATGTCCCACGGCGAGGACAGTCTCAGCTTGCTCTCTTCCATTCTTGCTCCGTTCTCCATGTCAACTAATGCGTATGGCCCGTGATCTCGTCCATCTTGGCCGTTACAACCTTCATTTTGAATACGTCGTATACGCCGCGCCCGGAGCGTCTGTACTTCGCCTGCTCGTCGGGCGAGAGTGCGTCCCATTGCGCGAATATGCCATCGTCTCCACCGAGCGCTTGCAGTGCCTGGTCGTACACGTCGTAGTAGGCGTCGGGGTCGTAGCCTTCGAGCGATGGGTGGTCGCGGTTAAAGTCAATGGCCACGGAACAGCGGCAGTTCGAGTGACGTTGCGCGTTCGCGGCGCGCTGGCTTGAGTACGACCATCCATTTGCTGCGACCATAAGGCACCACCCACAGGCTCCCGGATGGGGGATGATGGCCCACATCGGATGCGCGGGGTCGCGTCTGGCGTTCTCTGCGATGGTGCGGTCTGCGCGCTGGTAGATTCTGCGTAGCGCCTCGCCGGGAAGCATGTCAACTCCCGCTGCTGCCGACTTGCGCACGTCCTCGACCGCCCACTCATAGGCGCCCGGATTCGCGGGCAGGGCGTCGTAGCTGCCGTACTCGTCCTCAAGCATGGCAAGCTCGCGCTCCTGCTGGTAGTACTCGCGCGCTATGTCGGCCGCCGCGATTCCGTACGTGCGCACTATCTCGGGATACTCGGCGAGCAATGCCGCGGCGCACTGCTCCGGAGTCATGACGTCGTAGTCGATGCGGGATACGAGATCGCTCGTCTTGTCGTGCGCGAGAGTGGCTATCGTGCGGAGTGCGTGCTCGTACTGGTCGAACAGCTCCTTGTCAGCCATTGGGCTGCCCTTGCGTGAGTTGTTCCGCAATCTCGTTCATGAGTGCGATTGACGCCTGATGGTCACGAGCGGCCATGATGCGGTCGATGGTAGCCTTCGAGAGACCCAAGCCCTCGTACCACACGCGCGTGCCCACGAGCGACTGGTCCGCCGCGCCGATCTTCGTCCACGCGTCGGCCGTGGCGGATATGGTCGGCTGCGCGGGGTCGACGAACTGCGCCACGACGCCAAGCTCGCGGTCGGTGAGCGCATCGTACGCGACGCCACGGTCAAGCGCCATCATGAGCCGCGCGACCTCTTCCATCGCCGCTCCCATGGAGCGGTTGATGGCCTCAACGTCGAGAATGAGCGGGTCGTTTGCAGCACCGAGCGCATCGCTTGACGTGTAGGTGTTCGAAAGCACGCCGAGTTGCCCGAGCGGCACGTTGGTGGCGCCCGAGAAGCGCTGCGCGTCGTTCTCGAACACGGTTATGAAGTTGCCGGCGTCACCAGCGGGGAACTGGCCGACTTGCGGCACGTTGCCCTCGACGTCTCGCGTGAGCGCGAGGAACGCCCCGAGGTATGCGCGCATCATCTTGCGCGGGTCTACGGGTCGTGGCTGCTTGTCCGAATCGTCCGAATCGTCCGAATCGTCGTCGCCTTCTGTCTCCTCATAGGCTTCTTTTACGCTGTCAAGGCTGAACAGATCTGGGTCTGCGCCCAAGATGTAGCGCTGCGGCGCGGTGAAGAACTCGGCGCCCACCTCCATCCTGAGCACGTCGCGCATTGCCTTGTCGATGATGCCCATCACCTCGGGAGTCACGACCGAATGCCCGAGCGGGCGGTCATCGTCGGCGTCATGGATGAGCGGCACCATGAGCGGGCGTCCCATCGGGTGTGGCTCGACCGCGCAGTACCAAACATACTCGTCATTGCGCCAGATAGTGACCACGGCGTCAGGCTCGTGCAGGACGTAGCGGTTGGCGATGCCCTCGCGGTCAACTCCGACTGCGGCGATTCCGCAACCGATGCCATCCTCGTCCTTGTCCCACTTCATGCAACACTGGTTCGCGGAGAACGAGCGCACCATCACGGGCGGCTGCCGCAACGTGGCGCCGCGCATGACGGTCATGGCAGAGCAGCCGTACGTGAGCGCGCCACGGCATGCGCGTGCGTACTTCTCAATCAGGTTGTTCCGACGCACGAGCACATCAAGCCTTCTGTCTTGCTCGCCCTCGAACACGAACCCTTGGAACTTCGAGCGCACGGCGCGCACCCTCATGGCCTTGTCGGCCCATCCAACGATGGAGTTCACGCCAGTCAAGTCAGGCGGAATCGATATGCCAAGATCTTTCGTCGCGTTTTTCATTTCGATATACGTCTTGAGCGTCGCGTTTCTGCCGCGCACGGACTCCCACGTGTCGAACAGGTCAACCACGTCTTGCTGAAACGCAGTCGGTATCACGTCGAGGTCTGGCCTTGGCGTTGAAGACGTAGGCCGCTTGGTCTGGTCGCTCATGCCAGTATCCTCTGCTTCCTCTTGGGGTTGCGTTTGGTCGTTCTGCATCCGCACACTGCGGCGGCGCACGCCTCTATCTCTATGGAGCCGTCAAAGCCCCATCCGCCCTTCGTGCCGATTGCGCGGCGCGTGGCAGTCTCGGCGCACTCGTCTAGCACCTTCTGCCCTTCCGTGCTGTGCGACAGCGAGCCGTCAACGAGGGCGTCCATGAACGTCTGCGATGCGGCAACGACGTCTTGCGTCCTCATCCGCACCACGTAGCCCCTCGGCACGCGAAGGTCTGCCAAGTTTGCGCACAGCGCGTCTGCGCCGTTCGTGCCGTCTATCCACACCTCTGACACGGTTCCCTTGCGTCTCGCGATTGCGTCAGCAAGCGGACGTGTGCCGCGCGACGTGTCCCCGAGCTCAATCAGCTCGAACGCATACGCGCTGCGGTTGCGCTTCGCCTTGCAACCGGCGAGCGCCCACGACGTGCCATCCGTCGAGAACTTGACGCCCAAGGTCGTCACGCCCTGGTACTTCTTGCCGATTGCCGCTATCTTCGTTCGCTCCCACACGTCGGGGTCGATGGCTGGCGGCTCCTTCGCGTCGAAGTCGGGGTCCCACCAACCGAGTCTCTCGCGGGCGAAGCCGTCAATCGACGCGTTGGCGAACTCGGTTTCGGTGAAGCCGATGTCAAGAACCAGTCCCATCGACGGGTTGGTCTCGTAGACTGCATCGAGAACGTCCGCGAACGTCGCATCCTCCGCCGGCAAACTCTCGATGCCCCACTCAAGCCAGCACGAGCGGTCTGGTGGCGCGTCAGACAGCATCTGGCGTCGGTTGCGGCGAAACACCGTGCCGGGGGAGTCGGGGTCGGGTGGCGTCCCGGCGAATATCATCTGCCGGTCTCCCGTCGAAGACGCTGCCAAGACGAACATGATGGCGTTGATCTGCTCGTCGGTGAGGTCTTGCGCCTCGTCGAACACGACGATCTGTATGTCGGCGAATCCTCGCGTGTTCGCGCGCGAGCGCGCCGAGAACTGAATCTTGCCGCCGTTGTTGAGAATGATGGTCTCTTCGCCGTTGGTGTAGCGAATCTTCTCAACCATCGGTGATAGCTCTGGTGTCTTCAAGTAGCGCACGAGCCGGTCGAACGACTCCTTGGCCGTCTTGACGCGGTGCGCCGTGTGCAGGATGCGGGCGCCGCACACGGCCATCTGGTAGACCTCGTATATCTCGATTACGAGGTTCTTGCCGTTCTGGCGCGGTAGCGACAGTCCGACGGTGACGTAAACTGGCCTGTCCTGCTCGTCACGCGCGCACAGATGATACAGCACGCCCTCCTGCCACTCGAACGCGCTTGTTCCGAGCGACTGTGCGAGCATGACGGCATCCTCGGCGTCGCTATACGCTGGCGGCTCGCCGACGATGATGCTAAGCCGTGGCTTGGTCGCGCCTATTTTTGCGGCGTCCTTGGACGAGGGCGAGGACTGACTTTGCGCTTTCGTCTGCTGCATCGTCTGCCTCCTTCACGCCCATGTTCCTCTTTCGCGTCTCGACGGGCCCCATGCCGAGCTGCTCGCGCGCCAGCATGTCGAGCGCCTTCGCGCTGCCCTCAAGCGCCTGCTCGAAGAGCGCCTTGCGCACCATCGCGCGACCTTGGGCGTGGTAGTGCTCCTTGGCCGTCTCGAAGTTCATGTCAAACGCCGCACGGCTGAACTCGTCAAGCTCCGACTTGTCGCAGTCGGTGACGGCGCACACCTCGTCGGCGCCGTTGAACGTCGTGAGAAGTCCCACGACCTGCTGGACCTCCTCCTCCGTCCACGCCATCAGTACTGCCTGTAGACGCCGGACGTGGAGCCCTTGTAGGCCTTCACGACGTCGTAGGCCTGAGCCGCGGTTGCGCCGTAGCGCCTCATCTCGCGGTAACTTTCGGCTAGAGACACGTCAAAGTTAGTACCGTCTGCGGTTCTTTCGGCGAAGAAGCCCTTGCGTCTCAAGCTCCCTACCGAGCTTGTTGTCGGACGCTTTGCCATAGCTTGCCCCCTCTCACGCTCTTACCCATCGTCGAATAGGCGTCGAATATGCGATCTGTGAAGCCCTCTATCCAGTCGAACAGCTCTGCGTCGCACTCGACGCGGAACTGCTCTAGGTTGCGGCTGCTCCTGAGGTTGGCGCTGCCGTCAACCACGCACTTGAGGCCGTCTGTGGTCTCGAAGGTAATTATCTTCGTATGGACGCTTGCGTATGCCACATCGAGTACGCCGTCGCCGTCATCGAGCGTGCGGTACAGGTACGGCACGAGGGCGGGCGTGTTTCGGCCTTCGCGAACCTTGCGCTCGTGGCTGTAGAAGTAGTCGGAAAGCGCGATTCGCAGACGTCTGAGCCTGTCGCCGTGCACGTTGCGGATGCGTCTGAGACTGTCGATGTTCTCCTGGCTCATCGATAGCGTCTGAATCGTGAGGGTTTTGAAGCGGATGCCCTTCTCAAGCACCCATGCCTCCAGCACGTCGCCGAAGACGAAGTTGCCCGAGACGATGGCAAACGCGCGCATGCCGTCCTCAAGCTCCATCGCATCCACCATGTCTGCCGCGTGCTCGTACAGCACCGGACGGGTAACGTTGTTGCTGTAGATTCGGGGACGGGTGTAAAGCTCGTTGTCGATGCCATCGCTCTCTTTTGCCGCCACGTCGATACCGTCCTTGTCGGCCATGGCTTTCAGCGAGAAGTCAACGGCGGACGGATTGAAGGCGAGCGACGAAAGCGAGAAATCCATGCTGCCTGCCATGCTGCACCACGCTCCCGAACAAAAAAGTTAACTAGGGGGTATCTTGGCCCCGGTGCCGATGGGTGGCTAGGGTACCTGAAAGAAAAAGACCCCCCTGGCCTCTAGTTTTGGCTTGACTTTTCAGCTTTTTCGCACACCCCGGCCCTTAACCTTTGCCGTTTCGCGCGAATTGCGGCGCATGCCCCATGCGTATCTCAACTCAACGCATGCGAAAACAGGTGACACCCATACCCATTTATTACCAGTCTGTAGTAACGCACACGGAAGCATGCCCATCATGCTGCTGCCGTTCGCGTCGCGCGATGGCGAGCACCTCGGATACCGAGCGGTCGCGTCTCCATATGTTGCACGCGCGATGCGTCGCGTCTAGGTTGGCCATGTCGTAAAGCGGCCCGCCCTTGCTGACCGGAATCAAGTGATCTGCCTCGAAGCTGCCGGGGTCGAGCGGGGGAAGGCTGTAGTCTATCGCGTCTGGTCGCCCGAATGCCCGGCATATCCAGCAAGGCCTACCCTGTGCCCTGAGCCTGGCCTTGGCACTGCGCCACCTAGCGCCGTTGCTTGAGCGCGCGTTGTCCTTTGAAGGCATCGAATCATCTCCGAAAGACGCGACGTGACTTGTCGAGCATCATCGTTGTATCATGCGCGGGGCGAGTCCGATCACGATGGAGCGACGGTTGGCGCAGAGGTGGCCGGGCGTCCGGAAAAGCGGCGCGCCCCCGGGCATCGCCTGTCGTGCCGTGTGCGCACCGATGCCCCCACATACGCAAAAAAGGCCACGCACCGTAGCACGTGGCCCCAACTGACACAAAACAACACGCTAGTAGTGTAGCACAGCGAATATGAAATCACGAGTAAATCACGGGCGCGTGACACTCAATCCACGCGTACGCCTCCTCTCGCAGCTGGCAGACGCGCCGATACGTCACGCCCATCTCGCACGCCACGTCGCTCCACGTCGGCATGAGGTCGACGTAATACCACTCAAGCGCACGCGCATGCCGCATGCCCAGCTCCTGTCCCATGCGCGCGAGAACGCCCAGGCACTCGCCCACGACGCCCAGCGCTGCTTCGAGTCGCGCCCTCGCGTCTGCCGTGAGCGCATCGAGCTCGCCCATCCTGCCCTCGGCGGCCGCAGCGGTCGGGTCCGAGTGCAGGGCGCTTCCTCCGCCACCCGACGCCCTCCATGGCAGAATCTGCTCCAACGCGTCCTCGTACGCGCGTATCTCGCGCGTGAGCGGCTCGACTCGCGCCGAGGTCGCGCGCACGCGCTCAAGCCACGCGCGTGCCGTCTTGTGCCTTACCTCAAGAGACTCCGCCATCTCACCTCCAAAAAGACGGGACGGGCACCCCGCCTTGAGATGCCCGCCCACATGGTTGCTGCTCGATTGTCGCTTTGGCGCTACCTTGCGCCCTCCTGGTACTGCGCGATTATCCCCTGCGCCACGATGTCTCCCTTCGAGCGGCCCGTGCGCGCTGCTAGTCGCGCAAGTGCCGTCGCGGCCGCAGAGCTGATACGCACGCTCAGCACCACGTCTTCGGCCTCGTCCTCGGACACCTCGCCAAAGACGGCCTGGATTGGTCTGCGTCCAAGTGCTCCTCGGCCCATCGGCGGGCTGCGTCGTAGGTGAGCGGCGTGATTTCCCACGCGCCAATCCAGTTGCCGTCGCCGCATGGCTTGGCGTATCGGCTGCGTGCGTTGCCCTCGCCGAGAAGGAAATACTCGCCGTTGCGCTTGACGTAAAGCGATTCGCTCTCGTAGTTGAGGTCGGTGACGTAATGCATGTTCGCCCACTCACCGACGAGCTTGGCCGTCTCGGTATCATACTTGCGCCCATTGATGATTTTCTTTGCCATGATGATGTACTCCTTTGCTTTTGTCCTCCGACGTGGGCGGGATTTCTCGCGGCTCCCGCCCTTGGCCGCGCATGGGGCTGCTACTTGACGTCAATGCCGATACGGCTAAAGATTTCGCGCAGCTCGTCAAGCGTGATACTGTCGCGCTGCATCCCGTCACGCCCTCCGAAAGTCATCGTAACGAAGCTCTCCGCGCCGATGAACGCGATGCTCGTCTCGATGTTCGCGTCATTGCCAAGCATGTCGGGCGTGCCCTCGGTAAACACGACGCGCAGCTCGCGGGCCATTGCGTCCTTGGTCTCGCTCTCCTTAAGCTCGTGGCTCTCCACGATCGCGGCGAACTCCACGAGGTCAAGGTCGAGCCAGCGGCGCGTTCCGTTGGCGTCCACGTACGTAACCTCGTCAATAATCGCGTTCGTGTCGAAGTCGCGGTCGCGGTCGAAGTCGCCGAGGTAGGCGTCAAGCTCGCTGTGCTGGAAGGGCTTGCCGTCAACGCGCTCGATTGTGGTCTCGCCGTCGGCGTCGCTGACAACGTACTCACGACCCTCGATGGTGAAGTGGCCGTCCTCGGCGCTCGCGTCGAACTTGCCGCCGGTCTTGAGGAACTCGATGAAGTCGGCGTCGGCCTGAGCCTGCGCGTCGGTGGTCTCGTCGGTGGTTTCGTCGATGGTCTCGGGCTCAACCTCGGGCTCGGGAGCGAGGATTGCGTCAAC
This sequence comes from Atopobiaceae bacterium, assembly GCA_017510785.1. Lineage (GTDB taxonomy): Bacteria > Actinomycetota > Coriobacteriia > Coriobacteriales > Atopobiaceae > RUG440. The sequence goes on along the minus strand of JAFWMH010000077.1, from coordinate 126,058 downwards.
GACCTCGCGCGCGCGGTCCTCGATGCTGGGCATGTCGTAGTACGCGAAATTGAGATTCGTGCAGTCCTTGACGCTGAGTTCGCCGGTCTGAACGTCCACGAAGACCTTGGAAGCGAGGAAGCGGCGCCCGTCGGAGTTGCTGATGGACTCGCCGCACCACGTGGCGTTGCGGACGTTTCCGGTGTTGTAGTACTCGACCTCAAGGCCGAGGAGCTTGGTGTCGATGTAGAGGCGGTCGAAGCGGCCCTTGGTCCAGCGGCGGAAGCCTGCGGCTTCGAACTTGGCGATGGTCTCGGCGGTCAGGGGGGTGGAGGTCGTGGTGGTGGTCATGGTCGTTTCCTTTCTTGTGGCTTGCCTTGCTTACAATGTAAGTATAACATGCCCTTGCTTACACTGCAACATCTTTTTTGCCTTGTAAGCAAAGTTTTTTTGACCAGACCAGGCGGGCTAGTCAGCCCGATCGCATGCGATCTGCCTGTGCGTGAGGTGCCACCCTCCGCAGTACGGGCACTCGTAGGCGCGCAGCGTGACGCGCGGCTCCTGGCGCATCCGCCTGGAGGCGACCTCGCGTGCCATCTCCTCGCTGTGGTAGCGGCACTTGCGGCCGCACATGCGGTGGCCCTCGAGGCCGTGCGACGAGGTCACCTCGATGTCGCGCGCGATGCGGCTCATCCGTGCCAGCTCGCGCCTGCCGAGGCGCCGGCGACGACGCGTCACCTCAGGCCCCTCATCTGCATCATGAGCAGCGCGCGGGTGCGATCGCGACGGCTCTCGGCGTCCTCGGTCCCGGCCACCATGCGCTCCGCGAGCATCAAGAACTCGTCGTAGGTCGGGCGGAACCACTCGCTCACGAGCTGGTCGATGAGCGCGCTCACGTCCGAGTAGGGAAGATGGTCGAAGTCGATGCCGTGGTCTATCAGCATGTCGCCCACGACTCGGGCGAACACGACCTTGGCGCTCACCCAATCGCTCATGCCATGCCTGCCAGACCCTCGGCGACCACGACCGCCCAGTAGCACGCGCAACCCGCCCAAGCGACCGTCGCGCACATGTCGCGGCACTCGCGCGACTCGTCCCACGCTATCGCGTTGAGCCAAGCGACCACGACGCTCGCCACGGTCAGGAGCGCCCCGAACGCCACGTCAACCATCCTCGTCCTCCTTGTCCAGTCCCATGCGACGGGATGCCTCCCGGTCGCCCATGCCCTGCCTGTAACCCTCGGTGTAGCCCGCCGTGTCACCCATCGACCAGCCCGCGCAGAACGCGGCAAGCGCCACGAGCACGCATACGCCGAACACCTCCTCAAGACCCATCGTCAATCCTCCCAGATTCCCAGCTCGCGTGCACGCCCAACATGCTCGTCGAACGTCAATTCGTCGTTGTGTCCGCGCTCCTCGTCTACCAGCATGTCGTAGACCAACTCCCGAAGCTTGGCGTTCTCGGCCCTGAGCGACTCAAGCCCGCGAGCGTGCGCACTCGTGATGTATCCCGCGAGCCTGTCCCACTTAGCGCTCTTCAGGAAGTCAATATCCGTCCACTGGCCGTCGATTGGGTCACAGAACAGCACGCGCCGCACGTGCGACATGCACTCGTCGAAGCTCATCTCGTCCGGGTGTTTGCCGATGCCAGCCTTTATCTTCGTCACTTTACCCACCATCTCTGCCACATCAGTAATTGGCTTCAAAACCGAGTTCCCCAGCCTTCACGACGAACCAATCGTCGCCATAGCTCTCGTCTAGGATGTATTGCACAAGCTCACGTAGCTTGGCGTTCTCGGATTGCAAACCAGAGTATTCTTCCTCAACCTCTGTAAGCATTTCGTCGAACATGGCCTTGTCCATATGGACGCGCTGATATACGACTCCTCCGCCATGGTCATCTCGTATCGTGTTGCATCCCATGGATTCTTTGAGATTCTTTAGTGAGTTCACTTGCCCGCCTCGATTCCTAGCTCGCATACCGCGTCCTGCTGACACATCCAGCCAAGCAGACGGCATAGGCTCTGCTCCGCGTCCGCATATGGCATCGCCCCGCACCGCGTTATTGCATCGCAAAGCACGGTGACGGCATCGCGCGTCTCGACGCTCGCGATGCGTGGCGGAATGTAAACCTGCGGCCTCACTTGTCCACCTCTATTCCCAGCTCGCGTGACCACAGCAGCCACTGGCACCCACGTCCATTGTGTTCCTTCTTCTTGTTGTTGTAGCACCCGTCGAAGAATCGGCATTTGTCGCAGCAAAGCAGGCCCTCGTACACACCATCTGCCACGTGCTGCACGAACTCCCGCAGCTTCGCGTTCTCGGCCTTGAGTCGGTCATTCTCCATCAAAGCCTTCTCTTTCTCGGCCTTGCGCGAGTGCATTACGGTCTCGCATTTATTATAGGCACGGCGAAACCCACGCTCATACGCCTGTCTGGGCGTCGTATTGGCGTCGCATTCAACGTCGATGTAATTGCTTATCACAATTGCCAGTTTGTCCATCACTCTACCTCGATTCCCAGCTCGTGCCTTTTCTCGTCAAGCTCCTGAAGTTCATTAGCCTTGTAGGGAAGGAGCATCGGCTGTCTTGCTAGAAGGTATTCCGACATCGAGGCATAGCTGCTGACCAGCTCCCGCAGCTTAGCGTTCTCGGCGTGCAACACGTCGCGATTGTGAGTCATGCACCCAAGTTCGAGCGCTTGGAAGTCCATCGCCTTTTTAAGTTCAGCGTTCTCGTTCTCAAGCTCGTTGATATGCCTCGACACCACGGACAACATGCCGCATACCTCGCCAGCGTCACCGTCGCTCAGGTTGTCGCACAGCCACCCACGCACGTCTGCCAAAGCCTCCTGTGCCTCGCTCATTCCTGCACCTCGATTCCCAGCTCGCGCATCTCCTCGTACAACCTGCACCCGTCTCGCATCGGGTCTGTCTCCGTGTCGCATAGGTCAACGTCATCGTATGGACAAATGTTGCAACAGTCCCTGACCGCGTCGAGATATGACTCGGCAAACTCGCGCAGCTTGGCGTTCTCGGCCTCAAGCCTGTTTGCCTTGTCAACGAGTGCCGTAACCTCGACGCCCATGTGGCGTAACGCGCTCATGCACGACTCTTGTAGCGTCTGGTCGGCTGTCATGTCCATCACTCCACCTCGATTCCCAACTTGCGCATCTCCTTCTCGATTTCCACTGCCATACCGCAATCCCCGTCGTAGACGCTGTCCGCCTCGCAGTCACTCTCAAGCGGGCACTTGTGGCAGCCGTTCTTTTCCCACTTCCAGACCTTTTGTATAAGCTCGCGCAACTCGGTGTTCTCGCCCATGATTTGCCGCGCGTTCTCGGCATCGTCGCTCAGGCAGGAGCGCAGGCGTGCGTTCTCTTCCGCAAGCGCGGCTAACTCGGGCATCCCGGTAAATCTGCTTACCTCCTCCATCGCATCGGCCTTGAGCGCGTCGATTGCGTAGTCCGGCACGCTCAGCCCGTGCACGTCGCGCAGTTGCAGGAGGTATCGGTATGCATCGCCGTACGTATTGCACAGACGGTCGAAACCCCTCTTGGTGACCCAGATTTGGACGCCGCCATCGCAGTCGTAGGCATATACGTCGCTGTCATCGGTGAATCGGCAGTAGCTCATGCGTCCTCCCTCCGCTCCGCCCTGCTGCAAAAGTCATCGAGTGCCACGGTGTGCATCATCGACGGTCTGTACTTGCAGACGTTGGGGCCGTCGAAGCCCGTCGCGCAATGCTTGCAGTCCTTGCAGCGTATGACCGCTATCCTCTCGTCGTGGCCTTTTTGCTCGACGAACTCGTGGCTGAGCCATTCGAGCGCCGTAAGGCCGCTCATTCGACATTCACCGTACTTGTCCTTGTAGCAGTAGCAGTTGGCGCACTTCTCGGCGAGGGTCGGCCTGTCCCCTATCGCGTCGAGCATGTCGCAGTACGCGTCGCTGTCGAGGAAAGCCTCCTCAAGCGTGCGTGCCGCCCTCTCGGGCGTGCCGAACAGCCTCTCCCAAATCGTCATCGTTGACTCCACATCAAATCCCTGCCCACTGCCTGTAGAGCCAGTGGCATCGCGTGAGTCTGTCCAAGCTCCATCGGTCAGAGCAATAGAAGACCTCCCACTGCAACGCCTCAAGCCATTCGTCACGGGTCTTGAGCTTTTCCTCCTCGGTCTGGTGCAGGTGCTTCCAGTTGCCGATTGCCAACGTGTCCCACATGGCCTTTCGGGCCTTGCGGTTGAATCCCATCTCGCGCAGGACTCGCGAGAACGCGGCTCGCCACATGCGCCCAATCTTGCGCGGGTCCTTGCCGCCGTTGCGCAGGTACATGCACAGCGACGTGCTCTTTTCGAATGCCGTTACGTCACTCATCTTGGCCCCTCCAAGCTACTCAGTCTCCTTGAGCTTGAGCCTTGTCGCGTACTCACCGACGATTTCGCCTGCCGACTTGTGCAGGTCCTCTCCCTCCCGATTTTTCAGACGGTCGCACATCTCCCTAAGCATTGCCTCGACCGGCGACGGCGGGGTGGTGTGGCTCTCGATGCAGCTGGCACGCTCCCATGCTCCGTTGCTGAGCCACACTGCGGGTGTCTCGCCAAACTTCCTGCCGACGCCCGTCACCTCGTAAGGGTCCGTGATGCCCGTGACGTAGACGCTGTCGCCGGGGCGTATTACGTAGCCCTGATTGTCCACTGGGAACGGCATGTAATCGACCCCGAACAGCGTCACGTCCTCGCCGTTCCTGACCGCCTCTTCGACGCGCTGCGAGAATAGGGTGGCATCGCTGGGGGTGCTGCAGGACTCCTTGACTTCGCTCTCTACCTTCTCGATGAGGTCGATGATGTACCCTTCACTGCACGTCACGACGCGCGCGCGGCGACCACCGCCATCAATCGTTTCGTAAAACATATCGTTGGAGTGCGACTGCACATAGTCTTTCAACTCGTCAATGCTTCTCACTTCTCCCTGCCTCTCTCGTCAACCTTGCTCGCCTTGTATGCCTTGATAATCCGCGCCAGCTCCGTCGCGCAGTCGTGTATGTCGTGGCCCGTGACCACGGTCACGTGCGTGGCGCACTCGACCAAGAGCGCACGTTGCTCGTCCGTCCACTCGGTCATGCCAAGCTCGCCTTTACCCTCTCGTCATGTCCGCTCTCGGCATCCGCGTGGCCGTCGCGATATCCGTCTTGGTAGCCTTGCGAATATGCGATGCGCACGACTCGAACCATCCTGTAGCGCACGTGGTCATCGGATTCGAGCGCATCGTCCATGTGGTCGTACAGCTCTTGCGGCACTACGCAAAGTCGGTTCGGTATCGGCGTCACCACCTCCAATTTGCCCTCGTGACGTAGTTCTCGTACATTGCAATGCGGTACTCACTGCTACTCATTCGCCCTCCTTAGCTCGATTCGCCAGCACACTAAGTAGCCAATCGCCGTCAGCAAGTTGATGATTCCTATCACGAGTCCCGCAGGGTTGGCGACCGTCTCGAACACTGCTGCCGCAAAAAACATCCATAGGAGCGCTCGCGTGAAGCAGACCTCGCCCATGCATTCGTGGTACTCGGAGCTGTTCATGGTCGGTACACCTCCCTCGCGACGGTCACGTACTCGACCACTCGGACGTTCCTGTGGCCCTCCTCCACGAGGTGCCTTGCCAGCTCCACGTAGCTCTCTAGGGTCACGTCCTTGCCTACGACGTGCAGCTCGTTCTCGTCCCACCCGTCATCCTCTGCCTCGTAGAGTACTGCGTACTCGTGCTCGTCACTCATTTAGCCCTCCTGTTCCAAATTTGCCTCGCATGCTCCTTGGTCCTGACGAACGGCGTCCTGCATCCACACATCACGTCGCCGTTGTCCCGTGCGACGTTGCTGGTGTTCGAACATGCCACCGCCCATCTGGCCTGATGCCCCTTCGGCCTGTTCATAACGTACTCTGCCACGCTTCCGCACAACGGGCACCTGAGCAGGTCACTCATCGTCTTCCTCCCGCAGTCGCAACCTAGCGGCGTACTCGGCGATTGTCTCGTCGCTTATCCGAGACTGCTCCAGCTCCTCGTTGCGCACGAGGTTTGCGAACTCGCGCAACACGTCCTCTACGGTCGGCGGTTTATAGTGACGTGAACGCTCAGGGCATGGGTATAGGATGCTGTCTGTTTCGAGCTGCCATCCAGAATCTGGCCCATACCAGAGCATCCTTTCGACTCTTTTCGGGTTGTTCGGGTTTACCTCTCCCACAACAAGGTCGTCAACGTGCCAAACATCGTCGTCCGCGTCCCTGGGCAGCTCGATGTAGCATTCCTCGACCTCGCGCTCGATGGCGTCGGCTATCCTCACGAGTTCGTCCGTATCGATGTGGTCCTGCTTGAGGATGCGTATCTCCTCGTGCAGCTCTTTCATGCTTTTCATCATTCGTCCATCCACGAGTACTTGATGTGCCAGTTGCCGTCCTCGTCCCTATGCCGTTCGCCGTGCAGCCTGAAGGACTTTCTCGCGCATTCGGCGCAGAGGTCTATGGACTCACGCCCGAGGAAGTCTCGGTATCCCTCGTCGTATGCGGGGTCGTGCATGAAGACGGGTATCGTTTCGTACGTGCTGCGACTGCTAATCACCGCGTTGATGTCGTGCTGGTCTATCTCCTTGCCGCACTTGTCGCACGTGTACCTCTCGATTGTCGTCTTCATCGCTCATCCTCCAATGCCATAAGCACGTCGTTGAGCGCACGCATCGCGTTGGCGACGTCCATGCAAGCGCTCTTGACCGCATTGCATCCATCGGTGCCCTCTTTGGCGTTGCATTGCAAGCTAGACATGCCATTGAGTTGGGCGTAGCTGAGCCTTGACCAGCTCGAAATGTTCACGTCACCATCGCACCACACGCGTACTGCGTAGTCGGTGAATGCCAGCTCGCTCATTTGCCGTCACCATACCTTCCCCGTGCGCGGTTGCGCTCCTCGCATCGCTCCATCGCGGCCTGTAGGTCGATGCCGTAGCGGTCGGCGAGGTTGCACGCGGCCTGTATGACGTCTGCCAGCTCGTCGGCGAGGCATAGCGGCTTATCGCAGCAGTCACGTATCTCGCAATCACGGCAGTCGCTCGGACCTCCGCATCCATCCACTGCTTGCCAAGCAGCGTAAACCTCGGCTGCCTCCTCCAACGGCTTCAGCGCGGCCTCCTTCGGCGCCCCCATGCGGAACGGGTGTATCTTCAGCTCAATCATTCGTCCACCACTCTTACCTTTTTCGCCTTCCACAGTTCGGGCAGAACTTGAAACGTGGAGTGCTCGGCTCAAGTTGCATCTGCCAATGGCATTCGTCACACTCAAGCCACGCCTCGCCCATTCCCTCGGTCTCAGCGAGGTTGTCATGCACCTCCATGTGGCACGTCCCCGCGCCCACCGTTGCGGCGATGGCCTGCTCGGGGGTGAGTCCGCACATCCTGATGTGGATGTGTCCGGCATCGGTCTCGTAGGCCGTCACTCGCGCCCCTCCGTTTGCGTCGTACCACGTGTGATACTTCGCGTCGTGGCTCGTCCACTCGATACCGCGCTCGTCGAGCATGCGGCGCAACTTATCGGTCGCGTTGTTCATCGTATCCTCCCAGCTCGTCCTCGAACTGCTGCATGATTTCCTCCGCGTACTCGCGGAATCGCTCTTGGTAGAACTTGACGCGGTTTCGCGGCGTCTTGCGGAACCACTTGGTTTTGAATCGCATGACCTCCTCGTGGTACTCCTCTTCGGTTGTGTCCCCGGAAAGCCAGAAGTCCAGACTTTCGAACAGCCCGCCGTCGCGCGGCCCGAACTCGCACTTGCGCGGCTCGCGGTCGTAGTAGACCTTGCCGAATGGCCGCGAGTGATAGCTGTACCCGCCGCCAAACAGGTCAAAGTAGAGTTCGTTCAGCTCCTCGTCGCACCACTGGCCGTCAAGCTCACTCATTCCGTAGCATTCAAAGTGTCCGCCGCTCATCCTGCAATCCTCCTTGCGCAATAGGGGCAGTACATGCCGATTACCCGAGCGTCTCCCATGTAGTCTGGTATGCATAGCCTGTGACCGCACGTAAGCGAGTACCACCTGTATGTGTCTCCGTCGTAGTCGTGATACCCCTCGCCGTCCACGGCGCACGTCCGTGGCTTTTCCGCCAGTTTGACAAGCGCCGCGAAGGACTCCTCTGGCTTGAAGTCTGTGGTGAAATATGATTCAGTCATTTCGACTCCATCGCGTCAACGAACGCCAACGCCTGCTCCGCATCTATGCCGTAGCATATGAGGTCGATTGTCCCGTTGCTGCGTTGTATGAACGATGTCTCGCGCCCCGAACATCTGAGCCAAGTGTATTCGTTCGGCCCCGATTGCGGCCATCTGAACGCAATCCCGCGCTCCGTAAGACCATCGCGAATCTTCTCCATGGTGCTCATCTCCGTACCTCCAAAATCAGTCACAGCTACCGCGCGAGGAACGTCTCGCCCGTCCTGGCATCCACGTACTCGTACCACCAATCGGCGCGGTCCTCGGTCAAGCGGACCTCGTATCCGGTGCACTGGCTATAGCCACGCTCCCTGTCCCAGTGGTCAAGTGGCATCACCGTGAGCTTCTTCCTGATTGGGTAGTCCATCTTCTGTCTCCTTTGCTTTGAATCCCTCGAACTTGCTCCCACACTGCCAGCAAAAGTTGTCACGCTGGCGGACGGGCGCACCGCACTCGGTGCACGTGATGCGCCCGGTCGTTCCGTCGTTGCTGGTCGTTCGTGACTTGTACGCCACGCTAGACCCCCGTGCTCCCGAAGCCGCTTGTGCCGCGCTCGCTGTCGGCCAGCTCGGCGACCTCCTCAATCGCCACGCTCGGCAACTTGACCACCACGAGCTGGCAGACTCGGTCGCCCTTGCTGACGAGCATCGGGGCGCCGTCGCGGTTGTTGTTGTGAAGCGGTATGCGAATCTCGCCGCGATAGCCCGAGTCAATCACGCACACGCAGTTGGAGAGCGTGAGTCCCTTGGAGCCGAGTCCGCTTCGCGGGAACACGAGCCCCACATAGCCTCGCTCAAGCTCTATCGCTATCCCGGTCCTCACCATCTCGGTCCTGCCGGGATACACCCAGACCGTCTCCATCGAGCTTAGGTCGAGTCCCGCGTCGCCGTCGTGCTGGTAGCGCGGCGTCGGCGCGTCGTGGTTTACGCGTTTTACTTTGAGTGTCGTTCCCATTCTTCCTCCTATGCTTTCGTCCTCGATTGCATCCACCTTCGCGCGGAACGCCCTGAGCGCGTCGGCGCGCGAATCCGTGGCGCGGCAGACGCGCACCCTGGCGCCGGTGCCGTCGCTCACGGCCCATCGCCAGCGGTGCACGTCCACGAGCACCCATCCGCGGTAGTGCAGCGCGTCCTGGTGCTCGCGCTCGCGCTGCTCCTCGTCCCTCCGGTACGCGCTGCGATGGCCGTCCCACGGCATCTCGCACCGGACGCAGCCGCTCTGCTGAAACGGCCTCACGCTCGGCATCGCGCGTCCCTCCGATGTTCGCCGATCACGCGCGCCAGCTCCTGCAAGCACTCCCGCAGGTCGTGGCCGCACGCGTCAACCATCTCGGTCGCCAACCTCACGAGCGCGACGCGCTGCTCGTCCGTCCACGGCTCGCTCGGCTCCTGCGCCCGCTTCCTGCGCCCTTGCTTGGCCGCGACGCCGAGCGCGACGCGGCGCTGCTTTATCGCGGACTTCGAGCGCCCCGGCAGGAGCCGCGTCCACCCGCGCCACTCGGCCCCGTGCTCGGGGTTGGCGAGTATCGCCGCGTTCTCCTCGTCGCTCCACCTAGAGGCCATCACGCCTCACCCCTCGCCAGCGCCCGCGCGAGCGCCACGACGGCGGTGACGGGCAGCTCGTCGTCAATCCACAGCTTGCCCTCCTCGTCCTCGAAGACGGAAATCGAGTGCAGCACGTCGCCGTCTGGCGGCAGGAGCACCGTCACGTCATCGAGGTTCACGCGATGTACCGGCTCGCCAGCGCCGATTCGGTAGCCCCTGTCGTACTTGATTCCCTCGGCGTCGAGCGCCGCGCGGATTCGCCTTGTGCTCTCGTGGCTCATGCCATCACCTCCGGGTGCTGTAGCACACGCGACAGCATCCAGTGCACCTCGTCACCGTGAACGTGGTCGTACGTGGTGTCGGCCAGCATGTCGAGCGTCGCGGCGACGGCCCGCATCGTGCGCTCAAGCGTCTCCATGCGGTCCATCATGTCCATGGCCTCGCGCTCGCACCTCTCGAACTCCCTGCACGCCTTGCACGTGCAGTCCCTGCATTCGCTCATTCTTCCTCCTCCTTGCATTTGCGGATGATGTTGTTCACCACGAACCTGCTCGATGCGCCGATGCGACGCGCTATCTCGGCTCCGCTCACGCCCTGCCCGTGCAGGCGCATGACCTCGTCGTAGTCGTAGACGCGCCCGCGCCCGTATCTGCGCGGCACGTCCCCGCACTCGCGCGCGCACAGTTCGCGCCATATCTCGCGCAGGTCGTCGCGGTCGGTGCGGAAGAAACGCACCCACGCCTTGCCCTCCATCGTGCACGTCGTGCGGCTGCGCGGGCCGCGCGGGTAGCGCGGGTGCGTCTCTGACAGCAGGCACGCGAGCCCCTCGCGCTCGTTGAGCGTGAGCGCGGAGACGGCGAGGGTCGCGTTCCTCTCGCACCTGTCGCGCGACTTGAAGTACGGCCTTGGGCCGCTCACCCGCCTTGGGCGGCTCACTCCATCTCCTGCCGCGCGTCGGGGATGGCCACCCACTGGCCCTGGCCCTCGGCCTTCTCCATCCACACGAGCCAGCAGACGGCGCCAGTCGTGCGGTTGACCACGCGGTACGACCAGCTGCCGTCCGCGAACGCCGGCGCCGGGTGGCGCGTCGCGTCCAATGGCTGTCCGGGCGCCTCGGGAACCCGGTCGTTGGCATATGCCGCAGGCGCCGAGCAGCCCGTGAACGCCCACAGCATCGCCGCAATCATCAGCGCGCAGAACAGGTACAGCGCCGCGTCGTGGCGCTCCTCGCTTGCCATCATCGTTCCTCCCGTTCGATTGTTTCGTCAATCGCGGCAACCATGGCAAGTTCCCGCTCAGACAGCTTCCATTTGATAGCCGCAGCGCGTTCAGCCGCAGCGCGTTCAGCCGCAGCGCGTTCAGCCGCAGCGCGTGTCCCGAGCAGCAGCCCGCCGCCGAATATCGTCTTGCCGCCCATCGCGTCTAGCTTTGATATCGGTACGCAGTCTCGGGCGTTGAGCTTGTAGGGCGTGTCGTGCGCGGCGAACCATTGCACCTTCGCCGCATGAATGACGTTGTCGGGATACACGTATTTCGGCATTCTTGCCTTGTTGGCACTCTGCAGCTCCTTGTCCCTGCCCTCAAGCGCCTTGCTGAGCGCGGGGTCGCTCTCGAGAATCGTCCCGTCCTTGTCTAGGCTCGTGACGAAGCTCGTCGGCACCTTTGCTCCGTTGGCGTAGGTTATGCTTGCGTGGCACACGATGTGGTTGCATCGCATGCGCGTCGCCCTGCCGCTCATCAGGGTCATGGTCGGGGCGAACAGGAAGAACTCGATTCCCGCGTCGAGATAGTCCTTGATAATCTTGGATAGGATTGAGAACGGCGGGTTGTCAACAACGCAGCATCCTTCGGGGTAGTCCTCCGTCCTGTAGTCGCGCTTCGGCCAGAACGGTCGCATGAAGTGGCTCTTGTCGATGCCGTAGCGCCTTGTCACGTAGTCTGCCACGAGGTCATAGATTTCCGGTGGGGTAACGCAATCGTCTGTGGTGGCGTGTGTTTTGAACTTGTCAACAAACGCGCTGTAGTTTTCGTCTTGCTTGAGTTCGGAAAGCGACATCTGCGACTTGAGGCGCATCGCTCTATTCCTCGTTTTTCTGCTCGAACTCGCGCAGCTCCACGACGGCCACCATGCACGTGCGGGCGACCATGTCCTCCGTGAGCGCGCCTTGCGACACGTTCCAGCCGTCGAGCTGCACCATCACGTCCCAGCGGGCGCACGACGGCCAGCCCGAGTCTCCTGCCAGCACGCGTATCGACTCGCGCAGCCACGAGTCGTGCGTGCGCTCCTTGGTGCCGTTGTCGAACCAGCGCTGAACGGGGTCGTAGACCTCCGCCGCGCCAGCCCGAATCATCAGCGCGTGCGCCTCGGCGAACGCGGCTGCGTTGTTGTTCTCGATGCCCGCCATGGGGCCGGACAGGAACACCGCCTTGTCCTTCACGCACCTCTCCAGCGCGTCCATGTCGTACTTCACTGCTGCCATTCTTCCTCCTAAAGGCGCGGCCGCCAGAGCGTCTCTAGCGGCCGCTTTTCCTCGATACGTCTATTTGGTCGTTTGCGGCGAGAACTCGCCGAATTTCGGGGCTACAGTCGCTCACGGCCCCAGAAGCTCGTCCCACGTGCATCCGAGCGCGGCCTTGACTGCGCGCAGGGTGTACAGCGTCGGCGAGAACCTGCGCCCGATGTCATACAGCGTCGTGTGGCTGACGCCCGCGCGGGCGCCCAAGTCGAGCATCGTCGTGCGGCGCTCGCGCACGAGCCGCCTCAGGTTGTGCGCGAGCTGCGGGTCGGCGGCGTTCTTCTTCATCGCCACGGCAGCCACGCCCTCGTGTCGGCGTCTTGCAGCCAGAGCCTTCCCGCCTCGTCGAAGCGGCGCCGCGCGACCTCGATGAGCCTGCCCGCCACCTTGACGCGCCTGCCCTCGCGCGGCCCCACCTCGCGGCGCAGACGCACGGTGGCGCACCTTCCGTCTGCGTCGATCTCTGGCATCACGACCATGCCATCGCGCGCCGTCACGCGCACGTCGGCCCCGCCATCGACGGTCACGACCTCGATTCGGGCGAAGCGCCCGTCGCGCACGTCCCTCACGCGAACCTCACCTCCTTGTCGGCGGCGTCGGCGCGAACCCACCAGCCGCCCCTGTCCTGGTCGAGCGGGCGCACGCGCAGCCCGCCCTTGTGGCTCACGTGGATGACGCGGCACGCCACCCACTCTCCGTCGTGGTACCGTCGCGCCTCGCACTCGCGCCCGAGCTTCCACGCGTGCTCGCTCAGCTCGTCGGCCATCCGCCGCCACGCGTCGCGCTCGGCCTTGCACGCGTCGCGCTCCGCCTCGCACTCGTCCAGCTCGCGCACCGTGCGCACGAGCATCGCGAGCGCCATCAGAAGCATCGCCACGAGCGCGGCGGCGCCTATGGTGTCCGTCATTTCCTGCCTCCTAGCCTGTGGTTGCGTGAGGGGCGAAATCTCGCCCGCTCGCGCGAAAACGGGTAAACAGTCGTTGTTCGGAAAATCTCGCCGAATTTCGTGCCTAGAGCGCCCCATAGGGGCATCAGAACAGCCGACGCATGCCGCACCGCATGAAGTCGCGGAAGTCGCGCCACTCGGCCGCGTACGCGTAGGCGTCGGCGAACACCCTGCGCGCGGCCCTGACCACGTTCGGCTCGAAGCGCTCGGCCGCGCCCAGGTCGCGCTCGTGGCGCGAGTTGAGCGGGCACCCGACGCAGCCCGTGCGCCTAAAGCCCCACAGCCCGTAGCAGTCGGAGTGCCGTATGCCGAACGTCCGCTCGTAGAACGCGCGGTCGGCGTCGCCCATCCAGAAGAGCGGGCGGTAGGTGTCGATGCCGTGCCCCCGGTCGAAGCACGTCATGTGCGCGGCGCGGATGCCGCCCTCGGCGCGTCTCACGCCCACGAGCAGCACGTCGGCGCCCACCTCGCGCTCCACCTCGCGCGACGGCAGCTTCTTCGCGAGCTTGCAGCACTCGGCGGAGACGGCGAAGGTCGGCGGGCGCTCGACCAGAAACTCCCTGAGCCATCGCACGTTGCCGACGTCGTACCACCCCGGCTCGTCGGTGGCCGTCCACGCGTTCGACCACCACTTGAGCGCCGAGGTCTGGGCGCCGTAGCGCGCGAGCAGCGCGTCGTAGGGCTCGTCCTCGAAGCCGAAGCCTATGGATTGCAGCCGACGCAGCATGTCCGACACGTACTTGCTCAGGAACGGCTGGCCACGGGTCTTGCAGCAGACGGGGATGGTCTCTCTCGCCCGCACGCGCCGGATGCGGATGCCGTAGGCGTCCTCCAGGTAGCCGACGTGGTGCCTCGTCGCGGCCCACTCAAGCCCCGTGTCGAGCCACGCGTACGTCACCTCGCACCCGGTGCGCCCACGCACGCGCTCCACCACGTCAACCATCACGTCGGAGTCGGCACCTCCGCTCACGCTCACGAGGGCGTGGGAGTGCTGCGACAGCACCGACTCGCACTTCATCGCGGCGTCGGCTATCGCGCCGTTGCCGCATTCCAAAAGCTGTCGATAAGAATCCAACGCGCCACTCTTCGCATGCCTGCGAAGTGCGGCAGATCGTTAACTTGCCATCGGCCACGATGCCGACTCTTTACGCGACCGCATCACATCTCGTCCGGTCGCGACCCCGCTTCACGGGGATAGCGTCAGTCCCTTCTTCTCCGCGTTTTCATGGTTCGTCCCATCCGTCATGCGGCCCGCGCGTTCGCGCGCACCAGCTGCATCGCCATCGTCGGCACCACGGAGTTGCCGATTCGCCTGACCTGCTCCCTCTTCGGCACGGCCGTGCCGTCGGAGTAGCGGTCGATCACGTACCTGACCGGAAACCCCTGCGCCAGCTTCAGCTCCTCGGGCCTCAGCATGCGCAGGTGCGCGTGCCTTTGTCGCATCGTCACCAGCGCGAACCTGTCCGTGCAGGTGATGGTGCGCAGCGGCATGTCGAGCGACTGCCCGACTCCCGTGCCGTAGTAGCTCATCAGCCACTGGCCGCCGTACTCGCGAAACCCGCGCTCCATGCGCGCGAGCGTCTTGGCAGACAGCGGGCGGCTCCTGTGGTCCACCCGCTTGCCGACGTCGGCGAGGTCGATGCACGGGCGCACGCTCAGCCAGTGCGGCAGGTGCGGGTCGAGCAGGGTGTCCGGCCTCTTGTGGTTCGGCAGCGGCCATGCCGTCGCGCAGCCGTCGCGGCGAAGCACCGCGTACCAGCGCGTGCGGCTCGTCCTGGCCCCGAAGTCGGCGGCGCACAGCTCGCGGCACTCGAACGTGTAGCCGAGCGAGCGCATCGCGGCCACGAACGCGCCGTAGTCCTCCCACGTCTGGATCTCCGCCACGTTCTCGCACACCACCACGTCGGGCAGGATGGCCCTGCTCTGCTCGTACACCGCCCACGGCAGCATGCGTATGTGCTGCGAGCGCGGCTTTGCGCCCCTCGCGCGGCTGAAGTGAGTGCAGTCGGGGCTCGCCCACATCAGCGAGACGTGACGGCCACGCGTGTACTCCGCGAGCCTGACGTTGAACACGTCCTCTTCTAGGTGCAGCGCGCCGGGATGGTTCACCGCGTGCATCATGAGCGCCTTCAGGTCGTGGTTGACGGCTATGTCCACCTCGCGCCCGAGCGCGTCCCTGATTCCCTGGCTCGCTCCGCCCCCGCCCGCGAACATGTCGATCACCAGCCCGTCACGCATCGTCCACCCTCACCGCCACGAGCCTGTTGCCGCTCTCGTTGCGGCGCTCGCACGTCGGCGTCGCGTACCAGCCGACGGTCTCGGGCTTGACGCCGAGCCGCTCGGCTAGCTCGCGCTTCGTGCCGACGCCGAGCAGACGGTCGCCCTTGTACAGGGCGTAGGTGCCCGGCCTGCTCATGCGTGTGCCGCCTTCCCGAACAGACTCTCAATGTCGTGGTCGGATGGGTACTTGCCCCACCTCATCGCGTCCTCGCAGAGGTCGCGAATCTGGCACGGGGCAAGCGCGTACGTGGTCTGGTTCGGGCTCATCTCGTCCTCGGGCGGGCGCCTGCCTACCGTGCCGTCATGCCCCGAGGTGACGTAGCTCGTGTCCGCTCTCACGTGGAGGAACCTCTTCTTGTCCTCGTCGCGTTTCTCGTCGAAGACTCGCGAGTGGCTGCTGTCGAACCTCGTCAGCGTGATTTCGTCGGCGTCCATGTCCCTGCCGGAGTGCTCGCCGTCGAGCAGTCGCATGGCATGCCGCAGCGCGTAGTTGTCCAGCACGTCGTCAAGCTCTCCTCCATGATCGCATCCGATGCTTTTGCCGACTCCGTAGTAGACCCTGACGCACGAGTCCCCGATTCCGTCCGGCATGTCGCGACACACGATGGCGTCCATGATGGATTTCAGCTCGTCGAGCGCGCCGATGGCGGCATGAATCTTCCTGTACTCGCGCGAGTCCTTGCGAACGTGGTGTTGTAGGATGTCGCACAGCCCTCTTATGAGCGACATTCGTGCAAGCTCCAGACGCACGGACAGCCGTATGTGGTCGCTCAATGTCATTGGTGGCTTCTTTGCCATTCCTTCATCCTATCTGAACATGTTCAGCCCGCCGTTGAACATCAGCTTGCAGCTCGTGCCGCTCGGGCCGACGCGGTTCTTCACGACGTGGGCCTCGATGGGCTGCTCCGCGCCGTCGCGCTCGGCGTCGCGCTTTATGATTATCGCGGTGCCGCAGTCGAACCCGATGCGCCCCGAGCCGTGCAGCATCTGTAGTGTCGGCGCCTCCTTGCGCTCCTCGCGCCCCATCTTGCGCAGGCTGCTCACGGCGACGAGCGGTATCTGGCAGTCCTTGGCGAGTCGCGCGAGCTCGACGCTTGCCTTGGAGATGCGCTCGTACTCCCTGACGCTTGCCTCGGCGTCGTCTCCGTCGGCGCCTAGTTGCAGGTAGTCAACTATCGGCAGCGTGCGTATGCCCCGTGCATACAGGCCGCGCACGAGCTCGCACGCGTCCTGTATGCTGTAGATGTTCGCCACGACCAGCACGTAGGGCCATATCGTCTCGCGGAAGTCCTCCCACGCCACGAGCACCGGGTCGTCGGGATGCTCCGCCCGGTACAGCTCGGCCTCCTCCTCGGTCGCGATGCGGTGGCCAGCTATCTTGCGCACGAGGTTGTGCGACGTCGACCACCACGTCTGCCTCATCCATTCGCTCTCTGGCACGCCTCTGGCCGCCTGCAACTCCCGTATGCGCGACGTGTGTATAGACAGCAGACGGCCTATGACCATCTCGGCGGGCATCTCCATCGAGAAGAACACCGGGAACAGCCCGGAGAGCGCGGCCTCGTACGCAATGACGCACGCCAGCGCGCTCTTGCCGGAGCCGCCCTCTCCGGCTATCGCCGTGTAGGTGCCGGCCGGTATGCCGCCGCCGAGCGTGTGGTCGAGCTTCGGAACCCCCGTGTTGACGGGGGCCGGCGCCATGATGTGCGCCATGGCATAGTCGAAGTCGTACACCTCCTTCAGCCGACGCCATGCCTCCGCCGCGCTCGACACGTTGTCGATGATTGTCGATTTGTTCACTCGTCCTCCATCCATTCGGGTCGGGGTATCCGGTATCCCTCCTCGGCCACGTGCCTGTAATGCTCCAGCATGAGCAACGACGCGTCGGGTCCTTCCACAAGACCCGACGCAGTCGTTTTACTCTGCGTCTCTGTCTCTGTATGTGTGTTGGGTCTATCTGGGCAAACGCGTTTTGGGTGTGTTGGGTCTATCTGGGCATATGCATTTGGGTGTGTTGGGTTAGAGCCAAAACCCGACACACCCCCCTCTGAACCCGACACACCCAAATTATTACCTTCTGGCAATAGGCACCAGAAGGTTCGCTTCGGCACCTTGCCCCTCTCGTCGTCTCCGACGCGAACGAAGAACCCGTTCTTCGGGTCTTCGCAGAACGCGAGAAAGCGCCTTGCCCGCTCTATCTTCGCGCTGTTGGTCCGCGCGTCCAGACAGCATCTGGCAAGCTCTGACTTTCCGCACCGGAAGTATGGCACGGGCTTGCCGTTGTTGATGATCGAAGCCCAGCAATGCACCGCCATGGCGATGTAGTCTTGGGCAACGTCGTTCCTGAAGCTCCTGAACATGCAGTTGCACAAGGCGGCGCCCTGCGTAGGCGTTATCTTGAACCATCCCTCCGCCATGCGGCGCGCCTCCTGTCATGCATCGTTGCCAGTGCACCCCATCACCAGGGCGCCCTGACCGTCCTGCCGTGCGGGCTAGAACGGAATCTCGCTGTCATAGACGCTCGCCTGCGGCTGCTGAGCCTGCACCATCGGCTGTTGCTGCCCCATCGGCTGCGGCGCCACCTGCTGCCCCTGCATGACCGGCTGCTGCGGCGCGGCCATCGGCTGCACGAGCTGTTGTCCGGATACGACCTGTGGTTGCTGGTACTGCGTCTGTGCCGCCTGTGGTGCCACCTGCGGCGCCACCTGCTGCATGAGCTGTTGGCCGGATACCGGGGCGATCGCTGGCGGCGGCGTGACTGCCTGCGGCTGCTGCTTCTGCTCGCGCTGGTCGTTGACGGGCGGCATCTCGACCTGCCCGGCTCGCACGGCATCGACGGGGACCGCGTCCCAGAAGTCGAGGTAGGTGCGGTCCTTCCCCTTGTTCTGCCCGCGCGTGAGCGTGACCTTGCGCTCTTGCAGCACGATGCCCACGACCTTGTTCGCAAGCGCGGCCTCGTTCCAGTCCCACACGTAGCCGGGGTTCGACGCCTGCAACGCATCGACGAGCGCGCGAAGCCTGCCGCCTTGCGCCTCCTGGCAATCGATCTCGACCATGTGGCGCCAGTCGTTGTCCTTGTCGTTCTCGATGCCCGCGTACAGTCCCGCGTACTTGCCCTCTGCCACGTCGTACACGAGCTTGAGGCACATGTTGCCATAGCCCGTGAGGTCCTCCGTGCAGCGCACTATGCGCATGACGTAGGCGCCTCCCGGAAGCCTCGTGCTGCTGCGGCCGTGCACCGCCTGAACGTTGTCAAATCCCTGAATCGGTTGCATCTCATGCCTGCCTTCTACTCGACTATCGAATCTATGTCCTGCGGCCGTGCCTCCGGCTCGGGCATCTCGGACGCGTCGTACACGCCTGCGTATGCCATGGGGTACGCCTCGCGCAGCGCCTGCACGAGCGCCACCTTGCGAATCATCGTCGCGGGCTTGTCGGCCCACAGGCTCTTGCCGGTGTTGTACTCGTCTATAGACACCTCGGCGCGAAGCGGGTGGTTCCACCTCTCGTCGCTCACCTCGGCCCATCCGCCGAGGAGCTGCTCGCCCGCTATGAGCATCGAGCCGTCTCGATATATCAGGTTCCCGCCGTTGTTCACCGCGATTCCGGCGCGCAGCCCGCGATATGTCGGCTGCTGAGTCGCCGTGCGCATGTAGTAGTCCTTCGACACAACGACGCTCGTGGTGACGCGCCCTGTCGTCTTGCTCTTGTACGTGGTCATGTACGCGTCACCGGCGAGCGGGTTCAGCCCTCGTGCCGCGCACTTGGCTATGAACATCGCCACGTTGCGCGGGTCCGGGTCGCTGCCGCCTGACGCTATCAGGCTGACTACGACCTCCGGGGTAAGCTCGACCTCCTGCCCGTCGGTTGCCGTGTAGCGCACCAAATCTGCCATTCTCCACCTCCTAGAATCGGTATTCCCTGTCGTCGCCCGCCTTGCGGTAGCGCCCGCGCACTCCGTTTGCGCGCAGGACCTCCATGATGCCGGGCATGTTCTCCTCGAACACGGCGAGGGCGCACGGCATCGACTCGGGTTCGAAGCACGTCACGCCCTCCTCCGTGCACGGCAGCTCGTTCCACGCCATGCGGTCGTCCATCAGGCACCGCATGAGCGCGAAGCGTTGCCCCTCGCCCCAACAGAAGAGCCGGGAGAGGGGTTCGTCGGCGATCACCCACCAGACGCTCACCTTCTTGCCGGTGACGCCGGGTGCGGCGTTTCCGGATCGCCTAGCCATCTTCGCCACGCAGTGCCGCCAGCGCGGAGCTGAGTCCCGCGTGCCTGTCCTCGCCAACCTGCCCCAGGGCGCGGGTCTTGTCGCGCTCGATCTGCGCGCGCAACGCGGCGTCATGCTCGGTCGGCAGCGCCTGCGCGTCGGTGCGCTCCTGCTCCACCCTCGGCTCGCGCCACGCGACCACCACATCGCGCGCCATGTCGCACGCGTCCAGCACGTCGCGGATGGTCACCCCGTGCTCTGCCATGATGTGCGCGCACATCGTGCGGGGATTTCTGGCGTCCGAGCAAATCTGCTCCAGCGCCTGCCGCACGTGCGTGACCTTCGACATGCTCATGCCGCGCGTCGATATGGTGCTCACTCGTCAACCCGCGTCTTGAACCACATGCCCTGTGCCAGCGTGCACAGGTGCGCTATGTCTGAGTACAATTTGTTGTCGCGCACGAAGAACTCCTTGAGCGCCCACTGCTCAACCTCGGAGCGGGCGTCTAGCAGCTCGCCGAGCGTCATGCGGCGCCCGGCGTACTCGCTCGTTACCTGCCTGTTGGCCATCACGCGCCCCCTTCCAGCAGCCCCGCGACCGCCGTGGGAAGCTCGCCGCGCATCGCGCGCGCCACCTTGCGCGCATCGACGCGAAGCACCGTTCCCTTGACGCGCTCCGGCTCGGTGACGGTGCGCGCCACGACTCCGTCGGGCAGCTCGCCGGTTGACTTGAAGTGGTCGCTCACGAACTGCTCGATGTGGCCCATGAGCCAGTCGTTCGCGGCGTCGAGCCCGGCGTCGGTCGCGAGCCACGCGTCGAGCGCGTCGGAATCCTCCAGGTCGAGCACCGTGCGCTCTGACGCCTTGGAGACGGTGACGGAGTAGGTGCCCACCTTCTGGCCGTCTATGTTGACGTCGTAGCTCTTTGCGCCCGTGGCCTCGTAGAAGCCCATCACCTGCTCGTCAACCTGCGAGCGCAGCGTGTCGCCCTTCTTCGACACGAGCTTGCCCAGCTCGTTGTAGACCGCCTGCATCGCGGCGACCCTCTGCATCTCGGTCATGTCCTCGAACTTCACTCTTCTTCCTCCTCCCAGAACACCATCACGTTCGCGCGCTCCTCGCCGCCGCGGCGCTGCGGCAGCTTCCACGCGTGCACCTGCGCGACCTGCGCGTCGTCGTGCCACGCGTGGTGGTTGAGCGCGTCCATGTGCTCCTTGAGCACGTTGTCTATGTCGGGCGTCTTGACGAACGGCATGCCGTGCCACGCGTCCCACAGCCGCTTCGGCCACCACCTCGGGCGCGTCTTGGGCGCCGGCACCGTGCACGTCAGCGCCACGGTCACCGGCACGTGGGCGGGCGCCGACACGACCTTGCCGTACTTGCGAATCGAGGCGCCCTCGTATGCGTTTAGGATGCGACTCTCGTTGCGCTCCGTGTCCTTGGGCGTGAACGTGCCGCGCCGTCCCAGACGCGGCCGCTCCTTGCCGTGCACGAACGGCACGTGGTAGGTCACTATCATGCGAGCCTGTGCATCGACGCGACGGTCACGCCCGGCGTATTCTCGTCGAGCGCCAGCAGGTGGTCGCGCCGAGCAGGCAGCTCCCTCAGCGCGACGTCGAGCATTACCTGCGCGACGTCTACCGCGCGGCGCTTGTCGAGCGCGCCCTTGCCGATTACCTCACGGCAGAACTCCGGGTCGCGCGCCATCTCGAAGCCCGTGACCAGCCCCTGCGCGATTCCCGTCGCGAGCGCCACCGACTCCTTGCGGCTCACGTCGATTTCCTTCTTCGCTCCCGGCGCGAGCACCATGGAGCGCAGTGCCAATGCCACGAGCTCCACGTCGTCGCGCGTGACGTCCTTCTTCTTGCTCATCTTGCTTCCTTTCTCTTGCTGCTTCCTAGCCCCACACGAGCCACGAGATGCCCTCCACGATGCCGCTCACGACCATAAGCGTCGTGGCGAACACGACGGCGAGCGCCAGCGCGTCGATCACGCAGAGCGCAAGGCCTCGGGCACTTTCGCTCCGCTCGGCTGCGAGCGCATCCATTCGTCCAGGTCTTGCGTATGCGCGAGAATCGCCCTGCCGCGCCTGTACGTGGGAATCGCGCCCCCGTCGCGAAGCGGACGGTACTCGTCCAGTCCCATGCGCAGGTACGCGGCCGCCTCGCGTGACGTGAGCCACGGCGACCTGCACCAGTGCGGCATGTCTTGCTTCATTCATATCGACCTCCAATTACGTTTGACTTTCGAGAACGCCGCGCGTGACGGGCGCGGCAGGCGTGGCCCAGGCAGAAAGGAGCGGGAAGGGGCCCGGAACCGTTGGGAGGGGAGACCCGGCGCTCTCGCGCGCCCTGCCCATGTCGGGCGCGACTGGCTGCCACCCTTTCGACGCGACGTGCGGGTATCCTGTATGCAAGGCACCCGTGGACCTTGGGCCCCTTTTCCCGCGGCGCGAAGTCGCCCGCCACGCGCGACGCTCTCGACTTTTGCTGTACAATGGAGGGCGGCGTTCTCTGTCCTCCAAAGACTCGCCACCCCGCTTGCCCGTACGTGTTGGCGCACGTATGGGCGCTTTGCTACTTGCGCTAGAAGTGGAACTTCACCGCGCGCGGGTCGTGGCTTGCGCCCTTCGCGACAACCTTGCGCGTCCTGCGCTTTTCCTTGCGGCGCGCGGCGCGGCTCTGGTCGTCGTCCGAACGCTCACGCGCGCTCCCGACGTAGCCGAACCTGATTTTTTTCATGGTTTCTCCTTTCGCTAAATCAGGCTCCAAGCCTGATGCTTGTGGGTGCTGCTGTTGCCGTTCTTTTGCGGCTTATAAGTCGTGACGTTGACGCATCCGCGCCACCCGCGCGGGCCTTCCGCTGCGGCCAAGAGCACGACCGTCCACGGCGACATGCGAAACTTCCTCGCGACCTCGCGGAGCTGCCTTAGCTCCTTCGTCCCGAGCATTACGCCACCCGACGTTTGTGCTCGTTCAGCTTCTCAAGCGCGTCGCACAGAAGCTTTTTTGCGTCGCAGATGGTGGTCACGTCCTCGTGTATCGCGCTCTTGCGTACGTCGAATACAGCGGCCATGACCTCAACCTGCGCCTCAAGCTGGCCGCGCCTTGCGAGCATCTGCCCTCGATAGGATTCGCGCATCGGGTCGAGCATGTCGCATTCGTAGCGGCGGTGCTTGAGGTAGCGCACGCTTCGCAATGTCTCGGCCATCTCGAAGACGCCCCGCTCGTACAGACTGAGCTCTCTCAACATGAGCGCGCGGCTCAGGTCGCTCGCGTCCTCGGAGAGACGCGACCAAATGTCCTTGGTGTCGCTGCCGTTCTCGGCGTGAGTCTTGACCATTGCCATGCGTCCAAGGATGCCGTCTGCCATCTGCCTGATGGCGTCGATGTTCGCGCGGCCACATATGGCCTCGTGATTTTTCGTCATGGTGTACTCCTTCTTGGTTGGTTGTTGATTGCAAAACAAATGGCGGTTCTTGCCAGATTGAGTACCGCCAACCGTCCAAACCGCGCACGAGGAACCAGTCCGTCGTGATGTGCCCCGAAAGGCCATTGCACCCAAGGGGAGTTCGTCTCCCGCAGCCTTCTCCCGCTCCCTTCCACGGGTCTCCGGCAGTGTGCGCGTATGTCTTTTCCTTTGACCCGCTACGTGGCGCCGAGCGTTATGTCGCGCCCCGCGAGCTGGTCAAGAGATACGCCGAGAACGTCTGCAAGCCTTACGGTCGTTCTAAGCGATGGCATGCGGACGCCAGACTCCCAGTTTCCGATTGACTGCGTATCGACGCCGACCAGCTTTGCAAGCTCTGCTTGCGTGAGATCTGCGCGCGCTCGAAACATCCGCAGGCATCCCGCGAAGTCCGTCTTCGTTCCCTTCATTCGTACCTCCCTTCCGTGTAGGTGCTTCCGTCGCGGTTCGGGTTTAACCCGAACTCACCTATAAGTATACGGGTTTAACCCGAAGTGTCAATAACAAGTTAGGGAATTTCCCTAACTTCTTTTGGTTTTTGGGTATAATTTCAGTAGTGAGAAAGGAGTTAGGATGTTCAGAATCAAAGAGATGCGCGTACGGGCTGGGTTGACGCAGACGCAGGCGGCAGCCGCCCTCGGCGTGAAGCCGTTCACGTACGGCGACTGGGAGCGCGAGACCACGACAATCAACCTCAAGTACGCGATTATGGCCGCCGACCTTTTTGAATGCACGCTCGACGAGCTGGCAGGTCGCGAGTGGCACGGCGAGTCAGGGTACGACCTCAACCACGACGAACGCACACTCGTTGACGCATATCGCTCGACCGACGCCCGTGGCAAGCGCGCGATAATGCGCAATGCCATCGACGAGGCGGGGATGGAAGGGCAATCTTCGGATGGTCAAGTAAGGAGCGCATGATGGCCTACGCCGACATATGCGACGCACTGCTCGGGTACCCGTTTGACAAGGTGGTTGTGCTCGACACGGAAACCACCGGGCTTTCGAGCAACGATGACGAGATTCTTTCGATCGGCATAGTTGACGGCAACGGCAAGACGCTTCTCACGTCCTACGTGCGCCCTACTCGCCACACGTCATGGCCTGATGCCGAGAGAGTCAATCACATATCGGCATCCATGGTTGTCAATGCGCCGTCGATACAGGACATAGCGCCGCAAATCAAGCGCCTCTTCAGTAGGGAGGTGTTGGTTGTCGGCTACAACGTGAGATTCGACCTTGGGTTTCTCGCTAGCGCCGGGGCGTTTGAGTGGGGGACAATCAACGAGCCGTTCGACGTGATGCGCGAGTACGCCCGCGTCCATGGGTCTAGGCGCTACGACTCGGGCAATTACGCGTATTCGAAGCTCGTGCAGTGTGCCGCCCACTACGGCTATGTGTTCGACGCGCACGACGCCACGGAGGATGCGCGCGCAACCGCATATTGCCTGCGAGCACTGCTCTGCGACCGTGCCTATTACCAGCTCTACGTCGAGCAGCGAAACGCAGAGCTGTTGCACCTTAGGACGACTCAAACGCAGGCGACGAAGAAAAACATCGCAGAGTCGTTGGGAAGCCTCTCGTCTGCGCAGGCGAACGGCACTATGGTGGTTGGCGAGATAACTCGTGGCAAGAACAAGGGCAACAAGCGTCTTGAGTGCGAGCTCGATGGCAAATGCGTGGGAATCGTTGCGAAGCCGTCCGCGGACAAGGCGCTCTCAGCCCTCGGTCTGCAAGCACCTGATGATATGGACGGGAGCGTAGATGTTGGCCTGGAACTCAAGCGCAACGAGTCTTCGTACTCTTGCACGTTCGCGATAACAGGCCCCACGAAAGTCGCCGAAGAGATAGCAACACTGGCCGACAAGGATAGGCCGGCGCTACAACTGCGCAAGGCCACCCCGTCTACTCCCCAAGCAAGTCTAGCCACAAGCACGATGCAACCTTCGGTCACGCAGCCTAACAGGACTGTGAGCCCTCCGACGCAACCCAAAGCACGTGATAACGGCGGCGACTCGCTGCTCATATACTCCGCCATCGCGATACTCGTGGGCGTCGTGATGCTCGTGTTCGGAGTCGGCGCTGCGCTTGTCGTGGCTATCGCCACCGCTTTTGTCGCGTATCTGATTCGTGAAGGGCGAAAGTAACGAAAGGAGGCAACCACCATGGCAGAGAAGAGACGGCTCGGGAGCGTGCAACGGATGCCCAACGGCAGGTGGCGCGCGCGAATACAGAGTGGCGTGAAGTCGGACGGCATGCCCCGTCGCGTGTCCGCCGCGTTCGATACCGAGGCTCAGGCGGAGTCGTGGCTGGTCGAGACGGCGCACGAACTGGGCAGGCGACCGGACCTGGACGCGGGCATGACGCTTCAGGCGCTGTGGAGGCTGTATGAGAAGGACAAGGGCGCAAGGCTCTCGGTCAAGACCATGAGCGCGTATCGCTCGCAGATGAGGACGTGGCTCCGTGCGTTCGGCGACGCCGACATAAGCCGCATCACCCCGCCGATGGTGCAGCGCGAGCTGTCACATATGACGCACGAGAACGCCCTCCATGCCAAGCGCGCCCTATCGTCTGCGCTCACCTACGCCGTCACCGTCGGGCTGCTCGCGGCGA
Organism: Atopobiaceae bacterium; assembly: GCA_017510785.1. Taxonomy (GTDB): domain Bacteria; phylum Actinomycetota; class Coriobacteriia; order Coriobacteriales; family Atopobiaceae; genus RUG440. Next base: position 100,262 of record JAFWMH010000077.1, on the reverse strand, counting down.
ATCCGCTCCATGGCCACAAGTTCGACATCCCCGACGCCGCGCCGAGGGATTACGACTTCGACGACGACCCGTTCGCCGCGATCGAGGACGCGCGCGACGTTTGGGACGTATCGCAGGTGCTTGAGTGCATGGAGCTGATTCGTGGCCTGCCCTTGGAGCCCGCATGGCTTGCGTGCGTCGGCGCGGGTCTTCGCGTGGAGGAGGCGCTCGCCCTCAGGCGCATCGACGTGCGGCGCGTGGAGGTCGCGGGCGTGCAGGTGACGCAGCTCGCCGTGCACCACGCATCAACGGCGATGGAGCGGCGCAAGGCAACCAAGACACGCCAGAGTGTGCGCGTGGTGGCGATGCTCGAACCCTTTGGCACGAGGTACTGGGAGCTGGCGCAGCGCGTCGATGGCAAGGACGCCGTATGCGCGCTCTCGGCGTCTCGCCAGAACAAGGCGTGGCGCAACTACTTCGCCGAGCCGTGCACATCGAAGCACACACCCAAGTCGAAGGCCACGCGTGGTGCACTACGCAGACTTGACGAATACGGCAACCCGACGCTGCCGTACCTGCCGCTCGCGCGCATGCGCAACACGCACGCGACGCTCATGCAGCAGGCAGGCGTGCTCGACTCCATCAACGCCGCGATGCACGGCCACTCCGAGCGCGTGGCGCAGCGCCACTACCTCAGGCCGGACACCACGGCTGCCACGGTGGATGCCGCAAGGCGCCTGAGACTCGTGGGCTAGCGTGCAGTCCGTTTGAGTCCAACCGACTAGATGCGACTAGGTGTTGCTAGGTGCTTTGCACAACACGCTAAGCAGCAAAACCGCAGGTAGACGGGCTAGTTTGGTTCAACTATTCTCCCTCCGGAGCAGAAGGCCACAGGTTCGAATCCTGCTAGGGGTACCAGAGTTTGCGCAGGTCAACGAGGGTGTTGGCCTGCTTTTTTTGTTTGAGGTTTTTCGGGCTTTGGTCACACGTGGTCACACGGATTCCGAAATCTCATAACACATCGTACATTTTCGACATAAAAAATGCCCTCCCCGCCGAAGCGGAGAGGGTGAAAAAGCAGCGTAAAAATATTATATGCTCCCCGAGATGCTTCATAACTGCAGATGCATGCATGTTGCGACGGCCAGCGCGCCGCAGGTTGCGACGGAAAGCGCGCTGGCGCAGGTTGCGGTGGCCAGCGTGCCGGCGCAGGGCGGAGTCGTGGCTCATGTCGGGGGCGGGCCGTTGTCGGGTGTCCGTCCCGAGGGAAAAACCTGACGAAAGTGCGACCCGTTCAAATGGGGGCTTTCGCAGGTCGATATTCCGTCAGATTCTGCTCAACGTTGGGTGCCAAACGGGCCATTTCCGGCGCGGTTTTGCCCGCAAGGTGTCCCAAACGGCACCCATTACCAACCTTGGGTGCAAACGCGATTTGCAGAGGCCGGTTTTCCGTCCGATTCCGTCATGGGCGTCTACCGGCGGGGCCTCCGTCGAACCCCGCTGCGGGTGGACTGGCGCGCGTCGAGCGACTGGCGATCGACTGCGCATCATGAAGCGTCTTGGAGGACAAGAACGGGGCCATGCTTCCCAAGATGCCTTATAGGCGACGGGCAATGCCCACTTCTGGCCACCGTCGGTCCCGCCAGCCGTCGCTGCGACTCAAGGCGGGACTGCGGCCCGCGCTGTGTCCGAGCCACCGCGAGGGCCGGGAGGGAAAAATCCTGTAGGAAACGCGACTTGTGCAACTGAAAGGTTTGTACAGGTCGATATTCCGGCAGATTCCGGCGCGGCGACTTGCACAGGTCGTGATTCCGACAGACTTTTTGCCCGGAAGCGTCTCGCGGGACCGCCTTCCCACAGGTTCCGCCCCTGCGACTTGAACAGGTCGATATTCCGACAGGCAGGCTCCCCATCCTGCCGCCTGCAATGCCTGTCGCTGGGGGCCTCCTAACTGCTGGTAAGTCCGCTGGCTCCGCCATGCGTGCATGTGGAAAAAGGTATGGAATGTCAATCCGTCGCCCCGCGTGGCTAACAATTCCCTAAAATGGTAGCGCAAAATAGTGTGGCCAGCGTGGCGCAAAGAATGTGCAGCCATGGCGTGGCCTGCGCGGACTCAAAGGGAGGGGCGACCGCTTCGATGCGGGTGAGGCGTGTACGCATCCGCATCCGCGCCCGCGCGATGTGTCGGGATTGCCGTCGAGGCCGCGCACGAACACAGGGGAGAGCATGTCACAAAACCTTTCGGGCACGGATAACGCCAACGAGCTCGCTGGGCTCACATCGCGCGAGGTGGAAGAGCGCATCGCTGCCGGCAAAACAAACGCGAACACCGATGTCAAAACCAAAACCGTTCCGCAAATCCTGCGCGATCATGCCTTTACGCTATTTAACTTCGTTAATCTGGCACTGGCCGTGCTCGTCATCATTACCGGACAGTATCGCAACCTCACCTTCATGCTGGTGGTTATTATCAACCTCGTGGTGGGAGTGGTGCAGGAGGTACGCGCCAAGCGCATGGTGGACCGGCTCTCGATCCTCACGGCCAAAAAAGTGCGCGTCGTGCGCGATGGCACGGAACGCGAGCTGAGCGTGGACGACCTCGTGGTCGACGACCTGTTCATGCTCGCACATGGCGACCAGGTGCCGGCCGATGCGGTGGTCGTAAAGGGCGGGCCGCTCATGGACGAGAGCTTGCTTACGGGCGAGAGCGACCACATCGAGAAGCATCCAGGAGACGAGCTATTCAGTGGAAGCTTCGTTGTGGCTGGCGCCGTAACCGCTCGTGTAACGCGCGTGGGCCTCGACGGCTATGCCGCAAAAATCAACGCGGAGGCACGCTACGTCAAGGCAATATCCTCCGAAATCCTCTCCACCCTCAACATGATAATTCGCTTCGCAACCTACGCCTTGGTGCCGCTTGGCATTGGCCTCTTCTTGCGCACCTGGCTTATGGATGGCACGTCAACCAACGACGCAATCCTCTCGACGGTCGCGGCCGTCGTCGGCATGATTCCGCAGGGACTCGTATTGCTTACCTCCTCGGTGCTTGCCATCGCCACCACGCGTCTGGGCAGAAAAAAGGTACTCGTCCAGCAGCAGTATTGCGTGGAGACGCTCGCGCGTGTGGATACCCTGTGTCTCGACAAAACCGGTACCATAACGAGTGGCCGCATGGAGGTTACCAACGTGCGAGCCACAGGAGATAATCCCTTCGACGACCAAGCGTGCAGGGACATGCTGCTCTGCGCCACCACGGTAATGAGCGCCAACTGCGAGGATGCCAACGAAACGGCACAAGCCATGCTGCGCTATGCCGACGAGATGGGCTTCGAGCCGTATCCCATCGAGTGCGAAATCGCCTTCTCGTCCGCGCGCAAGTATTCCGGCTGCGTCACGGCGGACGGACGCGGCATCGTGGTGGGTGCCACCCAATTCATCCTTGGCGACGACTTTGGCGCCTACGAGCATGAGGTGCGCGATTTCGCGCCAACGGAACGCGTGCTATGCGTTGCCGAGGTGGATGGCTTCGGCGAGAAAGGCGAGCTTCTTGGACGTCCGTGCGTGCTGGGCTACGTGGGCATAAGCGACGAGGTGCGCGAGTCGGCGCCCCAAACCATCGACTTCTTCAAGGACCAAGGCGTTGCCGTTCGCGTGATTTCGGGCGACGATCCCCGCACGGTTTCGGCCATTGCAAACTACGTGGGCATCCGCGGCGCCAAGAAGTACGTGGACGCGTCCACCCTCAAAACGGATGACGACATTTTGCGGGCGGTGCATGAATACGCGGTGTTCGGACGCGTGACGCCGCAACAAAAGCGCAGTCTCGTGCGGGCACTCCACGCCGACGGCCACGTGGTGGCCATGACGGGCGACGGCGTAAACGACGTGCTCGCCCTCAAGGAGGCGGACTGCTCGGTGGCCATGGCGTCGGGTTCCGCTGCGGCTCGCAACGTGGCCGAGATTGTCCTCGCCGATAACGACTTCGCGCACATGCCCGAAGTCGTGGACGAGGGTCGCCGCTCCATCAACAACCTGCAGCGTTCCGCGTCGCTCTTCCTCGTGAAGACGGTGTTCTCGGCGCTCGTGGCAGCCGTTTGCATCTTCCTGCCGCCGTACCCGTTCCTGCCAATCCAAATGACGCTCATCTCGTCGGCCGTCATCGGATGGCCCTCGTTCGTACTCGCGCTCGAGCCGAATCACGACCGCGTGCGAGGAAACTTCCTTGCAAACGTTTTGCGCCGCTCGCTACCAGCGTCGGCCGCCATCGTCGTGGCGCTCATCGCAACGCAGGTATTCGAGCGTGTGGCGCCGCTTACCTTCTCGGAGGCGTCTACGGTAAGCATGTATCTTACGTGCTTCGTCGGCATTGCGCTTATCGTGAGCATTTCGTGGCCGCTCACGCCACTGAGGTGGGCGCTTCTGGTGTCGGTTGTTGCCATTGTGTTTATAGGCAGCCTGGGATTTCCCGACTTCTTTATGCTTTCGCCCATCACCGTGCAGATGGCATTGTTCATAGTTGTGATGGGTTCTATTGCCTTGCTCTTGTTCAATCGCCTGTACAAGCGCTTTAATAGGGTGGACTTAGAGGATGACGACATAGTTTCGAAGTTGGTCGCTAAACTGGAGGGGGAGCGATGATAAACACCAAGCAGTTCCAAGATGCGGTACGTGCGGCACGTGTGGCGCGCGAGCTCGAGGCCGGCGGGCTTACGAGGCTCGTATACGACGTCTCACACATCCCGGGTGCGGAGGTGCTGCCTCGCGCGCTCGTCGTGCTGCTCGAAAACGTCGTTCGCAATGCGCCGACCGATGAGGTTGCCATCGAGGCGGCTGCACGCGTCGTTGCGGCGGGAACCGCAGGTACCCAAGGAGACGAAATCGAGTTCATGCCCGCCCGTGTCCTCTTCCAGGACTTTACGGGTGTTCCCGTGTTCGTCGACTTCGCAGCCATGCGCGATGCCATGGTTGAGCGCGGAGGCGACCCTCGCAAGGTCAACCCGCAAATCCCCTGCACGCTGGTCGTGGACCACTCCGTTATTGCCGACTGTGCAGGTAGCTGCGATGCGGCGCAAAAGAACGAGGAGCTGGAGGCGCGCCGCAATCGCGAGCGCTTCGCCTTCCTCAAGTGGGCATCCAAGTCGTTTGACAACGTGGAGATAGTACCGCCCGGAGGCGGCATTTGTCACCAACTCAACATCGAGCGCTTTTGTTCGGTGGTTACCACTGACGCGCTGGCTGAGTCGGACTCCGAAGTCGCGTGCTTCGACACCCTCGTGGGTACCGACTCGCACACGACGACGGCCAACGGCCTGGGCGTTCTTGGTTGGGGCGTTGGCGGCATCGAGGCCGAGGCCGCCGCACTTGGCCAGCCCATCTCGATGCTCGTGCCGCCTGTGGTGGAGCTCAAGCTCGAGGGTGCGCTGCCCGCAAACGCCTCGGGTATGGATCTTGCGCTTACGGTATGCAAGCTGCTGCGCGAGGCCGGAGTCGTAGGCACGCTCGTCGAGGTGACGGGCGAGGGCGTGGCGTCGCTTACGGCCACCCAGCGCGCTGCGGTTGCCAACATGACGCCCGAGTATGGTGCCACCACCACGTTGTTCCCGGTAGACGACGTCGCCTGCGATTACTTGGACCTTACCGGCCGAAATGCCGCCGAGGTGGCCTTCGTGCGCGCGTACCTCAAGCAGCAGGGCATTTGGGGCGAAGTCGCCGGACGCACCTATGCGCGTACGCTCTCGCTCGATCTTTCGACGGTGCGCACCTGCTTGGCCGGGCCCTCCCGTCCGCACAACTACGTGGAGCCGGCAGGGCTGGCTGAGCGCTTCCGTTCGGTGGCCGCCGAGCATGGGCGCACGAACATGGACGAAACATTCGAGGTGGCTTGTGGAGACGCAACGTACGAGCTCGCGCATGGTACGATTGCCATAGCGGCCATTACGAGCTGCACCACGGCAACCGATCCTGCGATGATGGTGGCCGCAGGCATTACGGCGAAGAAAGCGGTTGAGCGTGGCCTTTCGGCAAAGCCTTGGGTAAAGCGCATCCTGGCTCCCGGCAGCCGTGCAACCGAGCTGCTGCTCAAGCGTGCGGGCCTCACCGACGCCCTGTTCCAACTTGGCTTCTATACCTGTGGTTTTGGCTGCATGAGCTGCATTGGCAACTCGGGCGAAATCCATCCCTCGCTGCACGCGCGTGCGGAGGAGATGGAGCTCGCGAGCGTGCTCTCGGGCAACCGCAACTTCGACGGGCGCATCTCGCCCGACGTGGCACAAAACTTCCTGGCGCAGCCGGCGCTTGTGGTTGCCTATGCGCTTGCCGGTACTGTAGACGTGGACCTCAGCGTGGAGCCGCTCGGGTGCGATGCCGAGGGCGCACCCGTGATGCTTGCCGACATCCTGCCCACGGGTGCGGAAATCGAAGAGGTGCTGGGCCGTGTGCTCACGTCCGACCTCTTTGCCGAGGGCGCGAAGGGCCTCATGGAGGGCTCGGCCGCATGGCAGGGCATTCCAAGCGAAGAGTCCGATACGTTCTCATGGGACGAGGATTCCACCTACGTGCGCCGTCCGCCTTACTTCGAGATGGCAGTTGCGCAGGATACCGTGAAAGTCTCGGATGCGCGCGCACTCGTGCTCCTTGGCGACTTCGTCACAACCGATCACATCTCGCCAGCGGGCAGCATTGCGCCCACGTCGCCGGCTGCGCGCTACCTCAAGGAGCACGGTGTGGCGCAGGAGGACTTCAACACGTATGGCAGCAGGCGAGGAAACCACGAAGTAATGATGCGCGGCACGTTCGCCAATATTCGCCTGCACAACTTCCTTGCAGACGGGCGCGACGGTGGATGGACGCGCGACCTGCTAACCAACGAGGTCGTTGCCATTTACGATGCGGCCATGGACTATGCAAAGAATGACATTGCGCTGGTGGGCATTGCCGGCAAGCTTTATGGTTCGGGCTCTAGCCGCGACTGGGCGGGAAAGGGTCCCGCGCTGCTTGGCGTGAAGGTGGTTATTACCGAGAGCTTCGAGCGCATCCATAGGTCCAACCTCGTACAGATGGGTGTGCTGCCGCTTGAGTTCACCGAGGGACAAACTGCGCAAACGCTCGGACTCGATGGCACCGAGACGTTCGACGTGGCCGACGTCGACCTCACGGATGGCAGTCCCCGCACGCGTCCCGTGCGCGTGGTCGCGCATGGCAAGGATGGGGATGTGGAGTTTACGTGCACGTGTCGTGTGGACACGCCCACTGAGGCGGCGTTTGTTTCATGCGGAGGCATCTTGCCATTTGTGCTCGAAACTCTCGCAAAAAAGAACTAGTTGCCGTACTATAGCAGTGGGCACTCGTCTCGCCGGGTGTCCGCTGCATAATCCAAGAGAGTTTCCGAGGCATTGACCACCATCGACGACCAAACGACCAGCCCACTACGCTTTCGGAGGTTTTTTTGAAGTGTCCCCATTGCGGGTCGCACGTTCAGGACGAAATGGACGTGTGTCCTTACTGCAACAAACAAATACAAACCGCTGTGGAGGACGACGCTCCTACGGCATGGTGCGAAAGCTGTGGTTCGATGCTGCCCGAAGGGGCTACGGAGTGTCCGGTTTGTGGCATGCCGGTGGCCGGTGCTTACGATGAGGCGGAGGAGGAGGCTGGCAATGACGCCGACGAGGGGCAGTCGCCTTCGCCGGAGCTTGCCAGCGCGTTGCCCCCTGCGCCAAAGCCAGGGGAGGACAGAGCCCAAAAGGACGCTCCCACGCGCATGAGGCTCGTAGTGGTTACTGCCATTGCGTCGCTTTTCGTTGTGGGCGGCACGGCACTGTACATCACACGTCCATGGGATCCTAACGCCTACATGATTCACGCCACGGAGGATGCCGACACCTCACAGGAGGGACACCTCCAATCGGTGAGCCACCTTACAGGACAAGACCTCATTGAGGATGCCGAGCGCGTGGAGTACCTCAAAAACGCAGAGGCAAAGGTCGATGAGTTGAAGTCGCTCATGAAGGAAACAAGCGATTGCTGCGCGAAGTACGAAGCGCAGGTGGATGGATTCCTCGAGAGTGGGGAGTTTCCTGAAGTATCGGGTGTCGAGGAGCTCGGTTCGTATCGCGAGCGCATCGTGAACCTGCATAAGGAAGTGGCAGATCTCGACCTTAGGGGATCTTCTCGCGAGGAACTTGCGAAAAAAGAAATGGTTGTGGCTGAATACCTCGAAGGGCGGGTAGATACACTACATGGAGTGTGCGAAACATTCGATGGCACGAACGATGCGGCAAGTGCCACCGTTGCCGTCGAAGCCAAGATGACTAGTGGCGCACAGGGCAGGAGCCTTGAGGAGTGGAGGCAGTTGTACGAGAACGCGTATGCAGGATTGGAGCCCTAAAACGTGTGGGAATATGGTCTGCCGAAACTGTGAAACGGGATGCGACCTGATAGAATTGTGAGTTCGAAGAGGAGTTTGGAGGATGCGGATGAGTTGGTTTAAGGAATCGTTGCATACGCCGGAATATCGCGTCGTCGGTGATGAGCAGGTAACGCTCGTAACCTCGAAGGGCACCATAAAGGTGCGTCTCGATGCCGACGGTGCGCCCATTCATGTTGCCAACTTCTGCGAACTCTGCGAGAGCGGATTCTACGACAACACCAAGTTCCATCGCTATGTTCCGGGTTTCGTAATTCAAGGCGGCGACCCGAACACGCGCGAGATGAGTCCCGAAGATGTGGCTGCGGGTCGTGTTGGCCCTCAAGGTCGTCCGGGGACGGGTGGTCCGGGGTATCGCATACGCGAGGAGTTTACAACGAATCCGCGCAACCTCCATAACGACGGTGCGCTCGCCATGGCGCGCTCGCAAGACCCGAATTCTGCCGGTTCCCAATTCTATTTTTGTCTTGGGGCCCAGCACGGACTCGATTCGGGATACACTGTATTTGGACAGGCAATCGAGGGTCGCGACGTTATTAGCGCATTGCGAAGTGGCGACACCATTGAGTCGGCAATAGTTGAGCACGCAGGAGCTTAGGCACTTGCACGAGGCATCGAGGAGCTATCGTGAACCAGCAGAAATTTGAGCAGGGCTATGCGGCGTACCAAATGGGCGATTGGGCAAGGGCGGCTGCGCTGCTTGCCGAAGCGAAGGGTCCGGGCGAAGTCTCGGGCAGAATCGATCACCTTCTTGGCAATGCCCTCATGAAGCTTGGTCGCTACGACGAGGCCGCTCGTGCATATGGCAACGCTCTTGCCGATACCTCGTATGGCATGAAGGGGGCCTTGGGTACCAACCGAGGCCGTGCGCTGCTGGCTGCTGGTCGCTACGATGCCGCTCGCGACGCATTGAGCCAAGCTGCCGACGACCCTACCTACTCAACGCCGTACAAGGCCTACATGGCGCTGGGCAGCGCTTGTCGCGCGCTCGGCGATGTTCGCGGTGCGGGCATCGCGTACCGCAGCGCTGCCATTGACGAATCCAATCCCGATCCTAGCTCCTCGTTGCGCAAGCTTGGAAATTGCTTTATGGATTTGGGACGTCCTACGGATGCGGTTGAGTCCTATAGGACTGCTCTTGACTTCTCGAACGACATGAGGTCGCAAAGTGCGATTTACTGCGAGCTGGCCTTGGCGTATGTTGCTGCCAACAGGATGAGCGAGGCCGTTGATGCGTTCGATCACGCAACGGCCGACGGGGCAGTCCTCACGCCAGAGGCCCAAGCCGCCTACGATGCCGCTAAGAACGCTGCTTCGGCGCGCTCGGGCAACCGCGTGTCCGAAACCGACGACCTGCTTGCCGCGGCTGGATATGGCGAGTACACCGACCCACTCGATCCGACGGGCGAAACGACGGGAAACCTTATGCCGAGTCCGGAGGACACGGGCTTCTTCTCCATTTCGGAGGAGGAGATTGTGGAGAACGACAGGCGTGGCCGTCGTCGAGGTGGCGTAAAGCGCTTCTTCGCCGTGCTACTCGTTATCCTATTGATTCTTGCCGCTGGTGGAGGCGTTGCATACTACATGGGCTTTGGTTGGCCGACGCAGGAGTCGGTTGTGCGGAGCCTGTTCGACGCCAAGGCCTCTGGTCAGGATATTTCTGAGTTCTTGAGCAAGGATATTGACGATGTTACCAAGCAACAAATCGACTCCGTGGTTGTGAACAGCTCTGGCATAAACATTGGTGGGGCTACGCGCTCGATGGGAGCATCGGAAGTCGCAATAACTTCAGCCCTCAATGGTGGCGGCGAGCAGAGCTATAGCGTGCACCTTGTTCGCGACGGCATCGGCTGGAAGGTGAGCTCAATCGAGCAACAGTTCACTTCGAGCGACGGCGAAAACACTACTACCGACGTTGCGCAACCTGCGCCGAGCGAGCCGGCTCCCGAGGCAGCTCCTGCACCCGAGCAGGCTCCTCCTGCGGAGGCCGCGCCCGCTGAGGCGGCTCCTGCCGAGCAGGCGCCCGCCGAGGAGGCACCCGCTGAGGCGCCGTCCGACGACGCCACGCAAACGAACGGCGAGGTTGCCATCTAATTTGAGTTCTAGCACGAAGTACTGAGGGTTTGCCCGCTTGTGAGGATTGGGAGAGATGGGCTTCTTTGACTCTTTGTTCGGAGAATATGGCGGTGACCTTGCCATCGACTTGGGCACCGCTAACACGCTCGTTGCCGTCCGCGGTCAGGGGATTGTGCTCAACGAGCCGTCGGTCGTTGCTATCGACAAGAGCGAGGACCGAGTACTTGCTGTTGGGGCAGATGCCAAGCGCATGATTGGTCGTACACCGGGCTCGATTATTGCGGAACGGCCTCTCAAGGATGGCGTCATTGCCGACTTCGACGTAACTGAAGTCATGCTCCGTTACTTCATCGAGAAGGCGCGCGAACGTCAGTATCCGTGGTCTCCGCGACCTCGTGTGGTTGTGTGCGTTCCCTCGGGCGTTACGTCCGTGGAAAAACGCGCCGTGTTCGAGGCGACGATTTCTGCCGGTGCCAGGCAGGCGTTTCTTATTGAGGAACCCATGGCTGCGGCCATTGGTGCCGACTTGCCCATCGAGGATCCAACTGGGTCCATGGTGGTAGATATTGGCGGTGGCACTACGGAGGTGGCCGTCATTGCGATGGGTGGCATCGTCGTCTCGAAGTCCATTCGTACGGCGGGCGACGAGTTCGACCAAACCATTTTGGAGCACGTCCGCGACGTGTACAACCTCTCCATTGGAGAGCGCACTGCGGAGGATATTAAAATCAAGGTTGGCTCGGCAGCACCTCTGCGTGAGGAGCTCGACGTGGAGGTTAACGGACGTGACGTGATGAGCGGCATGCCCAAGACGGTGCGCATCGAAAGCGAGGAGATTCGTCGTGCGCTCGACAAGCCCCTCGACGAGGTAACGAAGGCGGTAAAGGACACGCTCGACGCGACGCCGCCCGACCTTGCGAGCGACCTCATGTACTATGGCATACTGCTTACGGGTGGCGGGGGTTTTCTTCGCGGCCTCGACCATCGACTGAGGGAAGAAACGGGCGTTCCAGTTAACGTGAGCCCCACAGCGCTCGAAAACGTCGTCAACGGATGCGCTAAGGTGCTCGAGGCCAACGCTTTGTCGGGAGGCTTCGTGCAGAGCGCTGGCTTGTAGGGAATCAACTATGGCCAAAATGCCGTCCATGCACAGTGGGCGTGCCAAACCATCGTCGTCGAAGCTCATGCGAAACGAGACGGGTGGTAGTGCTGGCATACTCACGGTTGTTCTGGTTGCCCTTTCGCTCATCCTGTTCACGTTTAGCGTGAGGGAGGGCGATAGGGGCATCCTTGGTGCCGCTCGAGGAGTCGTGCAAACCATTACGTCGCCCATAAAGGTGGCGGGCGGATACGTTGTGGCGCCCATAACGGGATTAGGCAATATATTTCGCAACCTTACCGCCGACGAGCAAACACTTTCGGAGCTTAAGCAGGAGAACGAAGAGTTGCGGGCTCGAAACGTTGAACTTGAGGAGGCCGACCAAGCGGCACGGCGACTCGAGGAATTGCTCGATTTGCGCAACACGTACAGCCTGCAGTCTATAGCAGCGCGAATCATAGCTGGTTCGAGCGATTCGTGGGTAGCCGCAGTCACCATTGATAAAGGCGGAACATCGGGCGTTACGGTTGGCATGCCCGTAACCAATGCCTACGGTGCGGTTGGTCAGGTCATTAGTTGTGCGGGCACGACGTCTACCGTGCGCCTGCTTACGGACGAAAGCTCGTCGGTGGCGGCCATGGTGCAGACGAGCCGTGCGCAGGGCATGGCGGTGGGTTCTCCCGACGGCACGCTTCGTCTTACGCTCATCCGTACCGACCAAGCGGTTAACGTGGGCGATGTGGTGGTGACGAGTGGCTTGGGAGGCGTGTTCCCGAAGGGTCTTCCGGTGGGCAAGGTAACTACCGTGGAGAAGAACCCGGGGTCGACGTACTACGATATTGTGGTCGAGCCGTTCTTCCGGCCCGAAACCCTCGAGGAAGTCCTCGTCATTACGTCGCTTACGGAGGAGCAACAAGCCACGAGCGAGGACATCGTTAGTGCGGACCAGCCCGACTTGGAGGCGGCTTCCGGCCATGCTGTTGGTGCAAATGCGGAGAACGCCGAGAACGGCGCGAACGCTGCAAACAATGAGAACGGTGTATCGGAGGGTGGCGACGCGCGGGACGGAGGCCAGGCCGAAGGACAAGCGAACGAACAAGTGACGGACGAAAACGGAACGGCCAATGCCAATTCCACACGGACCCAGCGCAGAACGTCCGCGACGCAGGGTGGCGATGAGGATGCTGATGGTCAGAACGTTTACGGCGAGGATGTGTACGGGCAGAATGAGTATGGGACGACGAATGCGATGGGAGGTGGGCTAAGCGATGCAGGTTAAGGATGCCAACAAAAACCGTCGAAGCACGGTGGTGATCGGTGTTGTGTGCCTGGTGTTGCAGCTTGCCATAGCGCCTCATGTGTTGCTGGGCAGTGGGTGTGCCAACTTCGCCCTCGTGTTTGCCGGCATCATTGCGCTTTCCATCGGTGGCAAAGCAGGTGTCGTAGTTGGGTTCGCAAGCGGTTTGGTGTACGACCTCACGGCAACGACTCCCATTGGGCTCATGGCAATGCTGCTCACCGTGTTTTCCTATGTTCTGGGACTGGAGGCGCGCAATCGCTTTGGCGATGGTTTCGTTTCCTGCCTGAGCGCGTTTGGATTCGGCGCGCTTGTGGTACTGTTCACGTATCATCTCACCATGCTGACGATAGGCGATACCGAGAGCTTATACGAATGCATCATGCTTCGCACGTTGCCGAGTTTTGCGCTCACGTTCGTGGCATTCGTGCCGTTTGCGTATTTGCAAGTAAAGGCGACGGGAAAGGTTCGTGGCAGGACGAAGGGCACCCCTGGCGTTCATCGTGGATCCTCACACTACGACGTGAGCAACCTTTAGGTGATGTGCTATGACGCTCACGAACATCATTATTGCGCTCATAATAATTCTGCTTCTTTCGCTCGTCGGATTGTACGTGTTCTACAGTCGTAGTGACGACGAGAAGCTCAAGATGGACATTGGCGGAACGGCGCCGCGCGCGGCGGGAGGAAACGACTCGTCGGCTGGTAACGGCATTCGTACTCGTTTGCTTGGACTCGGGTTGTGCATCGTGGCCGTTGTGGGCACGCTCGTGGGACGATTGTGGTCGATGCAGCTCGTTTCGAACGATGAGTATAGCGAGCAGGCGGAGCAAAACCGGACGCGCACCATTTCGCTCGTGGCGCCGAGGGGACGTATTCTCGATCGCAATGGCAACGAGTTGGTGGGAAACCGTCCGGCGCTCACGGTGGTATCGAAGCCGGACGTAGTAGAGAATCCCATTGAGGTAAAGCTCCTAGCCAACCTCATAGGCATGCCTGCCGCAGCCGTGCGACGTAAGATTCAGGACCAAAGCGAAGGCGCGCAATCCGATCGCACGGTGGCTCAGGACGTCTCTCGTCGCGTGGTGGCGTTCATTGGCGAGCATCCCTACCTCTTCGAAGGCGTGAGCGTGGAGGAGCGAACGGCACGTCATTATCCGTATGGTCAGTTGGCGGCGCATGTTGTTGGATACACGGGAACCGTTACGCGCGAGCAGCTCGAGGAGAGCGAGAAGAGTACCGACCAAGGCGCCATTGTGTACCAGGCAGGCGATACGGTGGGGCAGGCTGGCGTCGAGTACGAGTACGAAAACGTGCTCCAGGGCGTCCGTGGGGAGCAAAGCGTTCATGTGGATGCCAACGGCGTCGTGAGCGAGTACTCAACCTTGGTGGAGCCCCAAAGTGGCTCCGACGTGATTCTTACCATAGACGCCACGGTGCAGCAGGCGGCGGAGGAGTCGCTAGGGCGCATCATCGAAAACATCCGAAAGAAGGTGAGTCCGCGCTGCTGTGCCGGATCCGTAATCGCCATGGACGTGACGAATGGCGAGATTTTGGCGATGGCCAGCGCTCCCACGTATTCGCCCAACATCTTTGTGGGAGGCATTTCCAACGACGACTGGGAAACGCTGCAATCGGAGGCGAGCGCGAACCCGCTCATGAACCGGGCGATTGCCGGCCAGTATCCGTCGGCCTCTACCATTAAGCCCCTCTCGGCATTTGCTGCGCTCGACAATCGCATTTGCGACGCGCGGTCCAAGTTCGATTGTACGGGCTGGTGGACGGGCTTTGGCGTGGCTTCGGGACAGTATTGTTGGAAGCAGTCCGGTCATGGCGAAATGACGCTCGAGTCGGGCATTACGTTTTCGTGCGACGTGGTGTTCTACGAAATCGGCAAGGGATTCTTCGAGTCGAACAACCCGGAGAAGTTTCAGGAGAAGCTTCGCGAGTGGGGACTGGGGTCGCTTACCGATGTTGATTTGCCAGGCGAGGGCAAGGGACGCGTGCCCGACGCGGACTGGAAGTGGAACTACTATACGAACGCGGCTGACGTCGATCGCCAGTGGAAGGGTGGCGACTTTACGAACCTTGCCATTGGTCAGGGCGACCTTTTGGTGACTCCGATTCAAATGCTGTGTGCTTACGCGGGCATAGCGACGGGCGGAAGCCAGTGGCGGCCGCATGTGCTGCGCTCGATTCGTTCGCGCACGGGTACGGGCTCGGTTATTGACTACGAACCCCAGTTGCTTCGAGAGGTTCACGAGGATCCTGCGTATTTGAGCCTTGTGCTAAGAGGTCTCCAGGGTGCGATATATGAGGAGAGCGAGTGGATTGCCCTGCACTTCAATAACATGAAGGAGCGCGTTGCGGGAAAGTCGGGTACGGGCGAGCAGGTCGGAAAGAACCCAACGGCTTGGTACATCGCCTTCGCGCCAGCCCAAAACCCACGCTATGCCGTCGTTTCGACCATTGAGGATGCAACATGGGCAAGTGGTTCGGCGCTTTACGTTACGCGCGACGTGCTTGGAGCACTCTTTGGTGAGCCAGATGACGCGCTGGTCGCCATCTCCGACATGCAGGTTGCCGACTAGGGGTGTGTGATGGCAGTAGAACAAGGCATACGCGAAGGCGAGATGCGAGGTATTTTCGATGGCCTTCTCGACAAGTTCGGCTTTGCTCTAGCGCGTATGGGCGGGGCGGGCCTGCAGCGTAAGGGGCCATTGGGCAGCGTGTATCTTATGCAGCTCATTCCCAATGTCCTCATCGTTGTTTTCGGGACCATCGTGATGTGGTCGGCGTCTCTGACCATGGTAGACGCATCGTTTCCACGCCACCTTGGCGGAATTGCTATTGGCTTTGCGTGCGCCGCGTTGGTGTGGGCCTACGACTACCGCGTGTTTTCGGGCAAGTCGACTTTGCTGCTGATAATAGACATCGTCCTCATGCTGCTGCCCTCGGTTCCAGGGCTTGGCTATAACGCGATGGGCATGACTGGCTGGGTGCAAGTGCCGCTCATCGGTTTGCGCGCGCAGCCCTCCGAGCTCGCCAAGCCCGTTACCATATTGCTCATGGCCTCGCTTACGGCGGAGTACAACGGGCGCATCGAGACGCTGCGCGACTACCTCAAGCTGTGTGGCGTTTTGTGCGTGCCGTTCGTACTTATTCTCACGCAACCGGACTTGGGGACGGGCCTCATCGTGCTGGTGCTCGGCGCGAGCATCATCGTGTGCGGCGGCGCAAACAGCAGATGGGTGCTGGTGACGGTTGGCATCATTGTTGTGGGAGCCATCGTGGTGGTTGCGAGTTCCATGACGGAGGGGTTGCCGAGCATCCTCAAGCAGTATCAAATCAACCGTCTCGTCGTGTTCGTGGACCCTTCGGTTGATCCGACGGGTAACGGATACAACCTTCAGCAGGCCAAGATTGCCGTAGGCTCGGGTGGGCTGTTTGGCAAGGGAATTGGCAACGCGAGTCAGGCGGGTGGTGGATTCCTTCCCGAGGCACATACCGACTTCGTGTTCGCGCTGCTGGCAGAGGAGTTCGGCTTCGTCGGCTCAATGCTTCTGCTGTTCCTTTTTGGCTGGATGATTCTTGCGACGGTAGGCTTGGCACTGCGCGTGGAGTCGACGTTTGGAAAGCTGGTGCTGGTTGGCGTCGCCTCGATGTGGGCCTTCCAGCTGTTGCAAAACGTGGGAATGTGCATAGGAATCATGCCCATCACGGGCATTCCGCTGCCGTTCGTAAGCTTTGGCTCGTCGTCGATGATTTCGCAGATGGTCTCGGCGGGTCTTGTGCAGTCGGTGTGGCACTATCGTACGAAGGCCGGCTAAATTGAGGTAGAGTAATACGGTTGGCGTTTTCAAGGAGAAGGCATGCCTGCAAAAAAGATATCGATGGATAAGCTCCGCGGCGTCGTGAACATGGGACGCGAGGCGGAGGAGAATATGGAGGAGCACTTGCACATAAGCGTGCTGGTGGATCCTCTGGCGGAAGGATGGCTCGTACGTGCGGTGCGCGATGCGTTCGTGCCAGAGCGCGATGCGGTGGTGGACGTACACGCGCTGGGAGGCGTGCCGACTGTTGCTGGCATCGACGTGGGAGTCGTCGTGGCCGGTGGTAGCGACGAGCTCGTGCGCAATGCCATACGTGCCTTTGCGGGTGTGCGCCAACATGTGGTTGTGGTGGCCCAATCGAGTCTCGACGTGCCGGAGACTCATTTGCCTTCGAAGCTTGGCCAGTATGTGAAGGATGCGGTGTCCACCGAGCGCGAAGCACTCGTTGAGCGCATGGCAAACGTGTTGCTCGACGCAACAGAGAAGGACGTTTCGTGTGCGGCGAACTTTGCGTTTTGCCGCGACGTTGCGACGGCACGGCTGGTGAGCAGGTGCGCCGCGCGTAATGCCTTCATGAGCGTGGCGGACTTCATTCCTGGCGCAGGCATGCCGCTCATGACGATGAACCAAATTAATCTTTCGTTCGATATTGCCGCGACGTATGGCCATGGGTTGAGCCTCGGACGTGTTCCGGAGGTCACGGCGGTGGTGTTTGCGGGCTTTGCCTATCGCTGGGCTTCGCGTTTGGTGACGCGGGTGTTCCCCCATTTGGGACTTCTGCTGCGCGTGGGCATCGCCTACGGAGGCACGCTGGTAACGGGCAGAATGCTGGCGTCGCACTTTACCGACCCGTTTGAGGACGAGTACTACGAAGTGCCGTCCAGCGAGAATCCCATACGAGAAGCCATGCTGCCCTTCTTCGAAAAGGGGGAAGAGGTTGAGGTGGAGGCTCCCTCCGAGCGCGTGTACATTTCCATTGGCGAAGGTGGGGCGCTTGCATGAGGAGGGAACGAGAGAACCTGTTTTATCTGCTAGAACCACTCCTCGAGCGGGTGGAGCGTCCGAGCAGGTATCTTAACCATGAGTGGGGTGCGGTTGAGGAGCAGGATGGACCGTTCCATGTGTGCA
The DNA here is from genome assembly GCA_017510785.1 of Atopobiaceae bacterium. Lineage (GTDB taxonomy): Bacteria > Actinomycetota > Coriobacteriia > Coriobacteriales > Atopobiaceae > RUG440. The sequence goes on along the minus strand of JAFWMH010000077.1, from coordinate 82,425 downwards.
TAATGTACCCGGACGTGTACGACGTTGGGCTTCCGAACCTCGGCATTGCGATTCTTTACGATGAGCTCAACAGGCAGGACGGGATTTCCTGCGAGAGGGCGTATTTGCCGTGGATAGACATGGCCGGGTTTATGCGAGAGCGCTCCATACCCTTGCTCTCGTTGGAATCCTCGTCGCCTGTGGCATCGTTCGATTTGGTGGGTTTTACGCTTGCGCATGAGTTGGTGTGTACCAACATTGTTGAGGCGCTCGATCTCGCGGGCATTACGCTGCGTGCAGACGAGCGTGAGGAGGACGAGCCCATCGTAATTGCGGGCGGACCGAGTGCGTGGAACTGCGAACCTGTTGCGCCCATGTTCGATGCCGTATTGCTAGGCGACGGCGAAGGTGCGATTACGAACATGGCGCAGTGCGTGCGCGAGGCGCGCGAGGAGGGCGTTTCGAGGCGTGAGATTTGGCGGCGTCTTTCCTTGCTGCCGGGCGTATATGTACCCGCGCTCTACGACGTGGTTGTGGACGAGACGTCCACGCGCTGGGGATACTGCGTGCCGAAGGAGGGTTCGGGTGCTCCCGCATGCGTTACGAAGCATTGCATCGCAAGTCTGCAGAAAACCGAGCCGGTGGCACAGCGCATCGTTCCGTATCTTACGGTGGTTCAGGATCGCCTGACGGTGGAAATACTGCGTGGGTGCGCGCGCGGCTGCAGGTTTTGTCAGGCGGGGATGACGTATAGACCAGTGCGCGAGCGGCCGAAGGAGCAAATCGTCGAGGCGGTGGGGCGTGGTTTGGAGACGAGCGGCTACGATGAGTGCTGCCTTTCGTCGCTCTCCACTACCGACCACTCGGAGTGCGCGAGCATCCTTCACGAGCTATATGGCCAGCTCAGCGAGCGGGGCGTGCGCATTTCGATTCCGTCGCAGAGGCTCGATAGCTACGGGGTGGAAATGGCCACTTCTGCGCGTTCGTCGCGTCGTGCAGGCCTTACGTTTGCGCCCGAGGCGGGTTCGCAGCGCTTGCGCGACGTGATAAACAAAAACGTTACGGATGAGAACATGGAGGCTGCGGCGCGCAACGCGTTTGCCAATGGGTATAGGCGCATGAAGCTGTACTTCATGATGGGGCTGCCAACCGAGACGGACGAGGACCTCAAGGGAATATCGCACATGGCCGAGCACGTGGCCGATATTGGGCGCGAGGTGTGTGGGAAGCGCGCGAAGGTGACGGTGGGCATTTCGGTGGCGGTATTCGTGCCAAAGTGTCATACGCCTTTCCAATGGGAGGGTCAGCTGCCTTTGGAGGAAACGCATCGTCGGCAGCGGGTTATGCTGCACGCGGCGACCGACCGTGCCGTTCGCATAGCGTATCACGATGCCGAAACGTCGCTTGTGGAGGGTGCGCTTTCCAAGATGGGGCGCACTGGGTTTGATCTTGTGCTCGCCGCGTGGCGGCGTGGATGTCGCTTCGATGCGTGGACGGACCAGTTTAGCTTCGAGCGTTGGGCGGATGCCGCTGCCGATATTGGCCTCGATTTGGAGAACATCGCTTGCGAGCGCTTCGACCTCGACGCTCGCTTGCCGTGGGACCATACGTCCCCGGGCGTTTCGAAGGGATTCTTGCAGCGGGAATGGCGCCGTGCAATGGAAGGCGTTACTACGGCGGACTGCACGATGACGCAGTGCACGGGGTGCGGCGTGTGTCCTGCGCTTGGAGTGGCGAACGAGTTGGCAGGTGAGCGCGCGTGAGTGGCACGGGCGCAGGGCTGCGCGGGTTGACCGGGCTGGAAGGTGAGGATGCATGAGTAACGATGCCGGAGCGTGCAGGCTGCGCGTACGTTACGTTAAGGAGGGGCGTCTCGCGCATTTGGGACACCTTGAGGTGATGGGCACCGTGCTGCGCAGCGTGCGCAGGGCGGAGCTTCCCTTCGAGGTGAGCGAAGGCTTTGCGAAGCGCATGCGCATACAGTTTTCGCAGGCACTGCCGGTAGGTGCATCGTCGGTGGCGGAGTATTACGACCTTTTGATGCCCGTTCGGCTTGACGCACAGGAGGCTCTCGACCGGCTCAAGGCGGCAACTCCCACACTTCTGGCACCGCAAGAGGCGCGCGTACTGCCTCGTCGTATGCCGGCGCTTGAGGCATGGGCCAATCGTGCGCTGTGGGACGTGGACATCCTAGGGGAGGACGTAACTCCCGACGCGGTGCGCGACGGAATCGAAGCTGCCTTGCAGAAGGGGACACTAGAGTTCATGCGTGGGACGAAGCCCCGCACGCTTGACCTCACGAGCACGCTTGTTTCGTATGAGTTGGAGGCCATCTCCGGCGGAGCAGACGACGACGGAGGTCGTGGCGTGCACACTCGTGGCGTGCATCTTGGTCTCGATACGCGCGTTACTGAGCGGGGATCGCTTCGTCCGGCCGTACTTATTAATGCCGTGCTCGGTCGTGCTCCCAACCGTGTGTGTCGGCTCAGCCAGTGGCATGAGGAAAGGGACGGTTCGCTCACGTCACCCATGTCCGTTGGCTAGAAAAGCCCGCGAAGGCGCGGAAAATGGGATTCTCGGCGAGGTTTGTAGGGCTTCGCGTTGGACGTCTGCTATTCCACGAACCGCAGGCACTCGACGCATGCCTTGAGGCATGCGACGGCAAGCTCCTTGGAATCGTCGTCGGCTGAACGACCGGCAACGGCAGCCTGTAGGTCGAGGTATTCGCGGCATTCGTCATTGGTTTTGTCGTGGAAGATAACGGAGTTCTCGTCATAGGCATAGAGGTACAGTATGAATGCCTTGCCGTCGCCATGCGTAACCTTGGCAGAGTACGAGAAGTCGTCATGCGACCGTATTGGCACGGTCGTGCCATCGCTGCGTTGGTAGGACTCCACCTCCGGGCCGGGTGCGAGGAAGTCGTCTGGCGCGCACGGACGTATGGCGAGCATCCATGTGCCGTTGTGATCGAGGATTATATCGCCATAATGCTCGCCCTGTGTGACTTTGCCGCGCCAAACGTCGGGAACGATGAAGTCGCAACCGTCGAGATGGACCACATCCGCAGATGTGGCGTCGCAATCGGCCTGGGATTCTGGCCGTGCCTCGGAGTCGCTTCCGGTGGGTTCGTCCGCCTCAACGAGCCGAATGTCTCCCGTGGCAAGTGCATCCACGCCGTAGGATGAGGCGTCGTGATATGCTGCTTGAAGGTTGTCGCACTCAACCGTTATACGCCGCCCGGCGTATTGCGACCACGTTGCGAAGGCGTCGGAATTGCTTGTTGCGAGCGCCACCTCCTTGGCGTCGGCCTCGTAGGTGCCCTTGTACTCTCCCTTGAAGTAGACCGGCTCGTCGAGCGTCATGGAAACCACCGTTATGTTGCCGCTGCTGGTGTTCTCCTCGTGGGAGTGCGCGAGACCCGAGAGCGTGTACGGTCCCCTCGGCACGATCACGAGCGCCGTAACGGTTTTGTTGAGAGCGTCCACCGTCACGTCCCATGACACCTCGTGTCGTCGGCTCTGCACCAGCCATTCGTACGAGGAACTAGACGACCAGTTGGTCTCCGCGTCGCTCGTGTACCAAATTGACGCGCGGTACGTGGCGGTGTCCGACTCGTTGTTTGCCGGGCTCACCAAAACCGGCTCTTCCACGACGCATGTGGCGGCATCCGTGCGCGCGCTATATGCAGCCTTGCCCAAACTTGAGTCGCCGAGCTGTTGGTAGAGTTTCGAGGACGCGTCGACCATCGAACGACAACGTTCCTGCGCCGACTGCTCGTTGTCGGTTCTTTGCGAGCCGTCGAGCGACCAGTCGTCGTACCACGCGCGGATAAAGCTGGTGGCTAGGGCCGTTGAGTCCTGCCACGTCGCGTTCGATTCCTGTTCGGTTTGCGGGGCAGTATTATTGGGTGAGTCCTTGGTGCCTTGCACACCCTCGTCGTCGTTGGATTGGACGCTTTTGCCATCGTCGTTAGAAGAGTTATTGTTCTTGTTCTCCTGCGTGTCGATGACTTCTGATTCTATGGGTTCTGCTTGTTGGGATTCTTCTTCCACGGCTAGATGTGAATTAGTTAGCAGCCTGGCAAGTATCACAATGCTTAACGCAATTGCTGCGACGGATAAAACGGTTAATAAGACAAATAGTTGCTTCCGTATGCGCGGCACCGGCTCCTGCTGTGTTGGTGGTAATGGCCCGTTCATGCGCGAATCTGGCTGTTGTTGAGCCAGAGGCTTTCCGCATTTGCCGCAAAAGCGCGCTTGGCGCGGGTTTTCCCTTCCGCAGTTCTCGCAACGCATCGTTTTCTCCTTACATGGCTTCAGCTGTGTAAATAGTAACTGTTTTTGGCTCCTTGCAAGGCCGTAATGCCGATGTGTTGTGACGCACGCCATTGCGATAGTCAAAATAGTGGGCACGTAGTTTTGAACGGTCGTATAAAACCCAAGCTCATGGGGTTCTGAATATAAATCGTATAATATCACGTGCCCACTGCGCAATTTATACAGTGCGATTGTGATATTCGAGTATTTATGCCACCACTGCGCTTGAGCGTGAAAATGCCAAGTTGTACAACGCAAACAAGGACTTTCATGGCAAAGTCTGTGAGGCCGTGGCCTCATGAAGTGAAGCACGAGAGTAGTCCGGTACCTCGCGCTTGGCTTTGTCTGCCGGACGGCACGAACGGCACCCGTTGCCGACGTCGGGTGCCAATGGGCGCAACTTGGCGGACAAGACCGAGGGCAAAGTGTCCCATACGGCACCCAATGCCGACGTCGGGTGCCAAACGTGCCGCTTTGCTACCCGAAGGAGCCCTGCGACGGATTTCAGATGTATTAAGTGCGAAAAAAGTATGATTGCAATACTGATGAAATGGTTTTGTCTGCGACAAAACTGCAGGTCAGAGCGTCGTACGAACCATGATATCTATTATATCATCAATATTTTTTCGCACTTAATGACGATTACTTGAATATGATAATATCACGTCGCACAATGCAGGGGAGGGCTTTCTTGGCAAAGCCTCTGATGCCGCGGCCTCACGGAGCAAAGTGTGGAAATACCCGCCAGCGGTAGGTTATGCACCATGGACGGTCGTTTCCGCGCCCGTCCGCGCCTACGCGCGCGGCAGACCGATCGCGGTCGGGGCCTTCCGATCGGACCTGCCGACCGGGCCTGCCGACCGGGCCTGTCGGCCGTGTTGTATTCAGCTATTTTTAGCGTGTACAATTCCGTGGATGAAAAACCAGCTCAATGTACGATTCGGAGACAAGATCGTACATTGAGCCGTTCTTTCAAACCGGAAATTGTACACATTGAAGTCTTTATGCCCATGGATGATGCGAAAGGGGCACGAGGGCATTGCCTGAGGCCGGATTCCAACGTCACAGACAAGAGCCCGCGGTCCGCTTTGCCGAGCACGCCCCTCGCAGGCGCGGAGAAGACGGGGACATGGCGTCGCCGCAACGAAGACACCGAGTACGTCCCTCGCAGGCGCGGAGAAGACAGAGCTTCGGCGGGCTTCGGGTTAGCGCAGAGCACACGCCCCTCGCAGGCGCGGAGAAGACGGTCGCCGTCGGTAGCCATGCATCATAAGCGGTCGTTTCCGTGCCCACCTGTGCCGCTGCGCGCGGCGGCATGGTCGCAACTGGGGTTTATCATCTGGCAAAAACTTCGCGCCCACTATGTTAAGGCTACGTAATTGCTACGCGCGGGCTGGAATCAAACGCGCAAGAATATGAGGGATTCGCGACTCTGAATCGCATACTTTTCGTTATTTAAGACCTCTGGCATGCACGAAACCTTTTGCGTTATGCCGGGCATGTCCTTGCGCAGAACTATAAAGAAGTATAAATTAAACTCTAGACTATAAAGAAATATTAAGCGATGTATTCAGATGCAAAATCCTTACACCCCGCTGTTTGGTAAAATACCCACTCAAATTATCCCGCGAACAAAGCAAGCAGCGCTCATTGTTGACTCGTTCACCGACAAGAACCCAAACCAGAAGGTGTTTGTGGTTACTGGTGTAAGGGGTTCGGGCAAAACCGTGTTCATGACCGACGTAAGTCAAACGCTTTCGCGAGACGAAGAATGGGTAATTGAGGAGCTGAGCGTCGAACAGGACCTGCTTGAGAGTCTTGTAGCAAGGCTCAACAGTCGAAGAACGCCAGCGAAGGTCTTTGCGGAAGACGAGATAGACTTGTCGCTGTATGGTTTGGGTTTACGCATTCAGGGCTCTCAGCCCATCGCCAACATTGAGGTGGCCTTGGAGCGCATGTTGCAAGCGCTCGCAAAAAAGGCAAACGTCTGCTCGCCACTGTGGACGAGGTGGTAAACAATCCCCACATGCGCGCATTTGCAAGCGCATTCCAAATACTTATTCGAAAGAACCTTCCCGTCTTCTTGCTCATGTCGGGACTATACGAACACATCCAGAGTTTGCAGGACGAGAAGAGTCTCACTTTCTTGTTCCGGGCCCCAAAGATTCGACTCGAGCCTTTAGGTATTCGGTCCATTGCCGCGAATTATGCGCATACGTTCGGAATCGAGCGCAAAAAAGCTCTTAGCATGGCACGCCGTACCAATGGCTATTCGTTTGCATTTCAACTCCTTGGATTCCTCGTATGGGAGCATCACGGCCTTTCGGAAAAGACGTTGGAAGAGTATCGCTCGCGGCTCTACGAGCTTTCTTACGATAAGATTTGGAACGAAATGTCGGCAGGTGATCGCCGCATCGCATTTGGAATCGCATCAGCCGCGTCGTCGTCAGTTCAAGACATACGCGATTTTCTCGGGTTGCACTCAAATCAGCTTGCGCCGTACCGCCGCCGACTCATGCGCAAGGGGATTGTGGATGGCTCCGAGTGGGGTAGGCTCACTTTTGTGCTGCCGTGCTTCAAGGATTACGTGCTTGAACGTTATGCCGAAACCGAGGAATTGTAAGCGTGCGAGGCCCGCGGGCACGTGTGCAGTGCATGCCATGCGGGGTCGAGAGTCTTTAGAGCTAACGGACAAAAGCGACGCGCATAGCGTGCCAAAAGAAGAGGTTTCATACCGCGAGCAACGAGCGCAAATCCTCTCACCCTTTACCCACATCCTTTACCCACACCTCGAAGTTTTCGTTGACGGATAGTTAATGGGTCGTTACAATGAAGAACGTTGCATCAATGCGAGCAATGAGGAGTTTTTCATGTACGCAATCGTTTCTACCGGTGGCAAACAGTACAAGGTTGCCCAGGGCGACGTCATCGACGTCGAAAAGCTCAATGCGCAACCTGGCGACAAGGTTGAGCTTGACGTCCTGATGCTGAACGACGGAGCCACCAGCATCATCGACCCGGCAGCTCTCGAGAGCAAGAAGGTCACGGCCGAGGTTCTTGAGCAGTTCAAGGACAAGAAGGTTATCGTATACAAGTTTAAAAAGCGCAAGCGTTACCACAGAACTCGGGGTCACCGTCAAAACCTTACAAAGCTCAAGGTAGTCGAGCTGCCCATCGAAGAGCCTGCCACGAGCGTTTCGACCGACGACGCGGCAGAAGACTAGAGCATCCGATTAATCACGAGTTATTTTAGGTAGGTGACACCATGGCACATAAAAAGGGTTTAGGTTCTTCGAGGAACGGCCGTGACTCGCACTCACAGCGTTTGGGAACCAAGATTTACGGCGGCCAGGCCATCAAGACTGGTCAAATCATCGTTCGTCAGCGTGGAACGCACATCACGCCGGGCGAGAATGTGGGCAGGGGTAAGGACGACACGCTGTTTGCACTTACCGACGGCGTCGTAGAGTTTACCAAAGGCAAGAAGCACTACGTTCACGTTCGCAAAACTGCGTAGTTCGTGCTTTGCAAATAAGCGTACGCTCGGGTCCCGTTTAATTGGCGGGACCCTTTTGTTTGTTTGCCCAACGGGAGCCGGTAGGCTAACGGACTAAGGCGGGCCGACGGGCGAAGGCGGGCCAACGGGCGAAGACGGGCCAACGGGCGAAGGTGGGCAAACAGACTAAGGCAGTCCGACGGGTGCCGGCGAAACACGGCCGGCGTACCGAGGTAATGCCGGTTGTTGGACGTGCGGCGCTTGAGAAGTGCCAACGGAGAGTCACAGTTGAGTGTGGTACTCTCGCAGAAGACGAGTAATGCGTTGTGCTGTAATTGAGGTGGAGAATGTCGATGTTTACGGATATGTCGCGCATCAACGTGCGTGGCGGCGATGGCGGAGCCGGTTGCATGTCGTTCAGACGTGAGGCGTACGTGCCTAAGGGTGGCCCGGATGGCGGCGATGGGGGCAACGGCGGCGATGTAATCCTCGTGGCCGATCCACAACTCTCGTCTCTTATCGATTACCGATACAAGCATCACTTTAGGGCGGAGCGCGGTACGCATGGCCAAGGCGCGCGCAAGCGCGGCCGCGACGGCGAGGATCTCATACTGCGTGTACCGGTAGGAACCGTGGTGCGGGAGCTGAATACCGCAACGATGGAGCCTGCCTACGAGATTGCCGACCTTACGCAGGCGGGCGACCGCGTAGTTGTGGCGCCCGGAGGAGTAGGTGGCAGGGGCAACATCCATTTCGTAACGTCGGTTCGCCGGGCGCCAGCTTTTGCGGAGAAGGGAGAGCCCGCGCTCGAGCACTGGATTGAGCTCGAAATGAAGCTCATGGCCGATGTTGCGCTGGTGGGCATGCCTTCTGTGGGCAAGAGTTCGCTCATAGCCCGCATATCGGCCGCGCGACCCAAGGTGGCCGACTATCCCTTCACCACGCTCGTGCCGAACCTGGGCGTCGTGCGTGCGCGCGACGGCCGCTCGTTCGTTGCGGCAGACGTGCCCGGACTCATCGAGGGGGCGAGCGAAGGCAAGGGCCTGGGGCATCGCTTCCTGCGTCACATCGAACGCACGGCGCTCATCATCCACCTCATTGATGCGACGGGTGGCTACGAGGAGCGCGACCCGCTCGAGGACTACCATACGATTAACGACGAGCTCGCCGCCTATGCGGAAGAGCTCGCGATGCGCCCTCAAATCGTGGTGGCTAACAAATGCGACATGCCCGATACGGACGTGGCCGTTGAGGTCCTCCGTGAGGAGGTGGAACGCGACGAGAAGCCCTTCTTCGCGATTTCGGCGCTCACGGGGCAAGGCATCGATGAGCTGGTGGCCTACACGGCTGATCTTGTCGCCAAGCTGCGTAGCGAAACGCAAGAGGCAACGGAACGGGCGCATGCAGACGCTCAGGCCGTGTGGGCACGTCGCAGAGAATTGCGCGACCGCGAGATTCACGTTGCGCGCGAGGACGACGGCTGGCGCGTTTCGGGCACCGACATCGAGCGCATGGTGGTGCAAACGGACTGGGAGAACGACGAGGCCATCGACTACCTGCAGCTGCGCTTCCAACGCCTGAAGCTTGAGGACATCCTTCTTGATGTGGGTTGCGAGCAGGGCGACGAAATTCGAATCTTGGGTTACGCGTTCACCTTCGAGGTAACGCCTGGTCGCCAGGAGGAACGAAAGCAGTCGCGTTCGCAGGCACAAGCGTACGACGCGGATGTTTTGGACGCAGCGTGGGACGCCGACGACGAGTGGGACGACGCCGACGCGGGCGACGGACGCGACGCTGCAACGCAAGACGCAGCGTGGGACGCCGACGCCGAGTGGGACGGCGCCGACGCGGGCGACGGACGCGACGCTGCAAGGCAAGACGACGAGTGGGAAGAGGCCGAATAGCATGTCGATGCCAGAACAGTTCGAGGGCTTGGTGGTTGTAAAGATTGGCACCTCGACGCTTACGAACGGAACGCAAACGATTGACGAGGCGTATATCGCAAACCTGTGCGAACAGGTGGCAACGCTCAAGGACGAGGGTCGGCCCGTGGTGATTGTTACCTCGGGCGCTGCCGCAGCTGGTCGGGAGCGTTTGGGCATCGCGAAGCGTCCGAACGACATTCCCACCCTTCAGGCGTGCGCGGCGGCGGGTCAGGCGCACCTTACCGAGCTGTACGCCAAGGAGCTGGCGGCACGTGGCGTTGCCTGCGGGCAGGTGCTCCTCACGCGTCGCGACGTGGTGGACCGCGAGGGGTATCTCAACGCGCGCAATACCCTCATGCGTCTGTTGGACCTCGGCGCCGTTCCCGTGGTGAACGAGAACGACACGGTGAGCGTCTCGGAGTTCGCCTTTGGCGACAACGACATGCTCGGGGCGATTGTGTCGGCGTTGCTCGGCGCATCCCTCTATGTGATTCTCTCGGATGTGGAGGGCATGTACACGGCGAACCCCAATACCGATAGCTCGGCGCGGCTGCTCAAGGACGTCTCGTCCATCGACCGAACCATACGGGCGATGGCGGGCGGCACCTCCACGAGCGTGGGGACGGGTGGCATGGCCTCGAAGGTTCGTGCCGCGCGTGCGATGCTTGCAGCCGGCATTCCCATGGTGATTTGCCAGGGCAGGCGCACCAACGTGGTGCTCGACGTGGTTCGTGGCGAAAAGGTCGGCACGCGATTCCACAACGAGGGCGCTCCGCTGCACGGGACGGGGCGAAAGCTCTGGATTGGCCTTGCGGAAATGCCTCAGGGCGTTGTGCACGTGGACGCGGGAGCTGCCCGCGCCATTGTGCACGAAGGCGCATCGCTCTTGCCGGTGGGCGTTCGCTCGGTTGCGGGCACGTTTGGCGAGGGTGACGTGGTGAGCGTGGAAGACCCTTCCGGTTCGGAAATCGCACGAGGCGTGGCGCGCTATTCGAGCGCCGACATGGACCGCATTCGTGGCCTCAAGCTCGAAATCGTGGGACGTTTTTGGGAAGGGAAGGAAGACCAACCTGCCATTCACCGCGACGAGATGCTAGTATTCTAAGTGTTGGCAAACGAGCTGTGTGGACGTGTGGAGAAAGGCGAAGCAAAATGGACATCGATGCTGCTCGTGAGGTGGCGCGACGTGCGGTTGAGCGGCGCGACTTGCCGCTTTTGGGCCAAAACCCAAACGTTACGTATCGCATGGGAATAATGGGCGGCACCTTCGACCCCATTCACAACGGGCATCTTGTGGCTGCCGAGCAGGCGTTCGACGACCTGAATTTGGATGTGGTGGTGTTCATGCCGGCGGGCAGTCCGGCGTTCAAGCAAAACAAGCGGGTGACGATGGGCGAGGACCGCTACGCAATGACGCTTCTCGCCACGTCCGATAACCCGCATTTCCTCGCGAGCCGCTTCGAGGTTGATCGCGAGGGCATTACGTACACGGCCGAAACCCTCGAGCTTTTGTCACTTGCGTACCCTCCAAACGTGGAGCTGTACTTCATTACTGGCGCCGATGCCATCGCAGAGGTCGTCACATGGCGCGACGCAGAGAAAATCGCGCGGCTCGCACATCTTGTAGGGGCAACGCGCCCGGGGTACGACCTTGCGCATGCAAGAAACGCCATAATGGCTTCGGGTCTCGACTTCGATGTGACGTATCTTGAGGTGCCAGCGCTGGCCATATCTTCGAGCTATTTGCGAGAACGAGTAACTGCGGGGCAAAGCCTGCGCTACCTTACGCCCGACGCGGTTACGGGATACATCCATAAGCATCACTTGTATGGCGTCCGTCCGCGACGTTACGGATCGACGGAATTGCACGACTGAGGAGGGCAAATGGCAAAGAAGAAGAGCGCAAAGGAGGCGTGGATGCCGCTTGACGACGAGGGCGTCGAGTATGAGCCGTGGCAAAAGCTTACGCTTACGCGTGTTGAGGCGGAAACGCGCTCTCAGTTGGCATCGAAGCCGCATAGACTAAACCACACGCTTTCGGTTGCGCGTACGGCCGAGCATCTGGCCGTGTTGTACGATGTTGATCCGTATCTTGCGAGACTTGCGGGACTTCTGCACGATTGGGACAAGGTCGTGCCAAAGGATGAACTAATAAAACGAGCCCATCATTTTGGCATTGAGCTCGGTGCTCCCATGGAGAAGGCGGAACCGTTGCTGCATGGCATGGTTGCGGCACGTGAGCTTCCTGCTCGGTATCCGCATATCCCTCATGAGGTATGGCATGCGATTGCGTGCCACACTTCGGCTGCGGAGGACATGGAGCCGCTCGACATGGTGCTTTTCGTGGCGGACGGCATCGAACCGTTGCGTCGCGCTTCCGAAGGCATCAAGCAAACGCGTTCCATGGTTGGCAAGGCGTCGCTCGAGGACGTGTTTTGGAACGCGTTCGTGGGCGGCATAATATACGTGCTCGAAGGCGGGCGGTATTTGCTTCCTCGCACAATCGAGATTTACAATTCAATTGCACAGCGTCGCGAAAACAAACGGCGCATTAGCAGCCGTTCTTAGGTTATGGGTTAAGAGAGGATTCTTTATGGCAGCAACTCCCTACGAGGTGGTTCGTATTGCCGCACATGCGGCCGATGACAAAAAGGCGACCGATATCGTGGCGCTCGACCTCCAAGGCATTTCGGACGTGAGCGATTATTTCCTTATTTGTACGGCTGCCAATCCACGTATGCTCGATGCCGTGATTGACGAAATAGAGGAGAAGGTGCGACTGAACGCTAACCTTAAGCCGCTTTCGCACGAGGGGCGTGCGGGTGCGAGCTGGGTTCTTCTGGACTACGGCCCAGTTGTGGTGCATGCGTTCCTGCCCGAAACGCGCGACTACTATCGGCTCGAGCGGCTGTGGGGCGACGCACCGCAAGTCGACTGGCAGTAAGCGGCAGTAAGCACATCCATCCTTACAGCCTAAAGTCGCGCCCATACGTGAGGGCGTCGCGGCCAAAGCGCTCGCGCAGACGGTCGGTAACCTCGGCGAGCGACTGTTTGTCGTCGGTTTCTTCGGGGGAATCGAAAAGGGAGAGCTGCTCGGTAGTCTCGTCGAAGCCGCTTAGTCCCACGCCGACGAGGCGCACAGGCGTCCCCTCATGCCATAAACCGTCAAGCAGCTCGCATGCGACGGGTGCGAACACGTGCTCGTTATTGGTGGCGCGCCGAAGCTGGCGTTGGGCCGTATGCGTGTGGATGGTGTCGAATTTGAGCTTGAGGGTAACCTGCGAACCCTTCAGCCCCTTGGCACGCATACGCGCCCCCACCTTTTCGCTCACATGGCCTATGGCCGCCTCGAGCTCCTTGCGCGAAACAAGATCGCGCGCAAAGGTGCGCTCGTTGGAAACGGACTTCGGGTCTTCATGCTCCACGGCAGGTTTCACAACGCTGTGCTCGCGACCCGAGGCACGTAACACCATGCGTGGGCCGCTCACGCCAAAATAGCGCTCCATAAAGCGAGTGTCTTGACGTGCGAGGTCGCCTAGCGTGCGAATGTTCATTGCGAGCAGCGACTTTTCCGTGGCACCGCCAATGCCCGAGAGGGCGCGTACGGGCAGGGGAGCCAGAAAGCTGGCCTCGTTGCCAGGTGCCACAACCGTCATGCCGCGCGGCTTTTCGCGCTCGGACGCAATTTTCGCGACGGTTTTGTTGGTGCCCAACCCAATGGAGCACGTTACTCCGATTTCTGCCACGCGGCGTTGAATGCGACGACAAATCTCCACGGGACTCTCGTTCGCGAACCGTCCAGGCGTAATATCGAAAAAGGCCTCGTCGATGGAAACCTGCTCGACGAGTGGCGTTTCGTCGAGCAGAACGCTCATAACGCGGTCGCTTATCTCGCGGTATCGGCCAAAATTCGAAGTAACCCAAATGGCTTGCGGACAAAGGCGCCGAGCTTGGAACGAGGGCATGGCTGAGTGCACGCCGTATTCGCGTGCCTCGTAGCTCGCGGTAGATACAACCCCTCGGCGGTCGGGAGAGCCGCCCACGATTACGGGTTTGCCGCGCCACTCGGGATGGTCGAGCTGCTCGACGGAGGCAAAGAAGGCATCGAGGTCCATCAAACCGATGGCCGGCCCATGCCATACCGGCTGGGCCTGCGATGGTTGAATGCGTGCTTGGTCGGGCCGCGCAGGAGGCGCGGCCTCAGCGCCAGAACCAAAGGCATCGTGTGTGCGGCGGCGTGGCATGCTTAGCTGCAGGGGAGGACGACGGTAAAGGTCGTGCCATCCTCGTCGTTGCTGGTTGCCGTAATGTCGCCTCCGTGGGACGTGGCAATGCCCTTTGCGATGGCGAGGCCGAGGCCAAAGCCGCCCGTCTTGGCGTCGCGACTACGGGCCTTGTCGGTGCGATAAAAGCGATCGAAGATGTGCTCCAAATCCTCAGGGTCAATGGTTTGGCCGTGGTTGTTCACTACGTACGTGCAGCGTCTTCCCTCGCGTGCGAGCTTCACCGTAATGGTCTTGTTGCTTGCGGAGTATTTCACGGCATTATCAATAAGAATCTTGGCAAGACGACCAAGCCACTCGGGGTCGCCCGTCACATGAATGCCAGCCTCTATGCTTTCGTCAATAAAGCAGCCGCGCTCGAAGGCAATCGCATCGAACTCAAGCGCTGCGCTCTCGACGAGCTCCGAGAAGTCCACCTCAACCTTTTGCATAACTCCCTGCGTGCCAGCGGAACTCTCGTCGGTGCGCGCCAACTCCAAAAGCTCCTCCACGAGGTTCTTCATGTGCGCAGACTCGTCGGCCGTGCTTTGCACCCAACGCTTGCTATCGTCCGAAAGCGTTGAGTCCTTTTGCAGGATTTGCGTGTTGGCAATGATCACGGCCAAAGGCGTCTTCAGCTCGTGCGAGGCGTCCGCCACGAATCTTCGTTGTTGGTCCCACGCCCGTTGAACAGGCTTGAGCACCCACGAAGAAAGGCCTACGGAAATGACGAGCAGCATTGCCATGGCGGCTATGGTAATGGTTATGTCTTTAACAAACAAAGAACTCAACGAGTAATAGGCCGCCGAAGTATCGGCAATAACCACGCGCCACACACCCGTTTGCAGGTAGGCGCTCTTCCACACGATGTGCACTTCCTCGTTGATGTGCAGCTCCTGCGTTTCGTTACCCTCGGCGAAGTCCGTGAGGGCCTCCTGAAGGACGTCGGCAAGAACATCGGAATCGATGATGGCCTGAGCGTCGTTGCTTTCGAGCAACATGCCGTCCTCGCTCACGTCGACGGCAACAAGGAGCAGGTTAGCCTTGCCCTGTTGGTCGCCCGACCTGCCATCGGCTATCATAGGGCGCTGACGCAGGTCGCCATGGAGCGCTCGCTCGATGGCTTCCTGCGTCATGTCTCGCTGCGTTTGCCATGTTGAGAAAAAACTGCTGCCCAACACCGTAATGAGCACGGCCCCCACCAAAACCATGATGATGGCCACGAACTTTATACGGAGCGACCTTAGCATGAGCGGCCTCCCGCGCAAGTACTACCCGGCAAGTATTACTCGATGACCTCGAGTCGGTAGCCGAGCATCCTGAGCGTAGTAATCTGCACGGTGGACTGCACGTGGTTGATCTTTTTGCGGAGGAACGACACGTACGCCTCGACGGAATTCTCGGAGGCATCGGCATTGCCGCCCCATACGCGGTTGAGCAGGTCGCGCTTCGAGACCACGCGCGACGTGGAGCTCATGAGCATTTGCATGACCTCGAACTCCTTGCCCGAAAGGTGCACGGAGCGCGTTCCGCAACGCAGGTCGTGCGTCGTAAGGTCGAGCGTGAGGTCGCCGAACTTAAGCTCCTCAATAATGACGTCACCCGTGCGGCGGGTGAGGGCGCGCAGGCGAGCAAGAAGCTCCTCGGTTTCGAACGGCTTCGTCATGTAGTCGTCAGCGCCTGCGTCGAGGCCGGTGACTTTATCTGCCGTCGAGGTGCGCGCGGTAAGCATGAGCACCGGCGTCGAAACGTTGGCGCGCCGCAGCTCGCGTACAACCTCGAGGCCGTCCATGCCAGGAAGCATAACGTCGAGTACGATGCAGTCGTACATACCGCTTTTGGCCATGCTCAGTCCCGTAGGACCGTCGTACGTCACGTCAGCTCGCGTGCCTTCGTCTGCGAGAATCTTGCAAATCGCGTCGGCAAGATTGCGTTCATCTTCCACTACTAGTGCGTTCATGGGCATCCCTTCCCAAAGATACCTGTACATACAACACTCTTTGAGAGTGCTTAGCAAAATGCATGTATAATCTTAATGCATTGTGCTTAAGGATGCCTGAACTATTACAACTTTTTTGTCGAATCAATAGTTGCGGCAAAAGTAATCCACAAAATTTGCACTTTAGTTCTTGGGGCCGAACCGTTACAATCGAATATCGTTTGTATGGCTTGGCGACGCAGCCGCATCTACTCATCCGCGTCGCACGTACGAAGGAGCTTTCATTGGCAGTTAAGATTCGTCTGGCACGTCATGGTGCCAAGAAGCGCCCGTTCTACCGCGTAGTGGTGGCCGATAGCCGCATGCCTCGCGATGGCCGCTATATTGAGCTGGTCGGTCGCTACAATCCCGTCTCCGATCCCAAGATGATCGACATCGACCTCGAGCGCGTCGACGCGTGGATCGCAAAGGGCGCCCAGCCCACCAATTCCGTTTCTCACCTCATCGCCATCGCGCGTGGCGAGAAGGAGCTTCCCGCCAAGAAGTCGAAGCTCTCGAAGAAGGCAGCCGCTAAGGCCGCGAGCGCGGAGTAAACGTGACTGACGAGATTATGGACCAGGACGTCTCGGAGGAGATGCCTTCCGACAAAGTCGCCGATTTGGTGGAGTACATCGTGTGCGGCCTCGTGGACGACGAGGACGCTGTTTCGATGGACGTTACCGATTCCGACGAGGGTTCACTCATTGAAGTCTCGTGCGCGGCGGACGATACGGGAAGGATAATCGGGCGTCGTGGCAGGACTATTAAGGCAATACGCACGCTTGCGCGCGCATTGGGTCAGCGCGTGGGCACTGCCGTCGAGGTAGAGGTATTGGGTTAGTCTTGTCTGCTTCATGGAAGTACCGTGCCATTGCCACGGTAGTGAAGACGCATGGACGCAAGGGGGAGGTCGTCGCAGAGCCGCGACACGGCCTCCCTCTTTTACTTGAGAATGGCGCGCGCGTCGTCGTCGTGCCGCCTACGCTCAAGGGGCCTCGCAGTTTTGTAGTCGCCTCGTGTGCCAACTCCGATGCGGCGCAGCGCGTGGCGTTTGAGGGCGTGGAGAACCTCGCAAGGGCGGACGAGCTCGTGGGCCGCACGGTGCTTATGCATGTGGACGACCTTCCGGACGACTTTGTCCTCTACGACGTGGAGTCCCTCATAGGCCGCGAGGTGCACGACGTAACGCATGGCACGCTCGGCAACATTGTGGAAATACTCCGGGGTCCGGCGAACGACGTATGGGCGATTGAAGGGCCTTGGGGAGAAGTGCTCGTGCCTGTGGTGGAGCATGTGGTTGTTGACGTGCCGGAAAAGGGCGCCATCGTGTGCGCGGTGCCAAAGGGTCTGGTGAAGGAGGTCGACGGATGATGCACTTCGAGGCACTCACGGTGTTTCCGGGGATGTTCGAGCCGTATCTTTCGGCCTCCATTATGGGACGTGCGCGGGAGAAGGGTATTTTCTCCTTCGAGGCACACGACCTGAGGGACTGGACGCACGACCGTCACCGAACGGTGGACGACGCCCCGTTTGGCGGTGGACAGGGCATGCTCATGAAGTGCGTGCCGTTTTTCGAGGCGATTGCCGAGCTCACGCCTCGCACAGAGGAGCGTCCGCACGTGGTGTTTTTCTCTCCGTGCGGCAGGCGCTTCACGCAAGAGGTAGCGCGCGAGCTCATCGAGCACCCGCGGGTGCTGTTCGTATGCGGGCGCTACGAGGGAATCGACGAACGCGCGTACGAGCTGGCGGACGAAACCATCTCGCTCGGTGACTACGTGCTTACGGGAGGCGAGCTGGCTGCGCTGTGCGTAATTGATGCCTGTGTGCGCCTGCTGCCAGGGGCACTGGGCGACGAGATGAGCGCACAGGACGAGTCGTTTGCCGATGGGCTGCTGGAATACGCGCAGTACACGCGGCCGGCCAACTACGAGGGGCGCGAGGTTCCCGAGGTGCTACTTTCGGGCAACCATGCAGCCATTGCTGCCTGGCGCAGGGAGAGTTCGCTGGAAAGAACCGCACGCTGGCGGCCCGATTTGCTGGTGGACGCAGGGTTATCGCAAAAGGAGCGGGACCTGGTGGCAGAGCTATTGAGGCAGGAGGAGGATTGATCGCATGGACGAAGTCGAAGTTGAGGAACAAGACGAGCACACGGGGGCGAGCCGCGTGTTGGAGTGGCTCATGACGATTGCCGGTGCGGTGGTGTTGGCGCTCTTCATCCGTGCCTTCATTGGCGAGGCGTTCGTTGTGCCTACGGGTTCGATGCTCAACACCATCCAGCTTGACGACCGCGTGTGGGGCGACAAGGTTTCGTTTCGCTTTCGCGAGCCGGAACAGGGCGAAATCGTTATGTTCGAGAGCCCCACGGGCGATGGCTACACGTTGGTAAAGCGCGTCATCGCAACGGGAGGTCAAACGGTGGACCTCGTAGACGGACGCGTCGTTGTGGATGGCAAGGTGTTGGACGAGCCCTATACCGAGGGCAAGGAGTCGTTGCCGCTCGCCGAGCAGCTATCCACGATCGAGCCCATCACCTACCCGTATACCGTGCCCGAGGGATGCATTTGGGTAATGGGAGACAACCGCACGAACTCACGCGATTCGCGCTATTTTGGGTCGGTTTCGCTCGATGCCGTAACGGCGAGGGCGGTGTTCACGTTTTGGCCGCCTGCCGACTTCGGATTATTGGAATAAAGGAGATGACGATGAAGGACCTAACCTTTCAGGACATGATCCTCAAACTCACGGAGTATTGGGCCCAGCAGGGCTGTACCGTGATGCAACCGTACGACTCGGAGGTCGGAGCCGGTACGTTCCACACGGCAACGACGCTCAGGAGCCTGGGACCTGCCGCCTGGCGCACGTGCTATCCGCAGCCGTGCCGTCGTCCTGCGGACGGGCGTTACGGAGAGAATCCCAACCGTATGCAGCACTATTATCAGTTCCAAGTTATTGTTAAGCCGTGCCCACAAAACAGCCAGGAGCTGTACCTCGATTCCCTCAAGGCCATCGGTCTCGACCCTGCGGAGCACGACGTACGCTTCGTCGAGGACGACTGGGAGAGCCCGACGCTCGGTGCCTGGGGCCTTGGTTGGGAGGTATGGCTCGACGGCATGGAGGTAACTCAGTACACCTACTTCCAGCAGGTGGGTGGCATCGAGGTGGATCCGGTGCCCGTGGAGATTACCTACGGCTTGGAGCGCATCGCCATGTACATCCAGGGCGTGGACTCGGTGTACGATCTCGTGTGGTCGTATCTTCCCGACGGAAGCCCCATGACGTATGGGGACGTGTTCCACGAGAACGAGTACGAGTTCAGCTGCTATAACTTCGAGGTGGCCGACGTCGACATGATGCGTCGCAAGTTCGACGAGTACGAGGCGGAGTGCCACAGCTGCCTTAAGGCCAAGCTTCCGCTTCCCGCGTACGACTGCGTCATGAAGTGCAGCCACGCCTTCAACATCCTCGATGCTCGTGGTGCCATTTCGGCAACCGAGCGAGCCAACTACATCCTGCGCGTGCGCGACGTGGCGAAGGCATGCTGCGAGGCGTATTTGGAGCTGGTCGCCGCGCGCGACGACGCGAAGAAGGGGGAGGTGGCCTAAATGGCGAACACCTTGGACTTTTTGCTGGAGATAGGCTGCGAGGAGATGCCGTCGCGTCCCCTCATGAACGCGCAGCAGCAGCTCGAGAAGCTTGTAGAAAAGGGGCTCAAGGATGCGGGGCTTGCCCACGGAGAGGTGTACACGCTCTCCACGCCGCGCCGCCTCGCCGTCGTTGCCAAGGACTGCGCCACCGCCACGGAGGAGATTCGCGAATCGGTGCGCGGCCCCAAGGCGCAAATCGCCTTCGACGCGGACGGAAAGCCCACGCGTGCGGCGCAGGGCTTCGCGCGAAAGAACGGCGTTGACGTGAGTGCCCTCGAGCGCCATGAGGGCCCCGATGGCAACGAGTATATCTTCGCAGAGAAGTTCGTGCCCTCGGTGAGCGCTACCGAGCTCCTTTCGGGGCTTTGTGAGCGCACCATCGGCGCGATTCAGTGGCCCAACTACCGTAGTCAGCGGTGGGGGAGCGAGCACCAAACGTTCGTGCGTCCCATTCGCTGGATTGTGGCCCTGCTTGGCTCCGACGTAATCCCCGTCTCGTATGCCGACGTGAAAAGTGGCAACACCACGCGCGGACATCGTGTGCTGGGTCCTGGCGAGCATGTGGTGGAGAGCCCTGCGGCATACGAGCAGGTGCTGCGCGACGCCTTTGTGCTCGGGGAGCGCGAGCGCGCCCGTGTTATTCGCGAGGGAATCGCCGAGCTCGAGCGCGAGCGCGGAGGTGCGCACGTCGATACGCCCAAGGCCGTGTTCGACGAGGTCGTCAACCTGTGCGAGTGGCCCACAATCGTGGTGGGCGAGTTCGACGAGGAGTTCCTTGCCGTGCCGCAGGAAATCATCGTTGAGGCCATGCTTACGCATCAGCGCTACTTCCCGATTTACGACGCCGAGGGAAAGCTCACGCGCGAGTTCGTAATCGTTTCCAACGCTAACCCCGAGGTGAACGACACGGTGCGCTCGGGTAACGAGCGCGTGGTGCGCCCGCGCCTCGACGACGCCAAGTTCTTCTACGACGAGGACCTCAAGGTGGGGCTCGACGCCTTTAGGGAGCGCCTTGCCAACGTGGTGTTCCAAAAGAAACTCGGCACCGTTTTGCAAAAGACGGAGCGCATGGAGGCGCTCGCACGCCTTGTGGCGACGCAGGCCACGGGAGACGAGGACGTCGCGAACGATGCCGCGCGCGCCGCGCATCTGGCGAAGGCCGACCTCGTCTCGCAAACGGTCGTGGAGTTCACGAGCCAGCAGGGTGTGATGGGCGGCTACTACGCAAAGGCCCAGGGCGAGAACGACGCCGTAGCCCAGGCCATAGCCGAGCATTATCGCCCGCGCTTTGCCGGCGACGTGCTGCCCTCGTCCGTGGTTGGCATGGCCGTGGCCGTGGCCGACAAGCTCGACACCATTTGCGGCATGTTCGCCATCGGCGAGCCCCCCACCGGCTCGGCCGACCCGTTCGCGGTGCGTCGTGCCGCCATCGGCGTGATCGTCATGCTGCGCAAGATGGAGCGCGTGTCCTTGCCGTCGCTCATCGACGCGGCGCTCAACGCGTATGCAGTGCAGGGCATTGCGTTTGACGAGGGCGAAGTGGCGGCCCAGGTTTGCGCGTTCTTCGTGGGACGTCTTTCGGCCATCGCGCGCGACGAGGGTGCCGAGCCCGATACCATCAAGGCGGTTGCCGATACCGGCATTTGCGATCCGGCGGCCTTCCTCGGTCGCGTGCAGGCTTTGGGCAGCGCGCGCAGCAGTCAGCGCGAGCTCTTCGACGACCTCGCGACCGCCTATGCCCGCGCGAGCCATTTGGCCGATGCCACGCTGGACGTCGATGTGGACCAAACGATTTTGGGCGATGCCGAGCGCGCGTTGCTCGATGCCGTGGACCAAGGTTCCGCGGAGGTCGAGGAGGCCATAACGGAGGGCAGGCTCGACGACGCCATTGCTGCCCTTGCGCGTTTGCGGGAGCCGATTGACGTGTTCTTCGAGGATGTTCTCGTAATGGACGAGAACATCGAGGTGCGCGAAAACCGCCTGAGGCTACTCAATCGCTTCGAGGGCGCATTTTCGGGCATTGCAAATATTGGCGCCATGGCAAAAAAGCGCTAAAGTATGTGGAGAAAGCGTATGGTGGTACACCTCGCCGAAACGTGCTTGCCAATCGCGACTTTGCGGTAGACGAGGGTTGCCATTATGTGCAAACTGGTATTTAGCTTCGGAAGCTTACGAGAGGAGAAACTATGGCCACACTCGATCTGAGCACTGACGAGGTCGTCGAGGACGTCAAGCCCATCGTTCTTATCATTTCGGACGCTCGCGGTGATACCGCCTATAGCGTCGTAGCCGCAGCTGCGGCACAGTTCGAGGAGGATGCGGTTGATATCGCACGCCTTCCGGATGCGCGCAACGTCCAGGACGTGAACACGTTTATGGATGCCCAGGAAGAGGGTCGTCCCATCGCCGTGTTCCACACGTTCGTCGACGAGCGTCTGCGCCGCGATGTGCGCCATGCACTCGTGAAGCGTGGCATCCCCGCAATCGACCTCCTTGGTCCTGCGGTTACGGTGCTCTCCACGCTCACTGGCGTTGAGCCCTCCAACAAGGTTGGCGCCCTGCGCGATCGCCTTTTGGTAAACGCCGCCGAGTAGTACGTTTTTGTCTGCTGCGTTACGCGCGTAATCCCCGTCCCTCGTGGGGCGGGGTTTTTTGTTGTTTTCTGCCATATGTGCGAACGCAGTGTATAAGAGAAGAGCATTCTGTTATTGTGTAGCACACGGGCGCGCAGGCGCCAGGGAATGTATAAGAAGGAGTTGTACATGGCAGAGAAGCATGTGTATCGCTTCGGTTTCGACCAAGAGGGCAACAACGTTTCCGAGGTTGCTGGCGCAACGGTCGACGAAGCAAAGTGGATTACCGGTGGCAAGGGTGCCAACCTTGCCGAGATGGCGGCTCTGGGCCTTCCGGTCCCTGCGGGCTTTACCATTACCTGCCAGACTTGCGTTGAGTACTCCAGCGCTGGCAACGTGTGGCCCGAGGGCGTTCTGGACGAGATCGACGAGTATCGCAAGGACCTCGAGGAGCGCATGGGCAAGAAGCTCGGCGACGCCGACGACCCGCTGCTCGTTTCCGTTCGTTCCGGTGCTCCCTTCTCGATGCCCGGCATGATGGATACCGTTCTTAACCTTGGCCTCAACGACGACTCCGTGCAGGGCCTCATCAAGCAAACCGAGAACCCCCGCTTCGCGTACGACTCCTATCGTCGTTTCGTGCAGATGTTCTCGAGCGTCGTTATGGGCGTTTCCGGCCAGCTGTTCGAGGATGCCATCTCCGCCAAGAAGGCCGAGAAGGGCGTCAAGCTCGACACCGACCTCGATGCCGACGACCTCAAGGATCTTGTCGCCACCTTTAAGCAGATTTTTGCCGACAACGTGAACGTTGCCGATTACCCCGAGGTTGAGGTTGATGGCAAGGCCGTCTTCCCTCACGACCCCATTCTGCAGCTCCGTCTTGCCGAGCAGGCCGTATTTGGTTCTTGGAACACCGAGCGCGCCATCTTGTACCGCAAGCAGAACAAGATTGACGACTCCCTGGGCACCGCCGTTAACGTCCAGGTCATGGCATTCGGCAACAAGGGCAACACCTCCGCAACCGGCGTTGCCTTTACCCGTAACCCCGCCGACGGTACAAACGAGCGCTATGGTGACTACCTGGTCAACGCTCAGGGTGAGGACGTCGTAGCCGGCATCCGTAACACCGAGCCCATCGCCAAGCTCCCCACCGAGCCTGGTCTGGAGGAGGCTGGCAAGCAGCTCTTCCACGTCTTCGAGATCCTCGAGGATCACTACGCGGACATGATGGACCTCGAGTTCACCATCGAGCAGGGCAAGCTCTTCATGCTGCAAACCCGCGTGGGCAAGCGTACCGCCCTCTCCGCGTTGAAGGTCGCCATCCAGATGGTTGAGGAGGGTCGCATCACCAAGGAAGAGGCCGTTATGCGCGTGGCCCCCGACCAGCTCGACCAGCTCCTGCACCCGCAGTTCGACGCGGCCGACATCAAGGCCAAGGAAGTTCTCGCCAAGGGCCTCAACGCCTCGCCCGGCGCTGCCGTGGGTGGCGTCGTGTTTAGCTCCGAGGTTGCCGAAGAGTGGGCAGCCGCCGGCAAGCCCTGCGTGCTCGTGCGCTGGGAGACGACCCCCGACGACCTGCACGGCATGGTTGCAGCCGAGGGCATCCTCACCTCGCATGGTGGCAAGACGAGCCACGCGGCCGTTATCGCCCGTGGCATGGGTGCTCCCTGCGTTTGCGGCGCCGAGGCTCTGCAGATTGACGCTCCCAACAAGAAGTGCACCATTGCCGGCACCGACGTGGTGCTGCACGAGGGCGACGTCATCTCCATCGACGGCTCCACGGGCAACATCTACCTCGGTGAGCTCAAGCTCGTGCGCCCCGAGCTCGGTGGCGACGTGCAAACCATCCTGGATTGGGCCGACGAGATTCGCCTCAACCCCGAGCGTGGCCGCGTGATGGGTGTTCGCGCCAACGCCGACAACCCCGAGGATGCCGAGCTCAGCCGCGAGAACGGTGCCGTGGGCATCGGTTTGTGCCGCACCGAGCACATGTTCCTGGGCGACCGCAAGCAGCTCATCCAGGACTTCATCCTTTCCGACGATGCCGAGGTCAAGGCCGAGGTTCTCAAGAAGCTTGGCGAGGCCCAGAAGGGCGACTTCCTTGGCATGTTCAAGGCTATGGCCGGCCTGCCCGTCATCGTGCGCCTGCTCGATCCGCCGCTGCATGAGTTCCTCGACTCCCCGCGTGAGCTCGAGGTAGAGATTGCCAAGCTCGACGCTGCCGCCAAGGCCGTTGACGCTGCTGCTACCGTTGACGAGAAGCTCTGCGCCCTCAAGGACGAGCTCTGCAAGGCAGTCGCCACCAAGACGGCTCTGCTCAAGCGCATCGACTCCTTCCAGGAGGCCAACCCCATGCTCGGCACCCGTGGCTGCCGCCTCGGCTTCCTGTATCCCGAGCTCAACCACATGCAGTTCCGTGCCATTTGCGAGGCGGCGGCCGAGCTCATCAAGGAGGGCGTCGACGCCAAGCCGGAAATCATGATTCCGCTCGTGGCCTTCTCCGAGGAGCTCAAGCACCTCCGCTGGATGTGCGAGGACGACATCAAGGCAGTCGAGGAGGAGTACGGCATCAAGCTCGATATCCCCATCGGCACCATGATCGAGCTCCCGCGTGCGGCCATCACCGCCGACCACATCGCCAAGTATGCCGACTTCTTCTCCTTCGGCACCAACGACCTCACGCAGACGTGCCTCGGCTTCTCGCGCGACGACGTTGAGTCCTCCTTCATGGACACCTACCTCGAGGAGAAGCTCATCAAGCTCAACCCGTTCGCGACCATCGACCGTGGCGTTGCACGCCTCGTCGAGCTCGGCGTCAAGGGTGGCCACGACACGAACCCCGACATCATGTGCGGCGTGTGCGGCGAGACCGGCGGCGATCCCGACTCCATCCAAGTGTACTACGATCTCGGCCTCGACTACGTGTCCTGCTCGCCGTTCCGCGTGCCCATCGCACGTCTCGCGGCTGCTCAGGCCAAGATTAAGTCCAACGGCGGAGCTGCCAAGCTCTAAGTCTTTATCTCCTGTGGAGTGAAGCGTTGGGGGGACGAGCCACACGGTTCGTCCCCCTTTTGCATTTTGAGGACGCTCCTGAAGGTGGAGCAAAGGAGGAAGTCGTGAAGGAAGTCGTAAGAACGCTACGAATCGTAATGTGGGCGTTGGCGCCCATGGCACTGTGCGCCTGTTTGTGGGGTTGTGCACAGCCCACGGGTGAGGCGCAAGGAGAGTCGAAGCCTGCCGTATACGCCGAGGAGGCTCCAAAGGAGAAGAAGCTCGAGAAGAAGGCCCTCAACGACTACACCTGGGACGAGCTAAGCGAGATTTCGGCTCTCATTGCAAAGGAGTCGGACGAGGCAGCGCAGCGCGAGGTTGCAAAGAAATACGGCATCGTGGAAGAGGACGGCTCGCTTACACGGCAAAAAAAGCAAATCCTTTTGGACGAGAAGCTGGCGCTCGATGTGCGCGTGGCAGGAATTTGTCATGATGAGAGGGCGGATGGCAAGGGTAAGGCGGGCCTTACGTTTATGACGGTGGGCGGACTTGCGCTTCTTCCCATGAACGATGTGGCAACGGTTGAAGGCGGTTGGGAGGCCTGCACGTTGCGGGGAAAGCTTGCAACGGAGCAAAAGGCGCGCCTGCCGAAGGAGCTGGCCGAAAAGATCGTGCCCGTACGTAAGCTCACCAACAACGTGGGCATTAGCGATTCCTTCGAGAGCATAACCGTGACGGACGACGAACTATGGCCGTTCTCCGTTCATGAGGTGTGTGGAGACGTGGCGTGGGACATAGAGGAATTCCACGGCCGCAGGGGTTCGGAAGACGTGGATGGCATGCTCAATGCCGAGGGCGTGCAGTACGAAACGTTTGTTCAAGAGGGCGTGACGGGCGAGACGGACCCCAATGGCTTTTTGTCGCTTGCTAACTCAACGGGGCCTTCGGCGTGGTGGTACAGAACGCCGTATCCTTTTGAGTGGGTATACTCTGAGACGGGCGTTAACGGGTTCTTTTACCAAGTAATGGCCTCGGGCTTTCCGCAGGCCCTCGACTCGCCCGAAGTCCCTGCTGCCGTCGTCGTGGGCTTTTGCGTGTGATGCAAGTTATTGTGTGGTGAAACTTGCAAGTAATATGCGGATGAGGTAAAGTAACGCCTTGTGTGTAAAGCTATGTGTCGCGCTGAGGCGCAGGCACCTCTAGAGAGGGAAGTACTATGGCAGTGGATTACATCGGTGCAATCGAGGCGGAGCAAATTCGCGAAGATTTGCCCAAGATGATCGTGGGCGATAACGTGCGTGTTCACTATCGCATTCGCGAGGGCGAGCGTGAGCGTGAGCAGGTGTTCCAGGGCGACGTCATTCGTATGAGTGGCGCTGGCGCGCGCGAGACGTTTACCGTTCGCAAGCTGAGCTTTGGCGTGGGCGTTGAGCGTACCTTCCCGGTGCATAGCCCCAAGATTGCTCGTCTCGAAGTTGTCCGTCATGGTCAGGTACGTCGCGCCAAGCTGTACTACTTGCGCGATCGCGTGGGCAAGGCCGCACGCATTCGCGAGAAGCGCATGTAAA
This sequence comes from Atopobiaceae bacterium, assembly GCA_017510785.1. GTDB lineage: Bacteria > Actinomycetota > Coriobacteriia > Coriobacteriales > Atopobiaceae > RUG440. Next base: position 55,693 of record JAFWMH010000077.1, on the reverse strand, counting down.
GGTTGCGATTTTTCCGGGAGCCACCCCTCAGGGGTGGCTTTTTTGTATGGGGAGGTGGCGCGTGTCGGATAAGGGAGTGCTTCGCGCGAGGGAGATCGCAGGCATCATAGCGGGTGCCAGCATCGACGAGCTCGCCGAGCTCGAGCGGCGCTATGCCGACGATCCGCGCAAGCAGGTTCAGGCAGCGCTCGAGACAGCGCGAAGAAGAGCCGGGCGCGAGCAGCGCGAGCGAAGCCGCGTGGAGGGCATGTACTCGTACCAGCGCGAGCTTTCGGGCGGCGGCGTTGTTATGGGCATCGACGAGGTAGGCAGAGGTGCTGTGGCAGGTCCCCTAACCGTTGCTGCCGTCGTTCTCCCCGAGGAGCCCCTCATGTGGGGCATCAACGATTCCAAGCAGCTTACGCCTGCGCGTCGTGAGGCGCTGTGCAGGCGCATCGAGCGGCATGCCGTGGCGTACGGCATTGCGCACATCGCTCCCGATGTTATAGATAAACGAGGCATGTCGCGGTGCCTGCGCATGGCAATGGCCGAAGCCATAAAGAATGCGGGCGTGGAACCCGATTGCGTGCTCATCGATGGCAATCCCGTCCACGTACATCCCCGCGAACGATGCGTGGTAAAGGGCGACGCCAAGGTTGCCTGCATTGCGGCCGCGTCCATCGTGGCGAAGGTGACGCGCGACGCGCTCATGATAGCCTACGACGCGGAATACCCAGAGTATCACTTGGCCTCCTGCAAGGGATACGCATCTGCCGAGCACATCGATGCGATTCGAAAACTGGGCTTATCTCCCATCCATCGGGCCAGTTTTTGTGGAAACTTCGTGGAGACGCTTCGTCTCTTCTAAAACTGGCCACTTGGCATTGCACATTTTTCTAGAAACCAAACACGCCTGCACGCTGCGGGTTTATCTGCTAACGTACCGTTTTTGCAATTGAGCCGCTCAATAGCTGTATGCTGGCGGGGAGTTTGCTGTATGTTGCGTTTGCGAACCTGTGCCTCCCGTAACAACGAAGGAGGTACCTATGGAACTGCTAACGAGAACCAACACAATCGAGCCGAGCGACGAAAACATGGTGGAAGAGGTGCGCGAGGTTGATATTCGGGGCGAGGGCTTTGGTCTCGACTTGGCGCGCGAGGAGTACACCAACCGCGAAATTGGCGACAAGGGCGAAGACGTCGTAGCCTACTACATCGAGCAGCGCGGCATGGAGGTGCTAGAACGCAACTGGCGCTGTACGTTTGGCGAGGTAGACATCATTGCGCGCGACGGCAACACCATCGTGCTACTTGAGGTAAAGTCGCGTCTCGCCACATATTGCGAGGAGGAGATCGAGCCCGAGCAGGCGGTGCGAACGCGCAAGCGCAACAAGTACGAAAAGCTCGCGCTCATCTACCTTTCGAAGCAGGTGGAAGTGGACTCCGTTCGCTTTGACGTAGCTGCGGTAAAGTTCGTAGACAAAAACACAGCACGCATCCGCTACATAGTGGGTGCCTACGAGTGGGATTACTAACATGGGCGCCAGAACCTTTGCGGTGCGCTCTGCCATGCTGCGAGGCGTTGAGGCCATACCCATAACGGTTGAGGTTTCGGTTTCGCAAACGCTGCCTGGCATAACCATCGTGGGCAATGTTGACCTCGCCGTTATGGAATCGCGCGTCCGTGTGCGAAGTGCCTGCAAGCATGCGGATTTTAAGGTGCCGCGTGAGTGCTATACGGTGAATTTGGCCCCGAGCGAAGTTCGTAAATCGGGTACGGGTTTCGACTTGCCCATCGCAGTCGCGATTCTTGCCGTGACCGACCAAATCTCTACGAACGGGCTCGACGATTGCATGTTCGTGGGAGAGCTTGGGCTGCAGGGTGATGTGCGAGAGGTACGTGGACTTGTGGCCTACGATGCCCTCGCGCGCGAGCAGGGTCTTACGCTCGTGACGAGCGATTCGGCCTTGCCGGAAGGCACCACGGCTCGTGTGTGCGATACCTTACGCGATGTTGTGTGGGGTGTGGAGGAGTTGTGCCCCGTACGCAACCTTTCCGAGTCGTTTTCGGAGGAAATGGTTCCGGCGTCGGGCTTGGACTTTGCCGACGTGGTTGACCAGGAGCTCGCGAAGCGGGCGTTTGTGATTGCCGCGGCAGGGGAGCATGGTCTTCTTATGGTTGGCCCTCCAGGGGCGGGAAAGTCCATGATGGCAAAGCGCATGCCCACGATCCTTTCGAAGCTGAGCGACCGCGAGCGGGCAGAGGCCATGCTCATTCACTCGGTGGCGGGGCAGCGCCTTGAGTCGCTGCAGTTCGGGTATCGCCCGTTCCGTGCGCCGCACCATGCGATTTCGAGGGCTGGTATGGTTGGCGGCGGGCGACCGGTGACGCCTGGGGAAATAACGCTGGCACACCATGGCGTGCTCTTTTTGGACGAGCTGCCGGAGTTTGCGCCGAACGTGCTGCAGGCTCTGCGCCAGCCCATGGAAGATGGCGAGGTGAGCGTTGTGCGCGCGGAAGGCAACTACGTGTTCCCCAGCGACTTCATGCTCGTCGCGGCTGCCAATCCGTGCCCCTGCGGATACTTGGGCGACCCGGACCATGAGTGTAGGTGCCCGCCCGGGCGCGTCATGGCGTACCAGGCGCGCATAGGTGGGCCGCTCATGGACCGCATCGACGTACTGGTGGACGTAAGGCGTCCCGCTCCCTCGCGCATAATTTCGGGGGAGGGCGGCACGTCCTCGGCGCAAATGGCCGATGCGGTGGCGGCAGCGCGTGAGTTCGCGTCGTGGCGGCTACGCAATGCGGAGGGACGAGCGTCGGGGTCCAAAGGCTCCGTTGCCGAGCAGAACCTCGACGCGAAGGCCAAAACGACGCTCGACGGCGTTGCGCGGCGGCTTGGCTTGGGCGGGCGCAACATCGTGCGCATAGCACGCGTGGCCCGAACCATAGCCGATCTTGCCGAAAAGGAACTCGTGAACAAGGACCATATTGTAGAGGCCTGCGCTTTTCGCACGCGCGCCTCATTGTGAGGGGGAGATGTTCAATGGAGGAGAAGTGGGAGCTGCGGCGCGATGACGAGCTCTTTCCAAAGTCACTGCTCAGCGATGCCATTCGGAAAATCGAGGTGCTCTATGGAATCGGCGACCCAACGGTGCTCGAGAGCGATACGGTTTCCATTATTGGAGCGCGACGTGCAACGCCCTATGGCATAGCAATTGCCGAGATGTGCGGACGCATTGCCGCCGAGAGCGAGATTTGCGTGGTTTCGGGTGGCGCGATGGGCTGCGACTACGCGGCGAGCAGGGCGGCGCTCGATGCCGGCGGCCGCACGATTATTGTTGCGGGATGTGGCGCCGACCGCGTGTATCCGGCAAGCTCAACAGACGTGTATCGCGATGCGGTTGAGCGGGGAGGAGCCGTCATCTCGCTCGATAGATGGGGCATGCCTCCACGCAAGTGCGCGTTTCCACGTCGAAACGTGGTGATTGCGGCGCTTTCCCCGGTTTTGGTTGTGGCTGAGGCAGGTGAGCGCAGTGGTACCATGAGTACGGCAAACGCCGCGCTGGAGCTGGACCGAACGATTTATGCCGTTCCTGGGTCGGTGTTCTCGCCGAGCTCACAGGGAACGAATCGGCTCATAGCGGAGGGTGCCATGCCCATTTGCAGCGAGACCGATTTGGAAATGCGCCTTTCGATGGACTATGGGGTGATGCGCGTGGTGATGGAGGGAGTGCCGAGCCAGATGGGCGAAGTCGTAAGCGCGCTCGTGGCCTCTCCCATGCGGCCGGACGAGCTTGCGTCGCGCCTGGGCATGGACGTGCTTACGGTTTTGCGTACGCTTGCAGATTACGAGTCGCGTGGTATTGTTGAACATCTCATCGATGGCAGGTACTCTCTTACTAAAGAGTCGTACCAGCAGTATAGGACCACGCCGCGCTTGGGCGGCACTGGGGAGGAATGACCGAGCATGGAAGGCATCGTTACAGTCGTTGGTGGAGGTCTGGCGGGATGCGAGTGCGCGCTTACCTTGGCCGCGCATGGCGTTCGCGTGAGGCTCTTCGAGCAGCGGCCTGGTGGAGAAGCCCCTGCGCATAGCGGTGACGGATTGGCTGAGTTGGTGTGCTCGAACTCGTTCAAGTCGACGCGGGAGGATAGCGCTGCGGGCATGCTCAAGGCCGAGCTGGAGATGATGGGTTCGTCGTTGTTGCCCATCGCGCGCTCGTGCGCCGTGCCTGCGGGAGGGGCGCTTGCCGTGGACCGCGAGCTTTTCTCGGCTCGTGTGAGCGAAGCGGTTGAGGCCTCGCCCCTCATCGAGTTGGTGCGCGAAGAGGTTGTGGCGATGCCAGAGGATCGGTGCGTGATATGCGCAGGACCTCTGTGCTCGCCGCGACTCGCCGAATCCATCGCGAACGTTTTGGGCCGGGATTACCTTGCGTTCTTCGACGCGGCGGCGCCCGTGGTGGATGCGGAAACCATCAACACGGAGATTGCCTTCTCGCAGTCGCGCTACGAGGAGGGCGGTGGCGACTACCTCAATTGCCCGCTCGACCGCGACGAATACGAGGCGTTTTGGCACGAGTTGGTGGACGCGAAGCGCGTGGTGATGCGCGACTTCGAGCAAAAGGACCTCTTTAACGCCTGCCAGCCGGTAGAGGAGGTGGCGCGTAAGGGCATCGACACGCTTCGCTTTGGCGCCCTCAAACCCGTGGGCATTCAGGACCCACGTACTGGGAGGCGTCCGTGGGCGGTGGTGCAGCTGCGCGCCGAGAATCGCGAATGCACGGCATATAACCTGGTCGGGTTCCAAACGAACCTTACGTGGGGCGAGCAGGCAAGGGTGTTTCGCATGATTCCCGGCCTCGAGGCGTGTGACTTCGTGCGGTATGGCGTGATGCATCGCAACACGTTCGTGGATTCGCCGCGCGTGCTCGACGCGACGTTTGCGATTCCGGGCACCCAAGTGCGCCTGGCCGGCCAAATCACGGGCACGGAAGGGTATGTGGAGGCCATAGCGTCGGGCCTGCTCGCGGGTCTTAACACGGTAGCAGAGCTGCGAGGCCTCGCGCACGTGGAGCTGCCACGAACGAGCGTGTTCGGTGCGCTCGTTGCCTACGCGACCGACCCCAACACCGCTCCCTACCAGCCCATGCACGTGAACTTTGGCATTATGCCTGCGCTCGGTGGCAAAAAGCTGCGCAAGCGCGAGCGCTACCAGGCATATGCCGCACGCGGGAAGGCGGATCTCGCGTCGTATGTGGAGAGTCGACCAGAGCTCTTCAAGGTGGGTGACTAACCGTGACGACCTCGCCCGAACGATGGGAGGACCTTGTGGAGCGATACGCCACGTGGCTCTCAGGCGTGCGCAACCTCTCGCCTCACACGCTGCGAGCGTATCGCGGCGACCTAGAGTCGTTCGGGCGTTGGTGCCTTGGCGAAGGAGTCGACCCGCTTGGTGCGTCGTACCGTCGTTTGCGGGGCTTCTTTGCCGACTTAGTCCAAGCGCGCTATGCAGATAAAACCATAAACCGGCGGCTCTCGGCCGTGAGGGCCTTTTACGAGTGGCTCGAGCGGGAGGGCGAGATTGAATCCTCGCCCTTCTCCTCGATGCCTGGTCGTAAACATACGAAGACGCTCCCACGCACCATGTCGAACGAGGACGTGGACGCGCTTATTGACTCATGCGATGCAACGACGATTGAGGGCAAGCGCGATGCGGCCCTCATTGAGTTGATGTATGCAACTGGGGCACGCATATCGGAGGTAGCGGCGTTGGTGCCTGCAGATATTGACTTCGCGTTGGGCCAGGTGCGATTGTTCGGCAAGGGGCGTAAGGAGCGCATCGTGCCCGTGTACGGTCGCGCCCTTTCGGCGTTGAAGGAATATCTTAGCGTGGCGCGGCCCCAGCTTGTTGCGTGCCGGCGCGAGGGCCCGCCCACCGAGGCCCTGTTTGTTTCGACGCGTGGCAACGCGATGAGTGCCGATGCATTGCGCAAGCGCTTCGAGCGGCAAATCGCGTTAGCGGGACTCGAGGGCGACCTCACGCCCCATGCCATGCGCCACACCTATGCTACGGAGCTCCTTACGGGTGGTGCCGACCTCAAAACGGTACAGGAGCTGCTTGGGCACGAGAGTTTGGCGACTACACAAATATATACGCACCTTTCGGTGGAGCGCCTCAAACGCGCTACCCGATTAGCTCATCCGCGCGCCGAATAACGGCTGAACGTAGTTGCCGTTCGCATTGTGAAAACGATATAGTCGAAGAGTGTATTTCGTGTTATGCATGGTGTGTTTTCACAGTGTTTAGTGTAGTGTTGAGATAACAAACTGTATGTATGGAGGTGGATTATGTCTACGCATACTCGAGCAATTGTCACAGCATCGTTGGCATTTGCTTTGGGCGTTGGTGGGATGCCCGCCACCGTTTATGCACAAGAGTCGCAGGAGGCACCTGCCCCCGAGGTGCAACAGGCCGAGGCTCAGCCGGCCGAGGCTCAGCCGGCGCAGGCAAGCGCCGCCGATCTCGACGCGGCATGGACCAAATATGGCGAGCTTTCCATGCAGGTTGCCGAGGTTGGCGAGTCTCTTAACGATACCTATTTCGAACTCGGGAAAGCCGAGGAGCAAAAGGCGCAGCTGGGCGAAAAAATCACTGCGGCCGAAGGACGTCTTGCAACGGCGCAGGATACGCTTGCCAATCGCATTTCCGCAAACTACAAGGCTGGTGCCAGCTCGCTCTTAGATATTGTTCTGGGTACCAACTCGCTTGAGGAGCTCGTGAGTGCCCTTCACTACATCGATAAGGTAACTGCGCGCGACCTCGAGTGCGTTAACGAGGTAAAGGACGCTGCCGCGGATTTGCAAACTCAGCAAACGGCATTAGAGAATACCGAGCGGGAGCTTCGCGAACTTGCGACGCAAAAGGAACAGCAGCTCGAAGGTCTCAAGAAGTCGTTGGAGGACCAGCAGGGATTTATTGCGGGCCTGAGCGCGCCGCTTAGGGCTGCGTTCGACGAAAAGCAGGTAAGCGAAATAGTCGAGCAGCAGGCGAGGGCCGTCGAGGCTCTTGCGGCGCAAGAGGCGGCGCTTGCCAACGGAACAGCTGGTACTCCTGCGGCTCAGTCGGGCACAACGGCGGCCGATGTGGCGGCCGCTGCCGCGGCGGGAGCGAATGCGGGAGCGAATGCGGGTTCGAACGCTGCGCCGTCGAGCACGGATGGTGCGAGCGTGGCCAGCGCGGTAACGACGATTGCGCAGGAGACTGCCGCCGCGGCTTCCGGCGAGACTTCGTCGGGCGGGTCGAGCGCGGGCTCCGTTTCCACCTCTGGGCTTTCCTCCGAGGCGCGTGCGAAGATTCTTGAGGCAGCCTACTCGCAAATCGGCGTTCAGTATGTGTATGGCGCGAGCTCGCCGGGCGAGGCGTTCGACTGCTCTGGCCTGACGAGCTGGGCGTACGAGCAGGCCGGCATCGAGATTCCGCACTCCTCTGCGGGGCAGGCAAGTATGGCTACCGCTTCCGACGAACTCCAGCCGGGTGACCTCGTGTTCTACATCGGCAACGTGAGCGCCAGTCAGTCGGGCAACCATGTGGCGATTTACGCAGGCGACGGCCAGGTGATTCACGCGAACGGTTCGTCCGTTGTTTTGAGCGACATGAACGAGAACTACACGTCTGCTGGAAGCATCGGCCTTTACGAGTGATGTATCCCTGCCCCTAAAGAAGCGTCAAATCGCGAAGTGGCCCGGAGGAGCAGCCGCGCGCAGTTCCGCAGGAACGAGGACTGTGTGAGCACGGCGCCCTCCGGGCCACGGACGGGACATTCGACTATTCTTTAGGGGCAGGGCTTGGGCAGGGCGGGACGGTGCGACGCACTGCGTATTGATTTGTGAAACGAGAAAAAAGCAATATGCAATAGGTGCCTGCTGTGCTACACTAAGTTCTTGTCGTGCGACCGCACGATAGACGACACACGCGTGACGACTCCTCGTCCGTGGTGCTCGGGTTGCAGCCACGGCCCGGGTGGTTCGAGGGGAATGACATCGCGCGGAGGATCAACCACAGGAGGTTACAACATGGCTGTTAAGATCAACATCCAGACGCTGCTCGACGCAGGTTGCCACTATGGTCACCAAACGCGCCGCTGGAACCCGAAGATGCGTCCGTACATCTTTGGTGAGCGCAATGGCATCTACATCCTCGACCTCAAGCAAACCATCATCAACGCCGACCGCGCCTACACCGTGCTGCGCGAGACGGCTGCCCGTGGCGGTTCCGTGCTTTTCGTAGGTACGAAGAAGCAGGCTCAGGAGCCCATCGCCACGCAGGCGACGCGCGCTAACATGCCCTACATCAATCAGCGTTGGCTCGGCGGCATGCTCACCAACTTCGTTACCATGCGTTCGCGTATCGACCGCATGGAGGAGCTCGAGACGATGGTCGAGGACGGTCGTATGGCCGAGCGTGGCAAGAAGGAGCAGGCCGTGCTCACGAAGGAGCTCGAGAAGCTCCAGCGCAACCTGGGTGGCGTTCGCAACATGAAGTCCCTCCCGCAGGCCATTTTCGTGGTCGATACCAAGCGCGAGGAGATTGCGGTTAAGGAAGCCAACCGTCTGCACATCCCCGTCATTGGTTTGCTCGACACGAACTCCGACCCCGACGTCATCGAGTATGGCATCCCTGCGAACGACGACGCCATCCGCTCCGTCTCGCTTATGTGCGAGCTCGTGGCCGACGCGGTCCTCGCTGGTTCCGGCAAGGAGCAAATCAGCGCCGAGGAAATGGCCTCTGGCGAGGTTATTCCTGCCGTCGAGGTTGAGGAAGCCGAGGACGACGCTGAGGCCGAGGAGTAGGCAAAGCCGAGGCTACCCGAGCGAAATTGTCATATTTGTAGAGTGTACCCATGGCTACTGTTAAGGAGGCAATAACATGGCCAAGATATCTGCTGCTCTGGTAAAGCAGCTCCGCGAGATGACCGACTCTCCCATGATGGAGTGCAAGAAGGCACTCGTCGAGGCCGAAGGCGACATCGAGAAGGCCGTCGACGTCCTGCGTACGATGGGTCTTGCCAAGGCCGTTAAGCGTGCCGGTCGCGACACCAACGAGGGCACCATCGCAGCTTACGTGAGCGAGGACGGCAAGACGGGCACCCTGCTCGAGCTCACCTGCGAAACCGACTTCGTAGGCACCAACGCCAAGTTCTGCGACTTCGCGACGGCTCTTGCCAAGGTCGCCAATGAGCAGGCTCCCGCCGACGTTGAGGCGCTGCTTGCATGCGAGATGAACGGCAACACCGTTGACGCAGAGCTCAAGGAAATGATTCACGTCATCGGCGAGAACATGAAGATCCAGCGCTTCGAGCGCGTTGCCCTCGACGAGGGTGGTCTCGTGAGCTACATCCACCACAACGGCAAGCTTGCCTCCATGGTGCAGTTCTCGTTCAGCAACCCCGAGACCTTCGAGAACGACGAGTTCAAGACGTTCGCGCACGACGTTGCAATGCAGGTCGTAGCTGCCGATCCCGCAGGCGCCACGCGCGAGTCGGTTCCCGCCGAAATCGTCGAGCACGAGAAGGAAATCTATCGTGCACAGGCTGCCGAGTCCGGTCGTCCCGAGAAGTTCTGGGATGGCATCGTGATGGGTCGTCTCAAGAAGTTCTTCAAGGAGCGTGCTCTTACCGAGCAGGACTTCGTGAAGAATCCCGACATCACGGTTGGCGAGCTCGCCAAGCAGGTTTCCGCCAAGGTTGGCGACAACATCGAGATAGTCGACTTCGTGCGCTTCCAGTTTGGCGCATAAGCTAACGTAGGGAACGCAAGGAATCCAAAAGGACGGGCCACTGGGGCATTCCCCTGGTGGCCCGTTTTTGTAATGCACCCGCCGGGAGTTTGTCTCATTCGTTCTTTCGGGTGTGTGTTTATGTTAGGCTCGCATGCGTTCTGCTAGACTGTGGTAGGAATCGTGGAACGGAGGAAACGTGACGACTTACAAGTATCATCGTGTGCTACTCAAGCTCTCGGGAGAGGCGCTGATGGGCGCCGGCCAGTACGGCATCGACCCCAACGTGCTCCAGCGCATGGCCAATAGCGTAAAGAGCGCTTGGGCGGATGGCGTGCAGGTGGCAATCGTCGTGGGTGGTGGCAACATCTTCCGCGGGGTTGCCGGTGCTGCGGCGGGCATGGATCGTGCCCAGGGCGACAACATGGGCATGCTTGCAACAACCATAAACTGCATTGCGTTGCAGGACTGCTTCGAGCGCAACGGCATGGATTGCAGGGTGATGAGCGCCATCGAAATGCGTCAGGTGGCCGAGCCATATATTCGTCGTCGTGCCATTCGGCACCTCGAGAAGGGACGCATCGTTATTTTTGCTTCGGGCACGGGCAATCCGTACTTCACGACGGATACCGCGGCCGCACTGCGCGCCTGCGAAATAGACGCCGAGGTGCTCATGAAGGCCACCAAGGTCGACGGCATTTACGATGCCGATCCCGTTACACATCCTGAGGCAACGAAGTTCAACACCATTACGTACGCCGACGTTTTGTCGCGCGGACTCAAGGTGATGGATGCAACGGCGACGGCGTTGTGTCAAGATAACCACATGCCTATTATGGTGTTCAATATGGAAGAGACGGAGGCCTTCGCCAAGGCGCTCCGTGGGGAAAACGTCGGTACTACCGTCGTGGAAGGAAAGGTCGAGTAGCATGAGCAAGCATACCGATATGGCCGAAGAGCGTATGGAGAAGAGCATCGACTCTCTTAAGTACAACTTTGGCAGGGTTCGTACGGGTCGCGCAAACCCGCACATTCTGGACTCAATCAGCGTGGACTACTATGGCCAGCCCACGCCCATTACACAGCTTGCCGGCGTAAAGGTGCCCGAGGCTTCGATGCTTCTCGTTGAGCCGTGGGACAAATCCGCGCTCAACAACATCGAAAAGGCAATTCGCCAGTCCGACCTCGGCATTACCCCTTCCAACGACGGACGCACGATTCGTCTGCCCTTCCCTCAGCCCACGGAGGAGCGCCGTCGCGAGCTCGTGCGCGACTGCAAGCAGCTCGCTGAGGAAGCGCGCATTTCCGTGCGCAATGCCCGCAAGGACGCCAACCGCTCCGTGGATCGCGACGAGGAGCTCTCGGAAGACATGCAAAACGCCGAGAAGAAGCGCATTCAAAAGCTCACAGATAAATACGTGGGCAAGGTGGACGAGCTTCTTAAGCAAAAGACCGCAGAGGTCATGGAGATTTAGGTGGAGTTCGACGAACAAAAGCTGAGGGCGTACTACGCGAACCCTCCCGAGGACATTTCGCTGGAAAGCATCGACCTCGGGAGGATTCCGCGGCATGTAACGCTCATCATGGACGGCAACGGTCGATGGGCGCAGGCACAGGGGCGTCCTCGCCATGAAGGCCACATTGCCGGCGTGGATGCGCTGAGGGAAGCGGTAACCACGAGCGTGCGGCTTGGTATAGATGTCCTCTCGGCCTATGCGTTCTCTACGGAAAACTGGAAGAGGCCGCAAGAGGAGGTCAACCTCCTTATGCACCTGTTTGCGACGACGCTCCTTAAGGAGCTGCCGCTGTTTTTTCAGGAAAACGTGCGGCTGCGGTTTTTGGGCGACATAAATTCTCTTCCCGAAAACACGCGAGAGGTGTTTGAGGAGGGTCTTGCCAAAACGGCGTCGCACACAGGCATGGAATTTGCCTTGGCCGTAAACTATGGCTCGCGTGCGGAACTCGTACGTGCGGCCCGGCTCGTGGCAAAGGACGTGGCGGCGGGTAGCTTGGCGCTAGACGAGGTGGACGAAAGCGCCATAGCGGAGCGTCTGTACACCCATGGCCTGCCCGACCCTGAGCTGCTCATTCGCACGTCGGGCGAGTTGAGGCTTTCGAACTACCTGCTTTGGCAGCTTGCGTACACCGAGTTCTATGTTGTGAACAAGCATTGGCCGGATTTTTCGCGTTGGGATATGCTGCGTGCCATCTGTGCGTATCAGAGGCGCGACAGGAGGTTTGGAGGAGTTTCGGCATCGTGAGCAGAGACACTCAGAGCGACGAGCAAAAGGCCGTAGGTCTCGAGAAGGGCATCGAGAGGCTCGAGAACCGACGGGAATCCAAGGAAGAGCGACGTGTTGCGGGCGAGCTCAAGGGCCAGCGCGTGCGTGGCTGGACGGAGAAGCTCATCACGCGCACGCTTTCGGGCGTCATTTATGTGGTCGTTATCGTTGGGTGCCTTGTGTGGGGCATCATTCCCACGGCGGTGCTTCTTGCCGCGATGGCCTGGTTGTGCTGTTCGGAGTTCTTCCGCATCACGCGCATGGCGGGACGTCGCCCGAGCGAGATTTTGGGACTTGGCGCTGCGCTGGCATTTCCCCTTGCTGCTTGCATTCCGGGGCTGGTGGGAACGGAGATGCTGCTCTGCATCTTGTGCATCCTTTTGCTCGCGGTGGCGACGTGGTTCGTGTTTAACCCTCGGGCGAACGTTGCCGATGCTGCGGTAAGCGTGTTTGGTCCCGTGTACACGTCGGTTACCCTTTCGTGCCTTGCGTTGGTACGCGCAAGCAATCCTGGCATGCAGGGCGCGCTCATTGCTCTTGTTACCATTGGTTCGGTGTGGGTTGAGGATTCGTTCGCCTACCTGGTGGGGTCGAGCATAGGAAAACACAAGATGGCTCCTCGCACCTCTCCCAACAAGAGCTGGGAGGGGTTCTTTGGCGGAATCGTGGGCTGTGTTGCCGTGTGGTGCATCGCCGCATTCTTTGGCGTGGGAGGACTCACCATGCCTGTTGCCGCACTATGCGGTGTTGTTGAGGCCGTTGTGGCCGTGCTGGGCGATTTGTTTGAGTCGCGCATAAAGCGCGGCGTGGGCGTAAAGGATTCCGGCAACATTTTGCCTGGTCATGGCGGATTGCTCGACCGCACCGACTCCATATTGTTTGGCAGTGTCGTTGCGTACTTCATCCTGCAATTGGGAGGTATTCTTTGATACAACATAAACGCTTGCGGGTTGCCGTGCTTGGCTGCACGGGGTCCATTGGCAGGCAGACGCTCGACGTGTGCAAGCAGCACGCCGACAAGGTCGAAGTGGTGGCGCTCTCGGCTCACTCTTCGGTGGAGGAGCTGTGCCGCGACGCACGTGAGTTCGGCGTGCGTTGGGTGGGAATTGCCGACGAGGAGCGGGCGAAGGATGTTTCGTGCGACGAGCTGCCGCAGGGGTGTGAGTTGCTTGTTGGCGCGAAGGCCTGCGCCGAGCTTGGTTGCATGCCCGAGGTGGACTGCGTGGTGCTTGCCGTCGTTGGGTTTGCGGGCATCGAAGCCGCGCTTGCGGCCGTTCGCGCGGGCAAGCGCGTGGCGTATGCCAACAAGGAGTCCATCGTCGTGGCGGGCGACCTGCTCATGCCCATGCTTCAGGAAGGCCAACTCGTGCCGGTTGATTCCGAGCACAGCGCCATATTCCAAAGCCTGGTGGGGGAGCCGGCCGCCGTGCGTTGCCTGTGGCTCACGTGCTCGGGAGGTCCCTTCTACGGATGGGACCGCGAGCGGTTGCGTGGCGTTACGGCCGCCGACGCGCTCGCGCATCCCACGTGGAACATGGGGGCGAAGATCACGATTGACTCCGCCACGCTCATGAACAAGGGCCTTGAGGTGCTTGAGGCGCACCACCTGTTTGGTGTGGGCGTAGACGACGTCCGTGTGCTCGTGCATCGTCAAAGTCGCATTCACTCCATGGTGGAGTTCGTGGACGGCTCGGTTAAGGCGCAGCTCGGTCCGTCCGACATGCGGATTCCCATCCAATACGGCATGAGTTATCCTGAGCGGTGGGAGGCTCCCTGCGAGCCGCAAAACTGGCACATGGAGCCGCCGCTTTCGTTTGGCGAGGCCGACGAAGAAACCTTTGGCTGCTTGCGTCTTGCTCGCGAGGCGGGCCGTGCGGGAGGCACGCTGCCGTGCGTGATGAACGCTGCGAACGAGGTTGCGAACGCGGCGTTTCGCGAGGGGGCCTGCGGTTTTTTGGACATTGAGAGGATTGTTGGCACCGTGATGGAACGCGCTGCCGTGGAGCGGGTAAGTACCATAGAGCAACTATGGGAGTGCGACCGTCGCGCGCGCGAGGCGGCGCACGTCGTTTTACGGGAGGTCGGGGCATGAGCATGCTTGCCGGCGGCTTATCGGCTGTGTTTTGGGGAGTGCTGCTGCTTTCCATCCTCGTGTTTGTTCACGAGGGCGGGCACTATGTGGCGGCACGCATCTTTAAGGTGCGCGTCACGGAGTTTTATTTGGGCCTGCCGTGCAGGTTCCGCTGGTTCCACAAGAGCAAGTCGCACGGCACCGAGGTGGGAATCACGCCGTTCTTGCTCGGCGGATACAACCGCATTTGCGGCATGGAGGCAGGAGGCGACGACGAGTTGCTTGCCGACGCCTTTGCCATCGTGCAGCGTGAGGGCAGGGTGAGTGCCGAGGACCTTGCCACCGAACTCAAAATCGAGCTCGACCATGCGTATGCGCTTTTGGTTACGCTGAGCGACTGGGCGGCTATTCGCCCGTACTTCGATCCCGAGTTGGGCGAGAAGCCTACGCAAAAGGATTATCCGCGCTGTTTCCAAACGATTCCGCGCGACGCGAACATGCTTACGGAGTACGACGACGGACACGACTTTACGACGAGCGAAAGCACGGAAGAGGCAGAGGCTCGTCCGCTCGTCGACGCCGAGGCACAGCTCGAAAGGGAGCGCTCGCACACGTACCTTGGTTGTGGTTACTTCAAACGGTTGGCCATTCTTGTGGCTGGCCCCCTCGTAAACATTGTGCTTGCCCTTGCGCTGGTGACGGGCGTGTACGTGACTACGGAGTATGAGGTTCCCCTTAACGAGCCCGTAATCGGACAAATCCAGGAGAACTCAGTTGCCGAGGCGTGCGGTTTGCAGGTAGGAGATAAAATCCTCCTGGTGAATGGCACCGCGGTGAGCGATTGGAATGGCATTTCCGAGGCAATAAAGGACGCGAGGTCGGCGAAGAGGGACTTCCCGATTACGGTTGAGCGCGATGGCACGCAAACCGAGCTTACGATGGACGTACCTGAGGACAAGGAGATAGAGGCCATTGGCGTGTATCCCAAAACGGAACCGTACCGGGTTTCGCTGGGCGAGGCCATAGCGGGTGCGTTTGGCTATGCCGGCATGGTAGCCTCCTTCGCCATTCGACTCATCATGCCGCAGCATACCATGGAGGTGCTCGACAGTTCGAGCTCCATCGTGGGCATTTCGGTGATGGCCTCGCAGGCGGCCTCGTCTGGCCTTGCGGACGTCATTGCCTTTATGGCGGCCATCTCCATGTCGCTCGGCTTTATGAACCTCTTGCCCATCCCGCCGCTCGACGGCGGAAAGATTCTTATTGAAACCATTCAGGCCATCGTGCGCCGTCCGCTTTCCATGAAGGTGCAAACGGCCATAAGCTACGTTGGTCTCGCGTTCTTCGCGTTCATATTTGTGTGGGTCGTGAAGAACGACGTGTTCCGATTCGTGATTGGATAGGTGCCATGGTACGAAACACGCGACAGGTAATGGTGGGCTCGGTGCCCGTCGGGGGTGGCGCTCCCGTAAGCGTGCAGTCGATGTGTACAACAAAAACATCCGACGCCGCCGCCACGCTCATGCAAATCGAGGGACTTGCCGAGGCCGGCTGCGAGATTATTCGCGTGGCGGTGCCCGACGAGGCGTCGCTCAAGGGATTCGAGCGCATATGTGCGGCGTCGCCGCTGCCCGTGGTGGCCGATATCCACTTCGACCACCGACTTGCAATTGGCGCGGCGGAGCGGGGTGCTGCCGCCTTGCGCATCAATCCGGGAAACATTGGTGCGGTGGAGCGCGTGGATGCCGTGATTGACGCGGCGCGCAAGGCGGGTATTCCCATTCGCATCGGCGTGAACGCGGGCTCGCTCGATCCCGAGGTTGCGGCGCGGCCCGACCTTTCGCTTGCGGAGCGTTTGGTGCTCTCGTGCGCGTCGTTCGTGAAGCATTTCGAGGAGCGTGGCTTTTTCGGCGTGGTTCTCTCTGCGAAGGCACATTCGGTGCCGGTAACCATCGAGACGTACAGGATGCTTGCGGAGCAGCTACCCGAGTATCCCTTGCATGTGGGCGTTACCGAGGCGGGCACGCTGCGGCAGGGTACGGTGAAGAACTGCGCGGCGGTGGGCGTATTGCTCGAGGAGGGCATTGGCGAAACCATGCGTCTTTCGCTCACGGCCGACCCGCTGGAGGAAGTGCACGTTGCGTGGGAGCTGCTTGGGGCGCTTGGCCTGAGGCGGCGCTCACCCGAGCTGGTGAGTTGTCCCACGTGTGGCAGAACGCAGGTGAACCTCATCGGTATGGCGGAGGAGGTCGAGCGAAAGCTCGCGTCCGTCCGCGTGCCGATTAGCGTGGCGGTGATGGGCTGCGTGGTTAACGGGCCCGGCGAGGCGCGCGACGCCGATATTGGCATCGCTTGCGGCAAAGGTCGCGGCGTGGTGTTCGCGCAGGGCGAGCCGCTTCGCACCGTGAGCGAGGAGGATTTGGTTGACGAGCTCTTCGCAGAGATTGAGACGCGCTTCGGGTCGTGAGCGAAGAGGTTCGGTTGGCGGGCGCTTCCCGGGCCGGGGGGCGCCTTTAACAGGAAGGATAAAGCGTGAAGACCTATGCAAAGATGAGCGCGACGTATGCGCCTACCCTCAAAGAGGACCCGGTAGAGGCGGAGCTCGCGAGTCATAAGCTGCTGCTGCGCGCGGGCATGATTCGTCGCGTGGCTGCGGGACTCTACAGCTACCTGCCCTTGGCGTGGCGTTCCATTCGCAAGATCGAGGAGGTCATTCGCGAGGAGATGGAGGCCATCGGAGCCCAGGAGATGCTCGTGCCCATGGCAGTTCCTGGCGAGATGTGGCAGGAATCGGGGCGCTGGGATGTGTACGGCCCGGAGCTTTTGCGCATGCGCGACCGGCACGAGCGCGATTTGGTGCTCGGGCCCACGCACGAGGAAACGTTTACCGACCTCGTGAAGAACGAGCTGCGTAGCTACAAGCAGCTGCCCGTAACGCTGTACCAAATACAAGACAAGTTCCGCGACGAGATTCGTCCGCGATTTGGGTTGATGCGCGGGCGCGAGTTCATTATGAAGGATGCGTACAGCTTCGACGCGGACGTAGAGGGCATGCAGCGCTCGTACGAGGAGCAAAAGGCGGCGTATGCGCGCATATGCGAGCGGTGCGGGCTCAAGGCGCTTCCCGTGAAGGCCGACTCGGGACAGATTGGTGGCGACACCAGCGTTGAGTATATGGCGCTTGCCGATGCTGGCGAGGCAGCGCTCGTGTGGTGCGAGTGTGGCTTCGCGGCCGACGTGGAGGCGGCGAAGGCGAACATCCGCGTGGTCGAGGGTCCGGGCGAGGCGTGTGAGCGTGTGGAGACGCCCTGTGAGGGCTCGATTGCGGCGCTTGCGGAGTTCATGGGCGTCGAGGAGGCGGCGTGCCGCAAGAGCTTTGCGATTATCGCCGAGGACGAAACGCCCGTGTTGTGCCTGCTGCCGGGCGACCACGAGTTGTGCGAGGTGAAGGCCGAGCATGCGTTTGGGCACTACGACGTGATGAGCGAAGAGCAAATGCAGGAGTATGGCCTCGTAAAGGGTTACATGGGGCCGATTGGTGCCGACGAGCGTGTGCGTGTGGTTGCAGACGTCTCGCTTGCCAAGTCCAAGCGCTGGCTCGTGGGTGCAAACGAGGCTGGTTGGCACATAAAGGGTGCTTGTCCTGGCGTCGACTTTGAGGTGGACGAATGGCTTGACCTCGCCGAGGCTAAGGAGGGCGACGGTTGTCCTGAGTGCGGTCGTGCCCTTAAGGCGGCACGTGGCATTGAGGTGAGCCAGGTGTTCCAGCTTGGCACCAAGTATTCCGAGGCCATGGGTGCCACGTTTATGGACGAGGACGGCAAGGAAAAGCCGTTCCAAATGGGTTGCTACGGAATCGGCGTGAGTCGTACGCTGCAGGCTGTGGTGGAGCAAAGCCACGACGAGCACGGCATCGTGTGGCCGGTATGCGTGGCGCCGTACGAGGTGGAGGTTGTGCCGCTCGACGTTAAGGGCGTCGTGTGGGAGGCTGCCGAGGCGGTTGCCAACGAGCTCGTGAAGCTTGGTGTTGAGGTCGTGCTAGACGACCGCAAGGAGCGTGCCGGCGTTAAGTTTGCCGACGCCGACCTCATGGGCTTCCCGTACCAGGTGGTGCTTGGCCGCCGCGGCGTGAAGAACGGTACCGCCGAGGTGAAGGATCGAAAGACCGGCGAGCGCAGCGACGTTGCCCTGGGCGAGGTAGCGACATGGCTCGCCGAGCGCATCGAGGCGCAACGCAAGTAGGTGCGCTAGGCTTTTAACCAAATGTGGAAGAGGCACCCAACCTTCGGGCTGGGTGCTTTTTGTATGCCGCGCACACGGAAGCGCGTGGCACAGAAGCGCGAGGCGCACATCACGTGGGTGAGTCGTGCACATTGGTGCCGTGCGTATCGACCACCTGCAAAAAGGCGCCACGGACGGCGCGATGGGCGAATCGCGACATTCGAGGCGTTCAGCAATATTTAAGCCGATTGCCGCCGAAAACATGCCATTCGCGACGGCCGGTGAGCGGTGGGGGTATGACAGTCTGGAATATTTTCTCTGTAGCATCCAACTAATGCTATAAAGGAACAGTGCGTCGGAATGGGCCGGCGCGTCGATGCGGCGCGAAGCGCCAGATAGGAGGAAGGTATGAAGAGAGCAATCGGGCGGGTCCCAAGGCTCATGGTGAGCCTATGGGTGGCACTCGCGATGGTGCTCGGTTTGGTGCCCGGCCAGGGCCTCAAGGAGGCAATGGCCTATACAGTTTACACAGCCCAGCCGGGGGTCGTGTTACTGGTACAGAATAAGTATGACGGTGACCCCGACATGATTGAGTTTTCCCTTCCGGCATATATAAAGAACATGCACGGGCCTGAAGAAGCAGAAGGATACTGGGATGTGTTCGGGGGCCAGTATGTCATTTCCTGGGTCGTAGAATCCGGGAATCTCGAAAATGGCGGAAGATACGTGATTGATCTTTTTTCGCCTCGTGACCATAATCAATCAAGCCTGTGGTTGTCCACCGAAGAAAGCTTGAAAGCCAAGCCGATAGGGTTCAAAATAACCGGCGGGGACGGCAAAAGCCCGGAGACTGCCTTCACCTGGGAACCCGTCTACGCGACGTATCCCCTGTGGGTGAACGGCGTGCAGGTGAAAGGCGAGAACGAGAAGGACGTGCTAGGAGACGAGACGGTGAGCTTCAAGCCTGCCGACATCTATAACGATACGCCCGCCACACTTACGCTAGATGGCCTCAGTGCCGAGGATCTTCATAAAGAAGGAGGTATGGGCGCCTCGATTTACTGGAACAGTGAGGAGCCGCTGGTAATTGTGCTCAAGAGTGACGCCTCTCTCGAGAGAGGGATGACGGGAGTGGCCAATGCATATGGCGTCTACGCAAAGGGAGACCTGACGTTTGAGGGGAGTGGCCAGCTACGTACGTCGATAAGCAGGAGTGATGGAAACTACTTCGATTTCGGTATCTATAGCGAGCGGGGAGCCGTCAGCTTCGAGGATGGCTGCGGCATCGACGTCGAGGGCGAAATAGCCGGCATACGTGCCGGTAATAACATTACTGTGGGTGGCGACTCTTTGAAATCCGTTGGCACCTCGGGTACGGGCATATACAGCTATGGCAGCATCACTTTCGAGGCCGGCACGGTGTTTGCGTCGGGCTTGAAAACCGGCATCGCGTCCTTCGGTGACCTCATCGTCAACGGAGGCGATGTCACCGCATTGGGTGTGGCTGACGCGGGCGTCTGCCCTGGAGGCGATCTCGTGGTTGGCGAGGGAATAGAGTCGTTTGTCTCCTCGGGCGTTGGAGCCATTGACTCGGGCAAGACCGTGAAGAACTCCGTCCCTGGCATTGGCTGGAAAAACGAGTCTGGCATGGGTGACTCGACGCCCATCGCGAAGGCACCCGATGGGCAGAACTTGGATTCGTTCGGTTTCAATAGGGTCAAGTTCGGCGTGAAGGAGCTCACCATCTCCGGCATCACTGTGGAGGGCAAGGAGTACGATGGTACGGCCGATGCCACGTTCGACGACTCCCAGATGACGCTCGAGGGCGTCGAGGACGGTGACGACGTCTCCGTGAAGGCCGGAGGCAAGATGGTGTACGCTGATGTCGAGCCCGGCGACGGCAAGAACGTCGGCGAGGGCAAGAAGGTCGTCGGGACCTACGAGCTGGAGGGCGCCGACGCCGAGAAGTACGGCATAACGCAGCCCACGGCGACGGCCGACATCACCAAGAAGAAGGTCGTCGTGGCCGGCGTGAAGGCAACGGACAAAACCTACGACGGAACGACCTCCGCAACGCTGGACGGCAGCTCCGCTCAGTTGCAGGGTGCGATCGATGGCGACAACGTGACGGTTGACGTTGCCGGCGGCGGCACATTCGCAAGCAAGGACGCGGGGCGCGACAAGGACGTCACGTTCGCCGCGGCGCTCTCTGGCACAGACGCGGGCAACTACGAGATTGACGGCAAGAAGAGCCAGACCACCACGAAGGCCTCTATAAACCCGCTCGAGGTGTCCGTCGCGTGGGACGAGGAGAACTCGTTCGCCTACGACGGGCAGGAGCACGTGCGTGAGGCGACGGTCTCGAACGCCATTACGGGTGATGACGTGAGCCTCGTCGTCTCCGGCGAGCAAACTGACGCTGGCGACGGGTACGAGGCTACGGTCACCGGCATCGACGGCCAAGACAAGGGCAACTACACCCTTCCTGTAGCGGAACAGAAGAGTAACTTTTCCATCACGAAGGTCGACTCGTCGCTTAAGTCGGACCCGAAGGGCGCCAAGGGTCTTACCTACGACGGGACCGAGCAGGATTTGCTGAGCGAGGCCGGCGAGGCGACGGGCGGCGAGCTGCAGTATGCGTTGGGCGACTCGCAGCCCCAGGACAACGACTGGGGCACCGAAGCCCCCAAGGCCACCAAGGCCGGCACGTACAAGGTGTGGTACCGAGTCGTCGGTGACAAGAACCATGCGAGCGTCTCTCCGGCATCTCTTGACGTGCAAATCGCGAAGAAGGCCGTTACCGCTGCGTTCGTGCAGGACAAGCTTACCTACGACGCCGAGGCACACACGCCCGAGCTCTCCGCCACGCCCGTGGACGTGGTGACGGGTGACGACTGCACCGTAGCGTACAAACAGGGCTTCTCGCAGCCCAGCTACACCGACGCAGGTACCTACACCGTGGGGGTTGAAAACCTCGAACTCCAGGGCAACGACAAGGAGAACTACGAGATCAAGACGGGTCCGTCCTTCACGATCGAGCAGGCCGAGGTTACTGCGGTTGGTGGGACGCTCGAGACGAGGGTGTACGACGCCACCAAGGATCTCCCGGACCAGTTCATCGTGGATCCCACGCTCGAGGGCGTCTTCCAGGCCGACAAGGCGAACGTCGATTTGGCTCTCTCCGGTCTGCTCAGCTCGTACGAGTACGACGCCAAGGACGCTGGCGATCGCACGACGACGATCAAGTACTCGATCGTGGGGACGAAGGCCAACAACTACAAGCTCAAGGGTGCCGACGGGGACGGGCTGGCTTCCGTCGAGACAAAGGGCAGTATCTCGCAGAAGAGCGTTTTCGTCGCGGGTCACGAGGCCAAGGACAAGGTGTACGACGGAACGGACGAGGCCACGGTGGTTGCGGACCACGCCAGTGTGATGGGCGCCGAGGCAGGCGATGACGTGAAGTGCGGCACCGTCACCGGTAGGTTCGACAATGCTGGCTTCGGCGAGGACAAGAAGGTTACGCTCGAAGGCTTCAAGCTCGAGGGCAAGGATGCTGGGAACTACGCCCTCGACCTCGTGGGCTCCCAGACGACGACGAATGCGAGCATTAGCAGGCGACCCGTTACCGTGAAGGCCAGCGACCAGGAATATGCGGTGGGCGACACGATGGTGCTCGATGCCACTCAGGCCACGCTCGAGGCCGTGGCGGGTCAGGACGAGAGTGGCCCCGCCAAGGGACACAAGCTCGAGGTGGCCACCCTCTTGGCTGAGCCCTCAAGCACCGACAAGGCGACGCTGGATGGCAAGATCTCCGTCAACGCGGACAGCGTACGGATTCTCGCGGGCGACGAGGACGTCACCGAGAATTATGACGTTCGAGTGGGCGAGGGTAAGCTCGTTGTGAAGAAGCCTGCACCCAAGCTCGAGGTTGCGCCTGTTGCCGGACTCGTGTACAACGGAGCTGCGCAGCGGCTTGTGAGCGCCAAGGTGATTGGCGAGGGCACGCTCGAGTACAGCGTTGACGGTGGCAAGAGTTGGTCGCGCACGGTGCCGACCGGCACAAAGGCCGGCAAGTACCCGGTGCGGGTTCGCGTAGCCGTCGATGAGGAGACGTTCCCCGCCGACTCCAAGGCTGTGACGGCCACCATCGCTCAGCGCGAGGCGAAGCTCGCTTGGAAGAACACTTCCTTCACCTACGACGGCAAGGCGCACCAGCCCACGGCGACTGTCTCCAACCTCGCCTCCGGCGATGCTTGCGCCGTTACCGTGACGGGCGCCAAGACTGACGCTGGCTCCTATACGGCGACCGCGACGAAGCTTGGCAACGCCAACTACATCCTGCCTCTTGCGCGGACGTGCAAGTTCACCATTGCGAAGGCGAAGCTCACGAGCATTGCCAAGGTGGCCGACCAGGCCTACAGCGGCAAGGCGATATCGCCCAAGCCGGCAGTCAAGAGCGGCTCGAAGGCACTCAAGGCAGGTACGGACTTTGCGTACTCCTACAAGAACAACACCAAGGCCGGGACTGCCACCGTTACCGCGACGGGTAAGGGCAACTACCAAGGCGTCTTGAGCACCACGTTCAAGATTATTGCCGCTACGACCTCCGGGCGCGCCCATGTGCAGGGCACGGGTTGGCAGACTGTTAAGACCGACCCCGCCTTCTACGGAACCATTGGAAAGTCGCTTCGTGTGGAGGCTCTCTCGCTGAGCCTGCCCAAGGGCTTCCCCGTCTCCGGCTCCATCCAGTACCGCAGCCAAATTCAGGGTTCGGGCTGGGAGAAGACGTGGAAGAAGGACGGCGCCACCAGCGGCACCACCGGCCAGTCCAAGCGCGTCGAGGCCATTCAAGTCAAGCTCACGGGCGACATGGCGAAGAAGTACGACGTGTACTACCGCGTCCACGCCCAAAACTACGGCTGGATGGGCTGGGCCAAGAACGGCGCCAAGGCCGGCACCGAGGGCATGTCCAAGAGGGTAGAGGCGGTTCAGGTCGCCCTTGTCCCCAAGGGTGCCAAGGCTCCGGCTGCCACCTATAGGGGCCAAAGCCAGGGCTACTCCAAGGCGTTCGTCTCCAAGTAGGACGCCGCTAAGGGGCTGCGCCTGCCGCGTGATGGGCGCGCCCCCTTATGCGGGGCTGGGCCGTTCCGCGGGATGGGCGCGACCCCTTCAGTAGGAACCCGTTAGGGGGTTGCGCTTTCCGAGGGGCTGGGCGCGCCCTTCCGAGGGTTGGGCGCATCCCCTTCGGAGGGCATTTGTCTGGCAGCCCGCGTTGCCAGACGGTGCTTTCCCTCAGGGAAAACGGCCCTTGTCGTGGGGAAGATGCCCCGCAATCTCATGGCATACGGCAATAAGTCCGCGTGTAAAAATCCGGCAAGCTCCGCTCGAAAGGGGGCTTGCCGGGATCCCGTTAGGTTAGTGTTTTGTAAGCGTTTGACAGCTTGATCATGGGGCTACCGGAATCCAGCCAGGCTAATGTTCGTCAGCCTTCCAATGTTCCTCAGTCTTTAAAGGCACGATCACAGGTCTGCCGACATCCTCGGGGGTCTGCCTGAAATGTGCCTCTGGCCTTGCGCGTCGTGGGATCTCGTCAGGCCAGGGAAGGTGGCGGCTAGAACGCCGCCGCTTCATGTTTCGTGTTTTGCGTGCGCTCTTGTCCGTCATGCGGTCCAAACGGCACCCGAGTTGAACGCAATGGGTGCTAAACGTGCCGTCTCGTTCCCGGATTCGTGGTCGAAATGGCTCAAAAAGCACCCGTTAACAATTATGGGTGCCAAATGTGACGTTTCGCGTACGCTTTTGTCTCCAATATGGCCCAAACGGCACCCATCCCGTAACAACCTGTGTGCTGGGAGTGCCATTTAGCATGTGTTTTGTCCGCTAAACGGCCCCGCCAGCACACAGGTTGCAAACTGTGCGCCAATCTGGCGAATGGGTGTGGAACGCGCCGTTTTGACGGGAGGGTGGCTCGGAAGTGGCAAGAGCGACACCCGCTAGCAAAGATGGGCGCTGTTCCGATTGCTTGACAGATAAGACTTGAGAAACAAGTGCATAGGGATGGGAGTGGGCAATTGATGGGAGTCGACAATTGCAAAAGAAGGGGGTGAAGGCTAAGGCGTCGCCATGGGGACCAAAAGCTACAGCAGGCGAAAATTGTGTTTGCGTCGAGTCGCGAGAGCCGGGAGAGGAAAGCTTGTCGACGTGACCTGTGAAAATTGGGGAGTTGCCAGGTCGGTATTTGGACGGATACTTCCCGGGCGGTGCGCCGCGGGGACCGTTGAGCTGCCTGCTCCTAAAGTCTAGTCAAATGCCCGGTAGTGGCCCGGAGGACGCCGTGCTCAAACAATGCTCGTTTCTGTGGAACTGCGCGCGGCTGAACCTCCAGGGCACGTTCCGATTTGACGCTCTTTTAGGGTAGGGTGCGCTGGGATCCCGCGCAGGCAGCAGACTCTCGTGTGGTGAAGCCCGCCGTATGGCAGGGAAATGGTTCCCGCGCGCAGGCAGCAGGCTCTCGTGTGGCGAAGTCCGCCGTATGCAGAGAGAGGGCACCGCCCGCAAGCTGCGAAACCGCGCACAAAGCCAGGGCCAGTGGACAGCGCAGTGATGCGAACGCTGCGCCTTGCAAAGCTCTTGATATTATCTGCGCTATCGCTTTTTGGCTTTTTTCACGCTTGCGTTGGAAATGAGGAGAGGCGGGCAGGTTGAAAGGTGTGGACTCCTCGGGTCGTGTTGGTGGCAAGTTGCAAACCGACAACAAGGAGGAACCATCATGAAGATGTCAACGAAGGTTATGTGCGCGGCGCTCGTAGGATCGCTGTGCGTGGCTCCGGCCAGCGTGCTCGCGGTACGGGCACATGGCGCCGTTGCGAGCGAGGCAATCCAGGCCGGGATGGTTATGTCAACGAAGGCCGGCGGGCCTGGCAAGGCGATCTCGGCCAATGCATCGGCCACGTCAATCTCATCCAACCCATCGGCCACGTCAGGGGCGAAAAACACCGAAAGCACCGAAAGTACCGAAAGCCAGAAGGCCGTGAACGTGGAATCTGGCCGACTGCGGATTAGCGAGCCCGGTACCTATGTTTTGACGGGCAACCTGCGGGGCACGGTGGACGTGGATCCTGGTGCGGGCGACGTGAGGCTTGTAATGGATAATGTCGTTGTTGATGGCAACGGTGGTCCGGCGATTCGAGCGAAGAGTGGCGCAATGCTAACGATTGATATGCCTGAGGGTACGAACAATCGCGTGATGAGTGCCGGCGGTGGCGAAGGATGCTTGGCGACCATTCAGGGCGACGTTCATATGGCGTTTGAGGGGCCGGGCTCCCTCACCATAGTTGGCAACATGCAGCCCGGCATTCGGACGAACAACGCAAACATTACGTTTGGTGGCGGTGACTTCAACATAATTACGGCGGGCAATGGCATGGAAACTGGCGGCAAGGCTCCTGGAAGAATCACGATGAATGGCGGCTCGTTCATGTTTCACGCTGGTGGTCAGCCGATGGGGCCGGAGGTGGACTTCGTGCAAAACGGAGGGTCGATTCAGCGGGGTGAATTTGGGCCTTCGTTCGGGTTCGAGCGCTTCGTACAGCAAAACCCGTGGAAGTCGTTGCCGAGCACACCTCAGCAGGCGAACATGCGGCAGGCAGGTCAAGAGAGCACGCCATGGTCGACGCAGAATCGTGAGTGGCAACAGGGCGCGGCATCTGTGCCTGGACAGCCGGGCCAGGCGCAGAGCGGCCAGCAGCAGGGCCAGGCGCAGGGACAGTCGCAGAGCGGCCAGCAGCCCAGCTCACAGCAACCTAGCCAGCCGGGCCAGGCGCAGAACGGCCAGCAGCAGGGCCAGCCGGGCCAGTCGGGCCCGCAGCAGGGTCAGTCGGGCCAGTCGGGCCAGCAGCCCAGTGGCGGACAGGGGCAACAAATCACGGGTACCGTTGACAAGGCGGGCGACATCGTTACGAGCGACGTGGAAAACACCGCGGCTAACCTCGTGGCCGACCTGGAGAACGCCACGCGCTACACCATGAGCGACGAGGATAGCCAGGTGAAGATTGCCGACTCGGGTACGTATGTGGTCACGGGCAGCGCAAGCGATGGCAACATAACCGTGAAAAAGGGGACTACCGGCGTCGTTCTGGTGCTCGACAATCTCGATCTTACCAGTACGACTGGGGCGACGCTTGCGGTAAACAAGAACGCCGAGGTGCAAATCATTGTGCAAGGCAACGTCACGCTTACAGACAACGAGAATCCCGCGGACGAAGAGTCCACGGACGAAGCTGTGGCAGATGCCTACGACGGCGCAGCGATTAAGATAAAAGCTGGCTCGCAGGTCTACCTGACGGGCGATGGCACGCTCAACATAAACGGCAACGCAAAGAACGGCATCAAGGCCACGGACGACACCAGCTTGGTAATCGATGGCACGACGCTCAACATAAATGCGGCGAACGATGGCATTAACGGTAACTATGACGTGAGCATCTTGAGCGGCGACGTTACCATAGCCGCTGGAGACGATGCCATTCATGCCGACCACATTCTGACTGTGGGCGACCAGGAGACCGGGAACGGTCCCGATGTGAACGTGACGAAGAGTATCGAGGGCCTTGAGGGAACTGTCGTTAACATTTTTGGTGGCGACATCGACGTGACGTCCTCGGACGACGCCATCAACGCGGCGAATGGTGACGGTGTCTACGAAGGAGAGCTCGACTACTCCATCAACATGACTGGTGGTGACGTCACGATACACAGTCAGGGTGATGGCATGGATTCCAATGGGAACATCAACCTGGTTGACGGAAGCGCCACGATCAACAGCTCTTCGGTTGGCGGGGAAGCAGGTATTGACTACGACGGCGACCTGTATGTGTCTGAGGATTTTGAGTTGAACAACGCAAGTGGCGTCTCTGGTGCAGACATGGCTCCCGGCCAGATGGGACAACCCGGCGAGATGGGCCAGCCCGGCGAGATGGGCCAGCCGGGCGAGATGGGCCAGCCGGGCGAGATGGGCCAGCCGGGCCAGATGTAGGGGCATGGGTCCAACGGGGCGTCCGAGCGAGTCTCCAGACCGCAGGTTGCATTCTGCCAACCACGAAAATGTTTGATGGACAAAAGCGCAGGTAGACGCCCACACGATCAAAGGTAATGTGGCAGAATGCACACTGAAAGCGACCCAAAGTGTGCATTTGGACGACCGCAGAAAATGTTTTATCAAAGAAAGCACAGGTAGAAGGCCACATGCACAAAGGTAGTACGGCAGAATGCACACTTGTGGCCCGCCCTCGGCATTGGAGGGCGGGCCGCGCCTGCGCCTGAGCGGGCGACTAGGGTGTAGCGGTGCGAATCGGGCCGAGCGAACCCGCGTCAGGGCAGGGCGGCCAAGGTGTTGGCGGCGCGAATCGGGCGGGGCCGGCCCGCGGTTGGACGGGCCGGCCAAGGCGGAAGATTCCTGGGCTCACGCTCCCGCGCAAGTTATGAAGCATTTTGGGGAGCACTTGGCCTGAAAAGTCGTTCGCACGGCGAGCTGGCTACGCCACCTGCACGAGTTCGCTTCCCGTGGTGTCGTAGTCGGCGAGCGCGACCGCGACTATCGCGGGGTCGTCGTAGGTGTTGTAGTAGTAGGTGTTCGTTCGGGTGGACATGCCGCCCGTGTACACGGTTATCTCGTATGCGCCGTCGCCCATCTTCGCCGCGCCGTCGACCATGGAGACGCCGCCGAGCGTGTGGAACAGGCGGCTGACGTTTTCGGGCTCGGTGTCCTTTTGCGGATAGTGGGCGTTGAAGTAGGCCACGCGCACGAAGCGCGAGGGGGAGTAGCAGTCGCCGGGGATGCCGCGCATGCTGCTGCCGGAGCCATAGGCGCTAAGCTCCGCGGTGCGCCAGCTGAGCGGTCCGGCGACCTCAGGGGTGCAGGAAATGTAGTTGCGCACGTTCTCCCGGTGGTAGGCGAAGGTGGGCTGGTTCGCCAGCACGTCGAAGTCGTCATGGTAGACGTGCATGCCGTCGGCCATGTACTCCACTACTATGGAGCGGCTGGCGTCGCCGATAATCCAGTGCAGGAGCGAGCACGGGAACTGCTCGTTGATGGGCCGGTCCACGATCGCAGTGCTTTTGAGTGCTTCCTCGACCTCGTCGACCGTCTCGAAGCTCGCGACGACCCAAAGGGGGAACTCCCAAGCGCAAACGTTGGTCTTGCCTTCGATGGCGCCGCTTTCGTACTGGGCGTAGCCGGGGAAGTTGAGCCCTGCGATTGCGAGGCCGGCATCGTTGGCACAGTCGAAGTACAGAGGCGTGTTCTCGGCGACAATGCCCATACCGTAGACGGGACGCTTAACTTCTTTCATGGCGCCGAACGGAGAGTTGGGCCGCCATCCTGTGGGGGTTATCACCACGCGTTGTCCGTATCCGCAGCTCCAGTCCAAGTTGCGTCCGAAATACATGTTGCCGTCGTTGTCCGTAAAGCGAATGCCCGTACACATGGTGTTCTCCTTTCGGCGGGATGCGATAAAACGACCTCGTAAACGACTTTATCATGAAGAAGGCATATTAAGGTGGATTAACGCCTTGGATGCTGGGCAACTGGTATGGAGAGAGTGGTCAGCGTGACGAAGCGGGGGTGGGAAATGTTGCGAAGGCGGGGTTGCGAGTCGAGTTGAACGCACGTTGCGCGAGGCGCGCCGCCGCTCAATATGGGCTCTTCGCGGTGTGGGGTCGAGCGCGCAAGAAAATATGACAGTCTGGAATATTGGCAAGTTTAAGGCATGTAAGCTGGGATGACATAATACAATTAGATTAGTAGAGCGTTGACCTCGTTTGCGAGGGGCAGTATGTGGCAAACGTTGTGAGGTTCTTTGCATGCTTTGACGACGGCCATTCTGGCCATGTGAGCATGCGTTGCGTGGGGCACGCGTTCGCTTTGCAGGTAATGGGGGGAGGGTGAAGTGCAGGCTTATTATACCGTCATCATGTTACTGTGTTTGATGGCTCTAGGAGTGCTTTGTGTGCTGGTTTGGGAGAACAACCGCATGTCGGCAACCGATAAAGAGCTTCTCTATTTGGCCTACTTCCTCATTGCGCTCTCCACGTTTGTGGAGTGGTGGGGAGGACGTTTGGACGGGCGCACCGACGTGCCCATATGGGCGATGAGTGTGGTGAAGTGCGTTGATTTTATCCTCAAGCCGATGGCGGGCGGAGCATTGGTGGCGCAGATGCGCGTTCGCAATCGATGGCTAACTGCGCTCGAGTGGATTTTGATCTTTAACACTGTGCTGCAGATAGTTGCTGCCATTAACGGCTGGATGGTTGTGGTGGATCGTGCCGGGCACTTTGGAAACGGCGTGCTCTATCCTGCGTACATTACCGCCTGTTTAGCTGTGGTGACGCTCGTTTCGATGGAGTCGATTCTGTACGGGAGGAGTTTTAGGAAGCAGAATCGTCTCTCGCTGTACGCAGTCATGCTCTTTGTGGGTGCAGGAATCGCTATGCAAGTACTCTTGCCGATGCGACCGAAGGCTGTTTGCGTGGCCATGACGATGGGTGCCGCCCTCATGTTTATTCACTATGCGGAGTTTTCGTCGTTGGAGATGGATGATCGTCTTGCTGCGCAAAAGGTCCAAATCGATACGGATGCCCTTACGGGCTTGAGGAGCCGGTATGCGTATTTGCAGGCGATTGAGGGCTATGGGGCCGGGGAGTCTTTGCCGGATGATCTTGTAGCGTTTGTGGTAGACATAAATAGCTTGAAGCAGGTAAACGACGAGCTCGGTCATGAGGCTGGGGACGAACTCATCATTGGTGCGGCGCGGTGCTTGGAAACGGTGTTTGAGGATGCGGAATGTTGCTACAGAACGGGTGGGGACGAGTTCGTGGTGCTCGTTAACATGAGTGGTGACGATGCCGTGGCTGCGCTTGAGCGATTGGATAATGAGGTGCGGTCGTGGCATGGGGAGCGTGTGGCGAGCCTTGCGGTTTCGGCGGGACATGCGCTGGTGGCCGACTGCGAGGAATCGACCATCGAGGCGCTCGTGCGCAAGGCGGACGTCGCGATGTACAGTGCAAAGGCTGCGTACTACCGTGGGATTGGGCGCAGTCGGGATCGGCGCGCGGCGAGGTAGGTTTGGCTGCGTGTGGGATGCGAGCGGTGGGCGGCACAGGGCCTGCAACCTGTGCTGGCGGTCCCACTTAGGACGGTTTACGGCCGCTAAACGGCACCCACAGCACACGGTTTGTTACTTGTGTACCACGGGCGCCACTTAGCGTCGCTTTTGGGCCCCTAAACGGCACCCATGATACACCTCCTGCATCCTGTGTGCTGGCGGACCCACTTAGCCTCGGTTTTGTCTTCTAAACGGCGCCCACAGCACACACCTACCAGTCTGTGTCCTCGACGGGACTTTGACCGAAGCCTTTGCTCGGCGGCATTGGTAGTTATTGCTTATGCCGATTCGCGGATAACGTGCGCGATTTCAGTGACCTTTGCATCATGCTGCACCACGCGCCAAACCATGCAACAAAAAACAGGCCAGACAACTGCCTGACCTGCGAATACTTGGTGGGCCCAGAGAGATTCGAACTCCCAACCCAGGGATTATGAGTCCCCTGCGCTAACCGTTGCGCCATAGGCCCTTTACAAAAAACCAGGACCCGAAGATCCTGGTAGAATGTCTGGTGGAGAATACGGGGCTCGAACCCGTGACCTCATGACTGCCAGTCATGCGCTCTCCCAGCTGAGCTAATTCCCCTCGGCACGAACAAGTACTATACGGGAAGCCCCGATGGTTGTCAACGACTTTTTTGAGGAGCGTTGTTTTGAGGCTAATGTTGCCTTAGTTGTGGAGGAAGGATGGAGGATAGGGGCACCAAGTTCGGCAGCAATCGCCTGCTCGGCGCCCGGACCCACTCGGCACCCGACCCACCCGGCGCCAAGCACCCAGAACATGAAAGTGGCAGGGCAACGCTAGTTTTGCCAAGCGTTATTCTGCGACGAAGGTGTGACGACGGCCGGGCTTTCGCTGCAATGCGTTTGTTACGAAGTCGTGAGCAGTCCAGGATGGAGGGTTTATTGCTACGGATCTCATTTGCCGCCCACACTATGTTCTAGCCTGCAAATAGTCTCATGACAAAGGTTTTTAAAAGGCCACAGATGCTTACGATCCCGTGCCGTGAGATTTCGGGTGAGATGGACGAGCCAGGCAAGAGTGGCCAGCCCTACAAAGCTCGCGGAAGTGGCGAAAACGGGCTTCCCGGCGAGCTAACTTTGTTTCGAATAGCAAAAGCATAGGTCTACACATCGTACGATCACTGAAACAATAATACGTTTTCGAACCCAATGTAGTGACGGTGTCGACATGCCTTATCACAGGGACACATTTCCTGTCTTGAGCAATGCGAAAGGCAGTCATGTTGTCATTGGGCCTGAACTCGTCTCGATCCAGACGGGCGAACATTCCAATGGTGCGCGCGGGACGGATGAGGGCGATGAGCAACCGCTGGATGGTGCCTGCGCAAATCGACCGTGCACGCGGGACGGATGAGGGCGATGAGCTTTTGCGGTGTAAAGCGAAAAACGGAGCGAGCATTCAGTGAGCAATAATAGACCGCTAGCCCTTGAAAATACGCCTTCATTTTGTTGAAAATGCTTATGCGCACGTGCCCGCGCATCCAACTCTGGCACTGCTCGAACTCCTCGAAAACGTCTCGTGTTTCACGTTCGCTGTGAGCAATCTATCGATGACAAAACGTTGCTCGTCGGGCGCCAGCTTGTATGATACGCTCACATTACGGAAAGTCAGTTGAAGGGAGCGGACGTGTCGGCAGAGGTCAAAAGGGTAAAACTTCTCACGTTGATCGAGTTGTTCTTGGGTTTGGCGGTTTTGATTGGTGGCATCACGGTAGCGGTTATGTCGCTGGTCGAACAGCCGGCGGGCTTCGTCATCGCGGGCGAGGGACTCGTCACCCTCCTGTTTGGCGCGCGCGCCGCCCTCATCGTAAATGTGCCAGCGCGTATTGCGAAGGTGGTGAAACTTGCGCTCGTTGTGTTTCTCATTCAAATTGCGTGTTTGGTTGTGGCGGTCATGCTTATGGACATGGATGGTAAAAAGGACATGGTGGTAGCCGTCTGCGGCGGATTCCTGCCCGCATTCATGTCGTTCGTAATCATGATGCTTTCGCGCGGCATAGCTAAGCGGGCGGAGCGATAGCGCGAGGTAGCACGTTGAGGACGAACGAGGGCATATCGGGTGCGAGGTGAAGCGCATGGCCGAGCGCAACGAGGTGTCGGCGATTGCAAGGATGAACGGAGTGACGTGGTGATGCGGCGTACAGTCGAAGGCAACGACAGTGTAGGCGAGCACAAAGGTGGATGGAATACCGGCGTAGGAAAGGCCGCGTCTCTTCTCGACGACGCTGCGCTCGCGCATGGGTTTGCGCGCTTCGTAAACGAGTGTCCCACGCCATTCCATGCGGTGTCGTGGATGAGCGAACGGCTGGATGCTGTTGGGTTTGAGCATTTGCGCGAGGTTGACTCGTGGCAGCTTGAGGCGGGCCATGCCTACTATGTCGTGCGCAACGAATCGAGTCTCATTGCTTTTCGCATGGGAACTACGGAGAGCCTCCCGCGGTTCAACATCGCCGCAGCACACGTCGATTCGCCCGCATTGCGGATAAAACCCGTCGCAGAGTTGGCAGGTCCAGGTGAGTATGTGCGCCTCAACGTTGAGGTGTATGGATCCATCAACGAGCGAACGTGGCTCGATCGTCCGCTTTCGGTGGCCGGACGCGTGCTCGTTAGGGCGAACGGTAGAATCGAGAGCCGGCTGTTCGCGCCGAGACGAGACGTAGTGATAATACCGAGCGTGGCAATTCACCTTAACCGCAAAATAAACGAGGAAGGCGCGCTTAACCGTCAGATCGACCTCTGCCCGCTGTTTGGCGCTGCGCCGGATACCGATGCCAAATCGGCCAACGTGGCCGCGCAGGCAGTTGTGACGGCGTCTGCAGCCGTGGGCGCGCCGGAGAATGAGGCTCCGGTGGGGGTGGCGACGCCAGATGACAGGTGCATGCGGGCGGCTTCGTTAGGGATGACAAAAACGGACAATGTGCGAGCGGCTCAGGGTTTGACGGGTGTGCCCGCGCAGGCAACTGCGCCGCGCGTTCGCAGCAATGGGGGCACCAACACCAGCCCGTTCGATGCGTTCGTCGCGCACGAACTGGGCGTTGCGCCCGAGCAAATCGTTGCGAGCGACCTCATCGTGTGCAACCGACAGTCGGCTTTCGTTTGGGGCGAGTCGGGTGAGTTTGTTTCCGGGCCAAGGCTCGATGACCTCCTTTGCGCGTATGCGGGATTCGAGGCCATGCTAGCGGTGAACAACGTGGCGTGCGACGTGGCGTGCGAGGAGCGTACAACACCGGTGCTCATCTGCGTGAACAACGAGGAGGTTGGTTCCACCACGATGCAAGGCGCAAATTCCTCGTTTGTGCGCGACGTGCTAGAGCGCATCGTGGGGGCATGTGACGTGCGGCAGGATGCCATGCGACGTGCGATGGCGCAGTCGTTCGTTGCAAGTTGCGATAACGCGCAGGCGGTGCATCCCAACCACCCGGAGTTATTGGACCAGGGCAATCGGTGCTGGCTCAACGGCGGACCGGTAATAAAAGAGTCGGCCCAACAGCGATACGCCACCGATGCTGTGAGTCGTGCAGTGTTCGAAGAGGTGTGTAGCAGGGCGGGCGTGCCGACGCAGGTGTTTGCGACGCGCAGCGACATTCCCTGTGGTTCGACCATCGGCAATATGCTTGCCTCATCGCTTGGCGTCCGTACGGTAGACGTGGGGGCAGCACAGTTGGCGATGCACTCGTCGTATGAGACGGCGGGCGCCCACGACGTTGCCCATATGGCTAGGGCTCTGGCGTCGCTTTTTGTGAGTGACATACTGCTTGGGGATGACGGCTCCGTAGCTGTGGCGTAAGACTTATGTTTGGGGATGAAGGCTCAGTGGTTGTGGGGTAGGACTCTTTTTGCGGGGAGACTATCCTGCGGGCTGTCCTATGCCGTCTCGGGCAACGAAATTTTGCGTTTTCCGTAGTACTTGTTCATTGTGTTGGAGAGGAGCTGAACGTCGTATAGGTTGCTAAGCTTCTCCTCGAGTGTTTTTGCGGACTTTGCGTCTCCAAGCTCAATCAGGTTTACGTCGACCGGCACTCCTGAGTCGATGTCGTGACCGGTGGCGTCGACGAGTCGTGCGCGGAACGACGAGTGTACCCATTCCCAGCCATCGGCCGTAACGCTTTGCTGTACGGCACAACTGCCGCCGCCTGCGCGCTCTCCCATAATCATGATGCCGTCCTCGGCAAGGGCCGACGCAAGTAGACTGCCACACGAAAACGAGGCTTGGCTCGTAACCACGGCGAAGCGCAGGTTGTCGTACGAAACCTCCTTGTCGTGCGCGTCAAAGCAACCGTCGAGGTTGCGGTCTACGTCGTAGTGCTCGAGTATCACTTGGCCAGTAAGCGTGTTTTGGTAGCGGAAGGAATCGCGACCCGAAACAAGGCTCGAAATATACGCGAGAGTGTCGAGCGAACCACCGGTATTGTTGGAAATGTCGAGCACCACGTTTTTTATCTCGGGATCGGCGGCGGCTTTCTCGAGCCCCTTGGTTACCACTGCCAAGGTATCGCGCTCGCCTTTGAACATGCCGTGCTCAATCGTATCGTCAATGCCGGGTCGTTCGCAGTCGCCTTTGAGGTAGTCCACCCAGGCATCGTTGGTGGT
Organism: Atopobiaceae bacterium; assembly: GCA_017510785.1. Lineage (GTDB taxonomy): Bacteria > Actinomycetota > Coriobacteriia > Coriobacteriales > Atopobiaceae > RUG440. Next base: position 20,587 of record JAFWMH010000077.1, on the reverse strand, counting down.
AAACGAGTCGAACACAATAACGGCCGTATCGCCCTTCTTTATATAGGTTTTGTCTCCATACGTGGCAGAGCGAGCAGCCTCATGCACATTGATGTTCTCGTAGAATTTCTCAATACTGTTATTGGACGAAATAAAAGCTCCGAGGGGATTGGTTACGTCTTCCTTAATCGCGTTGTACGCATCGACGAGCCACGCCTTCTCGTTTCCGAGATTTTGCATTGCCTGCGCGTACGATACGTACGAATGCCCACCGTCCCACAAGAGGAGGCCGAGTGCTTCGGTTGCTACGAGAGACTCGGCGAGGTCGGTGGAAAGGAGTCCCTCTTTAATGGCCTTGCCCGTCTCGCCCATGGATTCGAGCGTGGCGTCAATGTCGTGGTTGCCGAGCACGTTGGCCGTGCGTGAGGGCACGCCGTAAAAGTTGTCGATGCAAAAGCGCAGATGGGCGTAGCTGAACTCTGCCATGTCCTTGGGACGGGTTTTCTCGGTGAAGAGGGGGTCGTAGTAGTCGGGGTCGCGTTCGGTCATCTTTTCGTAAAACAGCTCGTTCTCCACATAAACGTTTTTGCCGTTGTATGAAGCAATGTTGTTCGCGAGGTCGGAGTAAATGGCCGCAATAGTTTGGAAGGGCAAGTAAACGCCTTCGTCGTCGGCGTGCACCGCAATGCCGTAGTGGCCGAAGTCGAGCGTTACGGGCTTGGGATCGACGTCGTACTCCACCCGCGATACGCGCACGTAGGGGGCTCCGTCGTAGTACACGTTGTCCATACCTTCCTGAAGGAGCGACATAACATTGGTGAAGGCGGGCAGGTTGGGTGACGTGAGGGTGCCGGCATTGACATCCACGACTGCTGTTCCGCCGAGGCCGGTGCCCATGTCGTTATTTGGACTGGCTCCCGTGTCGCTCGTAAGCAGATACGTTCCGTCATCCTGCTTCGCTACGTCCATCGAGCCGCTGGGAAGCATGAGTTTGTAGAAGTCCGCCATGTTTACGTATGCCACGCTTGGTGCATCGTCGTAGAAGCGCAACTCGATGGTTTCGTCGGTGAGTTTCTCGCGAAAGATGGGTGCCTTCTTCGCTGCGAACGCTACGTTTTCGGCGGCCGATTCCTCGGCGGTAGGGGCTTGTGCGGTCGCGTGCTCCTCGCTAGGAGCTTGTGCGGCATCGGGTGCGTTCGTACTTGTTGCCGGTCCTCGTCCTGCGCAGGCTGCTAGCACCAGGGTCAGCAGGAGAATACCAAACAAAGAACGCATGCCGCTTTTCATGTTGCCTCCTCGTTACGTGGGGGACTTGCATGGGGGAGTTTGCATAAGAAGAATATAGCACACAAGTTCGAGAATGAACGCGACAAAATCCCCCGAATATCCCATGCGAGTAAGGATTCAACCGGATTCAACCAAGGATTCGCCCAAAAAGGGCTTATCTATAAATTGCAGTCGAGGAATCGCTCGAGATTATGCCAGCACATGCGTTCGAGCGCTGCCTCACCGAAGTCCAAACTGCTGAACAGTTGCAGCTCTTCCTTGGGGGTCCACATGGGGAAGTCGGAGCCAAACAGGATGCGGTCGTATCCGTACGCCTCCACGAGCTCGCGGGTGCGGCGCGGCCCAAGGTAGCGCATGGAACTCGACATGTCGAGGAAGCACCGTTCGTCCTCGAGGAACTCGAGCGCGTAGTCGTACACGGACCAGCCGCCGAAGTGCGCGGCGTCCACCACGAGGTTGGGAAACTCGTGCAGAATGTGCTGAAGCCGACGCGGATGCGAGTAGTCGTAGCGGTAGTCGCCGCAATGGATGACGAGGGGCAGACCGCGGCGTTCGGCGATTTCGTAGGCATTCATGAGGCGCTCGTCGTCCATGTTTACGCCCTGCGTGTCGGGATGAAGTTTTATGCCTCGCAAACCCATCGCGCATGCGCGGTCGATCTCGGCCTCCATGTTCTCCATGTCCTGGTGCAGGGTCATGAAGCCTATGAACTGGGGATTCTCCTCGCACGTCTGCGCAATAAAGTTGTTGATGCTCGTCACGGTTTTGGGCTTTACCGCAACGGAATGCACAACGCACCGCTCAATGCCCGCGCGCTCCATGCATCCGGAGAGTCGCGAAACGGCGCCGTCGGCCTCTTCCATTTCGACGTTGTAGAACTCGCCGATGCTTTGCGCTGCTTTCGCCGCGACCTTGTCTGGATATATATGTACGTGAACGTCAGCAACACGCATGCCAACCGCCTTTCGCCGAAAACGCATCAGCAGAGTGTAGCATCTCGGCCGAAACCTCGCGCAACTTATGCGTAAATTCTCGGATTGGGTAATCGCTTGTTTATAAAAGCATCTGAGAAAATCATGCATTCGGTGCGTTGGAAATACGACTGAAAACACATCGTGGCACAATACACACATCGTACACATCTTTGAGAGGAGAAAGCATGCTTCGTGTTGGAATGCTCACAAGCGGTGGAGACTGCCAGGCGCTTAACGCGGCCCTGCGCGGCGTCGCAAAGACGCTTTACGCGCAGAAGAAGGGTCCCGTTGAGATCTACGGGTTCCTTGACGGCTATCGTGGGCTTATCTATGGCAACTACAAGAAGCTCACGCCCCTCGACTTCAAGGGTATTCTAACGCAGGGTGGCACCATGCTCGGCACGAGCCGCACGCCCTTCAAGCTGCTTGACGAGCCTACGCCTGAGGGTCTCGACAAGGTCGCTTCCATGAAGCAAACTTACAAGGAACTGCAGCTCGACGGCCTCGTGATGGGCGGCGGCAACGGCTCGACGAAAACGGCCAACCGACTTTCGGAGGAGGGTCTCAACGTAATCGCGCTCCCGAAGACCATCGACAACGACACGTGGGGCACCGACTACACCTTTGGCTTCGACTCGGCCATCGAAATCGCCACGAAGTGCATCGACGACATCCACACCACGGCCAGCTCGCATGGTCGCGTGTTTGTTATTGAGATTATGGGCCACAAGGTTGGCTGGATTCCTCTGTACGCCGGCATCGCCGGTGGTGCGGACGTCATCCTGCTGCCCGAGATTCCCTACGATATCAACAAGGTCGTAGAGACAATCGAGCACCGCGACGGCACAGGCAGCCGCTTCTCGATTATCGTTGCCGCCGAGGGCGCCATCTCCAAACATGATGCCAAGCTTCCCAAGAAGAAGTACAAGAAGAAGGTCGCCGCGCGCGGTCACTCTGTTGCGTACGAAATCGCGAACGAGATTTATGCGAAGACCGGTCGCGAGATTCGCGTTGCCGTTCCTGGTCACACGCAGCGTGGTGGCGCTCCCTGCGCTGCCGACCGTGTGTTCGCTACGCAGGTTGGCGTTGAGGCCGCGACTGGCATCCTTAACGGCGAGTGGGGCTTTATGGTAGCTGATAAAAACCGCGACATCGTGCGCGTGCCGCTCGACATCGTTGCTGGTCGCCTGAAGACGGTCGATCCCGAGAGCCAGCTCGTGAAGCAGGCCAAGTTGCTCGGCATCAACTTTGGTGACTAGCCACTGGTGAGCAGGCCACGGCGAGTGGGCGCTGGTGGATGTTGCTAGCGACATTGCCTGTTTGGTTGGACGCAGACGCGACCGGGCGGACAACGAGTATGCTGTTGTCCGTCCGGTCGCGTTGTTTGCATTGTGTGCTGCGGGTGCCACTTAGGCCGGCTTTTGTATGCTAAGTGGCCCCCACAGCACACATGTTGCGTAACGTGTACCCAGAGGGCCACTTAGACCGGGTTTTGTCCAGCCGCGCTCATCGTGAAGCGGGTGACCGCTGAAGCTCACATATGCGCTGGTCCGTGAGGCCTTGTTCGTACGTTTGGTATACTCCAAAGGATAACCGCACACCATGCCGCTGTGGTAATATGTGGCGCGGCGGTCCTTTCGGGACGCCACCCGACGATTTGAGAGGAAAGTTGGTTTAATGTCCGTGCCAGCAACCTCGCCCGGCATTTGAGGCGGCGGCTCAATTCGAAACTTGGTCCGATGTGCGATTCGGTCCGACTGCCCATTCCGACCACCCGCAACGAAAGCAGAAGGTTCCCATGAAGAAAATCCTCTACGCGATGCGCCATTGCGAAACGCTTTTTAACGTGCAGCACAAGAGCCAAGGATGGTGCGACTCGCCCATAACGCCGCGAGGCAGGGAACAGTGTCGCATTGCCGGAGAGGAGCTCGCAGCACGCGGAGTTGCGTTCGATCACTTCTACAGCAGCACGTCGGAGCGTTGCTGCGACACGTTGGAGCTTGTTTGCGAGGCCGCCTTCGGACAAGTCATGCCGTACGTGCGTAAGAAAGGCCTTCGCGAGTGCGGCTTCGGCATTTTTGAGGCAAAGGATGACTTTTGCGAGCCCGACTTTGGACCCGAGCTATCCGAAATTCGCAGTTTGGTGATGCTCGCCGGTGGCGGCGAGACGGACGAGCAGGTGAACAAGCGCATTTACGAGTGCATGAGCACGATTATGAGCGACCCGAGCACGAGCAACGTGCTGCTCGTGAGCTCGGGTGGATCGCTTATGCATTTCCACCAAATGGTCGCCGAGCCGGGTTCGCCGCGCCCCTTCCCCAACACCAACTGCATGACGTACGTGTACGAGTGGGAGGATGGCAACTTCAGCTTGAGCGAGATTTACCGTCCCAACATTGCCAACATCGACTGCGGCGGCATGGACGGGTCGGGCATTCCGAATCGCTGGCAAATGGATTTGGAGGCCGCACGCCGCATATTTGCATAATGTGTTTCGCTAGACACAACATATGGTATGGAGTAAGATATCGTCCACCAAATGAACGATGTGTTCGTAAGGAGAAGGACATGGTTAACAAAAGTGAACTTACCAGCACCGGCGTGGTGGTCGATGGCGTAGAGCTCTCCAACGACGAGCGCCAGCCATGCGAGGTGTGGACGCGCGTCATGGGATACTATCGCCCCGTGTCCTTTTACAACACGGGCAAGAAGGGGGAGTTCCACGAGCGCGTCGAGTTCGTGGAGCCTGCGTCGTGCTGCGCATAGTGCAGATAAGCCCGTCGCCGGCTGTGCTCGGGGGTTGCCGTCGTGCTGCCCATAGTTCAGATAAGCCCGATTCCGGTTGTGCGTGAGCGAGGGACTGGCGCCGTGGAGCGCATAGTGGAGATAAGCCCAGCTTCGGTTGGGTTCGAGGAGCCGGCATCATGCTGCGCATAGCAGGGATAACGCCGTTTTCGACCGTCGATTGGCCGGGCAAGCTGGCGTGCGTCGCGTTTTGCGCGGGGTGCCCATGGCGGTGTCCGTATTGCCAAAATCATGCGTTGTGGCACGCCGATTCGGCATCAACCGACGAGAACGAGCTGTATGCGTTGCTGGAACAGCGACACGGCCTGCTGGACGGCGTGGTGCTGAGCGGGGGAGAGCCGTTAGCGCAGCCCGGCGTGCTTGAGGTTGCGATGCGTGTGCGCGAGCTCGGCTTCATGGTTGGCCTGCATACCTGTGGCGCGTTTCCCGGGCGGCTGCACGAACTATTGCCGTACCTCGATTGGGTGGGGCTCGACGTAAAGGCGCCTTGGGATTCGTACGACGCCATTGCTCGGCCCGCTGGTGGGGTCCGACCCGCCGAAGTGATCCGTCCCGCCGGCATTGGCCGTTCTATTGGCGAGGACCGTCCCGCCGGCGAAGTCCTGCCCGCCGACGTGATCCGTCCCTCCGAGGGGAGTGCCTCTCATACGGCCGGCACCGATACGGCTGCCTCCAATACAGGCGCCCTCGTGCGGGAAAGTCTCGACGTGCTGCTCGCGTCCAATGTTGAGCTGGAGGTACGTACCACGTGGCATCCGCGCCTACTCGCCGTGGACGACGTCGCGCGCATCGGCGAGGAGCTCGCGTCGCGAGGAGTTCGCACGTGGGCGGTCCAGGCGTATCGCCATGTTGGGACCACGGGCGAACTTATCAACGAAACCGTGTTTCCTTCCGACGTTCCCGCCGAGCTCCCGCCGCTCTTCGAGCACTTCGAGTTCCGCCGCGCGTAGGGGCGCAATCCGAACTCGCCAAAACTCGCGAGGACCGGCGAGGACCCGCGAGATCCGCGAGGACGCGCGAGACGCGTTTCCGGTCGTCTCTGGTTTTCCAGTTCCGTACTTGAAAACATTCCAAGCCAAAGCTAACGTAAGTACCTTGCTTCGCACTGCTGCCAATTCGTCCGAGGAGGAGCCATGTCTCCCTTTGCGTATCCCACGTCCATCATCAAGCGCGACGGCTCGCTCATGAGCTTCGACCAGGCGAAAATAACCGCCGCCATCGAGCGAGCCGGCGATGCCACGGGCGAGTTCGGACCGGACGAGGCAATTATCCTTTCGGGACAGGCTTGCAAGGTAATCGCCCATCGCTTCGACGGCGCGTCGCCTACCGTGGAGGAAATCCAGGACATCGTTGAGCAAACCCTCATTACGGCAAACCATTTTGGAACGGCGCGCGCCTACATCGTGTATCGCGAGAAGCGCAGACAATCCCGTCGCGATCGCGAAACCTACATCGACGTCACGAGCTCGGTTAATGAATACCTGAGTCGTATGGACTGGCGCGTGAACGCGAACGCCAATCAGGGCTACTCGCTGGGTGGTCTTATCCTCAACGTGAGCGGTAAGGTGATTGCGAACTATTGGCTCTCGCACGTGTATCCGCCGGCGGTGGGGGAGGCGCATCGTTCAGGTTCCTTCCACATTCACGACTTGGACATGCTGAGCGGATATTGCGCGGGCTGGAGTTTGCGCACGTTGCTCAACGAGGGGTTCAACGGCGTGGCGAACAAGGTGGAGTCCGCGCCTCCCAAGCACCTTTCCACGGCCATCGGACAAATGGTCAACTTCCTTGGCACGCTGCAAAATGAGTGGACCGGCGCGCAGGCGTTTAGCTCTACCGACACGTACCTCGCACCGTTTGTACGCGTAGACAACCTCACATACGAGCAGGTAAAGCAGGAGCTTCAAGGTTTTGTCTACAACATGAACGTTCCGAGCCGTTGGGGCACGCAAACGCCGTTTAGTAACCTTACCTTCGACTGGACGTGTCCGGAGGACATTCGCGACCAAGTGCCGCTGGTTGGCGGCGAGCCCGTGGACTTTACGTATGGCGAGCTTCAGGCCGAGATGGACATGATCAATCGAGCGTTCATCGAGGTGATGACGGAAGGCGACGCGAAGGGACGCGTGTTCACGTTCCCCATCCCCACATATAACATTACTAAGGATTTCCCGTGGGACTCGCCCAACGCCGATTGTCTTTTCGAGATGACGGCCAAGTATGGGCTGCCGTATTTCCAGAACTTCGTGAATTCCGACTTGCAGCCACATATGGTGCGCTCGATGTGTTGCCGCTTGCAGTTGGACCTGCGTGAGTTGCTGAAGCGCGGCAACGGTCTGTTTGGCTCAGCAGAGCAAACCGGTTCCATTGGCGTGGTTACGATGAACATGGCACGGTTGGGCTTTAAGCATCCTGGCGACGAGCAGGCGCTTATGGACGAGCTCGACTATTTGCTGGTGCTTGCGAAGGTATCGCTGGAACTCAAGCGCAAAGAGATTCAGCGGCTCATCGACGCTGGACTTTTCCCGTACACGAAGCGCTATTTGGGCACGCTGAGGAATCACTTCTCCACTATTGGCGTCAACGGTATGAACGAGATGGTTCGAAACTTTAGCAACGATGCGTACGACATTACCGATCCGCGTGGCCGGGCCATGGCCATTCGCGTGCTCGACCATGTGCGCGAGCGGATGGTGGAGTTTCAGGAGGAGACCGGCCACATGTACAACCTCGAAGCCACGCCGGCCGAGGGGACGACGTATCGATTCGCACGCGAAGACCTTAAGCGCTTTGAGGGCATCATTCAGGCGGGCACGCCGGACGAACCGTACTACACCAACTCTTCGCAGCTGCCCGTGGGCTACACCACCGACCCGTTCCAGGCGCTGGCCGAGCAGGAGGAGCTGCAAAAGAAGTATACCGGAGGCACGGTGTTACACCTGTACATGGGGGAGCGCGTGTCGAGCGTAGAGGCGTGCAAGCAGCTCGTGAAGCGGTCGCTGGAGAATTTCCGGTTGCCCTATATAACTGTGACGCCTACGTTCTCCATTTGCCCGAAACATGGCTACATTGCTGGCGAGCACACGTATTGTCCGCTGTGCGACGAGGAGCTGGCGCAGGCCAAGCGCGCACGGATGGAGACAAATGCGTAAAGACAAGCGCACAAGTTGAAGGAAGCAGGCCAAGCGTGCCTGGGCGGGCCGGTGGCGGCGGTTTGGGTAGTGAGACATGCTCCTAGGTTTGTTTTGTGCGACGCGGGTCGACGACGCGGGGCGATATGTTGTTCAGTCGCAGAGGGGAAATGGTAAGTTTGGCGTGGCTGCTCTGTGGGTATTATAAGTAATTATCAAAAACTCCATTGCCAATGTGGCCAGAGTAGAAAGGAGAGGTTATGGAGGATGAGAAGAAGAGTGCCGGTACGTGGCGCATCGTAGCGATTGTGGCGATTTGCGCGTGCGCGGTGCTTGGCGTGCTGTATGCCACGAAGCCCAGCGGAAGCACCGAGGCGGCTGCACCCGAGGCGGCTGCTGGAGCGGCAACCGAGGCCAAGAACGAAGCGGCAGCCGAGGGCGATGCCGAAGCTAAGGGTGCCGACCTTGCGCTCGTGGAGAACGACGAGGATCCCCTGAGCCTTTGGAACGATGAGGCGCCCCTCAAGAAGGAACTTGTCTCCTACGTTAAGGCCGCGACGGACGAGGCGTCCCCCGACTTCATTCCGGTGGAAGACCGCATTGCTACCTTCGACTTCGATGGCACGCTCTTTTGCGAGACGGATCCCAACTACTTTGACTATATGCTGCTTTTGCACCGCGTGACGGAAGACGCCGCTTACAAGGACAAGGCCTCCAAGTTCGAGAAGTCCGTTGCAAAGAAGATTCAGGACCAAAATGAGAATGGCACCAAATATGATGAGTTGCCCACCGAGCACGGCCAGGCTGTTGCCTCGGCCTTCAAGGGCATGACTGTTGACGAGTTCTACGATTACGTGCATGAGTTCATGAAGGAGCCCATGGTTAGTTACACCGGCATGACCCGTGGTGGCGGGTTCTATCTGCCCATGGTTCAGGTGGTGAAGTACCTGCAGGCCAACGACTTCGACGTGTACGTTATGTCGGGTACCGACCGCCTCATCACGCGCGGCATTTTTAGTGACCCCAGCTGCCCCATTTCGCTTCCGCTCGCCAACATCCTTGGCTCCGACGAGTCGCTCGTGGGTAACAAACAGGGCGATGAGGATGGCCTCGACTACACCTTTGGCCAGGACGAGAAGCTCGTTACCGGCGGTGAGTTCTACATGAAGACCCTCAAGGAGAACAAGTGCTACATCATTCAGCGCGAGATTGCCAAGCAGCCTGTGCTCTCCTTCGGCAATTCTTCGGGCGATTTTGCAATGGATAACTACGCCTTGAGCAACCCCACCTACAAGAATGCCGCCTTCCAACTGTGCTGCGACGACCTTGAGCGCGAGAACGGCAACGAGGAGAAGGCTGCGGAGATGCTGAAGAACTGTGAGGAGAACAACTACGTGCCCGTCTCGATGAAAGACGACTGGAAGACTATTTACGGCGATAGCGTGACTTATACCGGCGCCAAGGATGCAGAGCTGGCCGAAGCCGCGTAAAGGTTGCGGTGGTACGTAGGTAGTACCTAGATCACGAGACGCGTCCACGTCTCGTAGCGAACAAACGTTAGGCCTACAAAGCTCGCGAAGGGTCTCGATTTGAGCCCTCTCGCGAGCTTTGTAGGATTTTCGGGCGGCTCAATCCGACAAACCTCGCAGTAGCCGCGAAAAACGGGCCTGCGACGAGGTTTGTAGGGCTCATCCGCCAGAGTTTGGCCGGGAGATCGCATGCGCTAGATCCAGTTGGTGGGTATAGGTTGGCAAGTTCAGTTTACGGCGTTCGCGATGCGGGCATGTGACTCGTAGTGTTCGTGACGAACATGCAAAGGAGCGTCACACATATGTTGAATGCGGTTCGCGTGATGCCCTATGCGACGCGCAATGATTTGGCGTACACTTGATTTCGGTTGCCTGGAACTGCCTCGCAAACGTGCCCTCGACGAAACGGAGCAAGTATGACAACGTCAATTACTCGAAGGTCATTCGTATCTGCAACTGTAGCCGCTGCAATGGCGGTGAGTGCCTGTGCGTCTTCGCGAGATGGTGGTTCGGGCGGACTTGCTGATGACGCCGCTTCCGTCTCTGCTGCTTCTACGAGTGCGACTGCAAGCGAGCGTGTTGAGAACCTGCTCAAGGCAATGTCGCTCGAGCAAAAGATCGCGCAACTCATCATGCCGGCGATTCGTTCGTGGGAGGGAGACGAGAACGCCGTTACCGACCTCTCGGCCGTGCCGGAACTCGCGACGGCCTTGGCGCGGCATCAATACGGTGGCGTAATCCTGTTCGGCTCGAACGTGGTGGAAACCGAGCAAACGTATCGCCTCGTGAACGACCTGCAGAGCAACAACGCGCGTAGCGCTGACGCAACGTCCACTTCCGTTATTCCGTATTTCGTTGCGGCCGACCAAGAGGGAGGCTCTGTGGCTCGCCTTTCCATGGGCACGCGCGGAACGGGAAGCATGGCCCTCGGCGCTACCGGAGAGAACGCGGCGCAAAACGCCCGCGACACGGGCACTGTTTTTGGTCTCGAGCTCTCGGCATTGGGCATCAACGTAAACTTGGCGCCATGCGTCGACGTAATAACCAATCTCGCAGATCCCGGCATGAGCACTCGCGTGTTTTCGGACGACCCGCAACTCGTGGCGGACTGTGGCAACGAGTTTGCCTATGGCGTCGACAAATGCGGGGTTGTTACCTGCTTCAAGCATTTTCCCGGTGCAGGCGATGGCAGCGACGACCCGACGGCCATCATGCTCACCGAAGAACAACTGCGCGAGCAGGGTTTGTTTGCCTTCTCATCGGTTATCGAGAACGGTGCCAACATGGTTATGACGTCGGCGTGTACGTTTCCCGCGCTCGATGACGAGGTGACGCTTGCCGACGGAACGACGAAGGGGTATTACCCTGCAACTATGTCCCCCAAGATTGTGGATGGCATGTTGCGTGGCGAGATGGGCTTCGATGGCGTTGTAATGACGGACGCTCTGGAAATGGCCCAGTTCTTCGACGAGCCCGAGACGTCCGACGCCATCCTTCCCGGTGGCAGAGAGCTGGAGGGCTGCGTTAACGTAGCCGAGAAGTGCATCGCTGCTGGATGCGACATACTGCTTATCCCAACCGACCTCAATAGTGCGAGCAAGGCTCAGTGGTACGAGGACTACATTGCTGGCATCGCGCAAAAGGTTGCGTCGGGTGCTATAAGCGAGCAACGCATCGACGATTCAGTGCGTCGCATCCTCAACCTTAAGGAGATGCGCGGCATTCTGTGCGCCGAAACGGGTGGGGGAGAATCGCAAAATGTTGCGTCTGGCGATTTCCGTACAGGGGATTCCGATGCAGAGAATACCGCCGCGCAGAATGCTGCGCAGGACGCCGCCGGGAATGTGGGCGCACAGGACGCCGGCGCACGCAGTGTCGCCGCGAAGGACATTGCTACGCAGGACGCGGCGCGGGGCAATGCCGCACAGGACGTCGCCGTGCGGGGCGCCGCCGCCCGCGATGCCGCTGCGCTAACTGCCGCCGCGCAGGTCACCCTGGCCGAGGCCAAGGCCCGCGTGGGGTCCGTTGAGCACCACGACATCGAGCGCAACATAGCCGAGCAGGCCGTTACCTTGCTCAAAAACGATGGCGTGCTGCCACTGCCGGGCGAGAACGTAACCGTCGCAATCCTGGGTCGCGCCACGACGGACGTCGCATACATCAGCGCTGTTCTTGCCGAGCTTACGAAGTCTGGCGCAATCGATGCAGACGCACGTATCGAAAACAACGTTGCGGGCACGACGTCGGGCGTGGACGAAGCTGCAACAAGCATCTACGTAGGCTACTACTACGACATGAATAATGGCGCTCTTGCATATGCGGATGCGAACTCCAAAGCCATAGCTCAAGCGCAATACGTGGTGTGTTTGTCTGCCACGGGTGCAGGTCTTGACGCATTGCAAGACTCCGATGCCTGCATGCAGGGCATTTCGCGCGCGATGCGCGAAGCACGCGAGGCGGGTGCTAAGTTCGTGCTGCTTTCCAATAGTCTTCCGGTGGACGCGGCACGCTTTGCCGATGCGGACGCTATTGTATGCTCGTATTTGTCTGCGGGTCTTGCTGTGGACCCCGTCGCGGATGGCGAGTCGGATACCATGCATGCAATAAACGCCAACGTGCCAGCGGCGTTGCGAGCCATCTTTGGTGCCGCAGACATGCCCGGTACGCTGCCCATAAACGTGCGCGCCCTAAAGAAGGGCGACGATGGCGCGTGGGCCTATACCGACGAGGTGCTCTTTCCTCGCGGCTCGAGCGCTCGGTAGCCAGTCTTGTGTACCCACAGGGCCGTTTAGGGCGTACGGCTTGCTCTAAGTGGCCCCGTGGGTACACGTTAAGCAATCCTGTGTGCTGGGGGTGCCGTTTAGCGGCCGGAAGCCGTCCTAAGTGGCCCTCCCAGCACACAGGATGCCGACGCCCATTGCCAATAATGGGTGCCAGCGAGTCGGCGTGTCACTCGGCGCGCGAGGAGTTCACGGTTGTCATGGTCATGGACTGGAAGCGGTTCTCCATGAAGTTGTCGTCGTAATTATCATTGCAAAATGCCACGATGGCCGAGCAGTGTTCGTAATCCATGGTGCCATTGTTGCGCTCGTACCAGCAGTCGAAGGCGGCAAGGGTGAGGGCTCCGTCAGCGAGCAAAAGAATCGCACATACTGCAGTTACGCTGTAGCGCCAGTTCCAAGGAATCGTGTTAACGAGCTTTAGCATAATGGGCAGCAGGAAGCGCACCCACAAAAACCCGAGCACGCCCCAAATGCAAAAGAACATGAAGTTAACGCGTCCATTGATGTTGAGGAACGTGCCGGAATAGTCCCACGCCACAATACCAAAGGCAGTTTCCAAAAACCAACTAACGAAGTATTCGAAGGCGGCACCAATACATGCCGAAACCAAAAACACGACGATGGGGTTGCTCTTGTAGTATCGGTTGAGCGCCACCGTCATTAAAACTGCGCCGAAGCCATAAATCGGACTAAACGGGCCGTAGAGCAATCCTGCGCGGTCCTGGTACACGCCCGGCTCGACGACGATCATGTGCCACGCAACCTCCACGAGGAGTCCGAGTACGCAGCACACCACGAATACCCAAAACACGTTGAAGAAGTTCAGCGTGATGTAGCCTTTCCCCGTGGTATCGCGTCCGAGCGTCCCTTCCTCTTTGGCCACTTTATCGGCGAGCGCCTGCTCGTGGTGCTTTTCGAGGCGCTCGGCTCGCAGCGAGGGGTCGGAGTAAGCCTCCAGCGCGAACAGGATTATCATGTTGATGAGCGGCGGCAAGAGGTCGAGTTCGAAGCCCGCGAGCATAAAACGGCACAGCATGTCGATGGCTTCGAGGCCAATCATAACGTTGCACAGCGTCGCAGCTTTATGACGTTTGTTCTTGAGCAGCCGTATGCCGAGCACGAAGAACATAACCGCGAGAATGGCGGAGACAAGAACAAGCACGATGGCAATTATGATGGTGGTTATCGAGGCATGACCCTTTGCCTCGATGTTTCCAAGGTCAATGCCATTTGAGAAGAGCGAGGCGATGACGAGTGCCGCGCGCACGGAAGCGAAGAGCTGCACGGCACCGCCAATGATGCTCAAAACGCCGTAAAGCCGTATGAACCACGGATACTTGTCGTTCGCTTCGGTGGGTTTCCTTAGGTGTTTTGGCCCTGACCTTGCTTGCATGCCGTGCCTCCTTACCGTGTAATGTGCCTGAACCCGTACGTTGCATCCCATAGTACCATGCGTGCTCGGCGGTAACACACACCCGCGGGGTGAGCGGGTAGCCGGGCAAGGTATAGTTTCGCAACACACGACCTCGCCCCCCAACGGCGGCCGCGTCGTTATGACGATAACCTCACGCGCCGTCGAGCTGCTGGCGACTCACGAGCTCGGCGAACAGACCATCGCGGGCGATGAGCTCGTCGTACGTGCCCTCCTCTGCAATGCGTCCGCCGTCAAGCACGAGAATGCGGTCGCATTTCTTTACGGTGGAAAGACGGTGCGCAATAACGATGCGCGTGCAGCCCAGGTTGCTGAGCGACTCCGCCACCTGCCGTTGCGTTACGTTGTCGAGCGCCGAGGTGGCCTCGTCGAGGATGAGGATTTTGCGATTGCCGCACACGGCGCGCGCAATCATAATGCGTTGCCGCTGTCCGCCTGAGATGCCGCCGGTGCCCTCGGAGATGATCGTTTGCATTTCCATGGGCATCTTGCGGATTTCGTCGGCGACGCCGGCAATTTCTGCCGCTTTCCATGCGTCGTCAAGCGTGGCAAGAGGCATCGAGATGGTAATGTTCGACGCGATGGAGCCCGAAAGGAGTCTTCCGTCCTGCGTGACGGTGCCAATCGAGCGTCGCAAGCTCCTAAGGTCCACCTTGCCCACGTCATAGGGGCCGTAAAAGATGGATCCGCGATTCGCCTGCTCGAAGCCAAGGAGAAGTCGAACGAGGGTGGATTTACCGCATCCGCTTTTGCCCACAATTGCCACGTACTCGCCAGATTTTATGTGGAACGAGAGGTTGTGCAGGATGTAGGGAGAGCCTTCCTTGTAGCGAAAGGTGAGGCCGGAGACCTCTATGGTGCCACTGAGCTTGCTTACCACGGGTTTGTCGTCTGCCACTTCGGGTTCGGTCGAGAGCACCGGTTCAACGAGTTCGATGATGGGGCCGATTTGCGCGATCTCCGAAGCCATGTTTGCCATGCTCGCGACGGCGGCGAGCATCATGCCGTAAGCCACGTTAAACGACATGTAGTCCGCCACAGAGAGGCCGGACTCTCCCGCAGAAAGGTAGATGACGGCTGTGCCCAGGGCGCTCGCAAGCATGGTAAAGGCTGATGTAGCTATTACGAACAGAGGGCGGTTGTAGCTGGCGTTTGCATATGCGGAGTAGCCTTTTGCCCACCGTGCGAAGGCTCGACGCTCCGCGCCGGCGAGCTTGACCTTCGAAACGCCGTTGAGAATCGACGTCACCGTGCCCGAGAGCTCGGCATTGGCCTGCTGAGCAGCCCGGTCGTAGCGCAATGTGGCCAATGTGCCAATAAATGAAATAACGATTTGTGCCACCACGGTAACGAAGGCGGGGATGGCGAGCTGCGGGGCGTACATCCAAATTTGGAAGAGGTATGCAAACGAGAGGAGGCTCGTGAGTCCCGAACCAAACACCAGCGACACGATGAGCTGCGTGAGCACGGTAACGTTTTGCACGCGCGCTGCGAGGCTGCCACTTTCGTATTGCTTGAAAAAGGAAGGCGGAAGCATGAGCACGCGGGCGTAGGTTGCCGCCTCGCACATGAGGTTAATTTTGGTGATGAGGCGCGAGATGGCGAATCCGTTCATTGTGTCCACAAGCACCTTGGAAATGGCCACGCCCACCAAGAGGCAAGCGATGGGACCCACATAGTGCAGGTTTTCGGAGGGGACCACCGTGGTGAAGACGATGTTGTTCGCCCACGTGGGGAGCATTCCCACAAGCGTAGCAACGATCGCCGTCACAAGAATGCGAACGCAATCGATGGGTTCGAGGGTCTCTACCATGTACCAAATGAGGTCGCGCACCTTTAGTCTTTTGTTGGGGAAGGGGCGATAAAAGAGGGTCGCGGAATCACCGATGTGCTTGGCCACCTCGCGGTTAACGCGTCTGGTGTTGCCTGCGGCGTTAACCATTTGATAAAAGCCGGTTTTGGTAGGTATGAGTGCCACCACCTCGCCCGTGTCGAGCGTAGCTAGCATGGCGCCAAAGGCGTTGGATTGCCATCCTTCGTCGAGCTTGATTTGTCGTCGCATGGTTCCCGACGGACGGCACAAATACTCAAGTCGTTCGTCGAGGTCGGTTATGCCCTCGGGAACCGTTCCGTGCGTTACGCGAAGGTAGTCCAAACATATGTACGCAGCGGCATCGACCTCGTCTGAGTCGATGCTCGAATGCGTGACGCCTCGTTGGGACGATTGTACGCTGTTTCCGAGGTCGGCATAGGCACGTTCCGTGAGTTCGGTATCCAAACGCGCGCGAACCTTAATTTGCGATTCGAAAAAACCCATGTTAGTCACTCCTCACCAGTTGTGCGTAGGCGCCATCGAGGGCGAGCAGCTCGTCATGAGTGCCGCGCTCCACGACCTCGCCCTCGTCGAGGACGATGATTTCGTCGCAGTCGCGTATGGTGGAAAGGCGATGGGCCACCACGATGCAGCTTATCTCGCGCATGCGTATGCGGCGGATGACCTCGGCTTCGGTTTGTGCGTCGAGCGCGCTCGTGGCCTCGTCGAGGATGAGTATGGTTGGTTCGCACGCCAGTGCGCGCGCTATTTCGAGCCTTTGGAGCTGCCCGCCCGAATAGTTGCGGCCGTTGGGGAGAAGCCGCTCTTCGTATCCTCCCTCGCGGGCGGCGATGACGTCGTGAATCTCGGCGTCGCGACAGGCAAGGATAATATCGGCGCTTTGGATGGAGCGGTCCCAAAGACGGATGTTATCGGAAACGGTGTCGTCGAAGGTAATCACATCTTGGTCCACGACGGCAAGCGAGGCGCGCAGCACCTCACGCGGCACGTCTTGCATGGGCACGCCGTCGAAGTACACCTCGCCCGACCATGGCTTGTACAGGCCGCTTATGAGCTTGGCGATGGTCGACTTGCCGCAACCGGAGCCTCCTACGAGCGCCACCCAAGTGCCTGGCTCCATGTGGAGGCTGAGGTCCTTGATGATGGGGTCCTCGAGCCGCGAGTAGCCAAAGCTCACGTGGTTGAGGTCAACCTGTCCGCGCAACCGTTGGTCATTCTCTGCAATGCGTGCGAAAACATCGCTTGGGTCCTCGTCTTCGGGAACGTCCACATCGTTGTTGAGCACATCCTCCACGCGCTCCGTTTGCGTGATCATTTCCTGAATGGTTTGGCCTAGCTGGATAACCTGCGAGACGGGCGTCATGAAGGCGCTCAAAAAGCCTTGGAAGGCGAGAAGCGAACCTGCGGTGAACTCCCCGAACACGATGAGACAAACGCCCAGCACGAGAACGGCCACGTTTGCAAGTGCCTGAAGTATGGCGGGAACGATGCCGAGGTATCCGTTCACCATGGACGTGCGCACCCGGTCTTCGTTCGATGCTGCCTGGTAGGCGGCCCAGCGGCCGAAAAGGCCCGTCTCGGCACCTGAGGCCTTTATGGTTTCAATCATCCGAATGCCAGCTACCATGGTGCCGTACTGCTTGCTTGAGTTGGTTGCTTGCGAGCGGGCGATGTTGGTGCGCTTCTTCGAGATGCGCTGAGAAACGACGGCGTTAAGAATGGCGGTGGTAACACCCACCATGGTGAGGGGGATGCTGTAGTGCACCATGATGGCAAGATACAAAAACATCATGGCGCCGTTAATGAACACGGGTGCGATTTGGTTTACGAGCTGATAAGAAATGCCCTCGTTGGACTGCTGCCGTTGTTGGATGTCACCAATTGAGCGCTGCTCGTAAAAGCTGACGGGCAGGTGCAGGAGGTGGCGCATGAATCGAGAGGATGAAACCACGGCGAGTTTGCCCTGGATGTGCATGAGCTCGGCGTTATTGAGCAAGCTGATCACGAAGGTGACAAGGGCCATGGCGACGACTATCGTGACGACCGGGTAAAGCAAATCCGTGTTGCCCATCTCGAGGACTTGATCGAGGAACACGCGCGAGAGTGACGACGAGATGATGGCGGCGATCGAGCAGAGTGCCGTCGTTGCGATTACGAAGGCGACGGGGCGTTTGAGGCTTCGGAGCTGCTTGCGTACGAAGGCTTTTGAGTCGGGCTTGGTTCCGCCCTCTTCGAAGGCGTCGGTTTTGTCGAATAATATGGCGATGCCTGTGTACGAGGTTTGGAACTGGTCCATTGGGACGCGGATTTCGCCCTTTGCGGGGTCGTTGAGATAGGCGTAGTCTCCATGGAAGCCGTCGAGAACAACGAAATGCATGAACTCCCAAAAGAGGATGCAAGGGAAGGACTGTTTTTCCTTAAGGGCTTGGGTGTTGCACGCCATGCCCTGTGCAGCGAGGCCGTAGCTGCGCGCGGCAATGGCGATGTTACCCATTTTCGAGCCATCACGCGAGACGCCACAGTCGATGCGCAGTTGTGCGAGGGAAACCCACCTGCCATAGTAGGCAAGAACCATGCCGAGGCAGGCGGCACCGCACTCGGTCATCTCCATCTGCATGATTTGGGGAACTTTAACTACTCCACGTGGCATGCGTCCTACTCCTTCGTGTCGAAGGCCATTTCGACGGGCGTAACCTGGTCGGCGGTGATGCCTACCGAGAGTGGTACGCCCTCCTGAAGATTGCCGGCCCCTTCGCCCTCGAACGTGATCTCGTAAACCCATTCCGCGTTGCCTGAGAGCTGGTAAACTAGGTAGTCGCTCCCCACGGCCTTTTCGAGCTCGTCTTTCGAGAGCGGAATGTCCGAAATTGACGCGACCCTAAGCTGCTCGTCGTTTACGCGCGCGCTGTTGCCAACCCTCACGTGGGACGCGTTCTCGCTCGGAAGGTAACAACACACCTTGTTGCCGATGCGCGCTCCGGTGGCATTCACGTTGACGTACACCGTGCCAAAGAAGCCCCAAACGATGAGGCCGACTATGAATGACGTGCACATGGCAAGCAGTACCCAAATGCCCGGCTTGGCGATGTGCACGTAGCGATCCAAGTCCTCAGGGCTGTACAGCTTTTCGGCAGCCTGTTTCTTGAACAGCGCCGAGTTGAGCTCCGCCATTGGCACTCCTTTGCAAAAGGGTTGGCAGGACAAGAGATACGATAACACACGTCGGACGTGTACAAGCCAACGCTTTGAGGTGCTGAGGGCGGAGCGGGTTACCGGGAAGATTGGTCAAGAGGGAGGGTTCTGGTCTAGTATGGAGTACGTGCGATTCGACTCGTCGAGGAGGTAAATTCGCGTCACCGCCATCATAACGATTTGCTCTGGCCTGCTTGGCACGGGGCTCGGGTTCGTGGCAACCATGCTGAGGCGTCGTGGCAACCGCGTGCTGGATGCTTTTATCAATGGGTACGAGGGTTTGATGAACCGTTTGCCCATCATCGTTGCACTCTTGGTGTTGTATTACGTGGTTTTTGGGTCGTCCGACATCTCCGGTACCGTGGTTTCGATAATTGCCTTTACGTTGGCCTTTGGTGCTACGGCCGGCTCCATTATGTGGAATGCCGTGCAGGCCGTGGATGTGGGCCAAGGACGAGGCGTCGCTTGCGCTGGGCTTTACGGACAAAGAGACCTTCTTCGAAATCGTTTTGCCCCAAGCGGTGCACCAGTTTATGCCGCTGCTTTCCGGACAGTTCGTGAACCTCACCAAGCAAACCTCGGTGGTGGGCTATATCGCTGTGATGGACCTCACGCGTGCCGCCGACGTCATTCGCAGCCTTACGATGGAGGCGTTCTTCCCGCTGTTTTGCGTTGCGGCCATTTACTTTGCCCTGTGCTGCTTGCTTGCGTGGATTATGGGCTTCGTCATTCGCAGGCTTGACTACGAGCGCAAGCCGCGCACCGTTAAGGGGGTGGAACTGTGAGCTTCATAGAGGTTCAGCATTTGCGTAAAGAGTATCCGGGCGTCGTGCCGCTGAAGGAGGTAAACGCCAGCATAGAGCGTGGCGAGGTGATTTCGATTATTGGGCCATCGGGCACGGGCAAGTCCACGCTTTTGCGGTGTCTTAATCGCCTCGAGACGCCTACCTCGGGACGCATTCTGGTCGACGGGGTCGACATGTGCGATCCTGCGACCGACCTCTACGCCATGCGGCGAAGGATAGGCATGGTTTTCCAGAGTTTCAACCTCTTTGGACACATGCTTGTGGTGACGCACGAGATGCGCTTTGCCCGCGAGGTCTCCAACCGCGTGTTCTTTATGAACGAGGGAGTGGTGTGGGAGTCCGGCTCGCCGGAGCAGATATTCGAGCATCCGGTGAAGCCCGAGACGTACGGTTTTATATTCCGCGTGCGTAACTGGGTGTGGGAGCTGAGGTATCCCGACGACGACTATCCTGCTATGGAGGGGTCGCTGTTGGAGTTCTGCGCGCGACAACTCCTGGGTCGTCGGCTTGCTGATGCCTGCCAGCATGTGGTGGAGGAGCTTTCGGCCGAGCATCTTCCCTCGCTGGCGCGTGAGGCGGGGGTGAGCGGCACGATTGCTACGCTGAGGTTGTGTGTGCCCGAAAGCGGCGATAAGGCCGTGCTCGAGGTGGATTGCCGCGGCATGGTGGAGCGCGGGGTCGACCTCGAGCGGCTCGGGGCGGGCAGCCATGCCTTCTCGGATGCGCTTGTGGCCGGCTATTCCGTGCGCGTCTCTTCCGACGATCCTGCAGTTGTGGCGTACGAGATCGCGTAGCCCGTCGCGCGGCGCTGCGCGACGGCGTGCCAGCGCGGCGG
>JAFWMH010000076.1 GCA_017510785.1 Atopobiaceae bacterium | reverse complement strand
CGACGTCCGCCCCTGGCGCGACGCCCGCCCCTGGCGCGACGCACGCTTACGGCGAGTCGATCGGTTCAGTGCATGCCGGGAATGCAAATCTAGGCCCGACGCCCGCGGTCCCAAGCATGGCGGCCCTCTGTCGGCGCGCCGCGGGCGAAGGTTGCGTGCTGCTCGAGAACGACGGAACACTTCCCCTTTCGCCGGAGCAGCCCGTCGCCATATTCGGACGCCACCAGTTCGATTGGGTCCACATGGGTAACGGCAGCGGTGGGGACGTTAACGCGCCGTATCTTGCGAATCTCATAAACGGACTCGACAACGTCGGCGCGCGTTACGATCACGTGCTTGCCGAGACGTATCGTTCGTGGTGCGCCGACGCCAATCATGCTGTCGATCCTGGATTTTGGGGTCACTGGCCTCAAAGCCTGCCCGAAATGCCCGTGTCGCACGAGTTCGCACGTGCTGCCGCGGCCGATGCACAAACCGCCATCGTCGTTATTGGACGCGCAGCGGGCGAGGACCAGGACCTTGCGCCCGAGCCGGGAGGGTATTATCTTTCCGATGTAGAGCACGAACTTCTTGCCGCGGTGACGAGCGCGTTCGAACGCACGGTGGTCGTGCTCGATGTGTGCAACATAATCGACCTCTCGTGGATGAGCCTCTACGAGGAGGGTATTGCGGCAGTTCTCGTTGCGTGGGCCGGCGGTATGGAAGCGGGCAACGCTGTGGCCGACGTCCTGTACGGGCGCATTAATCCCAGCGGGCGTCTTGCCAGTGCCGTCGCGCGGAGTCTCGACGAACATCCCAGTAGTTCGTCCTTTGGAGAGCGTCGAGTTCAGCGTTACGATGAAGGCGTGTTCGTCGGATATCGTCATTTTTCCACGTACGCCCCTCGCGAGATGCGCTATCCGCTTGGTTGGGGGCTATCGTACACGAGCTTTTCGTACGAGCCCCTTGCGTGCGAGCGACACGAGGATTTGGCATATGTGCGGGTGCGCGTTACCAATACTGGCGAGCGTGCCGGGCGCGATGCCGTTGTGCTGTGGTGCGAGGCGCCGCGGGCCCTCATTGAAAAGCCGTTGCTCGTGGTGGCTTCCTTCGGGAAAACTGCGCTTCTCGAGCCCGGTGAAAACGAGATTCTTGAGTTTGCAGTTATCTTGAGGGACATCGCCGTATTTGACAAAAGCCGGCGGGCGTTCGTACTCGAACTCGGTACGTACTGCTTCCGCGCGAACAACACGCTCGTCGGCAAGATGACGCTTGGAAGCGACGTCGTGTTCGAGCAGCTCGAACCGATTTGCAGTGATGAGGTTGACCTGCGCGAACGCATCGAGCGGTCGCTTGCCACCGGCGGGCTTCAAAACGACGCATCGCGGGTGGAGGCTGTGCGAACGCGGGGGGACGTTTCGCAGGAGATGGATGCCCCGCGGGAGCCCGTCGTCCACGACCCGCACGTCGCCTGCAGCCCGCACGCCGCACCGCAGTGGTCCGTGGACCAGATGAGCGACGCAGAGCTCGAAGCGCTGACACGCGGCGCCGGCACAATGAACAGCCCGCTTGGGCCGGCGGGTAACGCGGGGGCGTTTGGCGGCATTACGCCCGCGTTGCAGAAGCGGGGCATCAGGGCAATTATCTGCGCGGACGGACCATCGGGTGCGCGCCTCGCCCAGTACGCATCGCTGCTTCCCTGCGCAACCGCGCTTGCAAGCACGTGGGATACCGAGCTCGTGGAGGAGCTGTATGCGTTGGAAGGCGCCGAGGTCGCACGAATGGGAGTCGACGTGCTGCTTGCCCCCGGCATGAATCTCCAGAGAAGCCCCCTGTGCGGTCGCAACTTTGAATACTTCTCAGAAGATCCGCTGCTGTGCGGTCGAATGGCGACGGCCGTCGTGCGCGGTTTGCGTTCGGCCAATGTCGAGGCGTGTCCCAAGCACTTCGCCTGCAACAATCAGGAGCGCTCGCGCAGCACGCTCGACGTGCGCGTAGACGAAAGGACCCTGCGCGAGGTGTATCTGCGCCCGTTCGAGATGTGCGTGCGCGATGCCCGCCCGCGACTCATCATGACAAGCTACAACAAGGTCAACGGCGTGTGGTCGCACTACAACTACGACCTCGCGACCACCGTGTTGCGCGAGGAGTGGGGCTTCGAGGGCGTGATAATTACTGACTGGTGGATGCGACGCGCCAAGAGTCCCGAGTTCCCGCTGCTTCGCGATAACGCCTATCGTGCGCGCGCGGGTGTGGACGTGCTGATGCCCGGCAACATGGGTCATTTGGCGCGTGGGTATCGCGTGCATCCCAGTTTGCTCGAGTCGCTCGACAAGCCCCACGGCATTACGCGCGCCGAGCTCGAGCGAACGGCGCGTCGGGTGCTCGCCCTCGTGGCACAAAGGGCCGCGGACGCGCATAGGGACGCGGATGCACAAAGGGACGCGGATGCACAGTGAGCAGACAAAAGCGACGTGCCGCACGCACAGGGAGCAGACAAAAGCGACGTGATGGACGCACTCTAACTATAGGTCGGCCGAACAGCTAGTGTTTTTATCATATTTCGAAAGTTCGCAGGTTACGCGCCGTGCAAAACGGGTACGTGAACTAGGTTACGTGTTAGAGGGTGGTCGCACGATGCGATTGCCCAGCATTAAGGAGCAGCATGACGAGTTTTGGCGATTTGGGCCTTTCGGCCTCGACGTTAGCAGCGGTGGATGAGTTGGGCTATACCGAGCCCACGCCCGTGCAGGAACAGGCGATTCCCGCGGTCCTTGCGGGTAGCGATGTAATGGCGGCAGCGCAAACGGGCACGGGCAAAACGGCGGCCTTTTTGCTTCCCACGCTGGCACGCCTCAACCGCGCGCGTCGCAAAGAAGGTCCACACGTGTTGGTGGTAACGCCTACACGCGAGTTGGCGCAGCAAATTGAGGAAGTCGCACGCGTCGTGTGCGCTCACACGCATCACCGCACGACGAGCGTGGTGGGAGGCGTGGGGTACGAACCCCAACGCGAGGCGCTCAAACGTGGCTGCGACGTGCTCGTTGCGACGCCGGGACGTCTGCTCGACCTCATGGGCACGAACGACTGCGACCTCAGCGGCGTGCAAGTGCTTGTGCTCGACGAGGCCGACCGCATGCTCGACATGGGCTTTTTGCCCGACATGCGACGCATCGTGGCGGCGTGTCCGAAGGAGCGACAAACGTTGCTTTTCTCGGCAACGCTCAGCGACGACGTGCTCGAGAGCGTGGGTTCGCTCGTGCACAATCCGGTGCGCGTGGAAATAGCGCCCAAGGGCACCGCTGCCGAAACAGTTGAGCAGTATGCGCTGGGCGTTTCGGCCGAGGCAAAGAAGCGCGTGCTGGTAGAGGTGCTGCGTCGCGAGGGCGCCGAGCGCGTTATCGTGTTTTGTCGCGGCAAGCATCGTGCGGATCACTTGTGTCGTATTCTGCGTCGCAAGGGATTCTCTGCAGCGCCGATTCATGGCGATCGTTCGCAAAACCAGCGGATGCGGGCCCTTGCGCAGTTCTCTGCGGGTGAGGTTGGTGTGCTGGTGGCCACCGACGTGCTCGCGCGCGGCATCGACATTTCCGAGGTAGCGTACGTGGTGAACGTCGACGTGCCGCACGAGAGCGAGAACTACATCCATCGCATCGGACGCACGGGGCGCGCTGGCGAGCAGGGCTGGGCGCTTATGTTCGTAGACGAGGACGAGTACCTCGATTTGCGCGATATCGAGCGGTTGATGGATGCCAAGATCGACGATTATCCGCGCGCCGAAGGCTTCGACGTGGGCGAGCATCCGGCCAAGCTCGATGCGGCGCGTTCTCCGCGTGACGAGCTTCCTGGCAAAAAGGCTCGAAAGCGCCAACAGCAACGTCGCAGAGAAACCCGTCCAAGGTCTGCTGGAAAGGGCGCCAGCGGTGACGCCGTGGACAAACGCGCCGGCAACGACGCCGCGGGCAAGCGCGCCCGGGGGCCGCAGGAGCCAAGGCGCCAGCGCCGTCGCGGGCAAACCCGTCCCGAGGTTGCCGCCAACAAAAGTGCCGGCAACGACGTGGCGGGCAAGCGCGCCCGGGGGCCGCAGGAGCCAAGGCGCCAGCAGCGTCGGCGCGGGCAAACCCGTCCAAGGGCCGTGAGGAAGTAAACTTTAGTGGCAGGTGCGTAGTCAGGCTGGCGTCGCCACGCGCGGGCAGCCTGACGGTATTATCACATGAACCGAGGCTTTGGCCAACGTCATCCGCCCGCGCGTGCGCGATTGCTAACTCGTCGTAGGTCGGGCGGAAACACGCGCCCACCACCCGCCCGCGCGTGCGCGATTGCTAAACCATCGTCTGGTCGGGGTTGTTTAAATACTGCAACACCAAGCCCATCTCGCCGAGCAGAATGCGATCCGCGTAATCGTTTACGTGGATGAGGTCGGGGATGTAGCGCTCCTCGATGTGCTTGGCGAGCTCCTCGCGCAGCGCGTCCATGTCGTCCACAAGGTCGTAGTTGAGGTAAATGGCATCGGGTGCGGCAATCGTGATTGCGGGAAGGAGCTGCTCGGCGAGCAGAGGCAGCATGCGGTCGGAACGCCAAGCGTAGCGAGTTTTCTCCTCTTGTCCGATGCCTTCGAGTTCGGCCAATCGGTTATTGATGGGTAGGATGTTGCCTGAGTATCCGAGCCGCCCGTGGATGAGGTGTCCGTCTACCACGATGCCCTGTCCACCGAACGGATACCCCATGTGTTGCGCGTGGAACACCACGCTGTGGTACTTGTCTTGCTTAAGATAACAACCGACGGCGGCTGCATGGGCGTTGTTTACCACCAGCACCCTCACGCCATAATGCTCCGAGAGCCATGCGGCAATGTTTATGTCGGAGAAACGCGTGCCCTTAAAGTGCGAGAAGGAAACCTTTCCGTGGTGGACGATGCCGGGAGAGGCAATGCATACGGCGTCGAGATCGTTTGCGTTCAGGTCGTGCATGGAAAGCGTCGCGAGAACGTCGGATACGTCCTGCGGGGTGAGAAGGGGCTTGTGCGTTTCGCCACTTGCCACGTGCTTGTCGTGATCGTACACGTGCCAGTAGATGGAGGAGACCTTCGGGCGATGCACGAGCGCAATGAGCATAATTCTCTTTTTGTTTGCAACGCCGCGAGTGGTGTCGAGACTGGTGGGGTCGGGCGTGGAAAGGGAATTATCTCCTAGAACTCTGAGCAGAGTGCGAAGCGCGCTGCCCGCGTCGTAGCGGCCAAAGGTCTTGGCCGGAATCTCGAATACCGCCGCATTGGGGAAGGCCTGCGCCACTTCGTCGCGGCGGAATCCGACTTGCGGGGCGAGCATGACGGCTGCGTATTGACCGCCCGACTCTTTTGCCTGCTCCAAGGCGCGCGCCTCGAACACGTAGTCGAGCGAAAGCGCCTTGGCAGCCTCGTTGAGCTTGGACGCGAAGAGGGTGGTGGTCATTCCAACGGTGCAGCACAAGAGTACGTGGGTGGTGGTTCCTTCCCTGAGCTCGACCAACGCCGCGGCCATTTCGCTAAAGAGCTCTTTGGCGCGCTCGAGGTCGAGCAGTTCGAAATGAAGGAAATACGCAACTTCGCCCGATTCGGTGCTCTCGACGCGCATCTCTACGATTTCGGGCATGTTTTCGAAGCGATAAACGCTCACTTCGCCAACGGCAAATTCGCCCCGCAGCCTAATGTGGTCGGCGTCCGTTTTCGAGAGAGCGTATCCCTCTACGGCTTGGCCTGCGATCCAGTCCATGTATTCAACTTCGATGGCGCTCATTACACCCTCCCGTTGCGGTTCATATGCGCTGGCGTTGCGGCCGACGCGTGTGTTTATTATAGGGGAGTGGCTGAAGGTTTGCGCCGACCCTGCGATATGTCCTGCGCTGTGGTGGAAACCGCGCAGGTTTGCTGACGCCTCACGCTCGCGAATGCATGAGAGGGTGCGGGGCGCTGCGACAGAGGCCGCGTAGGCCAGGCG
This sequence comes from Atopobiaceae bacterium, assembly GCA_017510785.1. Classification (GTDB taxonomy): domain Bacteria; phylum Actinomycetota; class Coriobacteriia; order Coriobacteriales; family Atopobiaceae; genus RUG440. The sequence continues at coordinate 13,723 of JAFWMH010000076.1, read as the reverse complement.
ACGCTGTTGCAGGTAGTTACGCGAAAGATTATATGACAAAAAAGTTGTTATCTGTTTCCCAAGGCGAACCATGGTGAGCAGCCAATCGCCAGACGCTCGACCCGCAACCTCGCTCGCCCGCAGCGGGGCTCGACGGCGGCTCCGCAGCTGGATGCCCGAGACGGAATTTGTAGGAATCTCAACCTGTGTGACGCTCCCGTGGAAAAAATCTGCCGAAAAATCGACCTGTGCAAATCACGAGGGCGGAATCTGTTGGAATATCGACCTGTGCAAGCCTTTCAGTTGCACAAATCGCTTTTCCGGCAGGATTTCTCTCGGGACAGTTCGGACAACGACCCGCTCGCGTAGGAGGTTGCGACTGCGCACGGCGCCGACGCGCTGGCCACCGCGACCGGCATGCGCCTGCGGTTGTGAAGCGTCTTGGGAAGTACAAGCAATTATCCGCGAATGTTGCCATCGTGTTAACTACACATTGCTCGACTATTTGGAGAGGCATGTTTGTAAACGCGCAGGTAGATGGCTCATGCTTTTGTGCATGCATGGTCTACAATCAAGCAATGGGTAGTTTACGTAGCGACCGCAAACCTTAAAATTGCCCGTTAATCACAAAGCTGGCATTAGATAAAAGCCTATCAATCGAGGGCCTTCGACAGAAAACCCTCGATTGAAGCCCTGCCTTGCCGTCGTCGTCGTTGCGTAAACGTTGGAGCCGGCCGCGCGTGTGCGGCGCTGAGGCCGGTTGCGCGTGCGACCCGTTGCGGGCCAACGCTCATCGGGTCGTCGCCATCGTTGCGTAAGCGCCGAGGTCGAGCTGATCCGCTGAGGTTACTTCGGAGATGCCGTTCGCGTCTTGATGTATGGTAAGCACATAGAGACCGTGGACGGGACGGCTGGAAATCGTGGTGCCAACGCACAGAATGCGATAGTCGACGCCGGAGATAGCCTGCGAGGAGAGCATCGCAACGGGCGAGAACTCAACCCCTTCGTAGTTTGCGATGGCGTCCGAGAATGCTGCTGCTGCTTCCTGGGGAAGCGCCGTCGCCTTTGCCGGGCTCGATACCTCCCATGCGCCGACGAGGCCTTCGCCCGACTCGTTGGAGGTTTGTAGCGCGTTGAGGTCGAGGTTGGTCACGCCAGAAAGGCGCGATTCGCCCTCGGTGTTGCGATACACGATGGCGATGTGCCATGCGGGGCTTCCCACCTCCGATTGGCAGAGAAAAGCGTAGTTCGCGCCTGCCACGACCTGTGTGGCCAGCACTGCTATTGGCTTGAGGTCCTCGGCTTCGGTGTTCGTGACTGCCTCGTCGAAGATTCGCTGTTCCTCGTTGGTAAGGTAGCTCGGTGTGGCGGTTGTCTCCGAACTCTCTGTTGTCTCGGTCGCTCCGCCCGCGCTCGTCGACTCCGCGCTCGCCGACTCCGGACTGGGAACGGAGCTGGCCGCAGTGCCGCAGCCGTAGATTCCTAACGTGAGTGCAAGCATTCCGCTTACCATAATGGTCGAAACCCTTTGCGTCTTCATCATGGCTATCGCTTCCTCTCCTTTTGGAAACACCACGTTATTGCGTGTTACGCGCATGCGCGGCGCTTGTCTCACGTGTGCAGGATTTCTTGGGAGATGCCGCCGCGCAGTTCGTCCCACGATGGCTCGCCCAAATGCTGTCGTATGCGTTTTTGCGGGAGAGAGGGCTGTTTGAGCGCGGCGCACTCCGGGCCACGGACGGGGCAGTTGACCGTTCTTTAGGGGCAGGCCGCCTTACCGCTTGGAGCGCCGGTCCAGCGAGCCGTGCGTGCGATAGTACTCCTGCTTGTCGCGGTACATGGCTTGGTCGGCGCGCGAGAACACATCCTTGAAGCTTTTGTCTGCTTCGGGCACGAAGCGTGCCGTGCCGCAGGAAACCGCAAGCGTGGCAGCATACTCCGAGGAGGCGTTAAAGGCGTCGATTGAGGCGGCCACATCGCGGAGGCTTTGTTCAATAGTGGCATCGTCGGTGCCCTTTGTAATCACGGCAAACTCGTCGCCACCGATGCGGAAAACTTGCTCAACGCCAAACCCCTGCACGAGCGTTTGGGCGGCACCCTGAATATAGTAGTCGCCGCACTCGTGTCCGTAGGTGTCGTTAAGCTGCTTGAGACTGTTGATGTCGCAAATCACAACGCTAAAGTCGGCAGTTCCCTGGGAGATTTCCTCGTTGAGCGCATCGAGCGCCTCGTGATACGCCGTCGAGCTGCCAACCTTGGTAAGCGCGTCGATGTACGCCTGGGTTCGAAGATAGTCGAGATAAAGGCGCATCTCGCTTTGCATAGTGCGAATCTTGCTTCCGAGTGACTCCAATTCGTCGGTGGCGTTGTTTGGCGCATCCGTTGCCTTGGCCTCGGACGTATCCCCAGACGTATCCCCAGACGTATCAAGTCCCGAATAGGAGGAAATCTCGCCCATAAGAACATCGACGTTGCCCGAAAGCTCGGAAAGGCCCTTGTCTAATTCGCGGAACCTCACGCGAACGCGATTTGTGATAAGCCCCACCACGACGCTGGCGACAAGGAGCGAGAGCATAGAGATAATGATGAGGGAACGGCTTGTGTTCGATATGTGCTCGTCGTACCACTTGGTGCTAAAGTCCACGCCAACGACGCCGACTACCTTGCCTGCCGAGTTGCGCACGGGGCTATAGGCGCTGTAGAAGTTGCCCCAACGATCGGCCGCGGCGCTGCTATCGACCGAGGGCACGCCGTCGGCTGCTTTAACGAGGGCTGGTGTCGTTACGATCTCCTCACCAAACGCGCCGGGATCCACGGGGTCGGGGTCAACCGTGAATACATAGTGGTCCTTGGTGTCTTCTTTTACGGCGTAGATAAACTCTATGTCGGTGCTGGTTTGGAATACGAGCAGTTTGCGCTTGGTGTCGTTAAAAACGGGGCCATCGACGTCGTCTTCGGTGAGGGCGCCCAAGGCGTCGCCGTCGAGCGAGGCGGCTGCCGAGTTTACGATATCGAGCATGTCCTTCTCTATGAGCGTTTGCATGGCGGTATTAGATTGCTGAAAGGAGACAATACCTAACGCGCAGTTGGCCGCGAGAAGCAGGATGCCGAAGAGCAGCACGTAACGTGTTGTAAAACTCAGTTTTCGGCCGCCCAATCGTCGCCCCAATGCCGTTTGACGTCATAAATCGTATTAATAATACACCAACGCACGTTCGTATGGAGCTTTGGGCCGAAGAATTGCCATCGTTATGAAAGAATACGCTCCCAATATGCCTCCAAGACGAGTCATACCGCACGGTCGATCGCCAGAGCGTTCGACTCACGCCCCTGGGGCAAAAATCTGTCGGAATATCGACCTGTGCAAGTCGCCGGGGCCGAATCTGTTGAATAATCGACCTGTGCAAATCTTTCAGTTGCACAAGTCGCATTTCCGACAGGATTTTCCCTCGGAACGGTCCCGACGACGGCCTGCCCGCAACGAGAGTCGCGACCTCGCCCGGCGCCGACGCATTGCTTTTGTCGCGTCATAGCGTTGCGCCGGCGCCGACGCGTCTCTTCGTCCGCGCCAAGCGCTGGGAATCCCTGCCAAGCGCTAGGAGACCCGCACTAAAAGATGTGAAGGAACACGCGGGCCAGTGCATATCCGATGGCGCCGCAGCCGGGGAAGGTGAGCACCCACGTGAGGACCATCTCGCGGGCAACTCCCCAATTCACGGTGCGCGGACTCTTCGAGCAACCAGCGCCTACGATGGACGCCGTTTTCGTGTTCGTGGTGGAAACCGGCAGTCCCCACAGAGTCGCCAGCATGAGGCTGATGCCTGCCGAAAGCGAGGCAGCTGCGCCCTGATACTTTTCCATGCTAACGACTCCCGTGCCGACGGTCTTCACGATTCGAGCGCCGCCGCTCGCAACGCCGAGGGAAAGCACCGTAGCGCACAGCGCCATAAGCCAAATGGGGTAGCCGTTTTGAGTTAGGGTATTATCTCCTGTGGCAAGCATCACGGCAAGCATGGCGGTAGAGAGAAACTTTTGACCGTCTTGGGCCCCATGCATAAAAGCACCGAAACCCGCTCCCGCGACTTGAACCCGTGCGAACAAAATGCCCGCTTCGCGATTCGTAAGGTTCACGAACAGCCAGCGGATGGCGCGTGTGGTGCAAAAGCCCAGCGCAACGCCGAGCGTTACCGAAAGCACCAGCCCCCAAAGGACCTTGCTCCACTCCGCCCAGTTGATGCCCGCAATGCCGCCCTGAAGTGCGATTGCAGCTCCCGTGAGACCGGCTATAAGAGCATGGCTCTCGCTGGTGGGAATGCCGAATGCCCAGGCGGCGCATCCCCACACCACGATGCCAACCATCGCGGCGCACAACGCTATGAGTGCGGTGTGCGGGTCGCCGCCGAAGTCCACCATGTGATCGATGGTGTCGGCTACTGCGGTGGAAATGTTTACCGAAATCGCAAGGCCGGCGAATTCGCAAACCACGGCCATTGCGATGGCCTTGGGAAACGAAATCGCTCGTGTGCCGACGGCTTCTGCGATAGAGTTTGCCGCGTCGGTGGCGCCGTTCACAAAGATTGTTCCAAGCACGAGGGCCATAGACACGGCCAGCAACGGATTGCTCGCAAGTAGTACGATGAAGTCTGCGAACGTGTTCATGGTAGCCTCCCGTCACGTAGCGTGGCTGGTTGGGTTGGAGGGGCGTCACCCGGTCCGTTCCGTGGTGCCGGCCGCAGGTCCGTTCCGTGGTGCCGGCCGCGCGGCCTTGCGCCCCTCTTTTCGCACCCTTATTTAACATACCCAGCTTGTCGTGTTGAGGCCTGTACACAGTGTGAACCGATGTGACGTGAGGGTTAATTCGTGCAGAGTAATACGGATGTGAGCGCGCCATCGCCCATGCACACCGATGTGACGTGAGGGTTTATTCGCATGGAGCAATGCAGGTCGTGCTCGGCATGATACTATGGAATCAGTTTTTGTAGGAGTTGCCGTACAGGAGGAACAGGATGAAAAACAACAAGAGATTTGCCGCATCGGCCATGGCGTTATCGTTCGCGCTTGCGTTGGGTGCATGCGGTGGCAATGCCGCGCCAAGCACCGAATCGGCCAGCGCCGACGCGTCCGAGAGCGTTGCTAGCGAAACGGCCACCAGCGAGGTAGCCGCGGAGAACGCCGAGAACGCGGAGGCCGCGCAGAGCTCCGATGCGTCGACCACGACGGAAGCCGATGCTCCCGATACCTACACCAACGAGTTCTTTGGCATTTTGTACAATCTTCCGGAAGGCTGGTCCTTCCAAGACACGGCCACGCTGGAACAGGAAAACAACTTGGTTGCCGTTCTTTCGCAAAACGCCACGCTCGATATGGCCGCCATGGATGCCGAGAAAAATCAGGTCGTCCTTGTTGACATTATCGCGCCGGACGAGAACACCGCCAACCTAACTGCGGAGCAATATTTGGAGGCCAAACAGGACGAGGTCATCGGCAGCATTGAGGGCAACTACACGTATGAGACCTCAAGCGCTTCCGTTACGTTCAGCGGCATTGACCGCGAGCTGCCCGCGTCTGTTATGAAACTCAATGTGGATGGCGATACGGCATATATTAGTCAGGCTGTAGCAGAGAAGGACGGCGGCATTCTTTATGCTGCGGCAGTGGGAAGAACCGAGGATGAGGTACTCGACGCGTTTAAGAACTTCCGTGCACTAGTAGCATAGACGGCTTTAAGTCACCGCATCGAATCGTTGTCCCCGGCCTCGGCGGTCGGGGACGTTTTTTAGACAAACGCTTGCTTGGGGAGACGGTCCTGCAAATCGGGTTGCGGCGTGCGACACCCATCTGGGGAGACTGACCCCGCGAAGAGGGCCGCGACCTGCGACGCCCGCCCGGGGAGGCGGTCCCGCAGGTTAGGCGTACTCCCGCTCCAACCAAGCGATGATGTCGAGCGACTCGTACATCGGCTCGCCGTCAATGAACAGGCACGGTACCTGATGCTTGCCGCCCACGCGCACGAGCGTGGCGTCGGCCTCCGCGTCGGCGTGGATGTTCTTGAGGGTAATGCCCTCCCAACCGTTGTTGTTGATGGCGCGAAGCACCCGTTGGCAATAGGGGCATTCGGGGTAGTAGTAAAGATCGAGCTGCTTGGCCATGGTCGTTCCTTTCGCTTGGGGCGAGTATCAATCCGGCAACAGTATGCCATACAATCGGCGCGGGGTGCGCGCTGGATGGGCCGCGCCGCATGGCCGGCCCCAAGGCGGGAGAGTGCGCACGTGTGCTGCCAGCGCGCGAGCCTTTATCACCTGCCGTACGTGCGCGCGAACTCGTCCATTGGCAACGGGCGCGCAAACAAATAGCCCTGCAGGAAATCGGCGCCAATCGCCGAGAGGGCGTTGGCCATGTCCTCGGTTTCGACGCCCTCCGCAGTGATGGTGTATCCAATGTCCTTGAGTCCGCTTACCATTGCGGGCAGCAAATTGCCCTTGTCCCTGCTGTAACTGCGAACGAGCGACATGTCTAGCTTCACGTTGGCAAACGGGAAATCGGAAAGCCGGACGAGGTTGGAATAGCCTGTGCCGTAGTCGTCGAGGGCAAACCTAAAGCCCATCTCGCATAGCTGGAAAATCTGGTTTTTTATGAGGGTGTGGTCGATGAGACTTTGCTCGGTAATCTCGAGGTGGATTACGTCGGGCGAGACGCCATAACGACCAAGAATGGACTCAAAACGCTCCGCAATATCGCGTTGGACGCATTGAAGCGGAGAAAGGTTGATGTTTATCCATTGCAGCCCGAGTTCCTCCAGGTTGTGGGTAGCGATAAACTCGCACACCTTGTTAAACACTTGCGATCCCAACTCGTTGATAAGCCCCGCGTGTTCGGCAATAGGTATAAAGAGTGACGGAGGTATGTAGTTGCCGCGCTCGTCGCGCATACGTGCCAGGGCCTCGGTGCCGACCAGCGCATGCGAGCTGCTGCTCACGATCGGCTGCAGGAACACCTCCACTTCGTTGCGTTCGAGTACCCCCTCAAGCGTGCGCAAGGTCGCGATCTGTTCGTACACCTCGCCAATGCTCATGGTATCTGCGCTTTTTTCGGTACCCATCCCTATGTTGCGCTCTGCACTTTCGAGCGCAAGGACGAGCGTGTTAGTAATTTTTTCCGGCGAGTTTAGGCCAGAGCCCTCGTCGACGTTCACGAAGAGCGCGCCTAGGTGAAGCGTGCTCGTTTCGGTTTCCCACGGATTCGCAAAACGGCTTCGCATTTTGGCGTGAAGGGCGTTCCAATCTGTGTGGTTTCCCATCATGGCAAAACGGCCCGACCCTAAGTAGAACAAGACGTTGCGAGGAAGGGCCTGCAAAACCCACGCGCTGATGCTCTCGGTGGCTTGGTCCATGCACTCGCCACCCACCACGACACGCTCCTGCTGATAGTTTCGTATAACCATCCCCATCACATGGAAGCTTTCCGCTTCGAGCGCCTCGGCGAGAAGAAGCCGCAAGCCTCGTTTGTTGAAGGCAATATGACGCTGGTCAATAAAAAGATGGGGGTTCGTGAAGCCAAAAAAGATAATAGTGATGGCTATGGTACAAAACGTATCCATTACCAGCACGCGGGGGAGCAGCATGCGCATGAGGTTGCCGGTAAGCAGCGCGGCATTATAGGCAAGCACGCCCCTGCGCTCGTGGCGGTAGAGGTTTTGTCCGCGGCGGAATAGCAAAAGGACCGAAAGTCCGATGTAGAGGAACGAGCATACGTACAGCATGTTGTAAAAGGGGCCGCTATCTTATCCCGTCTCGTCGATGGAGAAGATCGCGCCCGTAAAAAAGCTCGAGACGCATAGCGCTTCGGCAATCCAAAACGGGAGTGCGAGCGCAAACTCAAGCTTGCGCGGTATTTCGGAGGCAATGCGTATTACTCGCAGACAAAAGCGATAGAAGCAGTAGGATCGCGCGAAGTAAAACATGAAGAACAGCGAGTTGGCCACATATAGCGTGGCTTGACTAAGGTTTTGATAATTTTGGTCAGCGAGAGTGGATACGATGTCCGTCGCCATGACGCTTAGCTCTATTACAAGCAAGCCCAAGAACGTCTTGTTTGCCCGTATGGGCAGGCGCGGCTCGCTAAAGTAAAAGCATAGTATTGTGAGCAACATGAGCGCACAGGGTGTCATGAAGCTAAAGTCCCACATGGCTGCCCCTTTCTACAGACCCATAATAGCATGGTTAGCACCTTTGCATAAGGGGTATTTAGGGTTGGATGTCTTGGCCGATGCGCGCGGTTCCAGGCCTGTTGGCAGACCGTTCGTGCGCCTGCTCGCGAGCGTCTTGAGCGTGCGCCTCATGCGTGCATCCTGATTATGCAAGGTTTTTTGTGTTCCGCGCTCAGAAGTTGTGGTATGATGATTTCTCGCCCGCCAGAGTGGCTCAATGGTAGAGCACCGGCCTTGTAATCCGGTGGTTATGGGTTCGATTCCCATCTCTGGCTCCAGCACAAAACAGCAGGTCAACCGAGGTTTCTGGTTGACCTGTTTATGTTTATAGCGGTGGATTTGCATACCGTAGTATGAAAAAGTATGCTGCGCCCTCACGTAGCGCTGGTTCGGGCTCCTGGGCTTGTCGGGGATTGTCTGCACCAACTTGCCGCTCTCGAGGAGGGGGCGGATGAGCTCGATTGTTTTCCGCACCGTTTGAGGGAAGCTCTGTAATACTGGATGAGTTCGACTGCTCGTTTCTCGCGTCCGTTTGCACGAGGAGATATGACGTGGTTAGAGCCCTGCGTCTCGCGTTAGCGCCGCAATAAGTGGACGCGACCACATGAAGGGCTTCTGGGAGTACTTCTCTGGGTGTGGCTTAGCCCCTTGTGCGTCGTATAGAAGCTTCCGGGTGTCGTTGTACTCGACGGCGTGCTTGAACTGCGCGCAAATGGCCCGTGCGAACAGGAGATTATCGGAGATTATCTGCTGCCGGAGGACTCTCCCTATCGAAATTGTCGTAATGACAAGAGCGCCGATGGGGTGTACTCAGCATGAACAACGAGCGCCGCTAATGCCGGAAGGTCTCACGATTTTTCGGCTTCGCGAAGGCGTTCGTCTCCAAGGGCGTGACAACGGGGACGGAGGGCGTCGTCACGCTCCGTCCCCGCGTCCCTCCCGAGGCGGCGGCCAGGCCTGCGCCAACCCGAAGGCGTTTGTCTCCTAGCGTGACAACGGGGACGGAGGGCGTCGTCACGCCTCCGTCCCGTCCGAGGCGGCAGGGTTAGTCGCAGGGCTAGCGAAGGTGCTCGTCGCCAACAAGCGTGACAGTTCACGCGAACGTGAGTATGCCGCCCTCCTGCGCGCCTGGGCCCTTGGCGGAAGGCTCGTAGGGCCCGTTCAGCAGCTCGGAGAGGTATCGGCCCCGGCCTTTGTAGCGCTCCTGCACCCGCGAAACGACGTCGCGCGCCTGCCTTCGCTGCTCCCGCTGGTAGTCGAGTATCCCGTCGATCTCGTCCTCGTACATCACCTGCTCAACCACGATTCGGATCCTTCGGCACGCGGCCTCGGTCTTGGCGACCACCTGCGTCCCGTACCGGACGTGCGCGAGGCATGCGAAGAGCCCCTCGTCGGTGAGCTCGTTGGCCGCGAAGCGCCGGACGGCCTCGTTCATGCGGTCGTCCGCTATGGGGCCCATCACGAAGTCGAAGCCGACGGTGGCCCGCTCGATTGCGCGGTCGATGGCGGACCCGTTAAACGGCTTGCAGGTGCGGCGGAAGTGGAGGATGGTGTACACCCATTCGTAGCGGTCGAGGATGAGCACCTGCTCGGGCCCGATGCCGGAGAAGTCGACGCTGAGCGCGTAGGACACGGGCTGGGGCTCGTTCGAGACGAGGCCCTTGGTCTGCATGGGGTCGGTGCCCATGTAGAACCCCTCTCCGAAGTCGGTGCCGGGGCGCGACCTCGGCACGATGTCGCCGATGATTCCCCCGCGGCTCCCATGGTAGAGGATGCGGTCGGGTGAGGTTATCTCCTCGTAGTTCTCGAAGACGGCGAAGTTCGGCATGGCTTACCTCCCCAAGGGCATGATGTCGCGTCCATTATAGCAACGCGACGCGGGAGCGGGGCGCTGGCCGGCGTGTTGGGCGGGTTCCCGGGGACGAACCCGGGCACGGCTGCATGCGCCGATCGCCCGCCCCATAGCCATGAAGGTCGGCCCGCAGAGGCCGCCCGTCCCTAAAGAAGCGTCAAATAGGTAAGTATGCACCTCAAGATGCTTCATAATCGATGGGCAATGTCCACTTCTGACCAATGTCAGCTTCAGTTGCTGTAGCAGCGATGGCAGGCGGGATGGCGGCCTGCGCGGTCGCCCGGGATCGCGACCTGCGCGGTCGCCGAGCCGTCGCGGGGTGCGTGAGAGAGAAAATCCTGTCGGAAACGCGACTTGTGCAACTGAAAGGTTTGCACAGGTCGACATTCCGACAGTTTTTTGCCCAGGCGGAGCGCCGCGGGGGGCATGGGAGGGAAAATCCGGTCGAAAATGCGACTTGTGAAACTGAAAGAGTTGCACAGGTCGATATTACGACAGATTCCGGCGCGGCGACTTGCACAGGTCGACATTCCGACAGATTTTTGACCCGGAAGCGTCGCGGAGGACCGCTTTCCGGCAGGTTCCGCCCCCGCGATTTGCACAGGTCGATATTTCGACAGATTTTTTGCCCCTGGGCCGTCTCACGAGCCCGTTTTCCGACAGACTGGCTCCCCATCCTGCCTCTCTCCGCCCTGGCCTGCTTGCGCCTCGTGCGCCCCATCGCGGCCCCCGTCCTCGTCTCTCTTAGATGCCATCGTTTTCCGGGGCGCGACACCGACCGAGCTGCGAATATGAGGCATCTTGGGGAGCATATAGGTAAGTTTAGGGCATTAGGACATCCGCAGGCACGGACCCGCTCCGATGATGCCCGCTGGCCCAACTGCCCGCTGGCCCAGCCGCCCGCTGGCAACTGCCCGCTGGCCCAGCCGCCGCTGGCCCAACCGCCCGCTGGCCCAGCCGCCCGCTGGCGCTTTACCGCCGTCTGCCAGCTTGGTGGGCGCACCGCACCAAACCGCGCGGCCCCCTCACGTCGCTAGCTCCCGTGCCCTACATTCGCTCGATGATGTCGGCGAAGTTGACCTCGAAGCTGGGGAAGATCTCGGCGGGAACCGTCTCGGAGAATGCGTACACATCCATCACCGCTTCCGTCTCGAAGCGGTACGCGATCACACGCGCGCGCTGCGGGTCGCAAATCCAGTACCCGCGCACGCCTGCCTCACGATACATGTTGAGTTTGGAGATGTAGTCCATCTCGGGATTGGAGGGAGAGACAACCTCAACCACAAAGTCGGGCGCGCCCTCGCAGCCACGCTCCGAGAGTTTGTCCCGGTCGCACACGACCGAGATGTCCGGCTCGACGAACGTGGTGTCGTCGGCGAACAGGTTCACCGCGAACGGCGCGGGATATACCTTGCACGACCCACCCCGAGAATCAATGTAGTTCTTGAGTCGCGCGCTGACTTCCATAACGATCTCCTGGTGCGCCCTGCTCGGAGAGGCAAGGTCCCACAGTTCGCCATCGATGAGCTCCGCGCGCACGCCCTCGGGCAGCGCCCAGTAGTCATCGGCAGTGTAGTTTTCCTTTGGCGGCGGCATAGCATCCCCTTCCCGCGATCCGCATCTCGAACTCCACGCCACAAGTATACCTGAATGCGACGGTTCTGCCTGGCCCCACTGGTGGTTGAGCGCCGTCAGCGCGTTGACCACTATTTCTTATGCAAGGGGCCAGCGCGTTGACCACTATTTCTTATGCAAGGGGCCAGCGCGTTGACCATTGGTGAACATGATAGTGAACATGATAGTGAATATGCTAGTGAACATGTCGAAGCGTGAGAATACCAAGTGGTGCAATACAGACAAGGGCTCTTTCATGGCAAAGTCTGTGAGCCCGCTGCCTCATGAAGCGAAGTGCGATCATGTGGTCCTGCAGCTCTGCGCTGGGCCTCGCGCCAGGGACGAGATGCAGCGGTTCCTCGGTATAAGAGGCGCGATGTGGTCCTGCAGCTCTGCGCTGGGCCTCGCACCAGGGACGAGATGCAGCGGTTCCTCGGTATAAGAGGCGCGATGTGGTCCTGCGGTTCTGCGCTGGGCCTCGCACCAGGGACGAGATGCAGCGGTTCCTCGGTATAAGACCTCGATGTTTTGGAATCTGAGCCTACTCCCTCTCCAAGGGGAGGCCTTTGCGCCTCGGCCGGCATGCTACGCTGTGATATGGGCAGGAAGGAGGCGCGAGACGACACCCGTGGTGAGCATGGGAAGGCGGGACATCGCGGAGACGCGCGAGGACGCCGTCGCCTCCGCCTTGGCGCAAGTCGACGAGCGCGACTACGACGCCGAGCTGGTGGACAGAGGCTTCGCGGAAGAGCGGGAAAGCGCTTCGGCGTGGCCTTCCAGGGCAGGCGCGTGTTGGTGGGCTGAGGCGACGGCGTACCTATCTGTATCCCGCCGGCACCCAACGCCACAACGGGTGCCGATGGGGTCCGAATAGCCTGCCTGACGCTTTTATCTGTGCCCTTCTGGCACCCAACGCGGCAATGGGTGCCATCAGCACCCGAATAGCCGACAAACCAGCCCTATCCGGCACCCGCTGGCACCCAACGTTCGCAATGGGTGCCGATGGGGTCCGAATAGCCGGCAAGCCCGTCCTATCCGACATCCTTTGGCACCCAACGCGGCAATGGGTGCCGATGGGACCCGAATAGCCAGCTCGGCGCACCTATCCGTGCCCCTTTGGCACCCAACAGCACAATGGGTGCCGATGGGGTCCGAATAGCCTGCCTGACGCACCTATCCGGCGCCCTTTGGCACCCAACGTTCGCGATGGGTGCCGATGGGACCCGAATAGCCGGCAAGCCCGTCCTATCCGACACCCTTTGGCACCCAACGTTCGCAATGGGTGCCGATGGGGTCCGAATAGCAGGCAAGCCCGTCCTATCCGACACCCTTTGGCACCCAACGCGGCAATGGGTGCCGATGGGGTCCGAATAGCAGACAAGCCCGCCCCATCCGTGCCCCTTTGGCACCCAACAGTACAATGGGTGCCGATGGGGTCCGAATAGCCTGCCCGACGCACCTATCCGGCGCCCTTTGGCACCCAATGTTCGCGACGGGTGCCGATGGGACCCGAATAGCCTGCGCGGCGCGTCTATCTGTACCCCGCTGGCACCCAACGCGGCAATGGGTGCCATCAGCACCCGAATGGGCCACCCGACTGCCCTGTCCGGTGTGGACAAGCGCCCTCGTTGCCTTTGTCCCGCGTCCCCTTGACGCGCGCGGGCGGGTTTCGGTGTCATGTAGCCCCTTCGAGAAGGCCAAACGTAAGGGGCTCGTGCGCTACTGTCGCCTCGGCAGCGCAAAGGGTCCGGCTCGGCTTTCGACTATACGTCGTTCGTTTGCACGTCCCTATGGCACGCGCAAGAGGCCGGGCACGGCACACGCGCAAGAGGCCGGGCACGGCGGCGGGCGGCAGGGTCGCGTGGCCCGTGACGGAAAGTGGCTCAACAACACTTGACAGAACACGACTGGGACTCATAGACCAGCTGGCGTTACTATATTGTAGGGGACGTGCGCGCGACGCGGTGGGCGGCGGAAGATAATTTAACTGCCGTATATTTCTGTTCGGTAATTTTCTTTTCTTTCTGCTCATTTGCAATAGCTCTTTTTGTAACTTTCTCGTTGAACTTCTG
>JAFWMH010000075.1 GCA_017510785.1 Atopobiaceae bacterium | reverse complement strand
GGCGCTGCCCGAGCCGGGCTCCGTGCCGCGCGCGTACGGGACGGCCTCGTCGGCGCTGCCCGAGCCGGGCTCCGTGCCGCGCGCGTACGGGGCTTGCCCCTCGCCAATCCAGCACAGCACGTTGTTTGCTTCGTCAATCCATACGTGCTTGGCGCCTGCATCGGTTAGCCACGAGGCAACGAACTCCGCTCGCTGCTCTTCGTGTCCCGTTGGCGCGGGAATGCGTGCGAGCGTGCGAAGTAACTCGACCGCCTCGTCGAACGTCTCGTTTGCATATGCTTGCGCGGTGCTAAGATACATGGTTTTTTCTCCTTCGGACGGCGCGCGCCTCACGATCATACGCCTCACGACCATTCTGAGGGTACGCCAGAATACGGTTGCTCGTCTACTGCGCGCATCGCGAGCGGAAGACTGCGTGCTCGGAAAACCGCTCGATTTGCTTGATTTGCTCTTCGAGACGAGTCGTAATGCGCGGTCAATCACCAAAACGCTTGACCCGAACCCTCGCTACCCGCGACGGGGTGCGATGATGCCACCGCCATGATGCCCGTGATGGAATCGGATGGAAAACGACTCGTGCAAAACGCGTTTGACACCCAGATATTTCGCCAGATTCCGTCACTGCAATTTGCAGAGGTCGACATTCCGTACGATCTCACCCCACGACGATTTGCTCTGGCTGGTTTTCCGTGCGATTCCGCTGCTGGACGGCCTCGCCGCCGGCCCGCCGCGCCGTCTGCGGGGCGCGGGCGGGGTTCGCAAAAAACGTGCAGGCCGAGGGGGCAAAAACGCACGAAAAGCGGGGTTTTGGGTAGTTTTCGGGACTGCTTCTCCCACCGTGGGATTTTGTCACCCGCAAAAGCGCAGGTCAGGACCCACGTTTGTAAGACCCCGTTTTTACGGGGCCAAAAATACTACCCAAAACCCCGAAAAACATGCACTTTTGCCTCCCGCACGTGCACGTTTTTCCGCCGTCCGAAAGCGCCACGCGAGATGACCGCCGAATCCCCGGACATGCTTCCCCCTAGGCCGCCTCGAGCAGTCTCGGATCCCAAAACACCGAGGCCAGGCGGCCGGAAGCGCCGCCGAGAAGGCCGGCGCCCCTTCTCCCGGGCATCGATTGGCCCCGGACCCTTGGGCTTTCGCGCGGCTCCGGGCCGTGGCTCAGGATGCGGGCATGGGAGTCGGCCCGACCGGGTCACGGCCGCGCGGCAGGGGTCGCGAATCCGCTCAGCCGCGGCTCCGGGCCGTGGCAGAGGTCGCGAAATGAAAAGTCGCACGAGAACGAGACCTCTACCACGGGGGACTTGGCAGAGGTCGCATTTCCGTCAAACCCTTGTGGCAGGGGTCGCGAATCCGTCCGGGTTTTCTCTGCTTCGGACCTCTGCGTCCGGGAGAACAGCGCGAATCGGCTCGCATCTAGGAACAACCACGTTCGTGTTATGGAATCCGAGACCGCTCTTGCACAGGTCGATAATCCGACAGGCTTTTGCCCCGGGGGCGTCGAACGTGCCCATTTTCCGTCGGGTTGGATCCCGCGCGGGTAGCACAGGTCGGTATTCCGGCAGATTCCGCTGCTGCGGGTCGCCCCGGGGCGGAGCCGCCAGTGCTTTTCGGCGGTGCTCTGCTGTCCGTTTGGTTTCAGTTCGAAGCCGACTCTCGCACGCGTAGGCGCTTTTCGGCAGTGTTCTGCCGCTCGTTTAGTTTCGGCTCCGAGCCGACTCTCGCACGCGTAGGGTGCTTTTCGACGGCGGCTTGCGTAAGCTGGATGTGCGTAAGGGGATGCGTGGAAAGGAGGTTCGAAATGAACCAGTACGTAACGGGCGCAACTATTCGTGACCTGCGCGAGCGGCGCGGTCTTAGGCAAACCGATCTCGCGTGTAAGTTGGCCATTAGCGACAAGACCGTTTCGAGATGGGAGACCGGCAAGGGGTATCCCGATATTACGTTGCTCGAGCCCTTGGCCCATGTGTTGGGGGTATCGGTTAGCGAGCTTATCTCGGGCAATGCCGTTGAAAACACCAACGTTGCGGCGAACATGATGCATTGCAAGTTTTTCGTGTGTCCGGTGTGTGGCAACGTGATTGTTGGTGCGGGCGAGGCATCCATAAGTTGCTGCGGAGTGGAGCTCGTGCCACTGGAGGCGGATAGTCCCGACGATGGCCACCCAGTATGCGTCGAGCGGGTGGAGGATGAGCTCTTCGTGCGCGTCAATCACCCCATGACAAAGCTGCACTACATCAGCTTTTTGGCTGCCGTTTCTCCCGATCGAGTGCAACTCGTCAAGCTGTATCCCGAGTCCGACGCGCAAACGAGGTTCAAGCTGGCATGCGTGAGGGCCGTATACTATTACTGTAACAAGGACGGTTTGTTTTGCGTGCGGCCGGGTAGGCGCGGCTAAGCACGCAGCGCCGGAACGCGGTTGCCAGGTTCGCGGGCTGCTCGACTGCTTGCGGGGCTGATTGGGGAACGCGGCCGAACGCATGGCCGAGCGTGCGGCGCCGGATTGCGATGCGGCGCTCGACTGCTTGCGGAGCTGGTAGAGGAACGCGGTCGAGCGCGCGGCCGTGCGCCCACACGCGTGAACACGCTCTCGGCGTGTGGGCGCATCTTTTGCTATGCTTGACAAGTTCCACCGTGCATTGCGCGTGCAACGAATCGCCACATTGCGAGCAAAGGATAGGCGATGCGCTTTAGGACGGCGATGCGGCGAGCGAGACAAACGACGCGAAAACTCAACGAGAGGGCGCGATGCGATATCACAAAACAGTTCGGCTAAGCGACGGCAGGGAATGCGTCTTGCGAAACGGAACGGAAGAAGACGCGCCCGCCGCGCTCGATAACTTCATGCTGGTGCACGAGCAAACAGACTGGCTGCTAACGTATCCCGATGAAACCGACCCTTCCGAAATCGCGGAGGCATGTTATCTGCAAGCCAAAACGGCAAGCCCGAACGAAGTCGAGATTCTCGCCGAGGTCGGTGGCCTCGTAGTTGGTACGGCGGGCATCGATTGCGTGGGTTCCAAAGAAAAAACGAGGCACCGTGCCGAGTTCGGGATTAGCATCGACCGCGCCTACTGGGGCTTAGGAATCGGCCGCGCGCTCACACGAGCCTGCGTGGCGTGCGCTCGTGAGGCGGGATACGCACAGCTCGAACTCAGCGTGGTGGCCGAGAACGGACGGGCTATTGCACTGTATCGTAGCGAAGGCTTCGTGGAGTACGGCCGCAACCCTCGAGGCTTTCGCTCGCGCGTTACGGGTTGGCAGGAGCTGGTGCTCATGCGTCTTGAGCTGGACTCCCGTGCGGACTCCCGTGCGGATGCCCATCTGGACGCCTGAGCGCGCCTGCCCAACCGTGCCCCGTCTTCCCGCCCCACCTGGCAATCAACAACCTTTCGGCGCGTGGTTTCGCGCTAACCGCGATAGTATGGGCGAAAAGACGCCGCCATTTGGTAAAGTAATCCCACATTGCGAACTCGGCTGGGTTTGTCTGCAAACAAAAGAGGGGCGTGGAATAGCGCGTGGGAGAATACAAGCGGCCATTACGACGAAGTCTGTTGCTGAGCTGCAGCATTTTTGTTGTGCTCATGTGCTCCGTGCTTGCGGTTCAAACGTATATGTCGTTCTCGGCGTGGGCCTACGAGCAATACAACAAAAGCCTCACGCACGTTATAACGGATCTTGAGCACTCAATCGACGTCGACGACCTGCAAGAATGCATTCGCACCAAAATGCAGTCGCCCAAGTTCGACGAGCTGCAAGCGCGCGTAAACCGCTACATCGACGATCATGAGCTCGCGTATCTTTATGTGAGCATACCGCGACCCGATGGCGTTATGGTTTCGGTGTGCTCGGCGACGAGCGAGGCCGAGCGCGAGGCCGGCGACACGGAGGACTGGCCCATACTCTACGAGATGGTTGACGACTATACGGAGGAGAGCATTCAGCCTTACGTGCGTGCGTGGGAATCGGCGGACACGTCGTCCATAACGTTTTTCGAAACGGATTCCGAGTGGGGCGGGTGCTATACGGCCTGCAAGCCTCTCGTGGCCTCGGACGGCGAAAAGGTTGCGTTGCTCTGCGCCGACCTCTTCACCGATTCCATGCATAAGGAAATAACCGATTACGCGCTGCGTAGCGTGGCGCTGAGCTGTGCCGTTGGCGTTGCCTTCGTGGCCTTGCTCTTGCTTTGGCTGCATCGCGACGTTACGCAGCCCATTCTCAAGCTCGAGAGGAGCGCCCGTGGCTTCGCAGAGAAAAGCCGCGCACTGCGCGACCCCTCCCAGCTCTTGTTCGACGACCCGCACATCACTACGCAAAACGAGGTCGAGTCGCTGAGCGATGCCATCTCGCAAATGTCCGAAGACATCCACGACTATGTGGAAGACATCCTTCAGGCGGAGATGCGCGAACAAAGCGCCCGGGAACATGCAGAGGGCATGTCGCGCCTAGCTTACGAGGACGCTCTCACGCACGTGCGGAGCAAGGCAGCCTATACGCGCAAGGTGGAAGAACTCGAAGGGAGCATTGCCGAGGGGCAGACGGAGTTTGCTATACTCATGATCGACCTCAACAATCTGAAATACGTGAACGACACCTTTGGGCACGAGAATGGCGACAAGTACCTCTTGGGTGCGTGTGGGCTCATTCGTGGCTTTTTTGGCAACACGCCGGTGTACCGCATTGGCGGAGACGAGTTCGTGGTCG
Organism: Atopobiaceae bacterium; assembly: GCA_017510785.1. Classification (GTDB taxonomy): domain Bacteria; phylum Actinomycetota; class Coriobacteriia; order Coriobacteriales; family Atopobiaceae; genus RUG440. The sequence continues at coordinate 10,498 of JAFWMH010000075.1, read as the reverse complement.
TGCTGCAGGGCGAGGAATATCGGCGCTGCGGCGAGCTACTTCGAGAGCTGCAGGCTCGCTTTGCGGCTACCCAGTCTAATGAGGCGGTGCAGCCATGGGAGCGCTATTCGGCGGCGTGCGGCATGGCGAAGCACCGGTACGGCGAGTCATACGAAGACGTGTTTCGCCGCGCGGACCGCACGATGTACCGCAACAAGGCGAGAATGAAAAAGCGCATAAAGGACTACGTGATGCCGCGCTAGTCGTGCCGTATCACCCACCCGCGGCCGCACCACCCTGGTCGCACCTCCTTGGTCGCGCCGCGCGCCAATGGGCAGGCGCCCGTGCCGTCCTGGTCGCACCTCCTTGGTCGCGCCGCGCGTCATTGTTCGGTATAATGCGCAAGGCAATAATCACCGTGTAATGGTTGCCACTCGCACCTGCGTGGAAGCGTCTTGCGTGCCCTGTTTCGCGCGTCCTCCTTGGCAGGTACCGGTGTGGCGGCAACCAGCAAAGGAGCGGCACATGGCTTGGTACGACGAGGCAGTGTTTTATCACATCTATCCGCTGGGTCTCACGGGCGCCCCGAAGCAAAATGACTACGGCGAGCCGGTTGCGCGCCTTCGAACGCTGCACCCTTGGATTGAGCACATCAAGCGTCTTGGCTGCACGGCACTCTACATCGGGCCGCTCTTCCAGTCGGTTGGTCACGGATACGAGACGACCGACTACCGCATGCTCGACACGCGCCTCGGTACGAACGACGACCTCGTGGAATTCGTGCGCGCTTGTCACATGGCCGGTCTCAAGGTTGTGTTCGACGGCGTGTTCAACCACACCGGTCGCGACTTCTTCGCCTTCCGCGACATTCGCGAAAAGCGCGAGGCGTCGCCGTATCGCGACTGGTACTGCAACGTGAACTTTTGGGGCAACAATGAGTACGGCGATGGCTTTTCGTACGACACGTGGGGCGGGTACGATTTGTTGGCCAAGCTCAACCAGCGCAACCCTGCCGTGCGCGATTATCTGTGCGACGTGGTGCGTTTTTGGGTGAGCGAGTTCGACATAGATGGCATTCGCCTCGACGCCGCCGATGTGCTCGACTTCGACTTCATGCGCGATTTGCGTCGCACGGCCGACGAGGCGAAGCCCGACTTTTGGCTTATGGGCGAGGTCATTCACGGCGACTATTCCCGCTGGGCCAACGAGCGCACGCTGCGCAGCGTAACGGACTACGCGCTGCACAAGGGGCTCTACAGCGGACACAACGATCACAACTACTTCGAAATCGCCCACACCGTGCGCCGGACCCTTGGCATGGTGCCCGCTCACATAAAACTGTACAACTTCGTCGACAACCACGACGTGGAGCGCATCACCACCAAGCTACGTAACAAGGCCCACTACCTGCCCGTTCACGTGCTGCTGTACACGCTGCCGGGCATTCCGTCCATCTATTATGGTTCGGAGTTTGGTATTGAGGGACGCAAGGAGCGCTTCTCCGACGACTCGTTGCGGCCGCACATCGACCTTGCCGACTATGCAGACGCGTATGAGACAAACCCTTGCACGCGCTTGTGCGCTGCGCTCGGCCAGATTCACGCCGAGTTCGCCGCCGACCTTGCTGCGGGCGACTATAGGGAGCTAGCGCTCACTACCGAACAGTACGCCTTTGGCCGGGGCAACCTCATCGTGGCCGTGAACAATGCCACGAGTGAGGCGCGCATCGAGGTGCCGGCTGCGGCCGACGCGTACGTGGGACTGCTCGGCGGCGAGCGCGTTGAGGTCGAGGATGGTCGGCTTGTCGTTGAGCTTCCGGCGTGTGGGGGAGAGATTCTGGCGCCGGAGGGTTACGTCGCAGGGGGAGAGACTCTGGCGTCGGAGGGCCACGTCGCAGGGGGAGAGACTTTGGCGTCGGAGGGCCACGCGGCACGTCCCATCGAGCCGCTGGACTTGGCCGCCTTCGAGCCCGAGCCCGAGATTGAGCCCGAGATTGCTCTCGCCGAGGAGCTTGCCGACGTCGAGATTCCGGCCGTGCCCTACGACGAAATGACGGTTGAGCAGCTGCAGGCCGTCATTTTGGGCAAGATGGCCAAGAATGGTCCCGTCACCGATCAGATGCGTGCCGACGTTCGCAACAACGTGTGGCACAACTCCCTAGTGAACTGGGCAAACAGCTTTCGCTAGGCGGCTGGACGCGGGTTGGCGGGCGCTGCGGGGAGCGCGGTACGGCGCGGTGCGGCGCGGGGAGCGCGCGCCAAAATGGGTGCCAAACGTGCCATCCGTCGCCCGGTTTTGTCCGCCAGACGTCCCGAACGGCACCCAACGTCGGTAATGGGTGCCGTTTGTGCCGTCCGGCAGACAAGACCAAGCATGAGGTGCCGCGATGCTATCGCACTTCCCCATTGGGCCGCGGCCTCACAGGCTTTGTCGTGAAAGCCCTCCTCCGCGTTGTCCAAGTGTGGGAATACCCGCCAACGGTAGGCTGTGCATCACAAATAATCGGTTTCGTGCCCGCCCGTACCGCCGCGCGCGGCAGCTCGAACGCGGCTGGGGCCCGTCGGCCGGGCCCGCCGGACGGGCTGTCGGCCGCGTCGCATTCAGCTGATTTTCGGTGTGTACGATTTTGTGGACGAAAAACCGGCCCAATGTACGATTCGAAGACAAAATCGTACATTCGGCCGCTTTTTCGTACGGGAAATTGTACACATTGAAGCTTTTATGCCCACAGATGATGCGAAGAGGGCGCGGGGGCATTGCCTGCCGCCATGCTCACGTTGTCACGCCCGCAGAACGAGCCACAGATGATGCGAAGAGGGCGCGGGGGCATTGCCCGAGGCCGTATTCCGATGTCGCAGACAAGATCCTGCGGCCCGTTTTGCCGAGTACGCCCCTCGCGTGCGCGGAGGCAGCCTGGCGGGGCGCGAATGGCACAGCGAGCTCGTCGCGTCGTACGCCTCGCGGGCGCGGAGGCAGCGGAGTTGCGCGAGGGGGAGGTGTGACGATGAGTGTACGCCCCTCGCGGGCGCGGAGGCAGCGGTGGAGCGCTTGCGCCTGCCGGATCCCGCACCGTACGCCCCTCGCGGGCGCGGAGGCAGCTTGTAGCGCACGCTACAGGTAAGAAGACCCTTAGGAACCGCGCGACCAAACACGGGCCGCCGCGAACCCGCTTCGATGAACGAAAGTGCAACGGGAACCGCCCCACCAAAAAACGGGCCGCCGAGGAGCATGCCTCGACGGCCCGCAATCAGTACGCGATGGGAAAAAACCTCAAGCCCCAAATCCCTAACGAACCAAAGTATTAGCCAAAGTAACGCTTGAGCAGGCCGGCGAATGCCTTGCCGTGACGGGCCTCGTCGCGAGCCATCTCATGCACGGTGTCGTGAATGGCGTCGAGGTTCAGGGCCTTCGCACGCTTGGCGAGGTCGGTCTTGCCGGCGGTTGCGCCATTCTCGGCTTCAACGCGCATCTCGAGGTTCTTCTTGGTGGAGTCGGTGACGACCTCGCCCAAGAGCTCGGCGAACTTGGCGGCATGCTCGGCCTCTTCGAAGGCGGCCGTCTTCCAGTACTCGCCGATTTCGGGATAACCCTCGCGGTACGCGACGCGCGACATGGCAAGGTACATGCCGACCTCGGAGCACTCGCCCTCGAAGTTGGCGCGCAGGTCGTCGATGATGTCCTGCGGCACGCCCTCGGCCTTGCCGATTCCAACGACGTGCTCGGCGGCCCACGTCATCTCGCCGTCCATCTTGTTGAACTTCTCACCGGGGCACTTGCATACGGGGCACTTGTAGTCGGCGGGCAGCTCGTCGCCGTCGATCTCCTCAACGTATCCGCATACGGGGCAAACAAACTTCATGACGCTCTCCTTTGCTTTGGGGGAGTTCCCGCTCCCTTCCGTTAGCGACATTCCCCATTCTAATGTATTCCGGTTCGTTGTACCATGGTGCAATCTTGTAATCGCGCATTCGCGTGGGGGAGCGGTCAAAATGGCTACGAAGAACCGTGAGGTTGGTCCCTTCAAAAAGGGGCGTCTCCTCTTGCTTGTAATTAAGCGTTCGGGTGCCGGTGCAGTGTTTCTCTCATTTATTGGGGCATACTTGGTGTGCGCCATGTTGGTGCTCGTTTTCGAGCCGGGGGTTTCGAACTACGGCGACGCACTTTGGTTTTTGTGGGCGGTATCGACTACGGTCGGTCTTGGCGACCTTACGGCCATTACGCCCGTCGGCCGTGCCGCGACGATTGTGTGCTCCATGCTGGCCATTGGAACAACGGCGATCTTTACGGGCGTCATCGTTGACTTCTTCAACGAGCTCAGACAAAAGCAGCTCGATACCTCCCTCACGGAATTCCTCGACAAGCTTGAACGCTTACCCGAGCTAGACAAGTCCGAGCTCGAAGACATGGCCCGACGCGTTCGCAAGCTTCGGAAGTAGGGCCCGCGCGCGGTGGCCTGGCCCGGAGAGCGCCGTGCTCAAACAGTCCTCGTTCCTGCGGGCCTGCGCGCAGCGCCTCTGCCTGCTGTTTCTCGGATCGACCATCCTGTGCGTCGGGCTGCGCAAGACGGCCCGCGCAAAACAAGTTCCCGGGAGCGTCTCGCCCCAACCGGGGCGTGCCGAACCGCGAAAACGCGTCGGTTGCACGCGGCTTTTTCGACTGTCGCAGTGCTGTGTCGCGGTACTATAGAGAAAGCCACGCGCGAAGAGCACGCGTGTCACGCGCGAAGAGCACACGCGCCACGCAACACACACGCCACGCAAACCGGAGGAGCCCATGGTCATTTCGCATCATCCCCTGGCGCCGTACGTGCACGGTGCCGTGTATTTGGTGGAAGGGCCCGACGGCCTTGTTACGGCGCAGAGGTTTTATCCCGAGCAGCTCGAGCACCTGGGTAAGGTTGGTCGTCACGATCGGGCTACGGCAACCGCTGGCGTCGTTATTGCGTTCGTGACGGACGGAACGGAAGTGTCGCTCGATTGTCGCGTCGTGCGAGCGCTCGATAAAACCCACCGCATGTACGGCGAAATAATGGGGGGCGACGTTACCGGCAAGATTCCGTACGGACGGGCTGAGGAGGGCACCATCGACGGCATCGACATCGTGGTGGATGGCCGCCTGCTCGCTACCGTTCCTGCAGAAGACAATACCCTGCGCATTGCGTTCGAGAACCCCGACCGATCCGAGCTTGAGGTGCGCATCTACTTGCCCAGCATCATGAACGTGGCGTTTGGCAACCTGCGCAGCAACGGCACGTTGAAGCCGGTCCCGAAACGGGGTTATCTGCTTGCACTTGGTGACTCCATTACGCAAGGCTTCGTATGTGGCAAGCCGTCGCGTTCGTATCCCGCACAAATTGCCCACACGCTGGGCATCGACCTGCTCAACCAGGCAGTTGCTGGACACGTGTTTGACGAGGGCGTGCTCGGGGGGTTCTCGCTGTGGCGTGAGGAGCCGCCCGAGGTTGTCGTTGTGGCCTTTGGCACAAACGATTGGGCGCGGCGCCGTTCGCCCGAGGCCATCGAGGGAGAGGCAGTTGCGTTCCTCGAGCGTTTGCACCGGCTATTCCCCGGCGTGCCCACCTATGTGCTTTCGCCGCTGTGGCGCACCGACGAGCACGAGCCCATGCCGTGCGGACGTCCGCTCACATGGATGCACGAGATGCTCGGTCGCGTGTGCTCGCGCTACGAGAGCGTGCGCGTGGTGGATGGCTACCACGGGATTCCCAAGGACCCGTCCATTTTTGCGGACGGCAGGCTGCATCCCAACGAGGAGGGCATGGGGCTTGTGGCCGACTTGCTGCTTGAGGCGATGTGTGCCGATAGCGTGGACCTTGCGGTTTCGCGTCGCGTGGCTCGGCGACTGAACAACGTGACCGACCTGCGCGCCCACAACTCCATTGCGCTCGAAGATAAAATCGATTACGAAACTGCGTTGCGTGGCGGTTCACCCGAAACGCATCCGCAGTTCGACCGTTTGGTGCGTACCATTTGGCGCCTTCGTCAGCCCGACGGATGTCCCTGGGACCGCGAGCAAACGCACCGTACCCTGGCCAAGCACATGGTTGAGGAGGCATACGAGGCTGCCGAGGCCATGCGCGCCAATGACGTGGAACACGTGCGCGAGGAGCTCGGCGACGTGCTAGAGCAGGTTTTGCTCAACGCGCAGATTGCCGACGACGAGCGCGAGTTCTCCATAGATGACGTGTGTCGCGACCTCAACGAGAAGCTCATTCGGCGCCATCCCCACGTGTTTGGGGACGAGGCGGGCGTGTCTGGCGGGTCGGCGGTTGGCTCGTTCGTTGCCGGTGGCGTCAGTGGCGCTAGTGGCGGCGCGACGGCGGGCGCGTCCGTAGGCGACGCTGACGATCGCGGTGCCGAACTCGCTGCTGGCGGAGCCGATGCAGCTGGGGAAGCCGGCTCCAGGCCCACGACCGGCGCCAAGCCCGCGACCGGCACCAAGCCTGCAACCGGCGCCGAATCCCCAGCCGGCCCCAGGCCCGCGACCGGCCCCAGGCCCGCGACCGGCGACGAGGTTCTCAAAATTTGGAACGACGTCAAGCGCCAGGAGCGGGCGTCGCGAACGGAGCGTACCGGCCTTCTTGACTCCGTGCCAATTGCATTGCCCGCGCTGCTTCAGGCGCAAAAAATCTCCAAGCGCGCGGCAGCGGCCGGTTTCGAGTGGGACACGGTGGCCGATATTTGGGAGAAGGTTGCGGAGGAGCGTGCCGAGTTCGAGCGGGAGGAGCCGGGCACCGAGGCCGCGGCCGAGGAGTTTGGGGACCTGCTGTTCGCTCTTGTCAACGTGGCACGTCGCTGTGGCATCGATGCCGAGGAGGCGCTCGCGTCATCGAACGCCAAGTTCCGGCGGCGTTGGAGCGCCATGGAGGCGCGCACCGACGTGGAGACTCTCTCCACGAAAGAACTCAACGACCTGTGGGACGATGTGAAGGCCGGGGAGTGAGGCGCGTGCCGTGCCAGCGCTCGCATCGTTGCGATGTAGGCTGCAAAAGAGTTTGTCTTGTAAGACTACGGAGTGCGAGTGGTAACGAGACAAGTTCTTGGGGAACCCATGTGGAGGTTTGTGTCACAAAACGTCGCAATCGGAGGATTGCGGTATATGAGACTCGTTCTCAGGGGTATACCTCACCTCCGATGTGTGCGATAATGAAAGACCACGTCTCGCAAGGACGCGGGCCGGAACATACCTCAAACGAAGCAGTGGCATGAGTTCTTACGATTACACACCCAATGGGCGGCGACGCCCGACGTCTTCACGTGACGGCGCGAGCAGCGCGAGGCCGCGGCCGAAGTCGCAGTCGCGGTTGGAGCCGCAGTCTCGGCTGCAGTCGCAGGAGCGGCTGCAGTCGCAGGAGCGGTCGCAGTCACAGGAGCGGCGGTCAGCTCGCGCGCGGACGCGGAGCAACGAGCGCGACGACGCGGTATCGATTAGGCGAACCGGGGTCGGCAGGCGTTCCACTCCGTCGCGCGACGAGCGTGAGCGGTCGGTTCGTGCTGCCTCGAGGCAGCAACCCAAGGAGTCGCGTTCTGTTGGCGCTCACGTTATGTCGTATCCCTTGAGCATTGGGAGCCTCGACGGACAGCGCCGCAAGAAGCGCGCGTATGGTCGTGGCACGACGGCGCGTCGCGTGCAAACGCAACGCGAAGAAGGGGGCATTCCCATTCGGCCTGCCATATATACGCAGGACAAGGTCGGTATTCGCGACCGCGTGCATATCGCGCGGCGTTGGGGTCTTGCCCCGAGCATTGCCGTGTGGAAAATCGTGCTGGCGGCTTTCGTGGTGTTGCTGCTTGCCGCAGTGGCGATTGCGGGGCCGTTGCGCGACTACTACCACGCATGGCGCGACGAGGGCGTGCTTAAGGTTGAGTACGAGGTTTTGTCTACAATAAACGAAGGCCTTAGTACCGACGTTGAGCGGCTCAACACGCTTGAGGGGATTGAGGACGAGGCGCGTCGCCGTGGATATGTCTATCCCGACGAGGAGGCGCTCGTGGTTGAGGGTCTTGATGAGACGACCCCCACCGAGCAGGAGCAAATCGACCGCGCCGTTGCGGAATACGAGGAAGGACTGCCGTGGTACGTGCCGCTGCTCGACGACCTTTTGGGCTACTCGCGTCGGTAGCCGCATGAGCAGCCGCTTGTGCGAGTCGCCTTGGAATCCAAGCTTCGTGAAAACCATCTTGTAACATGTTGTGTACTGGGAGGGCGTTTAGTCGGCCCTCCCTTGTTAAAGAGACATCCCTGGTACACATGCGGCTTGTGTGCTGAGGGCGCCGCTTAGCACACAAAACCCGCGCTAAGTGGGCCTTCCGGCACACAAGTTACAGGCTGTGTGCTGGGAGGGCCGTTTAGGGTAGTCGGCGGGCTCTTGGCGTCGTCTCGGATACACAACCTGTATGATGTGTATGCAAAGGTTTTGAAGCGCTTGCGACGAAGGGAGTAGCCCATGGTGCGCGTGGCAGTAATCGATGTGGGAACCGTTACCGCTCGTTTGGCGATTGCCGAGGTGGAGGCGGGCAAGGTACAACGCATGATGCGTCAGTCAACCATAGTTAACCTTGGTGAGGGTGTTGACCGAACTGGGCGGTTGTCTGACGAGGCGTGCGGTCGCCTGTTGGGGTGCGTGGACGCGTATTTGTCAACGATTCGCGAAGTCGGCGTGCGTCAAACGTGCTGCACGCTTACGAGTGCTGCGCGCGATGCGAGCAATTCCGGGGAGTTGCTCGCGGCGTTTGAGGCACGCGAGCTACGAGCGCAGGTTATTCCCGGCAAGGTGGAGGGCACGCTCACGTTCTTGGGCGTGGCACAGGACTTTCCCGGCGAGCTGATTCTTGTGGCAGATAACGGGGGAGGGTCGACGGAGTTCGCACTTGGCTCTTTGGGTGCCGACGAGCGGCTCGACGTTCGGCACGTTCGCTCCATCGACGTGGGCTGTCGGCGTGTGACCGAGCGTTTCTTGCTCAACGACGATCCGCCCAAGGCTGAGGATGTTCGCGCGGCCCACAAGTTCGTGGAGAGCGAGTTTGCTCCAATCGCGTCGTGGCTCGAGCCCGAAGAGAACCGGCCCCAGCGTTTGGTGGTGACGGGTGGTACGTCGACGACGCTCGTAGCACTTACGAAGGAGCTTGTGCCTTACGATTCAAGCCAGGTGCATCTGGCCGAGTTGACGGTGGCGCAGGTTCGTGCGCAGGAGGAGCGTCTCGCGGCGGTTCCGGTTGCGGAGCGTGCGGCGTTTGCGGGGATTCAGCCTCAGCGGGCGCCTGTTATGCTGGGAGGCGCGATTGCTGTTTCGGGTATTTTGAGTGCGACGGGATTCAGCAAGCTTACTGTGAGCGAGAGTGACCTACTCTTTGGGCTCTCGATTACGGCTGCGGCTGCTGCGAATGGCGAACCGTCGCCCGTTGGTTGGCGTCCCGAGCTTGGTGCTTTTAGGTAACAAACGCCGTCGGGCACTCGTCGTACCGAGACGAGCGCCCGACAGAGATGTTGGGCTGGTGGCTTGCGACGCGCCTTTGAGCGGGCACGTGACGGGTACCCGGTGCGTGACGGGTGAGCCTACTTGCGACAAGGTCCAGGAGCCCTGCCGCAGGCAGGGATTCGTCGCGTGTAACCAATATTGATATGTACCCATATTGCTGCACAATTTGGATTAAATAGAAACAAGTATGCTTTAAGGAGGGCTTATGCCTCTGGCGGTCTTGGAAAACGAGACTAAGAGCACGCGGTTCGATTTGCGCATAGAGCCGAGCCGCAAGTCAGCCTACGAACGGGCTGCGGCCATCAACGGTCAGACCGTGTCACAGTGGACGCTCGCCAACCTCGATGCCGCCGCCGATCGCGATATCGCGGCCGCTCGTACGCTCCACCTCACCGATGAGGCGTTTGCCTAAATCTGCGACATGTTGGACTATCCTGTGCCGGAAGAGCTGCGGGAACTCATCGATAAGAAGCCATTGTGGGTCTAACGGGGTTCACCAAGTCCAAACAGCCCTTTATCTCTTGTATTGCATATGCCAGTCATGCCTGCTAGCATTCATGAGCTACAAGTGTGGAAATACCCGCCAACGGTAGGCTATGCGTCATGGACGGTCGTTTCCGCACTCGTCTGTGCCGCGCGCGGCGACTCAATCGCAGCTGGAGCCTACCGGCCGAGGCTACCGGACGGGCTTACCGGCTGGGTTGCCGGTCGCGTCGCTTTCAGCCTGTTTTCGGCGTGTACAATTTCGCGGATGAAAAACCGGCCCAGTGTACAATTCGGAGACAAAATCGTACATTCGGCCGTTTTTTCGTACGGGAAATTGTACACATTGAAGCTTTTATGTCAATGGACGATGCGATGAGGGCCCGAGGGCATTGCTCAAGGTCGGATTCCGACGTCACGGACAAGGGCCTGCGGTCCGCTTTGCCGAGCACGCCCCTCGCAGGCGCGGAGACGGACGCCATCGGGAGTTGTGCGCCACGGACGGCCTTTCCGTGCCCGTCTGTGCCGCCGCGCGCGGCG
>JAFWMH010000007.1 GCA_017510785.1 Atopobiaceae bacterium | reverse complement strand
GTGCGCGAAGGCGAGGGAGATCATCGGCAAGGCGGTTGCAACCGCCGAGGAAAAGGAGTAGAATCACCAGCCGGGCAGCTCGGAACCGACGTTCGCTCCGGTGACCCACACCTTCTTACACCACATATCGGGACGCGATCCCCTCGTGGCACCCATTGCGCGTTGGGTGCCGATGGGGCACAGATAAAAGCACCAGACCTGCTATTCGGGCCCCCGTGGCACCCATTGCGAACGTTGGGTGCCGATGGGGCACAGATAGCACGGGATTGTCGCCTATTCGGACCACTCTGGCACCCATTCCGGCAATAGTCGTGGTCCGCCTTGCCTACGGTTTCTCCTCCCAGGTGGCCTGTTTGGCGCCCATCTTTTATTAATGGGTGTCGGTTGGGTTGTTTTTTGCCGCGGAACCGGGCTGTAGTAGGCCCGATGGTGACTCATCCTCTGGACGTCCGCAACGAAACGAGACGAAATCGCAATCTGTGCAAACGGGGGGATTTGCAGAGTTCGCGATTTCGTACGATTTTGTCCCGGAGGGTTTTCAGAGGTCGTTTTTCGTCCGAAAACCGCCGCGCTGGTGAATTTGGCGGATGCGGCGAGACCGCACTAGGCCCGAAGCCTTGCTGGATGCGGCGAGACCGCACTAGGCCCGAAGCCTTGCTGGATGCGGCGAGACCGCACTAGGCCCGAAGCCTTGCTGGATGCGGCGAGACCGCACTAGGCCCGAAGCCTTGCTGGATGCGACGAGGAAGTGCCATGCTTGCGGGTTGCCGTCAGGACAGTGCTTTTGGGTGGGTCGCGTGTTCGCGCCAAACCTAGGTTTTGCTCCGTGCTTATGAGTTGGCGTCGAGCATGTCCATTATGATACGGGCGATACGATTGCGTCGGTTCACGAGTTCCTGCATGCGCTCGCGGCTTCCGAACGCACGCTCGTAATTGTAGAGCAGGTCGCAGTATTTATAGTCGGCCTCAAGCTTGGCGAGCGTACTGGGATTGTGCGTTGGTCGGGAATCTCGTTTGGCAGTGAGGCTGGGACTCGTTTCGGTTGCACGTGTCGGAGAGAGGGTAGAATCCGTCCCGCTCGGCACAGTCCCAGCCCGCTCCGTCCCAGGCGCGTCAATCTCGGGCAGCGCAGTCCCAGCCCGATCCGTCCCGCTCGGCGCGGCTCCGGCCCGCTCCGTCCCAGGTGCGTCAACCTCGGGCAGCGCAAACTCAACAGTCTCGTGCGCGAGCTGCGCGTCGACCATCCGGCGCCATACGGCGAGCAACCGTCGGTCGCGCTCGTCGAAGGGCATCGTTGCTAGGGCGAATACTGTCTCCTTGGTTTCGATGCTAACGGCTTCGTCGGGCGAAAGCTTAGCCTCGATTTCCGAAACGAGCTTGAGGTCGCGCCACACGTCTATGCGGACGAAAGGCTCGGGCTGCTCAATCCCCATCCACATGCGAATGGAGTCGGAGAGCGTTGCGTCGCGCACGAGAGCAATGTTTTCGGGAATGCCAACGGGGATGGTAGTTATCTCATCGATGCTCTGCCTAAAGAGGCCCGCTATCTCGCCGCATCGACGAGTCGACGTGAACAGCCCCTTGTTGTAACGCCCGTATCTTCCTGCGCGCCCTGCGATTTGCTGAATCTCCTCTGCGCGTAACATGCGATGTTCTCGTCCGTCGTACTTGTCTTGCTCGACGAACACAATGCGACGAATGGGTAAGTTCATGCCCATACCAATGGCGTCGGTTGCCACGATGACATCGGTGGTTCCCTCATCGAACTTGCGCGCTTCCTCGTGGCGAACCTCGTAGGGCAGTGCGCCATACACAAGCGAGGGACGGAGGCCATGCGCCGAAACAATCGAGGCCACGGTGTGCACCGACTTGCGCGAGAACACTACCAGCGCATCGCCTGCCTGCACATCCTGGGGCAATCGAAAACGACCTTTATTGCGCACAAGTGGTACGAGCCGTTCATGGCAGATAATATCACACGTGTCGCCACACAATTCAATAAGCTTTCGAACCACCGTTTCGGCATGTGGCGCGCAGCATACATGGACCTCGCGAGCGGGGATGCCAAGCAATGCGTTTGTCCAGTTGTGCCCTCGCGAGGGGTCGGCAAGCATTTGCGCCTCGTCGATAACGGCCACCTCGAGGGGGATGTCGTAACGCGCCATCTCTATGGTTGACGAAACGTGTCGTGCGGCAGGGACCTCAATGAGTTCCTCGCCGGTGAGGAGCGAGCAGGCACATCCCAACAGATTGAGCTGTTCGAACTGCTCGTAGGCGAGCAAACGCAAAGGCCCAAGATACGCGCCCGATTCGGCGACGGAAAGCGCAGCAATCGCATCGTGCGTTTTGCCGGAATTGGTCGGACCTACATGCACGACGAAGTGGCGGTGCATCGTGCGCGCGAGCGGAAACGCGTCCATGGGCGTTTGGGGCACGTTGCTTCGAACGCGTAAGAGCAGCTCGACGGATTGCTCGAACTGGCGCGCATACAGCGAATTGCGTAAAAGGTCCTCAGCAACAACGCGCGCGAAGTCTTCGGACTGCAAGGCCCCAACGATTGCGCGGGCATCGTTTGAGGCGATGCGACGCAACGTGTTCTCGAGTGGTTGTGGTGTGTCGCATAGCTGTGACACGAGGGTATTGAGCGCACGCACAACAGGATGCTGCACCAGTTCGCAAACAATGAGCGTGCGCACAACGTCGTGCGAGGACTTCGTGAGGTCCATGCTCGCGTCGTACGCGCGACGCCCGCCCCTTGTGTGATGCCGTTTGCGCGCGCGGACGCTTTGGGAAGAAGCATCGTAGAGCTTCCGAACGATGTGGTCGACCAAACGCGTACCTTGCACGCGCGCAGCAATTTGTTGCTCGTCGGTAAGCTCTTGGAGGCCAAATGCCGTTCCTCCGGGCATGGTTACGTGCGCAAATTCAAATAAGTCCTTCGTGCGGGCAACCTCTCGAACGCGATGCTCGATCTCCGCGCGCATGGCGTCCGGCTTTACGACATCTTTGTACGCAGCTCGAATGCGGTTGCCCACAAAGCCTTCCAGCCCCGTGCTCCCATAGCTTGGCTTGCTGCGTCGAAACTCCTCGCAAGCTTGCTCAAACGTCATGCGCGCAACTTCGTTTGCGACGGTTTGCGCCCCCGGCGAATTCGAACAATGCTTCTCGACTATCGCGCGCTCAAGCTGTTGATACGTGGGGTCATGTCGCAATCGCTCATACTTCATCCGTCGCTTCGCCCCTTTTGAGGCGTCCTTCATGAACTGTTTGCGCCATTCTCCAACGGCCAAGGAACGTATGGAGTCGGGAACTAGCGACGGGTCGGCGTAGGTGCGAATGGCCCTAAGCCGACGAGTGAGTGACCGGCGCAGCTGCTTTTCGAACTCTGCGCGCGTGTCGCTTGGCAATTCATCGAGTATCTCGCCCCAGTTCACGTACCCTCCTTTGAGTCTATGAAGCATAAGATGGTACACTCTCCTTGTCGCTATGTTCCGTAATTCACGGAATGATTGTTGAGTGTGGAGGGCCCATGCCGTTCGTAAGCGAAGCCAATCAGGTATTTACGGGACTCACAATGGTGACGCTGCTGTTTCTCATGGCAGCAGCAATCCTTATTCTCGACAACCGAACTGTGGGCCGACAGGCGCGAACCATCTTTCTTACGTGCGTGACTGCCCTTGCGTTCTTTGCGGCTGCAGATTGGTTTAACTACGTATTCGGTGCGGCGTTGCCCTCCCTGCGACCATTCCATGTGGTGAGCATGGCAATCACATTTGCCTTGGCGCCAGCGTTACCCGTGGCCATTGCTTACACCATCTTTCCGAATCGCGGTTCTCGTTGGATTGCCGTACTGCTGGCTCTGCATGCAATGGTGGAACTCGCAACGATTGTGGGCGGATTCGTATTTTATGTAGACGAGGCTAACGTGTACCACCGGGGCGCTTGGTATATGGTGTACATGGTTGTGTATGGCATCGCGTCTGTGCATCTTGTTGTGGAGTCGATTCATGCGGGACGGACGTATCAGTCGAGCAACGTGGTTGCCATGCTGGCAATACTTGCGGTGCTAGGAGTGGGCGTCGGCATCCAAATCGCAAACAGCAATGTGCGCACATCGTGGCCCGCGGTTTCCATGGCCGTTATCTTGTACTTTATGTCGTATTCGGAAATGGTTTTACGGACCGATGCCCTTACCAAGCTGCTCAATCGGCATAGCTACGACGAGGAGCTCAGCGCGCCTCCGCTACCGTGCACGGTTGTGGTTATTGATGTAAACGACTTCAAACACGTTAACGATACGTATGGTCATGCGTACGGGGATGTTTGCCTTGCCACAATTGCACGACTTATCCTGCGCGTGTTTGGGTCGTCGGGTCGCTGCTTTCGTACGGGTGGCGATGAGTTCGTGGTAATAATTACCAAGGGAACCTCCAAGGTTGAGGCGCTGGCGAATAAACTCGAGGAGGGGCTCGATCGCGAACGCGAAAGGACGAACGTCTTCCCACCGTTTCGTGGGGTGCGTGCGAGGCGGAATGTGGGTGTGCGGACTTTGCCGAAATCGTTTCCATTGCAGACAAACGCATGTACGAGGCAAAGCGTGCGCGTGGAATCAGGAGGCGTTCATGAGCAAGAAGGCGGATACTTCGGCTCGGCCATCATCGACGCAGGAGATAAAACCTAGCCAGAAGCCCGCCACGCAGCCTTCGCTCCTGCACGATTTGCTGCTGCTCTTTGCGCAAATCGCCGCCATAGCGCTGGGGGCGGTCGTGCTCTTCTCGTTCGTGTTCGGTTTGATGCGCGTGACGGACCCGAGCATGGAGCCGAGCTTTAGGGATGGCGACCTCGTGCTGTTTTATCGGATAGACAAGCGCTATGACGCGCGTGACGTGGTGGTGTTCGAGCACAACGGGTTGCCCACATCCGGACGTGTGGTGGCGCAAGGTGGCGACACGGTAAACATCGACTCGCAGGGCTTGCTTGTGAACGGGGCGTATCAGCAGGAGCAGGGCATAACGGACGAAACGACGCAGGTTGCCGATGGCGTAACGTTTCCGCTTACGGTTCCGGAGGGCTCGGTATTCGTGCTCGGAGACAATCGCGACGAGGCGGTGGACTCGCGCATCGTGGGCTGTGTGCCGAAGGATCAGACCCTCGGCAAAGTCATCGGCATGTTTCGTCGGCGTGGATTCTAGCGGATAGTTTTCGAATCAAGAGGGTGGCCTTTGTTGTAGCCCCTTGTTGTGCCGTATTTCTACAAACTGGTTGCGTTCGCCGTCTGATGGTTGCATGGCGATGCATAATCCTCGAGATTGTATATAGAGTGTGCGTATTTTTAATCGTTTGTGAGGCAGTATGGAAAGGAGTTCCTATGTTACAACAAATATCCCGGAGGGGGGCTATCCTTGCGGCATTCCTTTTGGCAATAGCCTGCGTAGGGTTCGCAACGTCGGCGTTGGCGATTGGTGATCCAACGTATGACCTTGAGGACGCGGTGCTCACTAAGGTGATTGACGCGCCAGCCGACACCGATACGTCGGATGACGAGTACGTATTCCGCTTTGCTGGCGGCGGAGAGGTTAAGGAAGGCAATGTTGAAGCCGGTCAGAATAGAGACAATGTTTACTCTGACGGAGTTGAGCAGGACGGGGCCACGATAAAGGTCGGCGACATCGTCCCCACGATTAACGACGTGCCGCTGAATGGCATTCCGTTCACCGACGGCAACACGCTGAGCAACGGGCAGACGTCCCAGGCGGCAGTCCAGATGTCCATTAAGGATATGCTTGGAAGCGTGGAATTCCCCCATGCGGGCGTTTACACCTACGTGGTGACCGAGCAGTCGGCCAGTACGAAGCTGACCGACGGTACCTACATCAACCCCTCTCAGGCCCAGTACAAGCTCCGCATTTATGTCGTCAACACCAACACGGAAGACAGCTCTGCCTTGGGAGACAGGGGCCTTACCATTGATAAAGTGACCGTAGAACAGATGAAGGATGACAACGGCAACGAAAAGACGGGCAAGGTCGACCCCACGTATCCTAAGGCCCAAAGTGGCAAGATTACCGAGGTCGCGAACGGCGTGGAGCCTGGAGAGAACAAGTTGGCCGGTGACGATCGCGGCCGCTTAGTAGACGGCTTTACCTTTGCCAACGAGTACATCAAGGGCGGATCGTTTGTAGTAAAGAAGCTCTACGATGGCGATCACAGCGACAGGACCAAATACTCCTTGGTCGAGCTGGCGGTCTATTCTGCGGCAGCCGCGAATCCCGACGCGCATGGTGCCTGCCTAACCTATGAGATTTCGAACGATGCTATCGATATGACGGAATACAACCAGGACAGCGACGGTGAACGCAGAAAGCTCAACGGCGTCAAACAGAACATACCTCAAAACAATCACTACATGGCAACATTCAATGATAGCGGCTGGGCTTACGTAAAGGCGGAGCTCAAGGAGGACAGCTTCATCCGCATCACCGGTGAGTTTGGTCCCTACAATGCGGAATACGAGACCCAGAACGAGTACGGCAACAGGAGGATGATCCTCTCTACGAGCGGTCTTCTTACCGGTCAGACGTATTATGTGATTGAGGAAGAGCCTGGTAATTACGTGCCGACCGGTTATGAGTATGTTGGTACTGATGATACAGCCGATCCCCGCAAGAATGCAGACGGGATGAGACGCACGCAAGCGCAGACGACGTCCATGATCGACCCGACTGATCCTATCCCCGATGGCCAACCCTACTACACTCAAGACACTATCGAGGCAGGCGACCTGCTTGTACAAGGTTCCGCCACTGGCAGTGCCACCACCGTGTTCGTCGTGAACAAGATTGACGAGGACAATGTCATCCCCACGGGCATCTTCATCGACAACCTGCCGTACATCCTGATGGTAGGCGTGCCGCTGGTCGTGTTCGCTGGTATGTTCGTTGCCAAGCGTCGCGGGAACGCGGCAGCGTAGACCGCTCACCCGTAGCATCTTATGGGCGAGGGGATGGCCAGAGGGGTTGTGCGTGCGTTACGCAAACTCGTGAGCTACACGCTCGTCGTCATTTTGTGCCTTCCCCTTGCCATGGGGTGCTACGCGCTATGGGATAGCCACATGGTTTACCAGCGTGCCGAGGTAGACCAGTGGCAGCCCTACAAACCCACCGAGCCCGAGCCGCTTTCGTTTTGGGAGTTGCAGCGGATAAACCCGGAAGTACGGGCGTGGCTCTCGGTGTACGGGACGAACATCGATTATCCCGTATGTCAGGCCACGCCGGGTGATGAGGACAAATACCTCACCACCAACGCCAAGGGCGAGTATTCCCTGAGTGGTGCCCTCTTCATGGATACGGCAAATGCCGCGGACTTCAGCGGCTTTTCTACCATTGTGTATGGGCATCACATGGAGAACGACGTGATGTTTGGTCAAATCACCGACTTCGCCGACAAGGAATTCTTTGACGAGCACCGCTACGGCAACCTTTTCGCGAACGACAAGAACTGCGGGTTGGAGTTCTTTTGCTTCCTTGACGCGGATGCCTATGACCAAGAGGTCTTTCGGCATGTGTTTACGGGGGAAGGCGAGCGAAAGGATTACCTTGCGTTGCTACACGAACGCGCGAGGCATTGGCGTGACGGCGTGGACGTGACCGAGAGCGATCGCATCGTGATGCTTTCGACTTGTGCGACGGGGAGCACGAATGCGCGGGCCATTTTGGTGGGTAAGATTTGCAACGAGCGGTTTAAGAACCCGTTCTCCAAGGTTCCCAACTTCGGTACGGGCGTGGACGTTCGGGAGGGATGGTTTGGCATTCCATACTGGTGTTGGCTGGCATTGTTGGTACTCATTGCATTGATTGCAACGATAGTGAAAACAAGAATGGTGAAGCGGACTCATGGGTAATCGCATACGGCATAACATGGGAGGAGCGGTGCTGCTAGTTGCGGCGGTGCTGCTTGCGCTGGCATGCGTGTCGCGTTATGCATGGGCATCCGAGACAGCCACCGCAGTAAAAACTGCCAGAGTTCGTGTGTTCCAAGAGTACAAAGTTCCCGTTTCGGGACTTCAATCCACGTTTGAATACGTTATAGAGCCAGCTGAGGAAGGCGCTCCGCTGCCGGTAGATGCCGAGGGCAAGTCGCTTACGAGCTTTACGCTTACGCGTGAGGAGGACCTTTGGCTCGACTTTCCCGTGGAAGTTACGGCCGATCCTTCCGCTACTCCATACGTGCATCGTTACATGCTGAGGCCGAGCGAGACGTCGCTGCCTGATGGTTTGTACTATGTGGATGCGCTGAGCACAAGTTTGGCGGCGGGCGTGAATGAGTACGCTCTCGAACTCCATGTGCAGCCGGCGAACTCCGACGCGGAGGCATCCGTGGTGATTCCAACGGTGCATGTTGAGGGTTGGGACGGACCCAAGGTAACAGATCCCGGATGGCGCGTGAGCTACATAAAGCCCGAGGACAAGTCGGGCGGTTCGTCCGGTAGAGCTAGCGGTTCGTCGGGTGGCTCTTCGGGCGGTGCTAGCGGCTCGTCGGGTTCGTCGTCGGGCAGCTCGTCGAAGACAACGCTCTCGAAGACTGGTGACGCGCTCAGCGAGAACGCCGCGATGCTCGGCATTGCATGTGCGGGCATGTTACTCCTCATTGGCGCTTCTCTACTTCGCTGGAGGACAGGTGGGAACCGTGCGTAGCAACCGTCGGAGTTTGTGGTACAAGGCGTTAACGGTTTGGACGTGCCTCCTCTTGGTCGCAAGTGGCGTGCCTACGATGCCCGTGCGCGCGGAGGAGCCCGTTGCTATGGAGAGCACCGCGATGCTGGAATCGTCGGTGGATGCGGAGACTGGGAACGCCCCGGTAGAGGCCGAGGCCATGGTAGCCGCGGCGGACGTAGTTGCTGATGAGGCGGAGCCAACTGCGATCGAAGCGAATGCGGACGCCTCCGTCGTGTCGACTGGTGGCGAGGGGCCCGCGTCCGTTGTGCTAGCTGATGGCGAGGAGCCTGCAGGTGGCAAGGAAGCTAAGAGTGGCGAACAGCCCGCGGATGGCGAACAGCCCGCGGAAAGCAAGGAAGCTGCGGGCGGCGAGGAGCCTGCGGGTGGGCTGGCTGCTGGCCAAGAGAGCAATGTGGCCGAGAAGACCGAAGGGGTCGAGAAGGCTGAAGAGGCCGCTGCGCAACCCGCCTCGGACGACGGCACTCAGCCCACGTTTGCTTCCGGCTCGCTTTCGAACATGATTAAAACGGAAGACGGCCATACGTATACGGTACGTGTTGCGTACACAGCCGATGCGCAGATTCCCGAGGGCTCCACTTTGCAAGTTCGCGAACTTCGCGACGATCTTGCCGCGCAAACCAAGAAGATTCTTTCTCTGGGGGAGAACGACCGTATGCTTGATGCGCGGTATTTGCAGGTGCTCATCGAGCATGAGGGAAATGCGGTTAAGCCTGCGTCCGACGTGAGCGTGACCATCGAGACGGACACCATTGAGGCGACACGGTCCGCCTGCGTCGAAGTTGCGCTGGGTGTTGCGAGAGGGGCCGAACCCGAGGGAACGACCGACGGCGTGCGCGTCGTGCCAAACAACCTCACGAGTGATGAGGGCATAACGACTACGCTTTCGTTCCCAACGAGGACCTTGGGCACGATGGCGCTCGCGCAGGTCGTCACGCGCCAGGAGGTGTGGGGCGGAAAGAGCATGGCGGTATCGCTCTTGGTGCCGCGGCAAGCGATGAAGGTTTCCACTGCGAATGCCGCAGCTCCTCAGCTCGAACAGGGCGTCGACCCCTTGGCATGCTATGCCATCACGACCGACCCGGCGCCAGCGTATGGCACCACGCTCTGGGTGGAGGCTCGTTCGACCGGCGAGGCCGGGCGGGACGAGGCCGACCAGGGAGGCGCCGAGCAGCAAGAGGACGCCCTTGGCGGCGTCATTGCCTATGGGGTGCGCGACGGCGAGCTAAGCGAGGTGCTCTTCGAAGGCGCGGGGTGCGGGCAGCCAGTACCAGTTAGCGCCAGCGACGAGCAGCTGCTCCTGGTGTGGGATAGTGGCTATCGTAGCGAAAAGCTCGAGATGCGCGACGTTACGGTTGAGGGCATGATGCCCGAAAACACGGAAGGCACGGCGCAAAACGTCACGCAGAGTTACGAGAATCCCCAAACGCTCATGGATGGGATTGACGACGCGACGGCGGGCGAAGTTGCGGCCGGCGCGTGCGAGCTGGAGGCCTTGGCCGCCTACGACATCACCCTCAAGGCGGATGGTGGCGAGTATCAGCCGGACGAGCAGCATCCCCTTACGGTGACCATCGCTAACGATGCCGTCGAACGTGCCCTTGCGATAGGAAAGAGCGTGCGGGTATGGCACATTACCGATGCCGGTGCGGTGGAAGCTATTGAGGATTTTATCTGCGAAAACGGCACCGTTTCCTTTGAGGCACCGGGATTCAGTACGTATGTAATCGCGGCGGTGGAGGCGAGCGAGGACGGCAGCAGCAGCGAGCCTATTACTCTTTCAACAAACTTCAAGATTAAGGCCAGCGTGGGGAGCTATTATCGCATGGGCGCCGTGACGTTTGTCGATACGGAGGGGAATCCCCTGCAAGGTACCGTTTCCGGTACGCTCAACATTCGCTTTACGGGTACCGGGCCGGAGTCGAACGAAACCAACACCATCGACTTGCATAGCTTTAAAGACAAGCTCAATCCTGCCATTGCCGATGAGTACGAGTTCTCGCGCGTGTACACTACGTTATCTGAGTCCAACCAAAAGAACTATAGGTATATGCAGGTGGCCGACGGAACTGCCATTAGCAGCACTGGCAGCCCGTCCGTCTATAGGGCATACTTTTACATGAACAGCATTGAGGAGAATGCGGCGGGTAGGGACTACTACGGAACGTGGTACAACCTCACGACGAGCGGCATCATCGATAGCACTTTTATTGAGTTCTACCATGTGGCGCCTGCTTCGTTTAACGCAATCGACACGCGAAACGACCCTGTGGAGGGTGCGGAGTTCGCGCTCTATACCGACCCTGACTGCTACGTCCCCTTCGAGTACAAAAACGAAGAGGTGAAGGCTACCTCGAACAGGCAGGGCGTGGTTTCGTTTGGCAAGATCCCGCAGGGTACCTATTACATGAAGGAAACGGTAATTCCCGAGGGCTACAAGATGTCCACGAACATCTATACCGTTGTGGTGGATGGCGAAACTGCTATTGCGGACGTAATGCACGAGGACGACGACGGCAGCGTTATTATCGCCGACGTGCTAAGGATGACGCTTACCAAGGAGTGGGACGACAACAAGAGCCATGCGAACGACAGCGTGACCGTCGACGTGTATGCACGAGGTGAGGTGGTTGAGGAAGTCACCTTGAGCGCAAGCAACGATTGGACGCAAACGCTCACTGGCCTTGATCCGAACGAGGCGTACATGGTGAGCGAAACGAAGGTGACGAGCAACGGGGTGGACGTCACGAAGAGCTGGATTCCCCACATCGACTACGAGGAACTCGATCCGCACTCCGAGTACTACAAAGCCGACGAGTTCAAAGAGGGCAAGCAGTACGTTATGATTACTACGACGTTAAACGGGACACGTGCCATGTCGTCGAGCGGTGGCCTTGTAACCAAGCCTCTTGAGGTGAGCGCGGACGGGTCGCAGATCACGGGTACGGTGGAAGACCACATGCTGTGGAATGTCGATACGCTTACGAAGGACGGCGTCATCGCGTTGAAGAACGAGGCGACGGGGGCATACCTTGACATGGGTTCGAGGTGGTATTTGAATCCTTCGTATCCGGTGCCGCTGTATGTGCGTCATCTCAACAACGACGGGAAGATTCGGTTCTACCATCGTCCGAACCTCAATACGACGAACTCGTACTATGTGTACATTTGGTATGGCCCGAACAAAGAAGGACAAGTCGACCGCTACATGAACAGCGTGAGTCAGGCGGGTGTTTTCGATATTTACCGCAAGGTGAACGTTCGCTCCGTCGACGTGACGATTTCCAATAGGGGTACCCGATACCCCATACAAATGAAGAACGTTTCGTATCCCAAGGCAGAGGCGCTTCCTAACATGACGTACGACCTTTATACGGAGGAGGAGTACAGCGAAACCGAGCCCGGCATGCCTCTTGTGAGTTCGCTGACGGCCGGTACAGACGGGTACTTGCGAGCCGAAGGTGACGGGACGCAGCTGGAGTTGGGTGCGGGCACGTATTACCTCAAGCAAACGAGCAACTTGGAGGAAGAGGGGTATGCGCCGCTCAAAAAGGCCGTGAAGTTCACCATCACGCGAGGCGGAGCCCTTAGGGTGGCGCAAGACGACCAAGAGCTCCAAGGCTTTGCGTATAGCACTACCGAGCAGGTGGGGGATGCGACCTTACCCCTGCTGCAGATTCCCCACATGAAGTCTGCCACGGTGGAGGTAACGCTTCAGGTTGAGGGTGCTTATGCCGACCAAACGAGGGAGCATGAGTTTACGCTGCCTATTCCCGAATATATGGATAAAATCATGGGATCAATCGACGGCGAGGAGCAAACGTTCACGGCCGAGAACAACTCGTTTAAACTGAGGCATGGGCAAACGTTGCGGCTGAACGATGTGCCGGCCAGGGAAGTATATGAACTTATCCAATCGGAAGACACGCCCTACAGGGTGAGTGCCAGAGCCGAGACCAATACCGTTGACGTGGCGGTGGAAGCGAGCCATCCGCATACGGTGACAATTTCCAACCTTTCCGGTTCGGCGGCCGACCCCTCACGGGTTACGATTACCAACACGCTGGCGGAGGCGGACGTGCCCGCGACCGGTTTGGACGACAACGTCCGTGCGTGGGGCGTCATCGTTGCCGTTAGCTTGGCGGGGCTTGTCGTAGTGTTTTTGAAGCGTCGCCTAGCCGCTTAAGGGAAGCTGCCCTTTGTATAGGCCTCGCGCACCAATTCTTAGCTTAATCGTAATTCTCTGCTCCTAAAATGTGTCTTAAAGCCTTACAATACCCTTTGTCTGGTGGTGTACGTCGATTGGGCGCAGCAATGAAAAAAGGCATCATAATCGCAGTAAGTATCGTAGCAGTCGTTGCAGTGGCATGTGTGGTGCTGCTGATTACGAATCCCATCGTGTGGTTTAAGCATGGCTTTGTTCTTGCGAATTCCCAGGAAGTCAGCCTTGCTCTTGAAGCGGATGAACTTGCACAGCTCGACACGCTTCCCAAGCTCAAAAAGGTGAACATAACGGCGACTGACGGTTTCGACCAAATCGACGCGTGGGCACAGGCGCATCCCAATGTTGCGGTTACGTACGAGGCTCAGCTGCCTGCCGAGATTCCCGTGGATGCGGAAACGCAGGTTGCCGACCTTACGTCGCTCGACCAAGCTGCTGCAGTAGAGCTGGCGCAAAAGACGCTTCACTATGCGTCAAACATCAAGGGTGTGAAGATTGATGCACCGAGCTGGACGCCGGAGTCGCTCGCGGCGTTTCGTGAGGCTTGCCCCAACATTGCGTTGGTAGGTAGCTTCACGGCCGGCAACATAAACGTTGCGCTTGACGCCACCGATGTTGACCTTCAGGCGGCGACTGTTCAGGAGCTCGAACAGTTTGCACCGCTGGTGGGCGGTATGACAAACCTGCGCTCCGTTAACCTCGGCTACGAGATGGGGGGTCACACCAAGCTGCACGCCGCCTCCGTTATGAAGCAGGCTAACCCCAACGTAGTTATTGCGTATACGTTCGACTCGCTTGGAAAAACGATTGACCTTAACACCACGACGCTCGACTTCCGTCGGTGCCTGATGACCGACGGTGGCATGGAGGTGCGCGACCTCATGAACAACATGCCGTGGGTGACGTACCTTGACCTCGATACCTGTGGGCTCGACGACGAGACGTGCGCGTCCATCCGCGATGCGTATCCCAACTCGCAGGTTGTATGGCGCATTTGGTTTGGTGGTGGCATCTACACCGTGCGTACCGACGTTGAGAGAATCTTCGCCAGCAACGAGGCGCTGGGTTCGCTCTCGCCCTCGAACGATCAGGGGCTCAAGTATTGCACCAAGGTGAAGTATCTCGACCTCGGCCACAATGCGGACCTGCAAGACATTTCCTTTGTGAGCTACATGCCCGACCTTGAGGTGTTCATTTGCATCCTTGGCAACATTACCGATATTTCGCCGCTCGCGAATTGCCCGCATCTTGAGTTCTTGGAGATCTTCTCGAACTACGTTGACGACATCTCGGCGCTCGCGAACTGCCACGAGCTCAAGCACCTTAACGCCTCGAACAACCCGGGCCTCTCCGACATCACTTGTTTGTACGACATCGACCTCGAGCGCTTCTGGTGTGGGTATCCCAACTCCGTTCCGCAGGAGCAGTTCGATACGTATCAGTCGCTGCATCCGAATTGCGTTGTGCGCACCTCGCTCTCCAACCCGCATGAGGACTTCCGTGGCGACAACCCGCGCTACCTGTTGCTGCGCGAGCAGATTGGCTACGACAACCTCGACTTCTCGACGCCCGAGCACGACCCGCTGTGGGAGGGTCCGCTTGAAGGCGATACCTCGGGCTCATCCTATGGCACTGATGAGGAGGAATACTAACGAGGTGTGCTGGCGGGTGCGCTAGCGGGATATGGCGAAACGCAGCGTTTTGCAAAGCGCTGCGTTTCGCGAAGTGTTGCGTTATACTCCATGGATGCGTGCTTCGGGACACGCAGCCTTTTGGTTATGAGTTACGTTGCTTGCAGCAGGGAGGTTGCAATGAGCGATAAAATCGCAGTGTTTCTCGCGCCTGGATGCGAGGAGATAGAGGCCCTTACGGTGGTTGACATTCTGTACAGGGCGTCCATTCCGTGCGACACGGTTTCGGTTGCCGAGGGACGCGAGGTTACCTCCTCGCACAAGGTGACGGTCGTTGCCGATAAGCACGTGTCCGAGGTTGACTTCGATGCATATAGCATGCTTGTGCTGCCGGGAGGTTTGCCGGGCACGCCTAACCTGCATGCGTGCGCACCTCTTATGGACGCGGTTCATGCGTTTGCTGCGGCCGGAAAGCCGCTTTCGGCGATTTGTGCGGCACCTTCCATTTTTGCCGAGGAAGGTCTGCTCAAGGGCGTGCGCGCCACGAGTAACCCCGGCTTCCAGCATGTGCTTGCCGAGCAGGGTGCCGATCTCGTTGCCGACGAACCTGTGGTTGTAGACGGCAACTTTACGACGAGCCAGGGAATGGGCACCGCCATCGACTTTGCGCTCGAAATCGTGCGACGCTACAAGGGCGACGACGAGGTCGAGCGTCTCAAGCGCGGTGTTGTGTACTGGGACCGCGCGTAACGCCACGCTTTTGGTGGGTCGTGCCCATGCGCAAGCCGCCCTATAAGCTCATGCTGTTGGGAGCCGCCGCCATTTGGGGCGGCTCCTTCGTCGTGCTCAAGGGAGCGCTTGACGCGGTTCCTCCGTCGTGGCTGTTAGGCATGCGCTTTGTGCTTGCGGGCATGGTGATGACGGTGTTGTTTGCCCGACGCGTTCGTTTGCACTTCGATTTTCGTCACTTAGTGGCCGGGTTGGGCCTTGGCATCACCGGCGGTCTTGCGTATTTAATCCAAAACATTGGCCTCACCGATACGACGCCTGGTCACAATGCGTTTCTTACGGCTACCTACTGCGTTATGGTTCCCTTCCTGCATTGGGTAGCTGCGCGAACGCGGCCGGGCATTGCCAACGTGGTGGCAGCGCTTTTGGCATTGGGTGGTGTGGGCGTCCTCTCACTCGAGGGCGGGGCGTTCGCACTCAGCTGGGGCGACTGGCTCACGCTGATTGCTGCGTTTTGGTACGCGGTGCAAATCGAGGTGATGGTTGCGGTCGCGCCCGGCCGCGACGTGCTCGTGTGTACGGTGCTCGAGTTTTTCGTGATGGGTGCGGTATGTCTAGGCTATGGCACGTTCTTCGAACCGTTCCCACCGGTTGTCGTGTTTGCGAGCGGGGACTTCCTGTTCCAAATGGGATATTTGGTGCTTCTCGCATCATGCGTGTGCATCTTTATTCAAAACATCGGACAAGCCCACGTTCCGCCCGCGCAGGCTTCGTTGCTCATGTCGCTGGAAAGCGTGTTTGGCGTGGCCTTCAGCGTCCTCATTTATGGCGAACCCCTTACGCCACAGCTCGCCCTCGGTTTTGCCATGGTGTTTGGCGCCGTGGTTATAAGCGAGCTGTTCTCACCGGCAAGCGAATGAGGCTAGTCGCATACGAGTTCGCAGTGCTTCGAGCAAGCGCGACCTACCGTGACGGTGGGCATCTAACGTCAATCGAGGCGGGGGAGCTC
This sequence comes from Atopobiaceae bacterium, assembly GCA_017510785.1. GTDB lineage: Bacteria > Actinomycetota > Coriobacteriia > Coriobacteriales > Atopobiaceae > RUG440. The sequence continues at coordinate 8,171 of JAFWMH010000007.1, read as the reverse complement.
CACCTTCCTTCTGGCCTTTTGAGGTACATGAGCGGAAGGACGCTCATCTAGCGTGTTTCCTTCTCTGGTGCTTGACGCTCTCTCGAATGAGGTGAGCGCATCCACTACTTCTCGTGCTACATATAGATCACTTTTGCGGTTCTTCGCGTTTTGCACGAGAATCCCTGCCTCCGCAAGCCTCTTGATTGCAAGACGGCATGCCTCACTGCTAGCACCGGTGAGTTCAACCGCGCGAGCAATCGTAATCACCGGGTTGGAGGTCAAAACCTGAAGAATGCGTTCTCCGGCGCTGCCTCTTCGAAAGCTTATTCGACTGTACCATTGCTCCCGCACGTTGTTAAGGATGTCGTCGAGTACCATGACACGGGCGCAGGCGGATACGAGAGCCTGCGCGAAGTATTCCACCCAGGAATCCACTGCGGAGTGGCCGTGGTCGTCTCCATCCGAGCGATAGGCAGCTAAGTGCTCGATGTATCGTTCCCTGTCTGCCATGAGTACAAGCGAGATTGGCGGCACCTCTCCCCGTGAGCCGGCTAATACGTGGATAAGGGCCCGGCCCGTGCGGCCGTTTCCATCGGAGAAAGGGTGGATGGTCTCGAATTGCGCATGCGCAATGGCAGCTTTGATGACGGCTGGGTACTCAGTCGTGTTGCAGAACTCTGTAAGGTCCTCAAGCAGGGCAGGTACCTTATGGGGTTGAGGCGGAACGTAAGCTGCGCCAATAGGATTTGTGCGGTTTCCACCTATCCAATTCTGCGTGGTCCGCACCACGCCTCCAATTGCCTCTGCCTTTGTTCCATGTAGTAGCAGCTTGTGCATATGCCGTATGGTGTCCACGCCAATGGTGTTGGAGGAAACTCCGACTCTAATCGCTTCGAGCATCGTATCGGTGTTGCCAAGTACCAAAGCGGCAACGGAGTCCGGGTTCTGCGCGACGCCCATCCTCCGCAGTTCCTCCGCCTCGAGCAGCTTGGCTACGGGCAGCTCGAGACCCTCTATGCGAGAGGACGAGAGTGCCTCCGAGCGTAGTAGGATGCGGGCTATGGACTCGGTGCGTGAACCGGTTGCACCGAGTTCCGCGATACGCGCATGTGCCTCGGCAACGGCATCGAGCGTTGCTGCCGAGAAGGAGAACTCCTTGCGCGTGATGAGGTCTGGTGAGTATGGATGATACACACCACTCTGGCGTTCCCTGCGGCTCTCACCCCAACTATCGTTGAGCCAATACTCGGTTTCGTAGTAGCCCATTTGAGCCTCCAACCTTGGTCTTTTGTTGCATAAAAACAAGGTTATCACCATAACTTTGGTTTTACAGGTCCCAAATCCAAAGTTCTTTTGTCTCCATCCTTTGTTGGGTGTGGATTGCATCCGAAGTGCGCAGCTTACTCGGATGCGCGCGGCGGTGCGAGTCGCGCATGTTTCGTTAACATCTCACGTCATATCACCGCGGTAGTATCGTTGCGGCTAAACTAGTGAAGGTCTGTTGGTGATTGAAAGGGAACGTGGTGTTATGGCTCAGCGCACAGACGTACATAAGGTAATGATTATTGGCTCTGGCCCCATCATCATTGGCCAGGCGTGCGAGTTCGACTATTCCGGCACGCAGGCATGCAAGGCTCTGCGAAGCCTCGGTTACGAAATCGTCCTCGTCAACTCGAACCCCGCCACCATTATGACGGACCCTGGCACGGCCGATCGCACATACATCGAGCCCCTCAACGTGGAGCGGCTTACCGCCATCATCGAGAAGGAGCGTCCCGACGCCATTTTGCCCAACCTCGGCGGGCAGTCGGCGCTCAACCTCTCGAGCGAGTTGGCCAAGACGGGCGTGCTCGATAAATATGGCGTCAAGGTAATTGGCGTGCAGGTGGATGCCATCGAGCGCGGCGAGGACCGCGAGGCATTTAAGGAGCTCATGAACGACCTTGGCATCGAAATGGCGCGCTCCAAGGTTGCCTACTCGGTGGAAGAGGCCGTGGAAATTGCTGGCGAGCTGGGCTATCCCTGCGTCCTGCGTCCGGCGTATACGATGGGTGGCACCGGCGGCGGCATGGTGTACAACATAAACGAGCTGCGCACCGTGGTGGCGCGTGGCCTTGCCGCGAGTCCCGTGCACGAGGTCCTCGTCGAGGAGAGCGTCCTTGGTTGGGAAGAGCTCGAGTACGAGGTCGTGCGCGACAGCACCGGCCACATGATTACGGTGTGCACCATCGAGAACATCGACCCCATGGGCATTCACACGGGCGACTCGTTCTGCGCCGCTCCCATGCAAACCATCGACCAGGCCGTCATCGATCGCCTGGAAGAGAAGAGCTATCGCATCGTAGACGCCGTTAAGGTTATTGGCGGCACCAATGTGCAGTGGGCGCACGACCCCGTTACCGATCGCGATATTATCATCGAGATAAACCCGCGCACAAGCCGCTCCTCGGCGCTCGCCTCGAAGGCGACGGGTTTCCCCATCGCGCTCATCTCTGCCATGTTGGCAAGCGGCCTCACGTTGGCCGAGATTCCCTGCGGCAAGTGGGGCACCCTCGACAAGTACCATCCTACGGGCGACTACGTGGTGATTAAGTTCGCGCGCTGGGCGTTCGAAAAGTTTAAGGGCGTGGAAGACAAGCTCGGCACGCAAATGCGCGCGGTGGGCGAGGTCATGGCCATTGGCAAGACGTACAAGGAGGCCTTCCAAAAGGCCATTCGCTCGCTGGAGCAGGGTCGTTACGGCTTGGGCTTCGCCAAGGACTTCCATGAGAAGTCGGCCGAGGAGCTCGAGATGCTGCTGCGTACGGCCACAAGCGAGCGCCAGTTCCAAATGTACGAGGCCCTGCGCAAGGGCGTTTCGGTGGATCGCCTCTTCGACCTCACGCACATCAAGCGCGAGTTTATCCAAGAAATGGCCGAGCTCGTTCAGGAAGAGGAGGTTATCCTTTCCTACGTTGCCGCCAATCCCGGTGAGCCGCTGCCCAACTACATGCTTACGCAGGCCAAGAAGGATGGCTTTGCAGATAAATACCTTTCACAGCTCACGGGTCTCTCCGAGACGAGCATTCGCGAGCAGCGCTTGGCGATTGGCGTTACCGAGGCGTGGGAGGGCGTGCACGTGAGTTCCACGCAGGACTCGGCGTACTACTATTCCACGTACAACGCGCCCGATGCAAGCACGCCGCTCGAGGGCAACAAGGTTATGATTTTGGGCGGAGGCCCCAACCGCATTGGCCAGGGCATCGAGTTCGACTACTGCTCCGTGCATGCTGCCATCGCGCTGCGCAAGCTCGGCTTCCAAACCATCATCGTAAACTGCAACCCCGAGACGGTTTCCACCGACTACGACACGTCCGACAAGCTCTACTTCGAGCCGCTCACCACCGAGGACGTACTTTCGATTTACAACAAGGAAAAGCCCCTTGGCGTCATCGCGCAGTTTGGCGGACAAACGCCCCTCAACATTGCGAGCGAGCTGCAGGCGGCGGGCGTCAAGATTCTGGGTACGACGCCCGAGGTAATCGACCTCGCGGAGGATCGCGACGAGTTCCGTGCCATGATGGACAAGCTCGAAATCCCCATGCCCGAGGCAGCCATGGCCGTTACGGTGCAGGAGGCGCTCGAGGCCGCGCACGAAATAGGCTATCCCGTTATGGTGCGCCCGAGCTACGTGCTCGGCGGCCGCGGCATGGAGGTCGTGTTCGACGACGCGAGCCTGTGCGGCTACATGGCGGCCGCCATTGGCGTTACGCCCGATCGTCCCATCCTCATCGACCGCTTCCTCCGCCACGCGCTCGAGTGCGAGGCCGACGCCATTTGCGACGGCACGCATGCCTACGTGCCGGCCGTGATGGAGCACATCGAGCTGGCGGGCGTCCACTCTGGCGACTCCGCATGCGTGCTGCCGTCCATCTCCATCAGCGACGAGCACCTTGCGCTCATCAAGGAGTACACGCGGCGCATCGCCGAGGAGATGCACGTCGTTGGCCTCATGAACATCCAGTACGCCATCGAGAACAACAAAGTGTTCGTTATTGAGGCCAACCCGCGCGCGAGCCGCACGGTGCCGCTCGTCTCGAAGGTGTGCGGCATCCAAATGGTGCAGATTGCCACCGACGCCATAATGGGCGAGCTTACCGGTCGTCCGAGCCCCGTTGCCGGACTTGCCGAGGCCAAATACAAGTTCTATGGCGTGAAGGAGGCCGTGCTTCCGTTCTCGATGTTCCCGGAGGTCGACCCGATTCTTGGTCCCGAGATGCGCTCGACGGGCGAGGTATTGGGCTTGGCGCCCACCTTTGGCGAGGCGTTCTTCAAGTCGCAGGAGGCCATTGGCTCCACGCTGCCCACTACGGGCACGGTGTTCATGTCGGTTTCGAACCAGAACAAGGACGAGATGGTAAACATCGCGCGCGAGTTTGTGGACGCTGGTCTCTCCATCACCGCGACGCGTGGCACGGCTGCGTACCTTGCCGAGAATGGCATTCCTTGTACGGTGATATTCAAGCAGCGCGAGGGACGTCCCAACATTACCGATGCGATTGCCAACGGGCAAATCCAGCTCGTGGTGAACACGCCCAAGGGCGACACGCATTCCGAGACGGACGGCTCGCAAATTCGCAAGGCTGCCATCAGCGCGCACATCCCCTACGTCACCACGATGGCCGCGGCACATGCCTCGGCCGTGGGTATCGCCGCAAAGGTTGCCGGCACCGACTCGGGCGTCAACGCCCTGCAGGACATTCACGCTGCCATCCGGTAGCGCTGCCGCTCAGTAGCTCATTCTAGAGGGAAGCCCCCCGCAATGCTCGTGGACTCAGCGCGTGCGTTGCGAGGGGCGTTGCTTTCGGACGGCCATGATTGCGCCCTGCTTTCAGACTACTAACCGTCCGGAAAAGAACACAACCCGCACCTTGTGTGCACGGGTACCCACCTAGGCCTAGTCGTCGGTCGCCTGGGAGGCAAGTTCGGACGACGCCGCGTCCGGGCCGAGCCTCTGCAGCAGATAGACGTCCCACGTGTCGTCTGCATGAGCGAACACATAGCCTCCTGATCGCCAGTCCGAGCGGATGCGACATACGGAGTCCAGGGGCGCAGACGCCAGGGGGAAGGTGGCGACTTCGTCCATCCTGTCGACGATGGCACCGACGGTTCTGTCGGCGGACGAGGGCTCCCCGTTCTCGACTGCGATCCACTCCCATATGGCGTCGAGGTCCGCCACCGCCATGGGTGACCAGACGGCCTCAGCGGGCATCGGTGGCCCTCCCCGCGAACCTCGCGCGAACGTCGGCGGGGGTAGCCCAGCCCTCCGACTCGCCGGACATGCGACCGCGCTCGAGCTCGGAGAAGAGCTCGCGTTCGGCGACGAGGCGGTCGTAGTCTGTCATGTCGAGGATGGCGTAGCGCCCGTGGCCGTTCTTGGTAAGGAAGACTGGCGACCCCGGGCGGACGTCCTCGAGGACGTCCGTGTAGCTGCGCAGTGTCGAGACGGGCATGATGGCGGGCATGGGTTACCTCCAAGACAATTGCTGCAAAATCTTGCCTATTATTATACAGCAATGAAACAAGGGAGGCAGGGGGACAGGTCATATGTCACATGCGGGACAAAGTGTGAAAGACGGATACGGCTAAGGGGGTCTTTGGCTCCATACTTCACCACCCCTACTGTCGGTAGGCCCCCCGTCGTTCACGTGCGCAGAACGGTGCCTCCGACGGCGCGGCAGAACAGGGGACGCAGAGCGGGTGGACGAATGAATAGGGACGTGTTTTTGTTCAAGCTCCGCCCAGCCAAGTGGGCTCCGCCCCATGTCCAGTGGTTATCAAGATGCGCGTGCCTGGCGTAGTCCTGCCGGGATGGGTGCCTGCGCACCGCACTCGAGAATCCTTCGCATGAGGTGAGCGGTCGTACGGTGGTCGTGGGTGGCGGCAACGTCGCCATTGACGCCGCGCGTGTAAGCGTGCGGTGCGGCTCGAACGAAGTCACCATGGTCTGTCTGGAGCAGCGCAACGAGATGCCAGCCCTTCCGCATGAGATCGCAGAGGCAGAAGAAGATGGCGTGGCGATTCTTAACGGCTGGGGTCCTGCTCGTATCGAAGTGGGCGAGGACGGCAGGGTGTGTGGCGTAACCCTTAAGAGCTGTACACGTGTGTATGACGAGAATCACAAGTTTGCCCCCGTCTACGACGAGGGAAGCACGAAGACCATCGCCTGCGACAATGTGGTTCTGTCCATCGGGCAAACCACCGAATGGGGCAACCTGCTCGACGGCTCCGCGATTGAGGTCGCCCCGAACGGTCGCGTGGCGGCCGACCCCAAGACCTATCAAGCCGCGCAGCCCGACGTGTTTATCGGCGGAGACGTGTATACGGGTCCGCGCTTCATCATAGACGCCATTGCCGCCGGTCACGAGGCCGCCATCAGCTTGCATCGCTTTGTTCAAACGGGTTCGTCTCTTACGCTTTCGCGCAACCAGCGCTACTATGTGGAGCTCAACAAGGACGAGATTTCCCTCAGTCCCCATGGATACGATCACGCCGGACGCGAGGTTCCTCCGTGCGAGCGACACGAAACGATTCTGCACAACTGGGACGATCCCAACCTCACCTTTACCGAAGAGCAGATTCGCACCGAGACGGCCCGTTGCCTCAAGTGCGGCGCCTCCATCGTGGACGCCAACAAGTGCATCGGTTGTGGTCTGTGTACCACACGTTGCGAGTTCGACGCCATACACCTTACGCGCGACGTGCCCGAAGCGAGTCGCATGTGGAAGAGCGAGGACAAGGTGAAGGCCGTTCTTCCGTATGCGGCTGCGCGCGGAATCAAGATCGTTAAGAACAGGATTGCGCGGTAAAGCGCACCGAGGTGTTGCGTGACGCCCGTCTCGATGTGGTCATCATCGACGCGGTTACCGTGTGCAACGACTGCGGAAAGACCTACTCCACGCTTGAGTGGGGCAAGACCTGCCCCCCATTGCCAAAGTTCCGATACGGTATTGCTTCGCGGCAACGAGATCGAGATAGACACCATCAAGGGCTGCTAACGCTCGAAAACGTGTCGGGGCGTGAACTGTAACCAAGGTTACCGTGAAGCAACCTTTCCTTGATATGGCGTGCGTCTCCGGGTATCATTAGAAGAAATTCATTCTAGATGAGGGGGATTGCCGTGCCACAGATTGTTCCCGTAAGCGACTTCCGTGCGGACATCAACAGCGTCGCCCGACATACCGACGGAGGGGAGGTGGTCATCCTTACGCAGAATGGGCGCCCGCGATGGGCGATGATTGATTACGACGAATGGAATGCTGCTGCCCAGGCGCAGGAGCGAGCATTCGCTCGCGAACTCATGCGGACGGAGGAACGAGAGCTTCGAGGAGAACTCACCACCATTGAAGCGGATGAGTTCCGTGCGCGAGTCGCTGCTCGTAAACGTGCCCGGGAAAGGGTCATGGCGTGAGCAAATGGCACTATCGCGTAACAGAGGACGCAGAGCAAGACCTTCTGCGCATCGAGGAGTACGTCAGTACGTATGCGGATGCCGATTTTGTCGACAAGCTCGACGACATGTTTCTCGCGGCATTTGATGCCTTGTGCGACAATCCCTTCGTCCATCCCGAATATCAGTTCAGCCCACCAACGCGGACGCTACGTGCATATAGAAGCGTAAACGTATATCGCTATAAAGTGTTTTACTGGGTGGACGGCAATGTTGTGGAAATCTATCGCATACTGCATCTCGTGTCGGACTTTACGCGCCGATACTTCTAGACGATGATGTGGGCAGTGCCATAGATTTGCGCATGCGGTCGCGGGCGCGAATTTGGACGGCGTCGTCGTGTGGCCCGGCGACATCGACGTGGCGCCTCAAGCGCGGACTCAAGCGCATGCGCGAGGCCTACACGGCGAAAGACATGGAGCCCGACGCCATCGTGAGGGGCCTCGCAAGCCATAATGGGCACCTGGAGAGGGCCGACGCGCGGCACCCGAGTCGGCGCGTCCTTGGCGGGGGCCCCGCGACTTGGCGGCTGGCGAAACGGGCCGTCGACGAAGATGTTACCCAGCTTCCCGTGGCCGCTCGTCGCGAGGGGATGGTATACTCATATGCGAGCCCACGCCGTCAGCGCGTGCGGAACCGGGAGATTTCGGAAAGGAGCTTGACAGTTATGCGTCATAACGCCACGCTCCTCACGGCACGG
>JAFWMH010000074.1 GCA_017510785.1 Atopobiaceae bacterium | reverse complement strand
TGCGCGAAGGCGAGGGAGATCATCGGCAAGGCGGTTGCAACCGCCGAGGAAAAGGAGTAGAATCACCAGCCGGTCAGCTCGGAACCGACGTTCGCTCCGGTGACCCACACCTTCTTACACCACATATCGGGACGCGATCCTAATGGGTGTCGTTTGGCCCACTTTGCCCCCGAAATCGGGTCGCAGATGGCGCGTTTGGCACCCATTACGGGATGGGGATGTCGTATGGGTGTCGTTTGGGACGCTTTTGCCTCGAAATTGGGTCGCAGATGGCACTTTTGGCACCCATTCCCAACAATGGGTGCCGATTGGGCCGCCTGGTGGTGTGCCTGCACACTAAAGCGCTTCGCTTATGCTCCCCGAGATGGTAATGACCGAGTCGCCAAGTGCCCAAACGCTATTTGAGAGCCTCACGCCCCTTGAGTTTGTCCGTGCTCAGAGGATGAGGGGTTTTTGGCAGCTTCGGGTTTGGGCAGATCCGCGCATCGCAAGATTGGGCAGATGATAGAGCACTGTTTTGGGCTGCATCGAGGCTTTTGGAAGGTCTCGACGCGTCCGTCGATACGCAACATAAAAGATATTGGGCATGTAGTCTTGAACGGTTATACAAAATCACAGCTCACGGGTTCCCTTGCATAAATGGCACAACCTCACGCGCCCACTGTATAAACCTGACGTGGTCACTGTATAAAATAGACAGTGAGCGCGTCAGGTTGCACAATTTATTTTGAGACGTCGTTCTACTGGGCTATTGCAAAACGTTCAAGACTATATGTCCACAATTATTTACGTAGCTCGTCCGTGCAGGGTGGAGCGGCCTGTCGGCTTTGTGCGGATGCGTACGGCAAGGACCGGTCTGGGCGGTCGGCCGTGTTTGCGCCAGGCTGTCCCTTGGAATGGCGTGGCGTGGGGTGTCTCATCAGGCGGCGACGTGCTGGCCGCCGCGATTCTGCCTGGCGTCACGGCGCCGACCCGCTGGTAGTGGCGACCGGCATGCGTTAGCGGCTTCGAATCCCGTTGGGAGGGAGCATTGACCGGGGATTCGGGTGGCGTTTCAGTAGCGTCCCGAAAAAAACGTGCACGAGCGGGAGGCAAAAGTGCATCTTTTTCGGGGTTTTAGGTAGTTTTTTGGGCTCCGAAAATACGGGGCCGTATTTACGGGCCGCCTGACCTGCGCTTTTGCGGGTGCCAAAACCCCGCGGTGGGAGAAGTTGCCTCGAAAACTACCCAAAACCCCGTTTTCGTGCGTTTTTGCCCTCTCGGCGTGCACGTTTTTTCGGGTCCCCTGCCCGCGCTCCGTTGGCGGTACGACGAGCCGGCGGTGAGACCGTCTCGCAACGGGATCGGACGAAATATCGACCTGTGCACAAATCTCCGCGCGCGGAATCGTACGAAAATGCGACCTCTGCAAATCGCCGGGCACGGAATCGGAAGGAAAACCGACCTGCGCAACTCTTCTATCTGCAAATATTGCCATCGTGTTAACTTCGCATTGCTTGATGGTTCGAGCGGGCACGTTTACGAATGCGCAGGTAGATGGCTCATGCTTTTGAGCATAAGAGTCCCAGATGCATCCAATGTGTAGTTTACATGAGGTACACAAACCTAAAAATGCTGTATTCGGCCAAAAGCGCATCCAATGTCCCTAAGGAGGGCCATGTCCAGAGGCTTGTGTCGTCTGGGCGTTTGCGGGACGGAGCAGCATGCAAAGCGATGCGTTTGAACTTGTGCCCTTCGCGAAAGCATGTCGCGAAACATGAACTATTTGTGTCGGCGTTTCGTGCAAGTTCATTGTGCTATGCTACAGTTCAATTTGACCGACGAAAATTGAACTCGGAGGTTCAAAATGGTTCAAAGTGCGTTTGCCGAGCGCCTCAAGCAAGCGATGGAGGAGCGGGGTTTTAAGCAAGTCGACCTGCTTCGCATTGCTAGTGAGAGGGGGCAAAAACTCGGCAAGAGCCAAATAAGCCAATATGTGAGCGGAAAAACGGTTCCCCGCCCCGAAACGTTGTCGTTTTTGGCAGGGGTACTCGGCACTAGCGAACAATGGTTGCTGGGAAACGAGGACGCGGCACGTGAGGACGCGGCACGTGAGAACGTGGCTCGTCCAAACACCAAATTTGAGGGGGTATCCACCATGCGAAAGTTCGAAAAGTCTTCAAAGCTCGACCATGTGTCCTACGACGTGCGTGGTCCGGCGCTCGACGAGGCCATGAGGATGGAGGAGAACGGCGTTCACATCCTCAAGCTCAACATTGGCAATCCGGCGCCGTTCGGGTTCCGTACGCCCGACGAGGTTGTGTACGATATGGCGAGCCAGCTGCGCGACACGGAGGGATATTCCGATAGCCGGGGGCTTTTCTCTGCTCGTAAGGCCATTATGCAGTACGACCAAATCAAGGGAATCCCCAACGTAAGCATGTCGGACATTTACACCGGCAATGGTGTGTCGGAACTCATTAACCTTATTATGCAGGCCATGGTGAACACGGGAGACGAAATCCTGGTGCCGAGCCCGGACTATCCGCTGTGGACGGCGTGCGTAACGCTTGCTGGTGGCGTGCCGGTACACTACCTGTGCGACGAGCAGGCGGATTGGCTGCCGGACGTGGACGACATCCGCGCCAAGGTTTCGAGCAACACGAAAGCCATCGTAATCATTAATCCCAACAACCCCACCGGGGCGTTGTATCCGCGCGAGGTGCTTGAGGAGATCGTTGAGGTCGCGCGCGAGAACCAACTCATCATCCTTTCGGACGAGATTTACGACCGTCTTGTGATGGACGGAGAAGAGCATGTGTCGATTGCGAGCCTCGCGCCCGATTTGTTCTGCATTACGTTCAACGGGCTTTCGAAGAGCCATATGATCGCGGGTTGGCGCATTGGATGGATGTCGATTAGTGGCAACAAGCGCTTGGGACGTGGCCTGATGGAAGGCATCAACATGATGAGCAACATGCGCCTGTGCTCCAACGTGCCGGCGCAGTCCATTGTGCAAACGGCGCTCGGTGGACATCAAAGTGTGAAGGGATACGTCGTCCCGGGCGGGCGTGTGCGCAACCAGCGCGACTTCGTGTACGAGAGGTTGTGCGCTATTGACGGCGTGAGCGTGGTGAAGCCCAAGGCGGCGTTTTACATCTTTCCGCGTCTCGATCCGCAAAAGTTCAACATTACCGACGATGAGCAGTTCCAGCTCGATTTGCTGCAAGATAAAAAAGTACTCATTGTGCCGGGCAAGGGCTTTAACTGGACGACGCCGGGGTACTTCCGTATTGTGTTCCTGCCGCGCCGCGCCGTGCTTGGAGAAGCGCTTGACAAGCTCGAAGACTTCTTGAGGTACTACCGGCAGTAGGCGTTGCCGGCTGCGGTTGGCGCTGCCGGCGTCGGGCGCTGCGGGTGTGGCGCGCTGCGTGCCGGCGGACGCTACGCCCGCGGTTGG
>JAFWMH010000073.1 GCA_017510785.1 Atopobiaceae bacterium | reverse complement strand
CTACGGGCAGACGCTGGCCGACAGCGCCCTCAGCGGAGGGGCGGCCGGCGTGCCCGGCGACTTCGCGTGGAAGGACCCCGCGATAGCCCCCGCGGTCGCCGACAGCGAGGTGACGGAGTACGACGTCACGTTCACGCCGACGGACGCGAACTACGCCACGGCGGAGTGCAAGGTCAAGCTGAAGGTCAACAAGGCGGACGCGACCGTGACCAAGGCGCCCGAGGCCACCAACCCGACCCACGACGGCAGGGCCCAGGCGCTCGTCACCGCCGGCACCGCCGAGGGCGGCACCATGCAGTACTCGCTCGACGGCAAGAGCTACTCCGAGGCGATCCCCACCGGGACCGACGCCAAGGCGTACGACGTGTGGTACAAGGTCGCAGGCGACGCCAACCACAACGACACCGAGGCGCAGAGGGTGACCTCGACCATCGCGAAGAGGGACGAGCCGGCGCCCGAGCCCGAACCCGCCGTCGTCACCGAGGCCCCCAAGGGCAGGAGCCTCGCCTACAGCGGCAAGGCGCAGGCGCTCGTGACGGCCGGCAAGGCCGAGGGCGGCGCCATGCGGTACTCGCTCGACGGCAAGGGCTGGTCGGCGAAGGTGCCCACGGCCACCGACGCCGGCACGTACACGGTGCGGTACAAGGCGGCCGGCGACGCCAGCCACACCGACTCCGCCGCCAAGAGCGTGAAGTCGACCATAGCGAAGGCGAAGCTCACGAGCATCGCCAAGGTGGCGGACCAGGCGTTCGCCGGCAGGGCCGTGACGCCCAAGCCCTCGGTGAAGAGCGGCTCCAAGGCGCTCAGGGCCGGCACGGACTTCGCCTACGGCTACAAGGGCAACACGAAGGCGGGCACCGCCACGGTGACGGCGACCGGCAAGGGCAACTACACGGGCACCGTGAAGACCACGTTCAAGATCGTGGCGGCGACGACCACCGGGCGCGCCCACCTGCAGGGCTCCGGCTGGCAGCTGGTGAAGTCCGACCCCGACCTCTACGGAACGACCGGCAAGTCGCTGCGCATGGAGGCGCTCTCCCTCAGCCTGTCCAAGGGCTTCCCCGTGAAGGGCTCCATACAGTACCGCTCCCACCTGCAGGGAAAGGGCTGGGAGAAGTCCTGGAAGAAGGACGGCGCGACCAGCGGCACGATCGGCGAGTCCCGCCGCATCGAGGCCGTCCAGATCAAGCTGACGGGCGACATGGCGAAGAAGTACGACGTCTACTACCGCGTCCACGCGCAGAACTTGGGCTGGATGGGCTGGGCCAAGAACGGCGCCAAGGCGGGCACCGAGGGGATGTCGAAGAGGGCCGAGGCCGTCCAGGTCGTCCTCGTGCCCAAGGGCGGCAAGGCGCCGGCGGCCACCTACCGCGGCCAGACGCGGGGCTACGCGAAGGCGTACGTCGCCAAATAGGGCCTCTAGTGCGCTTGGCCCCGGACGTCACCTGCTGCGGCCAGACGTAGGGCTACGCCAAGGTGTTCGTCGCGAAGTAGAATCCAAGTGGGCCCGACCCCGGAAGTCAACCGCCGGGGTCGGGCCCAGTCCTTTTGCCAAGGCGTACGTGGCGAAGTAGGACCCTAGCCCGCCGGGGCGCCTGGCACCTCCTGCCGGGGCCAGGTGCAGGCCCCACGCGAAGGCTTTTGTCTCATACGAAATGTGTCGGGATGGAGGCGCTGCGCGCGGAGGCCTGTCCCCCATGACACGAAATGTTCCTTAGTACGAGTAGATCGTCATCTCGGGAGTGATGAGGCACCCCAACACCAGACTTACGAGCTTGTCCATGCCTTTCGGACCAATGCGGCCTACGAGCATGGCGTTGCGGGCGTCAAGGTCGAGCGATTTAAACTGCTCGGCTTCGGCGAAGCCATGGATGGGACGCTCTCCCGCCTCACTGGGCACAATTCCCACATCCACGTGCAGCGGATACGGCTTGGTTGAGGAGGTGATGGGAACCGTCATGGTGAGGTTGCAATGCGCGTTGAACTTGTCGTTGCTCACCACAATGAGTGGCCGACGCTTGGTTTGCTCGTGCCCGGCAGACGGATCAAGATCGGCCCACACTACGTCACCGCATCGATATGCCATCTACATTGCCTCCTTCCCAATCGCGCTGGCGAAACCATCCTCGTGTGGTAGGTAATCGCCGTCGTAGTCTTCGAAAAGCTGGTCAATATCGGGCACGTCAATTGCCCTGCGTGTCGGCACAATGATAATCGGGCCTTCGTCTTGCTGTTTTGAGGCGAGGGGGCGTACCTCTACCCACGGGCGTTTGTTCTTGGTGATGACGAACGGCATACCCGTTTCGTTTGACTTGAGTGCAAGCATGCTGAAGTGATTTTTCGCCTCCGAAAGGGGGATGGTGTTGTTGAGCGCAGTTGCAGCCATTTAGGCCTCCTTTTAAGTAGCACTGCTGGGTAGCTCTTGCTCGGTAACTTTTGTTCGTAGGTGGGGGACGGGTTGTTCATTCCAGGTGGAACGAACAACCCGTCCGCTGTTCCGCTGGGCGTCCCCCCGTTCCATTCAGTCAAACAGATCCTCGGCGGTGACCTCGGCCTGTACGTTGTGGCGATATGCGTTGTCTGCAAGGCCGAAGGGAGTGACGAGCGTGAGCTGCGGCGCCTTGCGTGTGCGTGTCGCCTCCATGAACACCTGTACCTTGCCGTGTAGGCTCTGGTCGTATGCCTTCGTGATGGCGTACTCCGCGCTGCTCCACTTCATTTCGCAAAGGTTCACGATGCCGTCTGCGCGGTCTATAACAAGGTCTACTTGGGCACCCCTCTCACCCGAGTGACCCCTCCATGAGGACACGTCTGCTAGGATGACGTTAATGCCGAGCGATTTTCGGATTTGTGGCACGTGGAGTAGACATACGAGCTCGAAGGCGTATCCCCTCCATCCGGCCACGCGGGGGCTCGTATAGGCTAGGGACCAGTAGTGCTCGTCGGTCGAGCCCTCCATGAACTTGAGGTAGAAGAGGGTGAAGGGGTCTACGAGTTGGTAGAGCGCTCCGTTCGATTTGCCACCAAACGGCTGGTACTTACGCACGAACCTGCATGCCTCCAGCTCGTTAAGCACCTCGGAAAGCATCCCGCCGTTGCTTACTCCTGATTGCGTTGCGACTTCGTCTCGCGAGAGTCCGCTACCCCTCTTCGCGAGGGCCCGCACGACGGCGATATGGTTCGTTGCCTTGCGGAAGAGTGAGCGGTAGAGCTCGTCGAACTCGTCTCTCAGGGGTGCGTTCTGGGCGAAGCATAGCCTGTCGACGTTCTGCACGATGCCAAGCCTGCGATGCATAAGATCCATGTAATACGGGATGCCTCCGAAAACCATGTAGCTTTCGAGAACTTGTCGCCTGTCGAGTGTGGGGCCGTTGATGCGGAAATATTGCTCGCACTCGCCGAGTGTGAGCGGCATGAGGTGTATGCGTGCTGTCACACTGTTGTGCAGGCCGCCTCGATTCTTGAAGAGGTTCTTTACGATCCAAGAGGTAGCGGACCCGCAGACGATAAGCAGAAGGTCGCGCTGTGTAGCCACTTCGCGTCGCAGGAGGGTTGTTGTGCGCATTGCGTGCATCATTGCGATGATGGCTGGCGTATGGCTGTTGATGCCTCAGCGCGGTTATGCGCTGTCGGCGATGGGAGGGGGCGCATCGGAGAACGGCGATGCCCGTTGCCCATCGAGCCGAGTTCTGCGACCGGGAACGCATGGCGTGCGCCTAGATGCCGAGACGGTGCATGCTACGACAAAAACGAGCGTGAGGAGCAATGCTTCGGCATCGTATGCCGGCGCGCTTAACTCGCTGATGACTGGCGATGGAACGTACGTGTACTATGCCGAGCAGAGTGTGGACCCAAACGAAGGGCCGGTTTTGCGCAAGGTTTCGCGCGTCCGTGCGGACGGCTCGGGTTATAAATGCATTTACGAGGGTGGCGCGGGGGACTTTATTAGCGACCTGAAGCTGAGTGACAACCGTCTTGTGGTATCGATGGGCGGCAACATCGTGTCGATGAAGACGGATGGTGGCGATGCTCACGTTATAGTGGCGGCTGCCTCGGGGTATCCGAGGGGAGCCCGCTTTGCCGTGGATGCGGGAAAGGTGTTCTATCCAACCATCGCTGACTCCGGCGCATGGGAAATACGTTCCTGCACGGTAGATGGCTCGGCTTCCTCGCGCGTGTACTCGGGCAATACCGGGCAGGGGGAGGTTAGTCCCCAAATAGAAGGTGCCACGAGTGGGAAGGTCGTATTCATGACCGGCGAGCAGCAACCTTCCAGCAATACATACTTGTACTCGGTGTTGTCGGTACCCGCCGATGGTGGCGATGCCATCGAAATTGGCAGGACGCTGAATAACAGGGTGGCCGTAAGTGGCGGGCGCGTCTACATTATGGACGGCACTCTTGAGTCGATGCAGGCAGATGGCAAGTCTCGATACAGGATTTGCCAGATTCCCGGCAACGGATACAGTCCGATCTACAACATCGGCGACGGCGTGGCATACGTGGGGATGGGGAAGACCATGTGGCGCGTGTCCTTGTCATCTGGCGACTCCACCTCGCTCGGCAAGTACAATGGCGTCGGACAGATGGAAATCGTGGATGGGCAGGTCTATATTCACTACGGCATCGAGGGCGCCATTCGCAAGGTCGATGCGTCGTTGGCCGACCAAGGGTACTTCAGGCAGTCGTAATCGCGGCCGCGCGCGGCGGCGCGCGGCGGCGTGCGGCTACGGAGCGTGCGGCGTGCGACTCCTGTGCGCGTGGCGTGCGACTGCGGCGCGTGCGGCGTGCGACTCCTGGAACATGGGTGCCATTTGTGCCATTTTGCCCGCCGATTCGGGTCGCAAATGTCCCGTTTGGCACCCAACGTTGGTAATGGGTGCCGTTTGGGCCATTTTTGCCGCGTTTTTGTCTGCCAAATGTCCCGTTTGGCACCCATTGTTGGTAATGGGTGTCGTTTGGGACACTTTGCCCTCGGTTTTGCCCGCCAGATGGCACATTTGGCACCCATCATTACTATGCGCAGACCGGCAGGTATTACGACCTCGCCAAGCATGTGTGCTTTCTGTTTCTCGCGACATTTTTGCTCAGAATGGGTAATACTTCACATGCTGTGTAATAATGCACACATTGTGAAGGAGCGTGTGTGGGAACGATTGATAGACGCAGCATGCGGACGAGGCTTGCCCTTCGCAATGCGCTTGCTGCCGAAATAGAGGCCACGGGCGACCTCTCCAAGGTAACGGTAACGGCTGTTACCAGGCGTGCCGACGTTACGCGTCGCACGTTCTACTCGCACTATCGCGATATTCCGGCGCTGGTCAACGCGATTGAAGACGAGGTCATAGCCGATGTCGTGCCGCTCGTTCACGCCATTTCGGAAGTCGCGCTGCCCGAGCTCGAGCATGCCATTAGCATATTTGCGCCGTGTCCGGGGGCAGAGGAGCTGCTCGAGTACTTTCGTACCAACGCGTTTCATCTGTCGGCGCTTTTGGGCGAGGGAGGCGACCCCGCCTTCGTAGAGAAACTCAAAAAGCAGGTGCGCCGTGCGGTCGAAGACCGGGCCCGCGACGGGTTTGCCCCGACCGTCGACGCGAAGCTCGATCGTCCCCTCGCGCCGGCCCGCCCCCGAAGAGGCGTCAAATCGCAAAGTGGCCCGGAGTTGCAGCCGCGCGCAGTTCCGCAGGAACGAGGACTGTTTGAGCGCGGCGCCCTCCGGGCCACCGCTGGGGCATTTGACCAATCTATAGGGGCGGGTTCGCCGGCCGCGCCAACCGAGGACCGCGCGCACGACGGCTTCGCCTCGTTCGTCGAGGCGGGATTCGACTACTACCTCACGTTTGCCATCTCGGCCGAGGTGGGCGTGCTTGTGCGCTGGCTTACCGCGGGTTGCCCCGAATCCTGCAACATGATGGCGCGCATCATGACCATTCTTATGTTCATTCGTCCGGGCGACCTCTATGGCCGACCCATCGATTTTGACTTGTCGCGTATCTCCGCAAGCATCGTGGAGAGTGGAAGGGAGTCCATTCATGGTTAGGACCAGCCAATCGAATGCTGCTCAAAGTGCGGCGAAGCCGGCCATTCCGCTCGTTGCCGACGGGGCGGAGCTCAAGCCGCGCGGTCGCGTGGACTTCGGGCACGCAAACCTTCGTTTGGGCATCGACGTAGGCTCCACCACGGTGAAGCTTGCCGTAATCGATTCCAACTCGAACCTCGTGTACGCTAACTACGAGCGCCACCACACCGACATTCGCGCCACGGCAACCGAGCTCTTCGAGCGGGCGCGGCGCGTGGTGGGCGATGCCACGATGCGCGTTTCCATTACCGGATCGGGCGGCATGCTGCTCGCCACGTGGCTCGACCTCGAGTTCGTGCAGGAGGTCATCGCGAGCAAGCGTGCGGTGGAAACGCTCATTCCGCAAACCGACTGCGCCATCGAGCTGGGCGGCGAGGACGCAAAGATTATATACTTCGATAACGGCATCGAGCAGCGCATGAACGGCACGTGTGCCGGCGGCACGGGCGCCTTCATCGACCAAATGGCATCGCTACTCAAGACGGATGCGCCCGGACTCAACGAGCTGGCCAAAGACGCCACACATATATATCCCATTGCGAGTCGCTGCGGCGTGTTCGCGAAGTCGGACGTTCAGCCGCTTCTCAACGAGGGTGCCGCGCCGGCAGATATCGCGGCGTCCATCTTCCAGGCGGTCGCCAACCAAACCGTGAGCGGCCTTGCTTGCGGACATCCCATCCGTGGCTATGTGGCCTTCCTGGGCGGCCCCTTGCAGTACCTCTCCGAGCTGCGCGAACGCTTTTATCTAACGCTCAACCTCGATGAGGAGCATCGCATCGTGCCGGAAAACGCGCACCTATTTGTGGCGACGGGCGCGGCGCTTGCGGGCGAAACAGATAAACGCGTGACGTTTGCCGAGGTCATCGACGCACTCGCGGCGCTCAAGGACACGCAGGGTTCCGAGGTCGCGCGTCTCGACCCGCTCTTTGCATCCAAGGAGGAGCTCGAGCGCTTCCACGAGCGCCACGATGCGGAGGTCGTGCCGAAGGGCAAGCTCGACGAGTATCATGGTCGCGTGTTCATTGGCATCGATGCCGGCTCAACCACGCTCAAGGCGGCCGTCGTCGGCGAGGCGGGCGAGTTGCTCTACACGTGGTACGACGTGAACAATGGCGACGTGATTGGCACCGCCCGCGCCATCATGAACGACATATACGACCACATGCCCGCCGACTGCACCATCGGGCACGTGACGACGACGGGATACGGTGAGGGCATCCTCATCCAAGCGCTCCGCGCCGACTCCGGCGAGGTGGAAACGGTCGCGCATCTGCGCGGTGCACAGGCGTTCGTGCCCGACGTGGAGTTCATTCTGGACATTGGCGGTCAGGACATGAAGTGCCTGCAGGTGCGCGATGGCGTAATCGACCACATCGCGCTCAACGAGGCGTGCTCCTCGGGCTGCGGCTCGTTCGTGGCGAGCTTCGCCGACTCGATGGGCATGACGGTGCAGGAGTTCGCGCAGGCGGCCGTTCGTGGCGAGCATCCCGTGGACCTCGGCAGCCGATGCACGGTGTTCATGAACTCGCGCGTTAAGCAGGCGCAAAAGGAGGGTGCGACCATTGGCGACGTGGCGGCCGGCCTCTCGTACTCGGTAATAAAAAATGCACTTTTCAAAGTGATTAAGTTACGCGACTACGACGAAATCGGCGCTCACATCGTGGTTCAGGGCGGCACCTTTATGAGCGACGCCACCTTGCGCGCGTTCGAGCTGCTCACGGGGCGCGACGTGATTCGCCCCGACATCGCCGGTTCCATGGGAGCCTATGGCGCGGCCCTGCTCGCGCGCGATCGCGCGGGCGAGGATGGCACCTCAACGGTGCTCGACCGCAATGGATTGGCCGAACTTTCGGTAAAACTCACGAAGGTGAACTGCGGACGCTGTTCCAACAACTGCCTCCTTACCATCAACGACTTCGGAGGCGGGCGGCGTTTCATTACGGGCAACCGTTGCGAGAAGGGCTCGGGCCGCTCGCGCAAAGGCAAGGTGGAGGCACCCAACCTCTTCAAACGTAAAAACGAGCTTCTCTTCGAGCGCGAGGGCCTTGCGCCCCAGGACGCGCCGCGCGGCACCGTGGGCATTCCGCGCGCACTCAACATGTACGAGAACTATCCCTTCTGGCATGAGTTCTTCACGCAGCTTGGCCTCTCGGTGGTGCTTTCGGACCAGTCCACCAAGCGCATCTACGAGGCCGGCATCGAGTCCATGCCGAGCGAGAGCGTGTGCTATCCCGCAAAGCTCAGCCACGGACACATCATGAATTTGCTCGAAAAGGACGTGGACTTCATTTGGATGCCGTGCGTGCGTTGGGAGCGCAAGGAGGACGAGACGGCGACCAACCACTACAATTGCCCCATCGTGATGAGCTACCCGCAGGCGCTCGAACTCAACGTGGACGAGCTCGCGGCGCCAAACGTGGAGTATCTCGCGCCGTTCTTGCCCTACGACGACAAGAGCGAGCTCAAGCGACGCCTGTACGAAATCGTTTCCAAGCAACGCGAGGAGGACGCCAAGCAGGGCAAGGGGCGTTTCCGTGGCATGCACATTACGCGCAAGCAAATAAGCGCTGCCGTGGAGGCCGCGTGGCAGGCCGACCTCGACTTCAAGCAGGAAATGCATCGCCTGGGCGACGAGACACTCGAGTGGATCGAGAAGCACGACGCGCATGGCATCGTAATCGCGGGGCGTCCGTATCACAACGACCCCGAGATTAACCACGCCATTCCCGAGCTCGTCAACAGCTTTGGCTTTGCCGTGCTCACCGAGGACTCCATCGCGCACAAGATGCAGCCCGAGAGGCCCATTCGCGTGGTCGACCAGTGGATGTACCACAGCCGCTTGTATCGTGCGGCACGTTTCGTCGCCTCGCGCAACGACCTTGACCTCATCCAGCTCAACAGCTTTGGATGCGGGCTCGACGCGCTTACCTGCGACCAGGTGCAAGAGATTCTCGAGGCAAGTGACAAAATCTATACCGTTCTTAAAATCGATGAGGTATCGAACCTTGGCGCGGCGCGCATCCGCATTCGCTCGCTCATGGCTGCCCTTGCCGAGGAGCGCGAGAAGCTCGAGTTGCTCGCCGAACGCGGCGAGACGGAGGAGGTCGAGCCCCCCGAGGTGCGGCTCGCCGACGGCTCGCTGGAGGAGGCACGCCACACCGATCTTCGTCGCCGCCCACCGGTGTACCGCGAGTCCAAGAGCGCGGCCATGGAGAAGGTGCGCTTCACCAAGGAGATGCGCGATGCCGGCTACACCATTTTGGCGCCTCAGATGTCGCCCATTCACTTCGAGCTCCTGGAGGCCATCCTGCGCGACGTTGGTTACAACTTGGTGCTTTTGCCCTCAGTGGACCATGGCGCGGTGGACGCTGGCCTCAAGTACGTGAACAACGACATTTGCTATCCGTCGATTCTCGTTACCGGTCAGCTCATCAATGCGGTGCTTTCGGGCAAGTACGACCTCAACCGGACGGCGGTGCTCATCTCGCAAACCGGCGGCGGCTGCCGAGCAACCAACTACATCGCTCTTATCCGCAAGGCACTCAAAGAGTCGGGCAACCCCCATATTCCCGTCATCTCGCTTTCGGTGGCAGGTGGTCTCGACGAGTCCAACCCCGGCTTCAACGTAATGCAACCGCGCTTGGTAATGAGCGGCGTCTACGCGTTGCTTTTCGGCGACCTCATTATGCAGTGCCTGTATCGCACGCGTCCCTACGAGGCCACGCCCGGCGCAGCCGACAAGCTCTACAATACCCTCATGTCGCGCGCTAAAGTGCAACTGCCGGGTGCAACGCGCAAGGTGTTCCTACGTTTGTGCAAGGATACCGTGGATGCGTTCGATGTGCTGCCGCTCGTAAACGATCGCTCCAAGCCGCGCGTCGGTGTGGTGGGCGAAATCCTCGTGAAGTTCCATCCCACGGCCAACAACGACGTGGTGCGCGTCATCGAGGCGGAGGGGTGCGAGGCCAACGTGCCCGGTTTGGTGGACTTCTTCCTGTTTGGCATGTCGAACCAAATTCACCTCAAGCATGAGCTGGGTACGAAGCGTCGCAACCGCGTGACGCATGGCATTGGCATCGCGGCCATCGATGCGTTGCGGGCGCCCATGAACAAGATGTTGGAGGAGAGCGAGCGCTTCGAGCCGTACACGCAAATCTTCGAGCTCGGCAAAAAGGCCGAGCAGGTGCTTTCGCTGTGCAACACCATGGGCGAGGGCTGGCTGCTCACGGCCGAGATGATCGAGCTCATCGAGACGGGTACGCCCAACATCGTGTGTGCCTCGCCGTTTGCGTGCCTGCCCAACCACGTCGTTGGCAAGTCGGTTATTAAGCGTTTGCGACAAATGCATCCCGAGTCCAACATCGTGGCCGTGGACTACGACCCGGGCGCGAGCGAGGTTAACCAGCTCAACCGCATAAAGCTCATGATTTCGGTTGCGAAGGAGAACTTCCGTGAAGGACGAGGCTTCGTCCTCGAAGGCGACGAGCTGCCCGATACCGTATTCGAGAAAATCGAGGCGGAACTCGCTGCAAAGTAGCTTTTGCTCGAAGCAAACTCCCGCGGAGCGTGTCGCACTGGTTTCGCAACGCTGATTCTAGTCGAGAAGTCCGCCGGAGTGCGCTAGAGTAGAGAGATGCAAAGGACGAGGGAAAGGCTTGTATGGAACCTCACGAACGAAGCTGGGTGCGGCTGCCGCTGGAAGGTGCCTTCAACACGCGTGAATTGGGCGGATATCCCACGGCGAATGGTGGCCAAACCCAGTACCATCGCTTCTTACGCTCCGATGGACTCTCGATGCTCACGCCGCGTGACGAGCGGTTCCTGTACGACTACGGCGTGCGGGCGGTTATCGACTTGCGCGACCCTTCCGAGGTGGTGCAGGACCGCGACCGTCCGATTGGCCCCGACGTGATGTTCGCCAACATACCCCTGCTCGACTTCAACATGGCCGATGCCAGCCAAGTGTCCGACGGGCTTTGTCCCGAGGATGCCTCCATGGTAAAGCTGTACCGCATGATTCTGGAGAACTACGAAGGCATACGCTCGTGCCTGCGCTTTTTGGCGGAAGCGCCCGAGGGATGCGTGCTGTTCCATTGTGCGGTGGGCAAGGACCGCACCGGTGTTTTGGCCATGATCCTTTTGAGCCTTGCTGGCGTGAGCAAATGGGACATTGTTGCCAACTACATGCAAACGCGCCCCAATTTGCTTAACTCGCCCATGTACCTCGCCCAGTGGGACGGTGCGGCGCAACGCGCCTTTCGTCCTTTTCTCGATTCTCGTGCCGAGGTTATGGAGGAGACGTACGACATCATGGTAAACGAGCATGGTGGCGTAGATAACTTCCTGCTCGAGTGTGGCGTCCCCGACGAGGACGTGGCGGCCGTTTGGCGCCGCTTGGTAGAAGAGTAGGGGACGTTCATGTTGCTTGCTCCACTCATGGCATTGACGGTTGTAATACCGCTGGTTTCCGTTGCCATCGTATGGGTGAGCGATGCTGACGTTTCGGAGCGTCACCATAGTCATCACGATACCTATGCCGTCGCAGCCGCCTTCTCGTGGGGGGTGGCTGCGGTCATCGTGTTTATGGGGGCGCTTGCCGTGCTAGTGGGCTGGATGTGCGAGCTTGGGGTATTCGAGACCGAAACCAATGTGGTCATTTCGTTTTTCGACGCTTTTTTGGCGACGGTGTTCGTAATTTGGCTTCTGTTCCGACGCTACAGGGTGGTTACGTTCGACGATTATATGCAAATTACGCCGTTCTTCGGTCCGACCGTTTCGTTGCGGTACGACGAGATAAGCGCCATGGAATGGACGAAGTCAGTCATTTTGCCGAAGAATCGCAACGTGTACGTGTTCGTGGGGCATCGTCGTCGCGCCATGCTTTGGGCGGCCGTCGACCTCGACCAAATCCTCATTCGCATCGACCGATTCGACGTAATCGAGAATCTCAGCCTGTAGAATAGCTTTGTGCGTTCTGCTATAGTGTAGAAAAATCTGCAACTGGTTGGAAGGGACGCCGTTCGTGGATAATGCCATGGTCTCTGCGTATCGGGCGCTCAGCGCAGCTCAGGCTGCCATTAGTCGTGCGACGACGCTCGATGAGGCGTTGCAGGAAGGCCTCAAGATTATCCTCGATAGCTGCAAGGCGGAAGCGGGGGCGATTTGGTACGCCAACAGGCAGGAGGAGGGACGGCTCCATCCGTACTTTTGGGTGGCGTCGTCGGATCTTACCTCGTGCAGCCATGAGCCGGGGGAGGGCGCGGTAGGACGCGTTTACAAAACGCAAACGGCCGAGCGCTACCTAACGTTTTCGGCTGCGAACGACCCCGCGACAGTTGCCGACTTCGGAGGCATCGAGATAACCTCCATGATTTGCGTGCCCTTTTCGAGCGCTACCGAAGACCTCGGTGTGATTCAGTTCGTCAACAAGCAGGCGGCGGTCCCTTTACCAACGAGGAAGCGGACGTTTGCGAGATGATGGCCATGCTCGCAGCGTTGGCGCACGAGGAAAACGAGAATCTGCAGCCGGCTTGGGAACCCGGCAGGGTGATTAATGGCGAAGCGCACGCGGCGTTCGAGCGCATCCATACGGAATACGATGCGTTTGTTGCGACCTATAACCAACTGCGCATGTATCAAACGGACCTCTCCGACCGCTACAACGAGTTTAGCGGCGCGCTCGATGCGTACAATGGTGCGCCGGACGAGCAAAAGGATGGGTTGTGGCCTCAGGTTGAGTCGTCCTACCAGGCCTATGTGGAGGTTCGCAACGCGTTGGTGGCCGATTTAAATGCCGTTTCGAGGACGGGAAATTACGTGGCCACCGTAATGGGCGTCGAGTTGCATATCGATGGCGGTCATCAAGGAGTCGACGGCCTCATAACAAAGGAGAATGCAAACGAAAAGCGAGACGAGGCGCGTGGCGCCGTAGAGAACCTCGGTCGTTTTTTTGACAACATTGCGGGTGCGTCGTATACCGTGAGCGACGTCACCATCATGCTTTTGGATATACCCGGTGGGTTGCGGCTTATGCGCGAGTCGCTCGACGACACGAATCGGCAACTTGGCGATGCCAAAGCCGAGCTTGATGCTGGTTGGGACCTGTATTTCTCCAAGCGGGCGGAATACGACATCGGCGTGAGCGAAGGCCGAAACCAAATCGATGCCGGCCAACGCGAGCTTGACGATGGAAAACGCGAGCTGGAGCAAAGAACTGGCGAGCTGGAGGCGGGCAAGCAACTAGTCGCGCAGAAAAGCGGGGAGTTGGAGACGGGCAAAGAACAGCTTGCAGACGCGCGCGACCAGTTCGACCAGCTCGTCAAGTACGAATGGTCCGTCATTTCGCGCGTGGATACCGGGGAAGCGCAAAGCACCGAAATACTTTCGGGCATGATGGACAACATGAAGTGGGCGATGGCGCTTTTGTTCGTTTTGGTCGGCCTGTTCGTATGCTACTCGGCTATCTCTCGTTTGGTCCATGAGCAAATCGTGGGGATTGGCA
This sequence comes from Atopobiaceae bacterium, assembly GCA_017510785.1. GTDB lineage: Bacteria > Actinomycetota > Coriobacteriia > Coriobacteriales > Atopobiaceae > RUG440. The sequence continues at coordinate 21,234 of JAFWMH010000073.1, read as the reverse complement.
CCAAGAAGGCCATGGGTTTTCGTGCACGCGAGGTTACGGCATCGTATTTGTGGTTTAGTGGCCTCTCGGTTCTTCTGGGCGTGCTGGGTGGATTGTTTATGGCGGTGGTCGTGGTCCAGGGCATCTCGAATCCCGTGCTGATGAATCAGTACTCTATTCCAGCGTATGGTCCATATATTGATGCTGTGGATATGTGCGTTATGGGCGGCTTGGAGCTGGTGCTCATCTTGGCGGCAACTTGGTTCGCTGCCCATGGTTTGCTCAAACGCGAGGCCCTCGATCTTTTGCGGGGAGAGTCAACTGCCAATGCAAAAGAACACTTCTACGAGCGTTGGGCGATTTGGCAGCGCATGTCGCTCTATTCGCAAACCATTGTGAACAACTGCGTTAACGACCGGCGACGCGTTGTTGGAACGCTCGTCGGCGTGGTTGGTTGCACGGCGCTCATAGTGGTGGCCGTGACGTTATACGGCAACGTTGCACAGAGTCTCGTCGCGCATTACGAAAATGTGTATTCGTTCGATTCCATCGTGTACCTCGACGAGTCAAGTCAAGAAAAGGTTGATGAGGCAGCGAAGGTGCTCTACGATCGCGGCATGAGCAGTGCTCCCGTGTACACAACCAGTATGATAATACGGAAACCCGATGGGTCCCAGGCGACGGCCACCATGATGATACCTACAAGCCTTGAGGCATTCGAGAAGTTCTACAACGTTACTTCACTTGCAGGCGAACACGCCGAAAACGAAAACGGGGGCTTGTGGATATCGGCAGCCTATGGCGAGCACATGGGCGTTAGAGCGGGCGACGAGATTACCCTCAGCGAGTATACGGGCAAGACGCACGCATTTACCGTCGCAGGCGTTTTCGACTATTACTTGATGCGGCATGAGTTCGTGTTGAGCCAAAATGAGTATCGTCAGGCGTTTGGCGAGCGGCCTGCGCCGAACGCGCTGCTAGCAAATACTGAGGGAGCCGACTACGAGCGCACGTGCGATGCCCTACACGAGGTCGATGGCTTCGCTGCCTTGAAGCGCGATCGCGAATTGGCATCGTACGGCTTCAACGTAATGCTCAGGCTCCTGAGCACCGTTGTGTACGTGTACTTGGCGCTCTCGGCGCTTATGGCCGCCTTGGTGCTGCTCAACCTCAATGTTATGTTCGTCGAAGAGAAGAAGAGCGAGCTTATCGTGCTTATGATTTGCGGCTTCTCTACGAAAGAGGCCAAAGCCTACATCTATCGCGATTCGATTGCGCTCACGATACTTGGCATCGTGTTGGGGGTTGTGTTGGGGTCGGTGATGGGAAACGTCACCGTGGTTGCGCTCGAGCCGTTTAGCGGATACTTCATTAGAGGAATTAATACTCTCGCGGTTTTCGCGGGGGCGATTGGCTCGGGAGTGCTTTCTGCGGTGATGTTGCTCGTATCGTTACGTAGGATTCCGCGCTTCGACCTCACGGACATCAACCGCTTTTGAGTTGTTGTGCAACCAGGGGGTAGCCCCCTGCTGTCAGGGGGTAGCCCCCGTGTGGCTGCCTCTCCGGGCCACTTCCAGATTTGACTCTTCAATAGGGGCAAGGTATTGTGGGGGCAGGGACTTCGCCACACGCGCCTAGGAGGGGAGCGAGCATGAAACGCATAGCACGATGGACAGTTGGTGGCATGGTGGCTCTTGTTGTGGGGTTGGGCGGTTGCGGTGTGGCGCCAACACCGCTGGAGCAAACCGAGACGGCACAAACCGAGACACAGCAAACCGAGAAGCAGCAAACCGAGACGCAGCAAACCGAGATGCAGTCCCCGGAGGCCGCGCCTTCGCGAGACGCGATGCCACCGGGATCGAACGCCAAGACGACGGGGGATGCGGCCGAGCCTCTTGGCATGGTGGATGGGGAGGCATACGAGGCAGCCGTCCCCTCGGGATATGCTGGAAACCCTGTCGAGGACTACAACACCGAGGAATACGATTCGGTTGAAGAGGTTGGTTTTGTCTCCACCAAAGCGCGCCCTCTCTCGACGATTTCGGCGGACGTGGATACGGCGAGCTATGCCAACCTGCGCCGCATGTTGAAGGACGGGTATCATGTGGCTGTGGCAGCCGAAGGGGACAAGGACAAAGACGAGGACAAAGACAAGGACAAGGACGAGGACACAGTCGAGGAGCCAAAAGACCAACCCGAGGCCGTGGAAGCTATGCCCGAGGACGAAGGCTACTATGGCCACACATACGACGAGCGCGTTATTCCTACGGGCGCCGTGCGCATAGAGGAGATGCTCAATTACTTTAACTACGACTATCCTGCGCCCGAGGGAGCCGAGCCATTTGCCATTTCCGCGCGCATCGGAGCCTGCCCGTGGAACAAGGATACCGACCTTCTCGTGTTGGGCTACGCGACGGGCAAGGAGGACGAGGCCATGGCCAAGAAAGGGTCGAACCTCGTGTTTCTTATTGACGTTTCGGGATCGATGGATTCGCCCGATAAGCTCGACTTGCTCAAGGACGCGTTTGCCGAGCTTACGAAGTCGCTCGGCGAGAACGACCGGGTATCCGTCGTTACGTATTCCGGCCAAGAAGAAGTCGTGCTCGAAGGCGTGAAGGGCACCGATCGCACGGAGATTATGCGGGCCATTCGCGCGCTTAAGGCCGATGGCTCCACGAATGGCGAGGCCGGCCTCAAGATGGCGTACGAAATCGCAGAGAAAAACTTCATAGAGGGCGGCGTCAATCGCATCGTTATGGCTTCCGATGGCGACCTCAATGTGGGCATGTCGAGCGAGAGCGACCTGCACGACTTTGTGGACAAGCAACGGGAGAAGGGCGTGTACCTTTCCGTCCTCGGGTTTGGTACGGGTAACTACAAGGACAACAAGATGGAGACGCTGGCCGACCATGGCAACGGCTCGTATCATTACATCGATGGCGTGCTGGAGGCAAAGCGCGTGTTTGGCGAGCGTCTCACGGCCAACCTTGTGCCGTTTGCCGACGACGTGAAGGTTCAGGTGGAGTTTAATCCTTCCAAGGTTAAGGGGTATCGCCTCATTGGCTACGAAAATCGCGCGATGGCCGACGAGGACTTTAAGGACGATACCAAGGACGCCGCGGAGGTTGGTCCGAACAGTCAGTTTACGGTTGTGTACGAAATCGTGCGGGCCGATTCGGCATTCGATGTTCCCACGCCTGAGCTCAAATACGAGCAGCAAAGCGAACAGACGACTGCGACGGACGAATGGCTAACGGCAAAGCTGCGTTACAAGCCCGTGGCCGAAAACGATGTTCGCGAGCAGGAGCTTGTGGTTGGCGAGGCGAATCGCTCAGACGATCCCGGCGACGATTGGCGCTTTGTGGCTGCCGTGAGTGAGTTTGGTATGCTGCTGCGCGATTCTGAGTTCAAGGGTACGTCCACGTACGAATCCGTGCGTGCGCTCGTGGGCGACACCAAAGACGAGTTGCGTCTCGACTTTTGCGACCTCGTCGATATGGCTGCCACGAACTAGCGCCAGCCTGCAAGTGTGGAAATAGCCGTTATTGTGCGTTGTGCGTCACAGACGGTCATTTCCGCGCACGACCGTACTGCCACGTGCCGCGGCATGGTCGCAACAGGACCCACCAGCTGGGCCTACCAGCTGGGCACACCGGCGCGGCTCACCGACCAGGCTGTCGGCTGCGTCGCATTCAGCCTGATTTCGGTGTGTACAATTTCATGGATGAAAAACCGGCCCAATGTACAATTCGGAGACAAGATCGTACACTCAGCCCTTTTTTCGTCGAGGAAATTGTACACATTGAAACGTTTATGCCCACAGATGATGCGTAAAGGGCCCGAGGTCTGCCTGAGACCGGATTCCAACGTCACGGATAAGAGCCTGTGGTCCGTTTTGTCGAGTACGCCCCTCGCAAGCGCGAGACGGCCGCCATTCCAACGCGGAGTGGCGGCCATACTTTGCCGGCATTGGTGGGGCGGCGTCTTGCGTTTTAGCTGGCCCAAATGGCCTTCATAAAGGAGGTGTAGGCCTCATCGCAAATGTTGAGGGTGCGATTGAGCAGCTCGTAGCAGGTGTCGCCCACCACGTTGGGGGCGAGGACCTGGTCGCCGCTGGAAACGATGTCGTTGTCTTTATCGAGGAAGAAGGTGAGCCAGCGATAGTTTACATTGGCGGCGTTTATCGCACGCAAGGCCTGCTCGGTTTTGTTCTCGGGTACATGAGCCATAACGCCGGTGCCGAAGTGCATCGTTTCGCCGTCGGGATCGAACCAGAAGAACACGTCCAGATGGTCCATGTTTTGCATGTTGTAGCCAATGCGCACTGCAGGCTGCTTGGAGTTCTCTAATTCCACGTATTTTATGTCTCGTTGGTCAAGCGCGGTTTCGAATGCCACGAGATTGGCTGCTCCGGTTGCCATAAGCACTTCCTTTCCCTTGGATAACCTTGGACAAGGTTACACCATAATAACATGAAGGCGCCGCTTCGAACCCGTCGATGCCCTGCTACATTTCCACAGCGAATTGTATTTGTCAATCGATGTTTTGTTACATTCGGTCAAGACTTATCGACATGCGACGAGCAACGCAGCCGCACATTTGATTCCTGTTTTACGTACAATATACGAACATATGAGAGGAGTGAACCATGAGTAGGGTCAAACGTAAAGAGGACGTGTTTTACGGTCTCTTCCGAGAGTATGGACAAAAGCTCGAGAAGGTAGGGGAGGTGTACCTGCGAATATTCAAGGGATATCCCGAGACGCGCGCGATGGTTTCGAGCATGAAGGAGTACGAGAACATTTGCGACGACCAGGCGCGTCGAATATTCATGGAGCTGAGCAGCTCGTTTATTACGCCGTTCGATCGCGACGACATCAGTGCGCTTACCAAACGCCTCGACGACATCGTGGATTACATGGAGGCGGCGGCGAGTCGACTCGATTTGTTTGCCATTGAGGACATGCGTCCCGAAGGCGTGCAGCTTGCGGAGATTACGGTTACCGCTATAAGCCAAGTTTCCAAGGTGCTCGACAACCTTTCGGGCTTCAAGCGCAATAACATCGCCATGGAGACGGCACTTGCCGTGGACGTTACGGAAGATGAGGGCGATGCGGTGTACAAGAATGCGCTTGCCGACCTGTTCCACGGTGACGTACCGACGCTCGAAATCATGAAGTGGTCGCGCGTGTTCGACCGCATGGAACTTGCCCTGAACGCCTGCGAGCATGCCTGCGACATTGTCCAGGGCATCATAATGAAAAATGCTTAGCGCACTGCTTATTGCCGTCCTTGCTGCGGCGTTCGTGTTCGAGTTCATTAACGGCTTTCACGACACGGCCAACGCCATTGCAACGACGGTGTACACGCGCGCGCTTCCCGTGCGTGCTGCCATCTTCATGAGCGCGGTGATGAACTTCATTGGCGCGCTTACTAGCGAGAGCGTTGCGATGACCATCGCCAAAGGCATCGTAAGCGTTCAGCTTGAGTTGTACGTTATCTTGGCGGCTTTGCTTGGCGCCATTATTTGGGACCTGTTCACATGGTGGCAGGGCATCCCATCGAGTTCTTCGCATGCCCTCATTGGAAGCCTTATTGGGGCCACCATCGTGTTTAGCGGCGGCATTCAGTCCATTTTGTGGGAGGGCGTGGCGTGGAAGGTGATAATACCGCTCTTTACGTCGCCTCTCATTGGCTTGGTGCTGGGATATGCGTTTATGAAGCTCGTGTTCGAGATATTTGCCAATTGGACGCCCAAAAAGGCTAACGGGCTCTTCCATCGTTTGCAGATTCTCTCTTCGGCATTCATGTCGTATAGCCATGGTAACAACGACGCGCAAAAAACGATGGGCATCATTACGCTGGCGCTCGTGATGAGCGGCGAGCTTTCGGCGGATGCTGGCGTTCCGTTTTGGGTGAAGGTCGCCTGCGCGGCGTGCATGGCGTTGGGCACCTCGATTGGCGGACAGCGCATCATGAAGACGGTTGGCAATGGCGTCACAAAGCTTGATCCGTCCATTGGTTTTGTCGCTCAGGTTTCTTCGGGCCTTGCCATCGAAACGATGACGGCGCTCGGTGCACCGGTAAGCACGACGCAAGTAATTAACACGGCCATTATGGGTGCAGGCAGTGTGCGCGGTGCCAAGCGCGTGCGCTGGGGCATGGCCGGCAGCATTGTGAAGGCTTGGTTTACCACGCTGCCCATCACCATTGTTCTCGGTGGGGCGTGTTCTTTTGTGATTAGTTTTTTGGTGTAAGAAAAAAGGCGCCCGCAAGTGCGGGCGCCCACCGTTGGCTCGCCTTTTATACCAAGCGTCCAGGATCGTTCATGTCCTGCGTATACACGCCGGTTGCCTGGTCGTAGTTCGGGCCAAATACCTCGGAGCAAAACGCCTGTGCACCTTCGAAGGTCATGCCGCTGCTGTTTTGCGCGGCGATGTCTTCGGTGTACTCAAGGATGGGGAATGCCGTCATGTTCGGGCCGTACGTATTGCAAATCACGGTAGGAACGAAGCTTGCGGCAGTAACGTGCGCGGTACCATCGGCTTCCTTTACGAACGTTGCGCGCGCAATGCCTCCAATGAGGCATTCAGGGCTCATGAGACTCGCCACATAGTTGCCTGCGGAGTAGAAGCACAGCGTCCTGTGTCCCTCGGCGTTTCGCAGCATCTCGCAACGCTGCAAAATGTGCGGATGGCATCCAAAGATGAGGTCGACACCGAGCTCCGTGTACAGCTTCGAGAAGGTGTTTTCCTCCTCGGAGGTGACGGTTGTGTACTGCTCGCCCCAGTGCGGGCATGCCACGATGAGGTCGACGCCAAAGTCACGCAGCTTTTGCACGTCCGAGCGCACCTTTTCCTCCGTCATGTAGGAGCAGTACTTGCTGTCCTTATCTACATCCGGGTGCTCGTTCGTGTCGTACGTGTGGTTCATGATGCCGATTTTGAAGTCATCCTTTTGGAACACATACACCTGGTCGACGAGGTTTTGCGAGTTGTCGCCTTCCGCGGCATGCGGATTGTTCACGCCGAGAATGGGCACGGTAGGATAGTTTTGCTTCCAGTAGTCCATTTCGTGCGCAAGGCCCTCGTAGCCCTGATCGAAAATGTGGTTGTGGGCGTTAAGAATCATGTTGAATCCAAAGCGCATCTCGGAGTCGGCGAGTGCGGTGGGGGAGTTCATGATGGGACCCATGCCGCCGTTGGTCATGGAAAAGCCGTTTTCGGGACTGGCCATTACCGTCTCCTGATTGAGCATCCGGATGTCGGCCGCGTCGATGTAGGGCTTGATGTGCGTGTAGAGGAAGTCGTAGTTATAGCTGCCATCCTCTTGCGCGCCACTCTGCACGAGCGGGTCGTGCATGAGGATGTCGCCAATCATCATGGCCTCTACCACAATGGGCTCTTTGGGTTTGGCGGCTTCGGCTGCGGCTGCCGCGGCGGCCTCTTCGGCAGCCTTCTTTGCGGCCTCCTCCTCGGGCGTGAGCTGTGGCTGCGTCGATGAGCTTGCCGCGCCCTGGTTGCCGGAGGCAGACTGACCCATGGGCAGCTTGGCTTGTATGCTATGCCAAATGGGTGCGAGGTACGGTCGGGCGTACATCTCGCCTACCACGAGACCGGCCACTACCACAATGGCGATGATGATAAACACGATGGGATGCTTGCGTGCCTTCGATTCGGGCGTGAGATGCTTGGGGCTAGAGTCGTCCACGGGAGTTCCTTTCGTTGTTGCGATCGAGGACTTATTGCAGGACCAGTTCCATGCCGATTTTTTGTGGCCTCAGGCCAAGATGCTCATAGAACTTGAGGGCCTCATCGTTGCAGGCCCACACGTTGAGCGTTACGTTGTAGTATTCGTGATCGCGGGCAAAGGCAAGTACGTGCTCGTACAGGCGCGTACCCACATGTTTGCCGCGTGCGCTCTCGTCGACGCACAAGTCGTCGATGTAGAGGGTGTGGATGGGCGTGAGGATGTTGTCGTTGGGATGATGTTGGTGAATGCAGAACACGTAACCCAAAATGTCGCCGGGGAGCGCTTGCTCCTCAACGGCGACGAATATGGGTCGTTCCGCGTCGGCGAGAATGCCCAAAAGCTCCTCGTCGGTGTATTTTCGTACGCCCGTTTTAAACAAGTCCGGCCTTCCCTCATGATGCACCTCGAGTACCTGCGAAAGGAGGCGATCGATGCCGGGAAGGTCGAACGGTTGAGCCCTACGGATAATCACAGCACACCCTACGCGAAGCCGTTGGCGCGATTATATGCCGCTGCAAGAGTGTTCATATTCTTGAACAAGATGTTGGTGCCGACGTACGAAACGAGGCTACCAATTCCGCCCGTAAAGATGCTAAGCACAATGCCGAGGACGTACCAAACAAGAAGGTCGGAGCCTCCTTCGGAAATCACGGTGCCGTATCGGGGCGCGTTTGCCTGCAGGCGATTTGCGAGCTTGTATTGCCAGTACAGGGAGTAAATGCCGCACGTGACGAAGCAAAGCAGGATGTACACGGCGAGGCCGGGCGTTTCCTCTCCGTCGTCGGAACACATGGTGTTCGCGTCCTGCGCCATCATGTATATAAACCAGTAGCCATAAATTCCGCAGGTAACGAGGGACAGCAGTATGTAGGTGGCCAAGTTGCGATTTGCGTCGATGGGGGCATAGCCCTGCGGCGCTGCCCCTCCCGGAACGGAGGGATAAACACTCTGTTGCTGCTGCTGGTACGTTGCATAGCCGTAGTTGGGCTGCTGCTGCTGTTGTTGTTGTTGGGGTCCGTAGTCATAGTTTGGTTGTGGGTTGCTCTGTTGAGCGGCGCCCGGCATGTTGATTTTGGTTCCACATGCCGTGCAAAAGCTTGTGCCGTCGGGCAACGACGTTCCGCAATGAGGACAAAACATCACGAACCTCCCATACGCTGCGTCACGTAGTCCACGACCGCGCGAAGCCATGTTACCCACTCGGGCGTGTCAACCGTGACGACCTTCTCTTCGAGCAATTCGGAAAATAGCACATGCGCTTCGCGAGGAATTGCGAAACGTATGCCCCATATTACGACAAATGTAGCCAGCGAAACAAGAATTATTGAAAGATACACGCGATGGGGTATGTGGTCCCTACGGGCCACGACAACAAAAAGTGGCGGCACCATCCAAAACAGGGGATGATACGCGAGGGCAAGGTCGAATCGCAGTGTGAGGGCGCTTATCCAAGCGCGCGTCATGCCGCATCCGGGGCACGAGATACCAGTCCAAAATTTTATGGGACATCCTGTGTGTGCGATTACAAAAACCGCAGCTAAAACTGCTAATATTGAACGTGCGACGGAGGTGGAAGTGCAACACGTTATATGCTTTTTAAAATTCGTTAATTTCACGTCTTCTCCTTTTGACGTAAACATGTTACCGTAAGTACAATCTCAGACTTGACATCCGACGCGTTACGAAAAGAGCGCTCATGCCACGTTACCATGTATCTCACCTGGAATATGATGAGCTCTGCGATTTGCCGACTATGACGTACTTTCGCTTGTATGCGGCGAACTACATACATGCGGCGTATAGTCGTGGACGTAACGTGTACCTTATGTATATCAACCTTAAAAACTTCAGTCAGTTCAATGAGCGCTATGGTTTCGAAGAGGGCGATAAGCTCCTTACGCTTACGTCCTTGGCCATTCGCGCGGCCTTTCCAGGGTTTTTGGTGTCGCGCGTTTCGGAGGACCACTTCCTGATCGTGTGCGAAAGCTTCGATGTTGAAGGTAGCATACTTGATGTGTGCGAACAGGTGCATGCGTATGGGCGTAATGCCAACGTAGAGCTCAAGGTGGGCATTCTGCTCGTCGAGGACGAGCACATGAGCATTGGTCTTGCATGCGATTACGCCAAGATTGCGTGCAATAGCATTGCGCATCGCTACGATCGGTCGTTGCGCTGGTACGATGACGAGTTGGCGCAGACCATAGAGCAACGCCATTACGTGGAGAGCAACATCGATCGTGCCATCGAGCGCGGATGGATTGAGGTGTATTTTCAGCCTATAGTTCGTTCGATAACTGGTCGGGTGTGTGAGTTCGAAGCCTTGGCGCGCTGGAACGATCCTCGGTACGGCTTACTCTCCCCGGGGCTGTTCATCAGCGTTCTTGAGGAGGCGCGCCTCATCCACAAGTTCGATGAGTGCGTGGTGCGTCTCGTGTGCAAGTGCTGGAGGGATTTGGTAAGCAAAGGGCCGTGGCGTATGCCCGTATCTATTAATTTGAGTCGCTACGACTTCGAGCTTACCGATGCCTTCGAAATGGTGGATCGCTATGCGCGCATGTATGACGTACCGCGCCAAATGCTGCATGTGGAGATTACCGAGAGCGCGCTTAACGATAACGCCAACTTGCTTGCTCGCGAAATCGAGCGTTTTCGCAATGCGGGCTACCAGGTGTGGATCGACGACTTTGGAAGCGGCTATTCTTCGCTCAATACGCTTAAGGACTATGTGTTTGACGTCTTGAAGATCGACATGGTGTTCCTGCGCGAGTTCGATACGAAGCCCAAGTCGCGCGCCATCATAAGTTCCATGGTGAACATGGCCAAGCAATTGGGCATGCAAACCCTCATCGAGGGCGTCGAGACCATTGAGCAATACGAGTTCGTTCGCGGAATCGGTTGCGAATTCGTACAAGGCTATCTTATTGGGCGACCACTTCCCACCGAGGATAACACCGAGCGCATCTTAAAAGGCGAGTTGGAAATCGAGCACGTTTCCTTGCATGGCTACTACGACAAAGTCGGCAGGATCAACTCGCTCTCGGCTACGCCGTTCGACTTTCCATGGGAAGTGCCGGCGAGCGAGCGGCTCTATGCCGAAATGCTCCCGTTGGCCATTATTGAAAGAGAGCACGGCCAAATTCGGTTTATGTCGGTCAACGAGGCTTTCGTTGACGTGATAAACGAGATGAACCTGGGCAGTATGGCGCAGGTGGCGGAAGGGCTGAATAGCGGTAAACGTGCCCAAGATCGCATCGTGCGTGATGCCATCGAGGCGGCTATCGATACCGATAAAATCGAGTCGGTGGACGTTGTTGAAAGCGGCACACACTGCGTGCTGCGCGTGCGTCACATTGCCTCGCATGAGGGCGTGGACGCACTGCTCGTTTCGTTCATCAACCTTGCGCGCTTCTCGGATACCAGTGGCGACAAGCTCCTCCAAATAGCGTTGCGCTCGTTGTACGTTATGCACGACGAGGTGAACATCGTGGACTTGGAAGGCGGCACGGTTAGCACGCTCTATAGGGGCAATAGTTGGTTGCCGGTCGTAAAGGACGATGCGACGGTTGCCGATGCGGTGGACGTGCTTATACGTGAGGTGGTTCATCCCGACGATGCGGAGCGCCTCAGGAAGTTCATGGACTGCTCAACGATAGATGTGCGCGTGAGCAACACTAAGCGAGGGTATCTTGCCGATGCGTTCAGGCTCTTGCGCCCCGACGGCGCATATGGCTGGGCAACCATTTCGCTCGTGCCGCTGTTGTTGGATGGTGCACGTGCGGTGCTGATGTGTTTCCGAGAATCGAACCTTGAGGTGTGCTCTACCGTCGTAAACGACAATACCGTTTCGAAGGGAATCCTTTGGGATGCCTTAATCGACCTCATTCCCGCCGGCGTGTTTTGGAAGGACGAAGATCGGCGCTTCTTGGGCGTCAATCGTCAGTTCTTGGACTTTTATGAGTTTTCCTCGGTTAACGACGTGTTGGGTAAGAACGACGAGGACATGGGCTGGCATGTGGACGAGGATCCGTTTAAGAACAACGAGTTCCGTGTGCTGCGAGGCGATTCGATTCTTAACGCTCCTGGCACGTGCTTGGCGCGCGGCGAGGTGCGCAATATTTCGGCGAGCAAGGTGCCCCTGTGGCGAAATGGCGAGGTCGTGGGGCTTTTGGGCTACTTCGTGGACTTGGCAAGCACGGGCATCGAGGCGCGTGGGCTTACCTACGACGGCCTCGAGAACCTCACGGAGGTCGATAGGCTGACGGGAATTCCGAGTTTGCGTGGACTCATGTCGTCTGCCGTTTCGTATGAGGAGGCGTTTGTTGAAAAGGGATGCCGCTACGTGGCAATTGCCCTGGACATTCGCGATATGGGTGGTCTCAACGAAATATATGGCCGGGCGTTTGGGAATCGCACGATAAAGACGATTGCGCGCACGTTGGCTTCGCTGAGCGGCGTGAGCGGAGTGGTGGCGCGTGTGGGAGGCGTCCGATTTGCTGCGTTGTACCAAGTCGCGGACGAGGAAGGTGCCCGTCACAAGGCCGAGGAAATGAAGCGCGTGGTGGAGGGCGTACACGAGGTGGATGGAATTCGCGTTGCGCTGCATGCTTCGCTGGGGTGGGCGATAAACACCGAGGCTGAAAATCTTGATGCGTTGCTACTCTTGGCCGAGCAACGCATGGAGCGCGAACGCGAGGCATAACGACTACGAAACAGCCTCGAAGAGTACGATGGCGTCGTCGAGCTTGGGATTGGCTTGAGAGGCCACCACGAGAACGTTGTCGCGTTGGTCGGCAGGTCGTCGGTAGCAAGGCAGAGCCAAAACATAGTTGAACACCTGCGAAAGCGACGCCACCAGCATGTTGAGCGGCTCGGCATTTTCGCCCACGAGCGACGTTATGAGGTTGACCACAAAGAGTCCCTCGGGTGCGAGACAAGTTCGCACGGTGCGGGCAGCCTCTGCGGTTGCTAGCGATAGCACGGGATTATCTGTAACGAAGCAGTCGTTGAGGATGGCGTCGTAGCGGCGTCCGGCATGAGCGCACGTGACAAGGTAGGAGAGGGCATCGTCCTCAAAAATGCGGAGTCGTCCCGTCTCTTCGGTGTGGTACTGCTCAATGAGGCGATCGAGGAAGAAGTGTTTGCGTGCGATGGCGACGATGGCCGGGTCGACCTCAACCACGTCGATGCGCGCCTTCGGGTGATGGGCGATAACGTGCTTGGGATAGGCAAAGCCTCCGCCGCCGAGCATGAGCACGTCGTGCGCGGGCGGATTCGCGCGAAACACGAGGTCGTACATTGCCATGTACAAAAACGGAACGTCGCACCAGTCGTCGTCGAGGTACGTGCCCGATTGCTGGGTGCCTTCGAGGTCGAGGATGCGCAGAGGCCGACCCTGCTGCGGCATCGTGTACACGCGCACGATGCCGAACTTGGTGGGATACTTGTGCGCAAGGAACCGACGAATGCGATGCTTGAGGAATCGCAAGGTGCGGGCAGGCCTCATTGGCCGTCCTCACCGGTGGCGAGCCGCGCCCTTAGCGATGCGGCGAAATCCTCGTCGCCTTTGGCCAAGAGTTTGATGACGGCTTCGATGTTGGCGGCGGAGGGAGTGCCGGCATCGGCCTCGGACGTGTGGGACGACGCCTGCAAGGGGCTGGGTTCTTGCGGGAGGCTGGGATTGAAGGTGGGCTGCTGTTCGGGTTCGGACTCCCGCTCGGATTTTGGGTGCTGCTCGCGTTCGGGTTCCCGCTCACGTTCGGGCGGGGCGGGCACGTCCTGCGGGGTTCTCTCTAGGCGGGCGGCACGGTGGGCGAGTTGTTTGGCAATTGGCTCGCACGATTCCTCCCACGCCAAATCGTCGGCGATGGCGTCGAGCGATGCGACGAGGCTCGTGCCATACGTTTCGCCCTCAAGCGACGCGAGCCATGCGCGCGCAAAGACTCGTCCGTCGGTTGCCGTGCAAACGCCTTTGGGATATTCCTGCTTGAAGCGTTGCTCAAAGGTTTCGTAGATCTCCTCTTCGGCCGAGGAGGCCGTGTCCCACAAAAAGGGATTGGCGTCCCTGCAAAACTCTTTGAGACCCTCGGCGGGACGTTCCCAGTTGCGCCGCGCCGCATCGTAGGCCTCTTGGACTGCGTAGTAGGCATTGACGTACATTACGAATACGTCCCATAGCTGATCATGCATGAGGTTTTCTCCCATCGTAAGGCGGTTTGTACAGTATAAAAAAGAGACAACCCCTTTGGAAGGGGCGATGCACGAAGGCATCGCTTTACCAAAGGGGTCAGCCAGTTCGTAAGCTGTGTTGTTAGCCGGCCCAGCCTCCGCCGTAGAAGGAGTACACGTCGGCCACGCGCACTACGTCACCCTCGTGCGGCGCGTGAATCATCTTGCCATCGCCGAGGTAGATGGCCACATGACCAGCCGAGGGGAAGAGCATGTCGCCGGGCTCAAGCTCGTCGATGGACGTTTTCCACGTACCGTTTTCCTGCATCCAGTCGATGAGCTGGTACGTCGTACGGTTGCCGCCCACATCTACGCCTGTGTTCTCGTACACGTAGGTTGTGAGTCCGGAGCAGTCGAAGCCGTCGGGTGACTTGCCGCCCCAAACGTACGGCGTGCCGAGGTACTGATACGCCTTGTCGATGATGTTCTGGCGTACGTCGCCGCCGGTGGAGGCTGGTTCGGGCTCCGCCGGTGCCTCTTCGGGTTGCGCTTCCTCGGGTTCGGACTCTGCGGGAGTCGTGGTTTCGGGAGCCGCAGGCTGCGTTTCGACGGTCTCGACGGTTACCACTTCGGTAGTGCCCGTCTCCTCGGATTCGTCCTCGTCGGTGGCGGCAGAGCTGGAGGTGCTAGTGGACTCGCTCTGTTCGGACTCGTCCACGGCGTCCTCGGACTCCGTTTTCGTGGTGGTAGTGGAATCGGTTTCGGCATCCTCGGTTTGAGCAGTGGACGTTTCGGTTGCGTCTTCCGCGGTAGCGCTTGCGTCGGTCGCGTCCGTCGCTTCTGTTGCGTCCGTCGTATCGGTGGCATCCGTTGCAGTGGCATCCGTGGTGTCGTCGAGGCTCGTGGCGTCGTCGGTGCCCTCCAAATCGGTTTCCGTCGTGGCGTCGGTCGCGTCGGTCGTGCCGTCGGTAGTGGAGCTCTCCGTAGCGTCGGCGTCGGTGAAGTCGGTGTCGCTAGTCGCGTCGGTGGCGGTTTCGTCGGCGCCGTACTCGGAGGTGCCGTCGTACTCGTTTTCGTATTCATACGCGTACGTCGTGTCGTCGGCCCCCGTGCCCTCCTGAACGACTACCGTTGGCGTTTCCACCGCGGTAACGACGGCATTTTGAACGGGGTTGCTTATGACGCCATATTCGTTCGTGTAGCTTTGCTTGGCGTTTTGCGCTGCCTCGCGACGGGCGGCCTCGGCCTCGGCGGCAAGCTGTGCCTGAACCTTGGCATCGAGCTCGTTGTAGTAGGCCTGCGTCTCGGCGATTTGCTGCATGTAGTCGAACGCCTCTTGCGCGGTTTCCTGGAGCATTTGCTCTTGGTCCTCGCGCTGCTCCTCAAGCTGCGTTATCTGCTCGTCGTAAGACTGCTGAAGCTCGCGAACATCTTCGATGGCATCGGCGTTGCTCTTGGCGACTTTGTCGAAGTAATACATGCGGCTCGTGAGGTCTTCAACTGTTTGCGACTCCAAAAGCATCGAGACGATTGACGCATTGCTGCCGGAGCGATAGTCCTCGCGGATGTGCTCGGCTAAAATCTTTTGCGCTTTGGAAAGCTTCTTCTTGGTTTTGTCTGCGTCCTTTTGGCGCTCGACAATTTCCGATTCCGTAATGTTGAGCTGGTCGGAACCTTGAACAAGCTTCGTCTTTACCTCGGCCAGCTTCTCTCCGTACTCTTCGAGCTCTTGTCGCACGGCCTCAAGCTCGTCCTTTGGCGATGCCTCCGCGGGTACTGCTGGCAGCGCGCTCGCGGCAATCGCAACCGAGGCGCAAATCGCGACGAATCGGTCCATCAGTCTCATGTGCGCTCCTTTCGACGTAACTATTGTGACAGCCTGGCGTGTTGGTGTTGTGAGGAACCCGTGTGGTATGGGCGAACGGCAACAAAACAACATTACTGTGCGACGGGACATGACGCATACGATATGTAACGCGCCCGCAGGCGAGTGCATGCGGGGTGTGTCCTGGCCCCGTCTGCGCAACCTTGGCATAACGGCGTAAGAACGCGCCCGCATGCGAGTGCGTGCGGGCGCGAAAAAGACGTATGCGATGCGTTGGGACGCGAAGACTACTTCGCGGCAGCGGGCTCGTCGAAGGCAGCGCCGCAGTGCGGGCAACGCGTGGCGCCTTCCTTTACCTCCTCGAGGCAGAACGGGCAGGTGGGAGCTGCGGCCTCGGCCTCTTCGGCCTCCTTCTTGAGGAGGGCGGCGCTGGCCTCTTGGATTTTGTTGAAGCTCTTTACGATTGCAAACACGACGAGCGCAACGATGAAGAAGTTGATAATTGCGCTGATGAATGCACCGAAGTCAATATTGGTGCCTGGCACGACGAGCGAGCCAGCCATATCGGTGCCGCCACCGGTAATGGCCGTAATCATCGGGTTGATGATGTCGTCTGTGAGCGACTTCACGATGGAGGTGAACGCTCCGCCGATGATAACACCAACGGCCATGTCCATCACGTTGCCCTGGTTGATGAACTCCTTAAACTCGTCAACGATTTTCATGTTCGATCCTTTCTATGTTGACAAATCGAATGACGCGCTACGATAATGCCACACTATGAAGGATTTGTGAAGGGCGTATCTGTTAAAAGTTGTCGATACCTGCGAAACAAGCTCCCGGAGAGTGCTTGCCCCTAAAGATGAGTCAACTGCCCCATCCAAGTGACACGTCCGTGGCCCGGAGGGGGCCGTGCTCAAACAGTCCTCGCTTTGCTGCGGAACTGCGCGCGGCCGCTCCTCCGGGCCACTCCTCGATTTGACGCTTCTTTAGGGGAAGGCGGGAGTTCGCGTTACACGGTAAGCCAGATGGTGAAGGGGCCGTCATTCACGAGGCTTACGTTCATGTGCGCGCCGAACACGCCGCGGCCGACGTGGGGGACGTCGCGCTCCGCCAGCTCGCACACGTATTCGTAGAGCCGCTCGGCCTTGGCGGGCGGTGCGGCATGCGCGAAGGAGGGACGCATGCCGCGCTTGCAGTCGGCCATGAGGGTGAACTGACTCACGATGAGCACCTCGCCATGTACGTCGGCGAGGGAGAGGTTCGTCTTGCCGGCATCGTCCGCAAAGATGCGCAGACCATGCACTTTGTGCCACAGGCGTTCGGCGGAGGCCTCGTCGTCCTCTTCGCCCACGCCGAGGAATACGAGCAAGCCGGGTCCGCACGAGCCTACGATTTTGTCTGCGACCTCAACGCGTGCCTCCGTAACCCGTTGGAGAAGCGCGCGCATGCTAGAGCATCCTTAGGTTGTACAGGGAGTCGTACTTCTTGGTGAGGTAGTCGGTGTAGTAGGTGGCGTCGAAGGGCTTGCCGCAAGCCTCTTCGATGAGGGTGCGCGCGTCCTTCGAGCGGCCGTACTGCCAAATGTGCTCTTGGAGCCACGTGCGCAGCGGTGCGAGGTCGCCCGTTTGCAACGTGCGCTGCCAGTTGACGCCGTCCTCGATAATCTTTGCGCGAATCTGAGCCGCGTAGGCGTTGCCTAGAGCGTAGGCGGGGAAGTAGCCAAAGTCGCCCGCCGACCAATGGACGTCCTGCAAAGCGCCCTCAACGTTATTCTTTGGCCTTACGCCGAGATACGATTCGTAGAGGTCGGCCCACACCTTGGGTACCTCGCGCGCAGTAATCGTGTCGCTCAAAAGCTGCTCTTCGATTTCGTAGCGAATTATGATGTGCAGCGGATACGTTACCTCGTCGGCTTCGGTGCGAATGAGCGAAGGCTCCACGCAGTTGACGGCGCGGTACAGCTGGTTGTCGGTTACGCGACCGAGCTGCCCGGGGAAATGCGAGCGCATGAGTTTGAGCAAGGTGCCGGCGAAGGCCCTATCGCGCCCGACGTAGTTCTCGAAGAAGCGAGACTGCGACTCGTGCATGCCCATCGACGTGCCGCCCTTGAGCGACGTGCGGTTGAAGTCCGGGTTGACGCCCTGCTCGTACAGGTTGTGTCCGAGCTCGTGAAGCATCGTGTACACGTTGCTCATGAGGTCGTCGGGTTTGACGGCGGCGGCGGTAACCGCGTAGTGGCTTGTCATGGCCTCCGAGAAGGGATGGATGGTTGCCGTGAGGTAATGTGCCCTCTTGTTTATGCCCATAAGGTCGCAGATGTCGTATGCGATGTCCCACTGTCGGCTTCCGTCGAAGCGACCCTCCACGCAGGCGCGGCTGAGCGTGCGTGGGCTCTTCTTGATGGCGGCGAGAAGCGGGAGTATTGACTTTTTAAGATGGTCGAAGAAGTCGTTATAGAACTCGCGATCCGTTCCCGGCTCAAACTCGTCGAGCAGCGTGTCGTAGGGGTGGGCGTCGGGATTCTGCGCGAGGGCAATCTTGCGCCTCAGGTTAACGAGACGATCGAGGTAGGGGGCGAAGATGCGCCAGTCATCCTCGTTGCGCGCGTTGACCCACACCTCGTAGGCTTCGGCGGAGAGTCGCACGAGGTTTGCCTGCAAGTGGGCGGGAGTGGCGGCTATGCGATGCTGGTCGCGAGCGAGCACACGGACCTGCGCCGCGGTTGTGGGGTCGAGCTCGTCCAAACGGGTCGTGAGACGCTCGAGCATGTTCGTTACTTCGTCCTTGCAGAGAAGCTCGTGGTCTTCCTCGGTAAGGACGGCGAGAGCTTCGGAGCGATCCTCCAAGGCCTCGATGGGGTCGATCGTGGCGCCGAACGTTTCGAGCTCGAGCTCGGCGTAGCGGTGCGCGAACAGGCGCCTCTCGAGGCGCGTCATTGCCTTGAGGTCTTCTTCCAAGGTCGGCAGCTTGGTTGCTGGCTTTTCGGCTGTTTTCGCCTTGCGCGTTTGTGCCTTGTGCTTGGGTTCGGCATTCGTTTGTGCGTTTGTTTGTGCGTTTGTTTTCGCCTTTGCAGTCGAGCGTGTACCGCGCTTCGACTCCTGTGCGGTTGCCGGCTTGGAAGGCGTCTTCGACGTCTCGAAGCCGAGGACGAGAGCGGGTTTTGCGGAGTCGGCATTCGCGTCGTCGCGCGAGGCGCGGTTTTTCGCCTTGCGGGTATCGCGCGTTGAAGACTGTTCGGATTCGGGTTGCAGCACGCGCACGGATTCCGGCTCGGGAAGTGGGTCGAGCACGGGAATCGGGTCGAAAAGATAAGCGCGACGCGCCTCGCTTCGCTTGCGTGAGTCGGCTATGCGCTGAGGCTCGGGCATTACGTCGGAGCTTGCGGGCTCGTCGAGGTCATCGTCGCTGATGTCGTCTGTGGGCGAGGGCTGCGGCTCGGCCTGTTGCTTGGCCGCATCGGCCTTGCTGGCTTTGTCGTCGTCGGCAGCCTGCTCGGTGGGCGTGGCTTTCGTGCTCGCATCGCTTGTGGTCGCGGAGGAGGTCTCGATGCTTGGCTTGCCTTCACCAATTGCGGCGCGAAGCACCGACTGCATCATGGCGTCAACTTCGTCCTCGCGAGACGGAGCGGGGGAGGACTGAGCGGTGGGCGCTGCGGTGTCGCCGGCTTCCGGTGCTGCGTCGTCGGCGCCCGGTGCGTCGTCGGCGCCCGGTGCGGCGTCGTTGGTGCCCGCCGTTGCGTCGGCTGTCGGTGCGGCGTCGTTAGCGCTCGCCGTTGCGTCGGCTGCCGGTGCGGTGTCGTTGGTGCTTGCCGCTGAGTCGGCTCCCGGTGCGGTGTCGTCGGCCGCGTCGCCGGGACGAGCATCTTCGGAGGGGGCTTCACTGTTCGTTTGGATGGCGTCGCCACCGATGTCGGTAGCGTCGTCTTTGATGCTTTTGTCGACGATTACGCCACTAATGGCGTCTGGCTCCTCGACGTCTTGTGTGCCCTCACTTGAATGTTCACCCAGCTCTGAGGAATCGGTGGCCGCATCCTTGGCCTCTTGCGCGACCTTGGCTGGTTGTTCGGTTGTCTTTGCTGAGCTGGCCGCCGAATCCTCGGCCTCTTGCGCGACCTCTGTCGGCTCTTCGGTCGGCTCGTCCTCGGCTGCGGATGCGTCTGCCGGTACTTCGGCATCCGACGCACCATCGGTTTCGAATACTTCGGTGCTCTGCGCATCTTCTTTCGAGAGGTCGTCCGATTCTGTGGCTTTCGATTCGGGCGTCTCCTTGGCTTCCGCCTCGTCAGTTTCTGCTGCGGATTCTGGTGTGACCACCTTGTTTTCGCCGGTATTGTCTTCGGGTGCGGAAACGGCGGCTGTGTTTTCGCTCGCGATTTTTTCGAGTGAATCCACTGCGGGCTCGGCGTTTGCGGTTTCCGGCCCCTCGATGAGTTTGTCGATGGGGGCAATAGTTATTTCCGGTTCGACCATTTTGGCTCTAACATTTTTGCGCGCTGGCTTGCTTGTGGTTGCGGAAGCCGATTGCGAACGAGATTTGCGCCTGGGTCGGGTGGCTGAGTTGGCATCAAGCCTCTTCGGCTGCGGGCTTTCCGAAGTCTGCGATTCGGAGGCTTGCGAGCTGCGCGTCGTTGTTTGTGGCGCGGAGGCCTGTGTGTCGCGTCGCGTCCTCGCATTTGCTCGGGGCTTTGCCTTGGTCCGTGTGCTCGCATTGGACCCCGTGGCGGAAGTGGACTTTTTGCCGGTTTTCGGCTTTGCGCCGACCTCGGAGCGCGTTCCGCTCTCAGGTTTTGCGCCAGCTTTGGAGCGCGTTCCGCTTTGGGACTTACGCCTGGGTCGGCTCTGCGCTTCGCTTTGCGAATCTGGCCGTGGGTCCGATACTCTTGGCGAGGTGGGGGTAAGAAGGAACGATGGTATGTTGAGCTGATCGTTCTGCTCGTTCGTATGCGGCATGGTTCACGTCCTCCGGATAGCGATAAACGGTCTGCGTACCAGTGTACAACGGAAGGAGCCGCTCGGTGACAGAAACGGTGCAAGTCGTGACGTGCGAACGTGCTGAACTATACTACGAATTGCATTTTGCCAGCTTGTCGGTGGCCGCTCGATACGTTGTTGCCGGATTTGCGAGAGCGTCTCGAGTGGACTTGGCAACAATGGGTGCCGTTTGGGACACTTTGCCCTCGGATTCGGGCCGGAAATGGCACTTTTGGCACCCATGTTTGTTAATGGGTGTCGTTTGGGACACTTTGCCCATGGTTTTGTCCGCCAAATGGCACATTTGGCACCCATGTTTGTTAATGGGTGTCGTTTGGGACACTTTGCCCATGGTTTTGTCTGCCAAATGGCACATTTGGCACCCATATTCGCTAATGGGAGTAGCGTCCCGAAAAGTGGTGTAAGACCTCCCCCTCCCCCCATGGGGGGAGGGGCGAACAAACGTACTGTATCCCGGGACAGTGCGTTGATTGGGTGAAGGGGTGGGCCACCGTCCTACAATCGTCGGTTGCGAAAAGT
>JAFWMH010000072.1 GCA_017510785.1 Atopobiaceae bacterium | reverse complement strand
CGAACGCGTGCGGCTTGGCGGTCCTTGCGTGCGGGTCCTCGGGCACGCCGTCCATGTCGTGGTACTTCCTGATGGTGGGCATCGACGGGGCCTTCTTCCCCATCCTCGCCCTGAGGTGGTCCCGCACCTCGTTGAGCGAGTAGCCTCCCTGCTTGAGGTCCTGTATCTCCTGTACAATCATTTGCTTGAGCACCCGGTTCTCCCTTCGTCGGCGCCTTGGAACGGTGCCTACAAGGGTATGCCGGGTGCCGCCTCCCTTCGCGGCTGGCTTCCGATTCGAAGACTCCCGCGGGGCCGACGGGCCTGCTCGGTCGGGTCAGATGCTCGGCATGCTCCTTCCACGCGAATACCCATCCATCTTCGAAGCTCCTTTCACGAAGTGTCGGATCTGGCTGTCACGGCCCGGCGACTCCGCAAGAAGTCGCTGCCGACCCGACGAAAAGAGTGCCTACCACATGCAGGAAAGAACTCGTTACCGCAAGGTGGAAAGAAGTCGTTACCGCCCGGAGAAAAGACTCCTTACCCCATCGGGTCAAAATTATCGTACCGCCTACAGAGTAGCGTTGGATTAAGGGCCAAGTTCTCTACCGCAGTCCCCATGATGGGTTTGCGTGCCATGCGCATCAGCATAAGAGTAATGGCAGCTTAAAATTGCGAGTGGTCCTGATTGTGTTACTGTAGGTTTCATCATGAATAAGAATCGAAAAGCTTGGGTGTTCATGAATTAAGGGGCTCATGAGGAACGTGGATGGCATGGTCGAGCACATCGAATTGGGACGCGCATTGCGAGCGGTGAGTATAGCGCTTGAAAGTAAGAATGCAGGCAGCACGTTCGGGCTGACCAATGGAGCGTGTGACGTGAATCCGCAAAAAGTGGTTGACGCGCTCAACCTGCTAGGACTTCTCTCTGAACTGGAATTGGATTCCGATGTTACCAACTTCGTCTGTGGGACATTGTTTGATGACATCATTGGTGCCCCTCCGGCTTTCGGGGTTGCGCGAAAGAGGGCCACCGGTGGCTACGTTGTGCTTGCTGGAAATGCAGTCATGCCAACGATTGAACACTGCATGAGGGCGCTGGAAAAGCTGGGTGTCAAAGGCGTGACGGAGTTTGTCTTCTTTGGGAGACAGAATGGCGACATGCCAAAAACCTATCGCGGTAATACGCGAGCTGCTGATGGACGAGCGTGGCAGAGGCATGGGCGCAGGTACGTGCAAGCAATTGACATACTTGTATATGTTGAGTCAATGCTCGGTAAGGAGTCACTTGCTCCGGGAGACGTGCGAGAGGCTGCCGCGCTTCTTCGAGAATCAGTTGTAGGGAACACAGACGCCCCGGAACGACTGCATGCGCTTCTCGTGGGTAACGGCTTGAATCTGTTGGAACCGAAAAACCTCAGTATGTCTTGGACGAACGTGCTCAAACGACTGGCGCATCAACATCTTCAGCCAGCGAACCATATTGATGCGGATACCATGATGAGCGATGGAACTATTCCTTCTCCCCTCAAGTTTGAGCTGTTGGCAAGTTATGCGAGCACCGATTCAGCGTTCCTGGGAAGCGCCCGGTCGTCGCGTCATCCGTTTTCCGACTTGAAGTCATCTTTGGCTAACATTATGCGGGGCACATCGAAGTCTCCGGGCATGGAACCCATTCCGTCCGTAATTGAGCAGGAGATTGTTGGCCTTCCGTTAGATTGTCTGTTAACGACGAACTACGACAAGAACCTCGAAAACTGCTATGTGCATACTGGCGGTAGTTTACGCGAAGAGAGCTTTTCCCCCAACGCGAAATACTTGATGAGAAGAACCGGTACGGTACTTGGTACGGCCGGGACAGACTTCTTCCATGTCCATGGTATTGAGTCGAGTAACGGTCGTGACCTTTCGTCATCCATTTGCATAGGCTATGAGCATTACATGGGATATGTGCATCATTTGCGCGGGAGGCTTACTCGGGGAGGCACCTCCCATGGGGGCACTTCGCTTGTCGACTACTTGACGCTAGACGCAATACCGCTCTCAGGCGAATGGTACGAGTTGTTCTTTGTTGGGGACATGGCTATCGTGGGTTTGAGCATGGCTTATGAAGAGGCAGACCTCTGGGAGCTTCTTACTCTGCGCGCTGCGGCCCGAAACAAGCTAATGATGCGTGGCGTTCCGAAGGAGCAGCTATCTAGTCACATCACGTTTTTCGACATCGAGCAAGGGAATGAATTCGCAAGTCCGTGGATAGACGGCCAGTATCGCCTAAGGCCCACGTTCCCGATAGACAACCCCTCAGAGCTTCAGAGGCACAACAGCCATAACCAAAGGTCGGGCCAGTCACGCGTCTTAGATAGATACCATGAATTGACAGGCCTGGACGTCAACGTTCGGGTGGTACATACGAGTGAATACGGGGATGGCTGTTTGACGATTTTTGACTACTTGCGTAGCCATTGGTCATGACCTGGTATGATACGCCTGACCACTAAAGTGTGGTGGACGTATCAGAATTCCACCCAGTCGGTCATCGATCTGCCGGGCCTGACAACCTGGCAAGAGGAGCGCTTGCGCGTTTCTGTTGGCTGGTTACACCATCGGCCCGAATTCATGCGGCTGTACTGCTGATTGCGTCACGTTGAGCGGCGTGGAGGCACCTGTTCGAACACCATCGCATCGCTTGAAGCTTCGTATGTCACTACCTCTTTGTAAACAGGTATTCGCAACTCCTGCGCGACTTCGATTAGCTTTGCCTCGTGCCCGACGGAGATCTTTGATCCAAGATACAGAGCAGTTGGGGTCATTCTAGCGTACATGGTTGATCCGTCCGCGCGATTACACGTGAGCGTTACGAGTCGCCATTCCCTCTCCATCTCCCATCGCGCGCCTTTATAAGCGGTCGACATTACGACTGCAAGGTAGAGGTGCTCGGTGAGGTAGGGAATGAGTGATGTCGAGCCTCCATATACGTCTGAGTAGTCGCTGATGTCTTTTCTGCCCTTGTAGAGAACTGGAATGAGCGTCAATGGGAAGCCGAACCGCTCGCAAGCCGAACCGGGGCAGGTAGAGCTCACACAGCTGCACGCGGGAGTGGAAAGAGGGGTGTTGTATGCCGCGACAAACCCCTTGTGCTTGGACGCATACAGCCCCCACATCAAGTCAGAGTCCTGCTCCTCGGCCAGACAGGCGCAACGGACAGAGTTTCGAAACGCCTCGATACGCTTCGGGAGGCTTACGATGGTCTCATCGATGTATTCCTTCTTGAACTCTCCGAAGCCGCCTGCTCTTCGCACCATCTCATTGTGGATGTTTTCTGCCGCCTCCATTGTTGAGGGGAGGAACTGACCCAGGAACTTGAACGTATCGGCTATGTTTTGCGGCGTTACTTGCGCATTCATTCTGCGGTTGATGACGTCGGCGTTGTACTGCGGCCGAACGTCGTAGTCGTCATCGAAGTCTTTAGGGCTTGCAAGGTATAGGAGACCTTTGCGTAAGTCCTGGATGCTTCTGGAAGCGTTCTCAACGTTAAAATACTTATAGAGCGTGCCCGGGGCATGACCATGAACGCTAAGCCGAAGTGTCTTGAATGCGCGGCCGTAGGGCGCTCCCATTCTGCGGTCCTTATTGCAGAGCTGGGATAGCGATTGAAGTGCTAACTCGAACGATTCTCTTGAGTCCATAAGTGCCTTTCGGTTGTGGGAAACAGCTTGGACTTGGCTGCGTTTTGAGGCGGTTTTGCGGTGCGGGTGCGGGAAACCCCTGCCAACATATACCTGATTTCGCTTCGCATGTTGGCTGCATTAATACGCCATACGTTCCATTCGCCCCATTTGTACATCCCCCTCCGGTTTCTCGAGGGAGTCACAAGATGGCTCCCATACTGGCGGAAGCCGAGTTTAACACAAGATACTGTGCTAAAACAGTTAAAATGCACAATATATTGTGTAAAAGTGCGCTGATTTGATGACGAGAGCAAATCCAACCATCATCCCCGGCGGCTGCAAACGGCCAAGTGCGCACCTCGGTCATCTGGTCATCACCGGCACGATCAATCAGGCAATCGCGGTATGGCGCTGGCATCCGACGCACAAGCTTTCGCCTTGCACGCCGCTCCGCGGGAATCTCTCTGTCCTGAAGAAAAACAACGGGTCCCGCCATCCATCACGCAAGCGACCTTGTCCAGCGCTAGGGCACTCGTATCACGTGATAGCCGTACCGTTGGTGTTCTGGAACCAGTTTGTAAAGAGGGACCCCCACCTCTCCGCAGACCTTTCGAAGACTTGTGAGTCTCTGTTCGTCCATGAGGGCTCCAGCGCAGACAGACTTCACGGGAAAGAACGCGGCGTTGTCATGGTCATCCATGCCGGCGTAGCCTTGGGGCATGACGAACCTCCACTCTTGTTCGAGTCCCCAGCTCAGCCCCTTTACGTAAAGCGATCGTAGGTACAGGTCGTTCAGCTGTTGCTCGTCGAGCGAGTCGAACAGAGTATCGGCCACGAGATTCGTGCAGTCGGGACGGTCCATTCGATATATGACTGGGCGCGTGTTAAAGAGGATGTCCATCTTCAATTGATCTCGCCCCTTGCTGTCGGCCTCGAAAGACTCGCTTGTGTCGTACTCAACGCAGAAGCCTTTGTTGCCGTTGGCGTAGTAAGCCCACATTCCAGGGTTCATTCCAGATGTAGAGAGGCAGAACACCCTCATCCTATCCCCCACAGAGAGTTCCTGATTAATTACGGACCACGCGCCCTCAAGAATGTCTGCACCAGACATCCTGGCCCTTCCCGATTGTTGCATGGAACGAAGAGAGGAGAGTAGAAACACCTCTACCGCAAGAGCCATGGCGTCATTATTTCCTGTGCCACTTACGTGCCATCCGTGGAGGTCGCAACTCAATAATGCGAACTCATCGGCAAGCGTTTCGGCCGTCTGACTCTGCAGGGGTTCCATGCCGATGATCTCTGCACACCGCTTGATAGCGATGGACAACACCTTCTCTTCATCTATTGCCAGCGTGCAGTCGAACGGATCGTTGAACTGCTTAGGCGAAGAGAGATGCACCCGACCGCTTCTCAGTGATTCCCGCGAGTAGTTAACGCACGTTGCAGAGCCATCCATAACCTCCTCATCCTTGTCAGGGTAGTGGTGAAAGAGGCTGCGTTGCGGATGGACAAGCAGGTTATGAGACATGAAGCAATCGTCTAAGTCACTGTCGTCGATGGGAGGGAAGCCCGCTGGATACAATTTGCCCATCGCGGCATCCAAAAAATCCTGCGATATCTGGCTAAAAGAGACCTCTGAGCCACCTTTGGATTCAACGTGTTGCCCCATAAATTATCACCTTCCTCGTCAACTGGAAAACACGGACTACACCTCTCGGCATTATTCGTCCATGTAGATATTATATAACAAATCAAATATTTGTCAACTATTTCTCTAGGTCACGAAATCAGGTTGCATGTCGTGGGTCGCTCGCGGAAGAACCAACGAGAACCACGTTCCGAAGCGAGAGTTGGAGTAGCCCATCCGCGGAGTCCACGGAGCCGCCCGATACGATGGTGCGCTCGACGACCAATACGTCGGACCCCCTCGATTCGTCCTTCCGTGGGGTCGCAACACGGCCGGGCAAGATAAAGATTGCTCGTGCTATCGTGCGTAGAGGCCACGAAATGAGCGAAGAGCTCCGTGGCAAGGTCAAAGAGCTGGCTAACGACATACTTCGGGTCAACGGACTGCTCAATGCCGGCGTGAGCGACTCGAAGTGATGACTCGATGTGCCGTTTTGCGAGGTACGAGCAAGACGTGGCTTCTGCACGCCCTGTGAGATTGATTCGGTTCACCGGGCCCTGTTTTTTGTCGTGAGAGTTCATTGAGCTGATGTACGTGGAGGGACTGCCATAATAACGCGACGAATTGTAGAACTTTATTAAGGAGATACGCCCACATACTGCCGCTTCTAAAACAACCGATATTTTATGAGGATTGCGAGGAGAGGATTTATGTGTGGGGCGACCCTGAAGACAAAAGGCTCAGCGCAAAAGAATCAAGCTGTGGTGATGCGGAGATGTCCCTTCACATGGAATTGAAAATGTGTTGGGTCGGACAGTAGTAGCTCATCTGGCTGAATTCGTATGAATAGAATTGTAATTGGCCCAAGGTGCAGATTTGACGCAAAAGAGTTCAGGATTCTCTTAGCGAACAATAGGTTTTCAGTTGCCGATGTGGAGATAGATACATCAGATACAACGTATCGGATAGTGAGCGTACGACATAAAAGTGGCAAGAGACGGAACTTTTGCGCGCACTGCAGGCTTTACAGAACACCGATGATAGCCGAACTCTCCGAAATGGTGCGTTTTGAAACGCTGATTAATAATCATGCGGTGCTTATGGTCAGTGGCGGAATGATGGAGGTCGATTCCGAGACCTCTCGTAAACTTGTGGCGAGGGGAGAACTGATTCCGCTACCTCCCGAATCGACGGTCTTTATGGGATTCCAGAACTTTGTTTATGCTATGCGTATTCAGCACAATTGGCACTTCTTCTTCCTACGCTATGAAGACTGTTTTGGAAAGCGTAAAGCGAATGCTGAAACCTACAGTTCAAACGATGTAATCGGCTGGTATGGATTCACGGAGAGGGATGAGCTACCCGTAAGCTTCTTGCAAGTCGTCTGTATATTATTGCCCGAGTTTGGGGATATAAACCACCACAAGAAAATGCCACGTCACAGGAATGCCACTACCGACATGTCATGGGAAGTGCAACTGCGGTTTTGGCTTCGCATAGCTTTACGTTAGCCGCAAAGGCTGATTCAGTGACTTTGTTTTGGGGAGGTGGACGAGAAAGTCAGGGTGGGGAGATTATTGAAGGGGATTCGTGTTGCCGTGGGGCGGCGGAATGGAGGAGGCTGTGTTCCTTGCGCAAAGTGTTGACCTCAATGAACGAGCTCGGGTCCTGTACGAGCAATGCTCGCAGTATAACGCGATGATTGACGCTATAGATACCCAGATGGTTACTCTCGTCGTTACGTGTTTGGGATTTATCGGCGTGGTTCTTGGCTTGGTTTTTTCCATAGTTAACCGTTCCAAGGACAATCAAGACCGTTGGCAACATGATTCCAAAATCGCCTCTTTGCTCTTGCTGCTTGCGCCTTCAACCATGTCCATGCTCGTTTATGTTCTTGCGATGTTCTCGCGAAGGGTAGCTACTTATAGGGGTTACGCCGCTGCATGCGAACAAGGCTGGAACGACTTGTCTGGACATGCCCAGCTTGTATTTAACGACGAAGTGGTCAGAGAATTCTACAAGCTTAACGGGAACAAGTTAACTGAGAGCTTCTTTACTAACACGTTTGGGCCATACTTTATGGGCCTTCTCGTTCTGGCACTTCTGGTGGGTAGTTTCTACGCCTCTTGGTTGCTCTTTCACGGGAACGGGCAAGGTGCTCCGCTGGGGTCTAGCCTATATCAACAGATTGACAGAATCTATTTGCCTGCGTTTAGTTTGCTCGCATTAATATGCGTCGGAGTGTCGTTGTGTGCGGTGGCGGACTTCTTATCGAACGCTGCCGTGACGGCGTCCGTACGCGATTATGCCTTGGGCCTCATGCACTAGTTGTTCGCCTTGGCCCGTTATGCCGGGCCTCCATTTGGGAAGAGAGACTCGGATAAGATTGACGCCTTCTACGTGGTCTCCGAATTTGGCACCCTGTCCGAGGAGTCGAGCTTTTACCTCTCCGTGGGAATCCCATCCCCGCCGTGTGCATCCGCACCTCCACCGAGTGGCCCGAGGCTATGGACAAGGGGTGCTTCGTGCTCTCCGGCATCGACGCGGTCGGCCTGCTGCAGTCGGTGGAGCTCGCCGTGGGGATGGTCGCCAACGGCGACCTCGGCGTCCCCGTGCCCGACTACGCGGACGAGAACGTGAGCGACAAGGTCGTGCGCATCGTGCAGAGCTACGTCGGCGTCGTGAACAGGATGGTGTGGCGGAAGGGGTAGGTTCTGGCGGCTGCTTGGAAGGTCCGTCGGAACGGGGCGGTTTGGCCTTGCAACTGGTGGCGGCATCGTGCCGGTGGAAATGGGCGGCCAGATTGTCGGCCAAATTGCACTTACGGCATGGACGCCGTCATCGTGGCTGTTGCGCACGAGCGCTTCCGTCGCATGCAACCCGACCGTCTCGCCGCCCTCTTCGGCGACGGCCCGCGCGTGCTGCTCGACCTCAAGGGCGAGCTTGACTGCGACGCGTGTGTGTCGGCGGGGTACAGGTACTGGAGGCTGTAGGACACTTGCGTGAACCGATGGCGCGGTTGCGGGCTGGGTATTGTCTGCGGCCACGCCATTTTGTGCCGTGGCACGGGAGACGGGTCCGATGATCTCTGCCTGAGGAAACGCGGGGCATCCGCGAGATCGCCCCGTCGAAGAGAGGTCCCTGGCCATCGCGCAGAAACACTTGGAAACCATCTGCGGAGACCGTGCAAACTGGGAGAAGAGCCTCCAAAGGCACCACGCTATAGTCTTCGGGGGTTCGCTTGGCGACACGCGAATGGGTTCGTGCTAATATGTAAGCAAAAAAGATGGGGGGAGGTACGATGGCCACCACGAGCATCGGTAGGAACACGAGGGTCAAGGCCGCAAAGGGCGCCGTCTTGGGCAAGGCGGTGAGGGACTATAAGGCAAAGAGGGCAGGAAGGCCAAATCTGGCGATGCCTGTCAGCATCTCAGACGCCCGCGACGTGGGCATGCGTCGATAGGTGCCGGCGGCATATGCGTTACGGTGTCTACCGACTGTCGGCACTTCTCGAAAATCCCACTCTCGCCACGAAAACACGTGAGGCCCTGCTCCGCTTTGACTGCGGCTACGATGCATGCGACGTGAGAAGTTACCTTGCCACGCGGGCGGAGGACGACGACAGACTTGGGAGGTGTCGAACCTATCTGATTGTCGACTTGGACGCGATTCTTGCACGCACTCCTCACGTGAGCATACAGGCCTACTTCACCATAGCCCAGCACGCGCTCGATGTCAGCGAACTGATGGGGGATGCGTCGAATGCGGATGTCGTTGATTACCTCCTTGGGAGTGGCGCTCGCGATGGGAGTGCTCCCGCAACGGTGCCGGGCTACCTTATCGCGCAGTTTGCCAAGGACAGGTCTCATCGCCAAAGCGCGAAAGGCTTTCTCCAGCTCGCTCAGACTATCATCGAACGTGCCTCAAGCTTGGCTGGTGGGATGTACATCGTGTTGGATTGCGGCAGCGCCAGGCTCAAGGACTACTACGAGGAGCTTGGCTTCGTGTGCATTGATGATCGCGACGAGGGCGGCGACGCGCACGTCTACCAGATGTTCAAGCTCATTGGCCAGGGGCTTGACGCCGGATTTCTTTCTGAGGTGGAAACCGCATAGAGCGGTGCGCACACTCACCGCACTCGGTTGGCGGCACTCTTGTTTCGGAGGTAAACTGTATGGGTACGACCAAGATGGACCCATTCCTCTATACGTACTGTTCGTTGCAGACCTTGGTAACAATGGTGGAGAAAGGCACCCTGCGGTTTTCGGACATACGCAAGTCAAATGACACCAAGGAGCTGTCGTACGGGTTCAATCAGATTAAGAAACGGCTGATGGCCCTTGTGGCAGACAACCGCAGGGCCATCGAAAACGCACGAGTCGCTCTTTCGGCAAACGAGGTGAAGTTGTCCGCTGGGTCTGGCCTCCTCGTCCCGCTGAGGGAAGATAGGGCGCAGCTCTGTGACGAATACAATCAGCGGCTCTACGCGTTCTTCCTGGACAATTGCTTCGACGAGGACGATGCCGTGTCGGAGGGGGACTTTCTTGCTGTATGCGATTACGCCGTCGAGCGGCTCAGTAGTATTTCGCATGCGATGAGCCGCGAGCGTCAGGGCAGGGCATACAAAAAGGATACGGCAGAGTTACTGATTCCGCGTTGTCTGGCGATGTGCTTTACGGGAAACGGCGATCTCCTGAGTCAGTGGCGTGGCTACGGCGACGATGGCAGGGGCGTCTCGGTTGGTTTCTGGCGCTCTGACGTACAGCATTTTGTCTCATGGTGGGAGGACTTCGAGTCAGCCATGGCGCACGAGCCTGGATCCGTAAAGACTCGTCACCTCGTCCATGACGCCGTGTATTACCGGGACATGGATGACAGCTTTTCCTTCGTTACGACCGGCGAGATGAGGCACAGGCGGTTTATGGAGGAACGCTGGGAGCTCGCGCGTGGCAACATGCTGCGCCGTGACGAGGTGTCGCTGTGCGACATGCGGATATTCTTGGTGTTGCAGAGTCTTCTGGGAGATGGTGTTCCCGAAAGGGATGACGTCTGGACGAGGCGGCGCTCGATAGGCGCGATCTTCAGGATCTGCAGGGATGTGGTTCCCCTATTCAAGCAACGTCTGTTCTACGAGGAGGAAGAGGAACGGCTCTTCCTGTGGATGGAAGGCGGCAAAGAGGTCGAGGGGTTGAGCCCCTATGTGGGGCAGACGGCAAGCCGCCGAGTCACGAGCGACGGGTTTGCATCCTACTTAGATGTCGTCGCCATTAGGAACGATGCCCGTGGGACGAAGAGGCTGGGCCCCGCCCCGGAGATTCCCATAGCCAGAGTCGTAATAGGCCCTCGTTGCGTTGCGTCCGAACACGACATTGCCTCGCTGTTCGCCGGGCGTGGGGTCGCCACGCCTGAGATCCTGCGTTCTTGCGTGCCCTATGATGGCTAGACTTGTCATTCGGCGAGGTGGAGGAATTCGTTGATGTCGGCGTATTGAAACGAAAACGCATGATTTATATGACAGCGCGAACATTGCCACGAAGGGAAAACTGGGCGAAAAGCATTCTATTTCTGTACCGCTGTTGCTTTCTGTGGATTATTAAGGAGTGAACCTACCTTGACTAGAAGCATGCTTTTGGAGGGGCCTGGCTGCGTGTGTGACGAGGGTTCAAGAAACACGATCTCCCTCGAATGGCTGTTTCAGCGTCCGTCAGTTCTACTGTGGGCAGACGAGATACTTGTATCTATGGCAGACTATGAATACGTGCTTACCGGCCATCATGCGCATGGAGGCTTGTTCGAGGAGAGTGCCGCGCTATTGTTTGATGCCTTGCATGATGAGGGAATTATCCGAGTCATAGACCCTAACGACTACTTACCCAATATTAGCCGTGATTCGGTAACACAGCAGGTGTTATTTGATATAGGGGCGTTCGGCTCCGAGCCGAGCGTGTCTGATGAGAGCGGTCTGGTTGAGCCCGCGATGATTAAAGGAGAGTATGGCTCCTTTTGTGGGTACATGCTAGAGAGCATGTACACGAATCTCCTCATGTCAAATCTGCTGCACTGCTCCTGCTTGGTTGACGATAATAAGGCACTGTATCTTAAACACAGGTTTGACCATACAAAGGAAAGGGGCCTTGTACACGGCAATGCATTTGACGAGCTCTACTCCATTGCTATTCCCGAGCTACAACCTTTTC
Source organism: Atopobiaceae bacterium (assembly GCA_017510785.1). Classification (GTDB taxonomy): domain Bacteria; phylum Actinomycetota; class Coriobacteriia; order Coriobacteriales; family Atopobiaceae; genus RUG440. The sequence goes on along the minus strand of JAFWMH010000072.1, from coordinate 102,084 downwards.
ACGACTTCCAGCTGTTCTGTCCGGATGAGATTTCATCCAGTTGTGCCAATGCCGCAAATTGTGCGGCGGATGTTAAGCGTAACGTCCGAAAGTATAGAGACGCAATACTTTTCTATCGCTCAGATAAGGAGATTCGGGGCTTGTCGAGCTTGGTGGAGGAGTATGAAAACGAGCGCAAGCTTAATGACGAGGCGGTTAGCGAGGCCGTCTTGAAAGACGTTATTAAGGCGCAGAAACGGCTTCGAGACTCACTTCCCCAAGCAAAACGGTGGTGCAAGATTGTGACCGGTGTTGCAGGTGCGATTGGCATCGCGAACCGAGTTGCTAGTGATGACAGCGCATCGGTTGTGGCGGCAGCGACGGTTGGAATTGGCTGTGCTGGCTTTGCGTTCCTCGACTGGACGATTTCGCGCGATAGTTGGAAGATTACATTTGCTGAAAAGTATATTAATGGATCAAGAACGAGTTATCCCGCGTAGGGTGTGGCTTGCGAAGAGGTCCTGGCTTGCATGCAATTATCGATACTGCAACGAAACCGTACCGACCTGTGCACGGCAATCTCGAATGCGTGTGTCTGTTGTGGTAAAACAATGGTTGCCTCCTCGACTGGTTGAAGCGATTGGCGTGTGAGGACGGTTCCGTCTTCCGGGCTCCGGCTTGGTAATACATAATCTGGGTGCCGGGGGCCTGCAGTCTCCGGTGATGCGCCCCGGCTCGTGCCGCGTGACGGCGGGGGCAGGGGCGTTCTGCGTTGTGTCGCGTCGAGGAGGTGTCTGCGCTGAGGTTGTTCGTCAACGGCATCTTCAGCCTGCTCCCCATGTTTCTGAGGGACGTGGGCTGGCCACGTGCAGAGTCTTTTCAATTGGTAAAGCTTAAAGGACCGAGGAGGATGGGGCTTGCTGACGAATCAAGGAATAGATGCCCAGACATGGAGGCACATGAGTAAAGACGCTGCTGAGCTGGCGAAGGGTTTAGGTATTGAGCCGTTCTGTCTCTTCCTAGAGAGTTTTGTGCGAATTGGTCTGGATTCTTTCGATCGGTATCGTGACTCGTCGACGGGTCATATGGCCGAACTCCTTTGTCAGATGCTGCATGCTGCATCGAAGTCGAACGAACTTGTCTTCCTTTCTGGAAACCCAGATGGGGAGCTAGTGAGTGGTTTCTTGCACCACTATACGCAGGGTTGCCTGATGTTCCCTAGGTCACGACATGTTTTTGACATGGAAGTGTCTATGGTCGTAGTCACCCCGTAGCTTCGCCGCAAACGCCTCACTTTCCCAACCGTTTCGCGCGCCTGACCATCCTCATCCCATTCCCTACAGAGAGTTCCTGATTGATTACGGACCACGCACCCTCAAGAGTGTCTGCGCCAGCAAGGAATCATCCTCCCATGCCCTCACGCCGCGCCTTCAAGTCGTCGGCCAGGCAGCCGGCGGCATAAAGCGGAACGCTTTCGACTTCGCCGGGTCCAAAGTTGCGCGCAGACACACGAATGGCACGTTCGGGATCGTACCTTTGCCGGTATACCTTCAGGCTTTTTGACCGAACGTTCTCGGTAGACTTTATCTCTACGGGTATCGCCTTCGCGGAACCGTCCTCCACCACGAGGTCGACTTCGGCCCGACCCTCGCTTGTCCAGTAGTGTGGGTCGATCCCACGTGCGACCATCTGCTGAATCACGTAATTCTCCGTCAAGCCGCCTGCGTCGAGCAAGGAGCGACCGCGTGCGTCGAAGAGTGCCGACGCCGGTACGCCAGACATGGTGGAGAGCAGCCCCACGTCGTTGGCGTATATCTTGAAGGCAGATACATCCTCCTGCAGCCGCAGGGGAACCTGCCCGGAAGACACGCGCATACACTTCGTCACGAGTCCAGCCGAGAGGAGCCACGAGATCGCCCCCTCGTACTGGCTCGCCCTGCCACCGCTTCGTACCTTCTTGTACTGAAACTTGTGGTTCTCCTTGGCGAGTTGGCCCGGTACGCTGTTCCACACGTCGCGGGCGCGGGCAACGTCGGTGGGGTTCGGGGCGTACTTCGCCATGTCCGCCAGGTAGAGGCTGAGGATGTCGCGGTGCACCCGCGCCGCCTCACGGGCATCTCCGCTCCTTGCGTACTCCGAAACGGCCTCGGGCATGCCTCCCACGAGCAGGTAGGCGCGGTAGAGGTCCATCGCCTGGTCGTGGAGCTGGTAGGCGCGTCCCTCTGCGTAGGCCTCCCGTATCCCCTCCATCATGAGGCCGTGCCCGGTCGCCACCATGAACTCGTCGAACGTCATGGGATGCAGAATCATGGTTTCGACCTTACCCACGGGCAAGGAGTAATCCTTCTGGTTAACGGCAACCCCCAGAAGGCTTCCCGCCGCGATGACAGGATGGGGGAAACCGCTCTCTTGGAAATACTTGAGCGCCACAAGAGCTCGGTTTGAAACTTGTACCTCGTCGAAGACGTACAGCATTCCCTTGACATCCAATGGCCACCCAAGGACCTGGCCGAGGTTCGATATGACGTTGCGAGGCTCCAGGCTCCCTTCGAAGGCCTGGGCAATCCTAGGGTCTGACTCAAGGTTGAGCAAGGCGTAGTTTTCGTAATTCTCCTTCGCGAATTGCTCCAATAGATAGCTTTTGCCCACTTGGCGGGCACCAAACATGAGGAGTGGCTTCCGGTGGCCTCGTTCTTTCCAGGCAAGCAGCTCGCCCATCGCCGTGCGTTCCATACATCGCTCCAATCATCCGATAAATGTAGTATACGGCATTTTTACGCGCATATTATTGTCGTGTAGAACATTAATCTGCACTTAAACGGACTCTTGATATGGCAAGGGAGAGGTTCCTCGTCGCGACACGTAAGCGACATCATGTCGCCGCCAGTATAGCCGTCGCCTTCATCCGCATAACCGTTTCCATGGATTGGAATTACTTTTCAGAATAGTTCCATTGACTTACGTGGCTATAGACGGGAGATTGTGGACGCCTGCCGTGACCTGACGGCGGCTTACGGAAGCCAGGGAATCTGCGAAGAGCCTGCCCTCGCCGCCATACAGTCGGTTGAGGTATTCCACCATGGCGTCTAAGTCGGGCGATGATAGAGCGCTCTGGTATGATGTGCTGGCGAGTTTACGGCACACCGCAATGAGGGCCCGTCCTTTCTCGTCGTAATCTGAGCCACAGTTTATTTGCGGAAGGTCCGCGAGGAATTCCTCACGCTGGCCCTGCGAACCTTCCTGTACGGCGTCAAAGCTTTCTCCGAACGCGCGAGACTCCAAGGGGGTGGCCACCTCATCGTAAGTGCTGTCGGGAAGCGTGCTGGCTTCTTGGCTTGCGGTGATCGGCTCTTCGTCAGCCATTGTGCACCTTGGCAGTCGCCGCCTTAACAACGAGCTCGTTGGGGATGGTGCGGGCGAATCCTCGCCGGTTATCGTATACGGCATCCCAGGGAGAACCCGGCGCATGACTAATCTTCACCAGATCCCACGGTGCCTTCTCCCTCAGCATCTCGATGCCCGCGTCCACGAAGTCCTTGATGTTTGACGGAGGCAGCGTCACATCGTCATATGTTTTATTGATGGGGCGCCCCCCGTAGCCGGAGTACTCCCTGTAGGCCTTTCTTAGGACGGGGCCATAAGGCCAGGCCTCAAAGGTCTCGCGGAAGATTAGGTGCCCATTGGAGGTGCGGCAATAAATGTATTGTAGAAAATATAAAATCTTTTGTAACTGTAGGTTACTGACCGGTTTATTATCCCTAGAGCATTTGTCTACAACGTAGTGAGCCAAATCCATTGCCTTCATGCACATAACGCAATGCCTCCTTTCCTGCTTGCCGCCCTCGGCAGGATATACCTTACCAACCCTATGGGACAGTAATAATGTGTTCTCAGCATAAGTCAGCCTGGGCCATGACGCCATTTCTCAACGGCGAGCGTGGCGAAAGCTACGAGTGGGCGCTTCGATGCTGTGTGCACTAAGGATAGCCAAATATCCGCATGGGTCAAATCACATTGCATTGGTAAATGCATGCGCTGAGTTTTGCCGAGCATCGCATGGCGAAATGGCTACCCGTCGAAAAGACGGTCGCAGAGGAGTGCCCTCATGTAGGATTTGAAAACTGCTTCCGACTAAGGTGGTATGCAATCATCGGCAACGGCTTCGATTTGGAGTGCGGCTTGCGTACAGGCTATAAGGACTTTCTATCGTTTGTGCACGAAGGCAAGTACGACGACCCACCGTTATGCGGGACTGCAGCTGCTCCCGTGGACTGGTTGGCTTTGCGCGATGGGAACTACTGGTTTAGGCGATTCGATTCGGTTCAGATTGGATGTGGATGGGTTGACTTCGAAAACGAAATCGCCAAGGTGACGATTTCCGTTGAACGAAGCATGTACGACGATCACGGGCTCCGGGTGTTTGTGGATGCAGTCGCACCATCCATTGATTCAGGCATGGCTCCGTCGGGTATGATTGAGTCCATCGTTTTGTCAGAGTAGCCAATGCGTGTTTGGGAGGGAGAATGCCATGACAGCACAGCAAGTATCCAAGGAGGCCATGGCGTTCATCCATGATGGGCGAGTGCGAAACCACATGCTCGGAAACGCTGCGGGAGAGCACGGCGGGGAGGTCGAGCTTATCGAGAGCCAGCGATTCCGCGATTTCCTGCCCACGAAGAACGGGTGCATGGTGTTCGGCCTGGTGGGAGGCGACAACAACGTCGCTTAACATCGAGAACACGTATGCCGACTACGAAGAGTTACTTGACTTCTTCGGAGAAGAGAAGGTTAAAGGTAGGGTCGAGCAAGTTTACACGGAGATGGAAGATTTTCTGAATAGCTACGACTTGACGGAAGTAGCTTTTATCCACCGGATGTCGCTCTACCATGCGGTGATGGACTATTTCTCCGACATAAAGCGCTTGAAGGACTATCAGCCCATCGAGCGTGTGTACGAAATCAAGATCAAGGCGTACGAGACGTACTGGCTCCTCAGGCGGAAGCCCCTGCAGCTGTTGAGCCAGATGGAGGACGACAAGTTGATGTACATCAACGAGAAGTTCCTTCTTGTGCGCCTGGCTAGTTTCATGCTGGGTGACATGATGACGGTGCCCCTCGTGGGCGATAGGGGCAAGGCCTTCAAGAACTATCTAGATACGCTGTACTACTATCTGAAGTTCCGACGGTGCGATCCCCAGGCAATCGAGCTGATGCTGCTTGCATTCGAGGCTGGCAAGCTGATGTAGACTTGGGTGGGCGCAGGTGTAGAGCGGTGATTAGTACTCCGACTTCGGTACAGCGTCAGGTGTAATGTCGCATGCGCTCGAATTATTGACTGGCGTTTTGGCGTTGAATAGGCATTGTCTGTCCGTACTAACTTATTGACATGATTTGGCAAGCCACCTTCTGAGGCAGTAGTGCCTTGTGGCACCGCAAGACGCTACTGCTTGGTAAGCTTCGTGCGTTCCATAATTAAAACGCGCACGGCCGAACCGGGGGCCTACATCGGCGACCGGCTTGGCGCTTATCTCAATCCCAGGTAAGTCAGAACATTCTTCCTGCCCGTCCTCTTTCGTCACCGCGCTCGCGATGCTTGTCACATAAGTGATCCGGACGAACCCGACGCCTTGGTTATTGCCCCTTCGGACTCGACTGCCAGCTCCTCGCCATGCCTCGCGATGTCTGGAATCTCGCTATAGAAATTGATTGTCTCGTCCGTTCTGAATTGAAGGCATAGCGCCAGGCCTTTGTAGTTGGTTGGATAAATGTCCTCTTTGACGCTGCCGTTGACACGACGATATGCTATTGCATGTTCGTCGCTACATATCATGAATCGTCCGTTGCATCTCAGGGCCAGCTCTTTCATCACGTACAGTCCGTATCCACTGTTTCTCCAGGCGTCTTCTGCAGCTGTGCGGGAGGCGTTCGACAGTGCCGATATACCAGGCTGGCATGCGAGTCGAAGCAGGTCGAGAGGTTCCCTATGGAACCTCTTGCCCAAGCTCTGGGCAACGCCGCATCCCGCATCGGCAATTGCAATCTCGAGCAAACTCTTCGTAGGCCACTTCTGCGCCGCGACGAGCACCGCGTCGGTATCTGCATGCTCGTGGACGTTTCGTATTGACTCCTGGAACACGTACTTAAGCATGTATTCCAATGCAGGATCGTAATGCAAAGTTCTCGCAAGCTTTACTACCACATTACTGAGGTCGTTGTAAAACAAGGGGGAGCCTGTTTTGATTTCGGTTACCGGCACATAGGTGTCGCTTCCATGGGCCTCTCCGGTTGCATTGCCGTGATCAATGCCGATTCCCTTATAAAAGCCGATATGGGTAAGATACGTATTGTTCTTTTTGGGTCTAACCATGAGCTGTGCCTCAGGATGACGCAACTTGAACTGCCTCAGCGCATTGATTAGCACTAGGTTGCTGAATGGGCTGTTCTCGGCATATGGATAGAAGTCGAAACGAAGTAGGTCATCCTTGGGGGGAGTCAACTCAGCTAGCTCTTTGCAAATAGTCAGTGCCTGTGTATGACATGCGTTGGTCGTAGTAACTATCCCGTAGTCCATCCTCCTCAGCACCTCAATCCCAGAGATTGGCATTATCGTTGGCCGGATTATAGCATCGTATTAAGTGGGCAAGACGTTATATTTGGATGTGATAATAGTCGCGATTACTATAGGTGTTACGATGAGGACGAGATCTGGTTTGTGGACCGAAGGGACGGCAAGGTCTCGACGCTTTACCGTGCTGCACGCTGCTAGTGCGTGGTGCTCATTCCTTAAGGAGTTTTTGCATGCTGTGCAATACAATTAAATAGCACGGTATATGATTTGCAATAGCGCCTATTCTATGCTAGACTCCAACCTGTGAGGCGATGCTAGAGACGCCTCACTTGTTCCTTGACAACTTGCGCACGGCACGCGCAAACCGAATGGGGTGCGCGTAGTACAGCATACATAGTGAAAGGAACATGCCACGATGGAGACGACCAACGTAACGTTAAGGATGGAACGCGGGCTCAAGGAAAGCGCCGACGAGCTGTTCGGGTCGCTGGGGCTTAGCTTCTCGACCGCAGTCAACCTCTTCGTCCGCAAGGCCCTTAGGACCCGCGGCCTGCCCTTCGAGGTAACCGAAGACAGCATGACATCCGCAGACGTCGCGCGAGCAGCGCTGATCGACAGCCTCCTCGCATCTCCGGAGGCGCTCAGGAGGCTCTCAGCCATCGGCGAGGGGACGCCGTCATCCTATTCTTCAGTCGCGAGTGTAGAGGAGGCAAAGTCACTCGTTGATTCGCTGGGGGCGAAGTTGTCCGGCGGCCAATAATCATGCTTCAAAAAGCTGCTCGGGGCATGGGTAAAGTATAGGGAGATGGTTATGTATTACCGATTTACCTTCCTCCAAGACGAGCCCGAACGTGCAAGGCCTATAGTCATCGCACTCGTGGGCCCGAACGGTTCGGGCAAGAGTTCAATTACAAACCTGCTGCGCTTGACGAACGTCAACGTTGGCGACAGTCGTTATTACGGCAGAATCGCCATAGACCAGAACACGGGAGAAGTGTTACTCCCGGTTGTCAATCCAGACGAAATCGCAAAGGCCATCAAGGCAAATCGCCCGGAGTTGGACATGGATGTCTGCAACCTGAAGGCGGCTCAAGAGGCGGAGGAAATACGGGAGGTATTCGCCCAAGCCGGTCTGGATTTTGCGTTCGAGACGGTAGGCTCTACCAAATCGAAAGTCGAGTTCCTTAGGCGCCTCAAGCGCCAAGGCTACTTCGTCGCGGTTGTTTTTGTGGGTACCGAGGATCCTGCCATTAACGTACGTCGCGTTGAGCAGCGCCATCGCAACGGAGGGCACGACGTCCCCGCCGATAAGGTAGTGTCTCGCTACACGCGTACCATGTCACAACTTCCGCAGTATCTCGAACTCGCTGCATTCATTGCCGTTTATGACAACAGCGAGGATCTGCAGCCCGATGACCCTTCAGGGCCAAAGCTTCTCCTGGTGAAACGAGAAGGTGCCATCACTACCAGTGAGCATGGTCACCAATGCGCTTGGCTCAAGAAGGCGTTGGGCGACCTTGCCTAACGATATCCCAGAATTCATATTTACGCGCTTCCGCTGGATGCGGAGACGCCCACGGCGATGTTGTCCTCAATTGTTGACAGCATCCGATTATTCGAACGGGCGCGTCTGTGCCCGTGATCGCCGTGCGCAAGTTGGAACGATTGTAGGGCTAAATGCGGTCGAGTTGCCCGCTCGTCTGAATGCCCCCCGTCTGAATGTCCCCCGTCTGAATGCCCCCTTCGTTCAAACGAGCCGATATTCAGCCTTCGCGTAACGGCCTGCCCGGAGACGCGCGGGTCCCGTTTTGGCTTTTGGCGATTCGGCCGGTATAAGATAGTCAAGACTCATTGATGCTTATAGGCCGACCCGGGTTGTGGCGCTTTTATCTGATTTTGTCATCGACGAGACAGGCAGGAGGCTGCATCCCCTGCTGACGAGGCGTCTCGTCGAACTGTGAAATCTGATGGTTTTATCTCGTTCTACGAGGATGAGGTTGCTGTGGCCAAAAGATCGTCCCTCTCCTCTCGGATGAGGGCGAAGGCCTCCGCCTTTGTGGTCGGGAGGATGGCCTTCCATCGCAGAAATCTCTTCACTATCGGTTCAATGCGCAACATGTAAATCGCGTTGTACTTATCATGGCGCAGCAAGCCAAGGCAGTCGGTAATCCTGCTCTCTATGTGTTCCTTCTTGCTGACTAGGGGCAGGTAGCTGTCCAGGTCAAGACTCAGCACGATTTCCCAGTCATAGTAGAGCGATTCGAAGATCTCCTCGGCATTGGCATGTTCGGCATTTTTGTGGAATGAGCGAGGACATCCACGCTTCGAAATCACCTGCTATGGCTAGCGCTCGCTCCGCCATCGAAAGAATACTCAGCCAGTAGTCCTCGCTGACCATGTAAGAGCCTGGGTTTGCGGGTTCCATCGTCATATGCTATATCCAATCGTTTGAAGTTCAAGTCATAAAGATGGTTTGGAGGTAATGATACGGCAGGCGGGCACGGATGAACACGGGCTGGAGAGCTATCACTGGTAGACGCCTGAAAGTAAAGGTCGGGGGAGAGCGTGGACATAAGCGAGGCGTTACCCCTCGGTCAGGCGTTGGCAGCCGCAGGCTCTCAATGCGGCCAATGGTGTCTTTCACCTTAAGCTTTGGTCACGTTCTTGGGCTCTACGACACTTTTGAAATGTATGCGTCCCTGGAAGCCTCCCATGCATTCTGGTCCAGAGGGTCGAGACAAAACATAGATTCGAGCTGCGCCTTGAACGTGTTCAGCCGATACTTGTCATTCGCCCTGATCCATACGGGCTGCTTGTCCGTCAATCCCCCGATTTTCGAACTGTCAAAGGAGGGCGCCAGTATCTCTTGGTACCTCTTGCCCATCGCCCAGATTGCGCCGGCCTCGTTCAGGCACGCCTGGCTTTCGAAGTAGCTGTCTGAATACCACATAATGAAGAAGACGTGCTCGGGTCCGTTGAGCTGGCTCTTTATCGTGTCTAGGTTTCTCTCGCCGTTGTCGATGTATGCGGCGGGATGGGAGGTGCAGAATATTACCCTGTCATCTCCATGCGCGGTGGGCCGTGGTATCCCGATGGCGTAAAGCAGTTCGACGAGGGCGTCCACATGGTACTTGTCCTTTTCCCGGTGGCTGATGAAGATCTTTTCGAATGAGTCTGGGAAAAGCTCGTGCTTTAGGCTTACGACGATTTCTCTGATTGTCCTTGCCTCGCTTAGATTCACTGTATAACCCCGGTTTTGATAGTACAGAGCGGCAAGTGCGACATAGGGACCGTAGTCACGCCTGATGAGGTTGTTGGATTGCAGGAATCTTTTGATTTGCCACTTATAGCTCTCATAGTTTTGGTTTCCGCCCTTGAGTTCTCCGTATTGATGTATCTCCTCAATCATGGCATCGCAAGTCGAGATAATTCCGTTGATGTCTGCCAGTTTCGGATTCATTGAAGGCGCCCTTTCCTGTGTCGGTAGCCAAATCAAATACTACTGTGATTAATACTGTTATCGTCGGGCATATCTAGCCATTGGGGGTGCCGTCCGTCCACCATCCCGGACGGCACCCTTTTCGTAGAACTCTGCACGGCTGGCCTAATCGTTCGTCGGTTCCATTGCATCGGCATGGAGCTGGCAAAGCGTCTCATAGGTCGCTTGGAGGAATTGCGACACTGATTCGTGGCTCGGTACAGAAGCGCACGTAGTGGCGCCGAGCATGGTCTTCGTCACGTCGATTGCCTCGTTGAGGGCCTGGCCCTTTATAGATGTATCCATGTGGCTCACCTCCTCTTCTCTCTGGTCATAACGATGCTTATGATGGTCATTATGCAGAGAACAAATGTTTGAATCAAGGGAGACCTGCATTCATCACAAATACGACATAAATATATAGCCATAAATATCATGTTAGAAGAGGGAAGCTCTGCACGATGGTGGATGACTGGCCAAAAAGGAAGGGCTGCATATTCGTGCCACAGCACCTTACCGTCACGACATAATGCGCTGCTGAGCTGCTGTTGAGAGAATGCCATGTGTTGAAACCGACGGGCGTCTTCAATAATCGGGGTTTCAGACGGATGACGTCAGAGCAGGGGTGCCGTTGCGGGGGGCAAATGGATGATGGTGTAGCATCCTCGCTAACATCTCCGCCTATTCTCCGCTCTTTTCCTTATCCAGTTTGTAACAACGGTCCATCATTGCCTTCATGTGGAGATACTTGCCCCTCACCGAATGACTCATCGACCTGCTTGGCGCGTCCTCTATGTAGTTGGCGACGTTCTCCCTATGCCCGACGGCGGGGTCGTGGGTGCAGAAGTAGCTGATGTACTGCGTTGCGTAAAACCCATCTGCGTCGAGGTGCGTGAGTCCCTCAAGCATGGCCTCGTCGAATGCGCCTGTCACTTCCTCGCAAAGGTATGGCGGAATGACGACGCGGGGGCGTGTGGGTGAGCTCCTCGGCCCTCAGATGCGTGCTGGCATGGTACCCCTTCGTAGAAGGCCGTAGACTCGCTCCCGCGCATGTTCACGATGGTCACGCCGTCTCCAATGCTCCTTCGAACCCGGGTCGGCGAGGCGACCCATATGCGGGTAGGATCGGTGGGCGCCAGCCCGAGCAGCGCGATGACGGACTCCCCCAGAGGTAGGCGTTCTTGCCCGTGGCTCTCACCGCGATTGCGTAGGGTGCCGCCTCCTGGTAGGGCCACACCGGCATGCGGTAGACGCCTCGGGCGACTCGGACGAGCTTGCCGCGCCGCTCCTGCTGAACCAGCTCTGCGTTGGTAACGCTTAGCTCCCTCGCCTCGGACGAGGTGATGAGTCCGAAGTCATCCACATTCGCATTAGTGTCGTCTATGATTGCCATGTCAAAAGTATATCACCGGTGAACTACATTTGACACGACGCAACCAGTGTTAGCATCGGCCGAATCGCTGAAATCGGAAAGCAAAAGAAGCGGGATGATGTGACGTGATTATTCCGAGGCAAAACGGCACCTGTCCCAGGGCATCGGTCAGGCGTTCCGGGCACCGGCACCCTTTACGTGTCATCGCATGTATTGAGGGAGGTGACCGCGATTAAAGCTGTTCGTCAACGGCGTCTTTAGCTAGATTCATCTGCCTTATACAGAACCATGTAATTGCCGGACGTGAGACTGCGGATGCCCTCGCGCTGAAGGGACACGTAGCTTACCAAGCCATGGCGAAAGGGGAACGTCTTAAGACCTCGTACTGCCGTCCGAATGCGGGATACGGTTCTTCGTGCGGCCTGGGGGGATTCGAGCCTGTGGGATATGTAGTAGTGCAGGTCCCGGAGGTCTTCGATCGACTCGGACGAGTAGGTAATGGTGTACGCGTCGCTCATATGCCAAACTCCTTGGCAAAGAGCGCATCGGCCTCCTCCTCGGAGACGCCCCCGTCGATCTCGATTGATTCGGCCGCGCTCATGACCTCCCGGTAGAGCTCTTCCTCCGAGAGCGACCCCGCTGCAAGCGGTTGGCGCCGCGGCATGCGCGGGACGAACGGGAGCCCTTCGTTAAGAACGACCTGGCTGTAGAGCATTTGTATGGCGCTTGAGGGCGATATGCCGAGCTGTGCGAGGATGGCCTCGGCGTCTTGCTTGAGGTTGGTGTCGATGCGTGCGTAGACGGCTGACGTGCGTGCCATTCCGGTCTCCTTCGTGAGTCTTATGGTAAGCATATAATAGCATATGCAAGCAAATGCAAGCATAATCGATGCTGTGTCCTCTCAACGAGGAAACAGCAGCCTCTCGGGTTTTAGGTTGGGTTGTCGCCCAGCCACGCCAGCGTCGTATGGTTCCAGGTCATGTCGAGTGACCTGCCGGATAGCGCCACGTCGACGCAGCTTGCCACTAGTCCCTCAGCGCTGCTTTTGTGCACATATATGTGCACAAAAGCAGCGCGAGTGACCAATTGCCGCCCAGAATGACACCTGTTCCAGACCACCGGTTATATGCTTCAGATGCGATACCCTTTACGGGCGCCGACACCCATTGTGAGCGATGCAGCGAATGCGGTTCAGCGCCCTTCAGTCCGACCGCCTGGCGGCTGGTTGGAAAGAAAAAGCCCGGCTCTTGTTCCATGCTGCTACTCGTGGCAAAGCGGTGACGTGCGTACCGTGGGCTTGGCGTCGATGCCGGCTGGCATGTTGAGTGCGAAGGTGACGGTCGTGTCTCCGCCCGCCTCTATATTTATGTGAGAAACCCACGTGTCGCAGCCGTAGAGCACGCACTGCGAGACGTACGGCTTCGTGGTGATGATCTTGTCTTCCGGGATGGGCTCGTCCTGGTGCACCTCGTAGTCGCTTATGGTCGCACCGTCGGGGGCCATGATGCAAATCATCTCCATCATGTCGCTCTCGCTGCGCTTGAAGGGGTTGGCTCCGCGGATGTAGTCCGGGGCGACCTTGGCCTCCTTCTTGGTGAAGTTGTTCTTGAAGTGCGCGGTTACCTTATACGACATCGTGCCATCGGGGTTGCGCGTGCCCTCGTCGATGTCGGCCCAGATGTCCAAATACCAGCACATCTTTGCCCAGGTGCTGTCGTTGGCGTAGACGCCGAGCTCGGGATGCTGCGGGTCGTGCTTGAGCGCGCCGGAAAGGCCGATGTCACGAATGAACTCCTCGTTCGTATCGTCGGCCATCCACGCCAGGAAGCGGTGGTCGTCACCCGAAGCCTGCAGGATGTCCCACAGCTTCGCGAAGGAATCCATGTCGAAGTTGCCCATCTCGTCGAGCAGGCGCGAGAACGTGAGGTGGGCCACGTCGTCGAAGAAATCGTCCTGCAAACGTCCCGCGTCATCCCCGGTGTAGCGCCAGTACACGTTGTTCATGAGCTCGTAGGCCGCGTTGGTGCCGTCCACCACCGTGCCGTCTTCTGCCGTCACGCCGCCAATGAGCCCGAGTACGCGTTGCAGGAACACCGGGTCCATGGCGATGGCGCCGTCCACGTTGTAGTCGTAGGCATTCTCCCAGAACTGCTTGACGAACTCGCCGGAGCGCACGAAGTCGGGGGTGAGCGTGACGCCTGCGGGGTCGACGCTCAGCGAGTCCTCGAACGCGACGCGCTCGCTCTCCTCGATGGGTACCGTAAAGCCGTTGTTGCGCGCAATCCCCATGACTTCGCTCACGGAGGTGAAATGCTCCAAGGTGGCCGTGCCGTCGGTGACGTGCACAAGACCCACCTGGCCGGGGTATCCTCCGCCCGCGCGAATCTCGGAGTTGGACTGTGCGAGGATAACGTAGGTGCGCGTTTGTCCACCGTCGCCCAGGATGCTGAGCAGCGACGCGAACGTCCTGTCCACGTCACTAAAGAACACGCGCGATCCCTCCAAGGGCTCTTTCACTTGCTCCACGAGATCGTTTATCTGCTCTACGGAGCCGGGAGTGATTTGCGAGAGCTTGTCGATGTTGCGCACGACTACCGGAGAAACCGAAACCACAGAGTCGCGCACCGAAGCCAGCATTTGGGTGTTGACCGACCGCTCTTGCACGAGGGCGTCAAACGAGACACCCGCGACGCCGTCGGAGAGCGGCACGAGGGCGTTTTGGCTGAGGTCGTACGCGCAGTCGGCGAAGTCCTGGACGTTGGCAATGTCGTGTCCGATGACGGGCGCGCGCCTTCCCAAGTTCCACACGGTTCCGTGGACCTCCTCGCGAATGTCTTTGACGTCCGCGGTGATGCTGTTGGCGGTGGAGCGGAGTTCGTCGGCGTTGCCCGAGAGCATGCTGTGTTCCAAGGTGGAGGCCTGCGACGCTACGCCTTGGGCCTTCTTCATGACGACCTGAGCGGATTGGTAGAGCATATACCCGCCCGCTCCGACGCAGGCCAAAAGCGCGACGAGAATCAGCGGGATGGCTATGAGCAATACGCGCCTGAGACGGTGGGGGCGGCGATGGTGCGAGCGGTGCCGCGAGCGCTGCGAGTCGTGCGATTGCTGCGGTTGGTACGACTGCTGCGAGTCGCGCGAGTCGTGCGAGTGGTGCGAATGGTGCCGATGGTGCGAGTGGTGCCGATGGTGGTGACGGTGTCGACGGCGAGACTTACGTGGCTCGGGTAGATACCAATTCGACTCGCTTTGGTTATCTGCCATGGTTGGATCCCTTCGGCGCCGTGACAAAAGCTATAGCTCATTAGCTCATTACTTATTAACTCACGTTCAAAGGCATTATAGTAGTCCAGGCGAATGGGTGGTGTCGTTGGAGTTGTAAAAACCATTCAAGAATGACATGCCTGCCAGCATCGTGGTATCCTATGGGCGCAAGCAAACTGGAAGGAGTGACTATGTTTGGCAGGAAAAAGAAGAAGGCACGTGAGGTGCCGGGGGATCCGCCGAAGCCCGAAGAGAAGCCCACGCCAGCCTACTTGCGCGACGATTACCCGTATAAGGCCATTGGCGAGCCCATTACGAATTTGGACGAGCTTGAGGACTATGGTACGGTGTACGAAATACGTTGTCCTAGCTGCGAGATGACGATTCGTTCGCAGGGGATAAACATCAAGAGTACCTACGAGCGTCTTATGGCAGGGAACGGCTGCATTGGCTGCGGCAACAAGGAGCTGGTCGTGAAGATGGTCGACATGAGCGCCATGGAGAGCGCGGCCGAGAGTGCGGCCGAGGGTGTGGCCGAGAGTCCGACCGCGAATGAGGCCGAGGGCGCGGACAAGAGCGTGGCCGAGAGTTCGGCCGCGAGTCCGACCGAGAGTTCGGCCGAAAGCCCGGCCGAGAACGCGTAGCGGGTAGCCGGCTTGCGCGCTGCTGCCTCGAAGCGGTGCCTGGCTCGTTTGCCATGCTGAAAAACAACTGGGAGGCCAGATGAAATGCGAAAACTGTGGGGCGGAGCTCCTCGATACCGCAAGAGCATGCGATGTGTGCGGCAAGCCCGTGACGCGCAAAGAGCTGAGCCTCATGGACTTCTACGAGGAGGTGCCTGCCGACGAAGACGGGGGAGTAGGGGTCTATTTCGTACCTCCCGACGAGTCGTTTGCTCCGGAGTACTACCGTGGCGGGGGTTCTCGCCGGAGCCAGGAGTTGTGGGGTACGATTCTTAAGGTCTCGATTGTTGTGCTTGTTATTAGCCTGGGGGTTCTCGCGTTTGCAGTCGCGAGAAATTATCTGCCAGGTGCCGCAAACGAAACGGCGGCCGAGTCGGCCGAGGAGCCCAAGGAAAAGAAGAAGGTTGCTCCGAAGCCCAAGCTCGCGCAGGTTACGTTGCCCATCGAGGTTGCGGGCGAGGGGCTTGGCGACGAGGGGTCCCGTATTCCGGTGTTTGTGAGGAAGGCGGCGACAAACGACGTCGAAAACCCGGACGAAATTATCAAATTTGTAAGGGGCGACGGCACCGGATTGGGACTTGAGGCGGGAGACTACGTCGTGCGCATAGCCGGCACCCCCATTTCGGGCCAAGGCGTGCTGTACTGGTATCCCGAAACCGAGTTCCGGGTGCACGTTCCGGGCGAGGAGGGCGCGGAGTACGCGGTGGAGGAAGTCGAGCCCGCGGTTCTTAATGAGCGCAACAACGGCGAGGTTTCGGAAGATCAAATCGTCGAAGCCAGGTCGTGGATCGAGCAGGACACCGAGAAGGCAGCCAGCGCGGAAGTCCTTGCGCAGCGTGCGCGCGAACGCTACGTGGGCGTGGCGTAGTGGGCGTCGCGTAGGTGGCCTGGGCGCCTGAGGGCTGCCATGGCACGACCATGCCTCCACTTTTGTAAACATTCTCGGTATCCCTCCAAGTAGTTCTATAATGGCGGTTTGCCAATACCCCTATAAGAGAGAGGGAGGGAGAATGGCTCGAATCATAGTAGACGACGTGCACTGCAAGGGTTGTGGCTTGTGCGTCGCCGCCTGCCCCAAGGGGGTGCTTGCGCTGGATAACGAGCGCATCACGCCCAAGGGCTATCATCCCGCAAAACAGGTTAAGGACGGGTGCATCGGTTGCTCATCGTGCTACATCACCTGTCCCGACGTCGCGATTACGGTGGTGAAGTAAATGGCACAGAACACCCAAGCAAAGGCGCCCGAGCGCGTCCTCATGAAGGGCAACGAGGTGCTGGCCGAGGCGGCCATGCGCGCCGGTTGCCGCTTCTTCTTCGGTTATCCCATCACGCCGCAAACCGAGCTTGCGGCCTACATGGCCAAGAAGCTTCCGCTCATCGGCGGAACCTTCCTGCAGGCCGAGTCCGAAATCGCGGCAATCAACATGGTGTACGGCGCGGCCGCTGCCGGCGCTCGCGTTATGACAAGCTCCAGTTCGCCGGGCGTTTCTCTTAAGGGCGAGGGCGTGAGCTACATGGCGGGTGCCGACTGCCCCGGCGTCATCGTTAACGTCGAGCGTGGCGGCCCAGGCCTCGGTGGCATCCAACCGTCGCAGTCCGACTACTTCCAGGCAACGCGCGCCCTCGGACACGGCGACTTCTACATGCCGGTTCTGGCGCCTTCCACGGTTCAGGAGATGGCCGATCTTATCTACTTGGCCTTCGACCTCGCCGACGAGTATCGTACGCCGACCATGATTTTGGCCGACGGCATGATTGGACAAATGATGGAGCCCGTGCTCCTGCCGCCCGAGCGCGACATCGAGTCGCTGCCGGCAAAGCCTTGGGCCACCACCGGCCATGGCGACGCGCGCAAGCACAACGTCATTAACTCGCTGTACCTTTCGCCCGAGAAGCTCGAGCAAACCAACTTCGAGCGTTTCGAGCGCTACGCGGAGATAAAAGAGAAGCATCAACGCCAAGAACTCATGGAGTGCGACGACGCCGAAATCGTGGTCGTGGCCTTTGGCGCCGCGAGCCGTGTGGCCCGCACTGCCGTGCGTGATGCTCGTGCGGCCGGCATCAAGGTTGGCCTGCTTCGTCCCATCACGCTGTGGCCGTTCCCCACGAAGGCGATCGACCAGGTTATTGAGGGCGGCGCGACGAAGTTCCTCTCCGTCGAGCTCAACATGGGCCAGATGGTGGACGACGTTCGCTTGGCCGTGAACGGCCGTGCGTCGGTGGACTTCTTTGGTCGTACGGGTGGCGTGCTGCCTACGCCCGAGGAGGTTCTCGAGGCCATCAAGGCACTGGCAGCTGGCGATTCCATAAAGCAGTCGGCCGCACCTGGCACCGTGGGATCGTTGCTCCCGCACCCGCGCCATCGCAAGAGCAGCTACGAAAGGGGTGAGTAGCATGGCAAAGCCTAACTTCGGACCCGTCACGCTTCCCGACTATCAGCAGGAGCGCATCGGCTCGCAAATCGCCGAGGACGAAGTCATCAAGACGGCCCGTCCGCACGCGCTCACCGATGCAAACTTTAACTATTGTCCCGGATGTACGCACGGCATCGTGAATCGTCTCGTTGCCGAGTGCATCGACGAGCTCGGCATCGAGGGCAAAACCGTGGGCATCGCGCCCGTGGGCTGCTCTGTTATGATGTACGACTTTATGAACTGCGACATGATCGAGGCCGCGCATGGTCGTGCGCCTGCGGTTGCCACCGGCGTCAAGCGCGTGCATCCCGAAAACGTCGTGTTTGCTTACCAGGGCGACGGCGACTTGGCCTCCATCGGTACGGCCGAGACGGTTCACGCTGCTACCCGTGGCGAGAAGATTACTGTGATTTTTATCAACAACGCCATTTACGGCATGACGGGCGGCCAAATGGCGCCGACGTCGTTGCCCAACCAGGTGACGCAAACGTCGCCGTATGGCCGCGACGTGAGCAAGGTGGGCTATCCCGTGCGTGTGGCCGAGATGGTTTCCACGCTCGATGGCGTTGCCTACGTCGAGCGCGTTACGTGCGACAGCCGTCAGCACATCCTTCAGGCGAAGCGTGCCATCAAAAAGGCCTTCCAAAACCAAATCGATGGCATTGGATACTCGCTCGTCGAGGTCGTGTCGACGTGCCCGACCAACTGGGGCATGACGCCGCTCGACGCGTTCCAGTGGCTGCGCGAAAACATGCTGCCGTATTATCCGCTCGGCGTGTACAAGGACGTGGTGGCCGATGGCTTTGCCAACGCTGCCGAGGCCGCGCTCGAGCGTGCGAAGGATTGTCCGATTGCCCAGCAGGGGAAGGAGGCCTAGCGATGGCGGAGGAATTCAATCACGAGATGCTCTGCGTGCTCGCCGGCTTTGGCGGACAAGGTCTGCTTTTTGCGGGCAAGGTTATGGCCAACTGCGGCCTCATTGACGGTCGCCAGGTGTCGTGGATGCCGAGCTATGGTCCCGAGATGCGTGGTGGCACTGCCAACTGCAGCGTGTCGCTTTCCGACGACGCCATCGGCACGCCGTTTATCACCCGTCCCACGGCGCTTATCGCCATGAACCAACCTTCCGTAGAGAAGTTCGCGGCGTCGGTGCAGCCTGGCGGCACCATTGTGGTGGATACGACCCTTGCCATGAACGGCACCGACGGCATCGAGCTTGCCGAAGGCGTCGAGGTCGTCGCCTTCAAGGCCACCGAGCTTGCCGAGGCCGAGGGCCTCAAGGGCTTGGCCAACATCATTTGCCTTGGTCGCCTGTGGTCCAAAACGCACTTCTGCACGCGCGAGGTGGCCGAAGCCGCCATCGCCAAGTGCGTGCCGCCGAAGCGCCAGCACCTGCTCGAGCCCAACCTGCGCGCCTTCGCCCTCGGCGCTGACGCGTAGGTTCGTGGGTTTTGCGCGTCGGCCGGCTTGTTTGGGCCGGCCGCGCAGCCCGCAAGCCTGCAACTTGTGTGCTGGGATACCCACTTAGAATCGCTTTTGTCCGCTAAACGGCCCCGCCAGCACACAGCCTGCACCTGTGTGCTGGGATACCCACTTAGCATGGGTTTTGTCTGCTAAACGGCCTCGCCAGCACACAGCCCGAAAGACGGGTTATTCAAAATATAGTAGTTAAAGCATATTGCAAAATGATAATATTTAGCTTAAAGTAGCCTGTGCTTATGGGTACGGGCTGCTAACAGGCATTTAGGCTGCTTACAGGCGCTTATGGGTGCGGGTTGCTAGTAGTTCGTAAGAGTTTGAAGGGGGTCGTTATGCGAGGTTCGAAAGAAAGACGAACCGCGCGGACCATTCTTGCCGCGATTTTAAGCGTGGCAATGGTCGCGAGCGGTGTGCCAGCGAATGCGTTGGCTGAAGCCATAAAGGGGGTGAGTGGCCAAAGCGAAGGTGCGGCGGTGTTGGATGGAGAGGTAACATCTCAACCGGCGCAGGACGAGTCAGCTGATACAAATTTGGAAGAGGTGTCAACCGACCCGAGTGAGCAACCAACTGCCGAGCCAGAGCAAGATGTTCCTGAGCCTTCAAGCCAAGATCCGCCCGCCGTTTACACGCAAGAAGACGAGTCCGAGCAATTGGGAGAGTCCGATCAATCAGATGACTCCAATCAGCTGACGGGGGCCGTCGAATCGGCGGAAGCCGAAGGAACGGCAGAGGGCGAAAGCTCCGATTCGGAAGAGGTACGCCAGTCCGACGAGCAATCTGGCGAGCGGCCCGACGAACAGGCAGAGCAGCAGCCCGATGAGCAGCAGCCCGCGGAAAAGTCTAATGAAGCGGAATCCAAGGAGAAGGAATCCAAGAAGAAGGAATCCAAAGAAAAGGAGTCCAAAGAAAAGGATTCCAAGGAAAAAGAGTCCGAAGTCAACAAGGACCAGAGCAAAGCAGAAGACAAAAACAAGGACGCGGATTCCGCCAAGAAGCGCAACACCAAAGAAGAACTCACATTCGAGGACGAGTCCATTAAAGTGACGGCCAAGCTCGCAAAACCGGAAGCACTTCCCGCCGGTGTCGAGTTGGTCGTTAAGTCCGTTACGCCCAACGCCAGGGACTACGACTACGATGCGTACATGGGTGCCCTCAACGATTCTGTTGAGGAAGAGAATCCCTATAACGAAAAGAACACCCTGCTCTACGACGTGTCGTTCGTTGCGCCCGCTGCGGAAGTCACGACCACCACGGAAGCCACGCCCACCGCGCAACCCACGCCCGCCGCGGCACCTGCGCCCAGCGCACCCGCTGCGCCCGTCGAGGTCGAGCCCGAAGAGGGCACCGTAACGGTGAACTTCGAGTTTAAGCAGCAGCAGCTCGCGGACGACTTGGGCGCAAAGAAGGCCGATGACGTCGCCGTTACGCACCTTCCCGAATCGGACGGCAAAATCGAGGCCGAAAAAATCGAAGAGGCAACCGGCACGGGCGACGAGCAAATCCAAATCAAAACCGACGACTTCTCGGTTTACGCCTTCAGCTACACCGTCGACTTCACCTACGACGGCTTCACGTATAGCATCGCTGGCGAAACCAACATCCTGCTGAGCAAGTTGTTCGAAATCCTAGGCATCGAGGAGGACGTCGCGAACGTCAAGGACGTGACCTTTACCAATACTGACCTCGTAAAGGTAGAGAAGCAAGGCGACGACTGGCTGCTCACGAGCCTCAACCCCTTTAGCTCCAACGAAACCCTCACCGTCGAACTCTTCAACGGCGCGAAGTACGTCATCGCGGTGACGGACGACCCCGTGTTTTCGTACGCTATCGACTTCTTCGACCAAGACGGAAATCCGATCAGCAGTATGCCTGACGACATAAAGAGTCAATGGCCAGGCGTCTTCCTTTACATAGTGGACAAAGAAGACGTGAGCAAGGTTTTGGGATGGCGGTTCAAGAAATTCGATCAAAACACGCGAACGGTCGAATTCAATAGTGGGAAGTTCAACACCAGCCCTCAGAGTGACGACAAATCGCTCTCGTATGATGCCAGTAAACATACTGTGATGGCACGTGTAGTAAAGAGTTCCGAATGGAATGCTCCCAACGGCACTTCATTCTTCGGCTACGACTGGAGCACACACGAGTTTTCGGGTCCCCCCAACTGGAACGGCCAAGACCAATTCGACGGTTACAAGTTCCTGGGCCTCGATGGCACCACCTTCAAGATGCAGAAGGACTGGAACAAGCGACTCGTCGTAGACCTTTCGTATACAGGTGGCGATACCGGCGAAAGCGCAAGCGCCACTATCATTGTGCGGGCGCAAGCAGCTTCCGGTTGGCAATACTACAAGATTCCAATAACGAATGTCGGCTGGAACGTGGGCACCGGAGCAGATTTCGACACCACAAACCAATGGTACCTAAAGAACGGCAATCCCTCGAGCAACCCGTATTCCGACGCATGGCAAAACGTTGAGGCAGTGCTCTTCGCAGGTGACGTAACTATTCAGCAAGCTGCCCAGCAGCTTGAGGACCAAGGCAAGCACGGCATACCGTATCTTGTGGGATACTTCATCCACACCGGCGACCGAACCGAAGGCCCCATCGATCACGACGCTGGCACCCAAACGATGGTCCTTCCCGTCGTCTTCGATAGCACCCCGCTCGACGACGCGCTCACGCCGGAAGAAGTCCTGGGCGACGCGCACGAGTTCGGTATTGTCGCCGATACGTATAAGCAGTCGGGCCACACCGAGACGAACTTTGCCGTTAAGCATTACGACAACGCCGACAACCTCGACTTCGAAGGAAAGAGCGACAGCAAGTACAGCGACGTGCCGTTTTATGCGGGCGAAATCAAGAACAAGCTTATTTTCGGGCAAGGCATGCACGCCGACGCCTACGTTTACACTCCGTCGAGCGAAATAGACAAAAACGTAATAGGGCAGCAAGCGGGAGAGGACAGGCATAAAGTTGTCAAGATCCCCACCCCACTTGAAGAGATTAACGCCTATGTGGATGGGATTATCGACGACGTAAGGCAGACGTCTGCCACGATGGCGCAAAAGTCAACCATGAAGCCCGCGAAGGTCACGAACGGAAAAGTGGTTATCGATACACGGGATTATCCCGACAACACCACCATCTACGTCGACTGCACTAATATAGTAGACAAAATCGCCGCGGGCGGCGACCTGCAGATTCACAAAAAAGACGGCCAAACCATCGTGTTCAACATACCCAGTACTGGACACGTCAAGATCGGTGAGTTCCACGTATGGACCGACAAATACGGGCACGATGACGCAGGCAAGATCGCGTCGACAACTCAGGCGAAGAACCGCGACGACTCGCATAACCTGCAAGTTAACGAGGTTATCTTTGGGCATGTATTCTTCAACATGCCCAACGCATCGTCGGTACATACCGACAACGCATCTTCCATGTTCTTGGCGCCGAACGCCGAGATGTTCACGCAGTCGAACGGTGCTGGCTGGATTGTTTGCGGCGGAACCGTCGATAGCACGGCGGAATGGCACTTCTACCGGCGTGGCCGTCACTTCGATGCGTCGTACGGAGCAATAAAGGTTAACAAGAAACTGAACGCGGACGCTCCTGCTGAGGCCAAGAGCAAAGAGTACAAGTTCTACATTCGTCAGCAAGGGGACGACGGGACATACAATTACTATTACAACACGGACGAAACATTCCAAGACAAGTCTGGTTTGTATCACGTGAAGAATGCCATTTCGACGAGTCCAACCGAGGTGTCCGTAACTGGTGCTGGCAGCTACAAGCTTGATGTTCTGTCGCCTGGCACATACGAAGTAATAGAGCTAGACGACAACGGCAGCCGCCAAATCCCCGGCTATACGCTCCAGGTAACAAACGGCACTACGAACGCAAAGGTCGCTGGTGGCAGAACCACATATGTAACTGTTACCAACTCCTACACCAAAAACACCACGCCCCAGGAAACGGGCTCGCTCAAAATCAAGAAAACGGTATCGGGTGCTACGCTTACCGACGCCGAGAAAGCGGCCATTACCTTTAACGTGTCCGGTCCCGATGGCTATACCGCAAGCAAGAAGTATTCCGAGTTCACCGGCGATTCTTGGCAAATCGAGAACCTCGCTCCTGGCCAATACACCGTTGCCGAGACGGCTGGCACCAAGGAAGGCTACAGCCTTACCACAACCTACAGCGTCGACGACGGAAAGGCTACCGTTTCCGCTGGCCAAACAGCCGAGGTCACCGTTACCAACGCGTACCAAGAGCAGCAGGTAGCCGAGAAAACCAAAGTCACGGGCACCAAGACCTGGAAAGATGGGAGCAACACCCACACGAGCGCCGACGAAGTCACCCTTAAGCTCTCGCGTACGATCAACCACGAAACGTACGAAAACGTTGACGTGGACCCGACGTGGTCTGGCGACACCTATACCTTCTCGAATCTCGACAAAAAAGATGACAATGGGAACACCTACACGTACAAGGTGGAAGAGGAGGCCATCACGGGCTTTGAGGTTGCCTACGACGGATTCAACATCACAAACACGCGAACGGGTACGACGAGCGTTTCGGGCACCAAAACGTGGCGCGATGGTGGCAAGTCGCACACCAATGCAAGCGAGGTTCAACTGACGCTTACGCGTACGAGTGCGAAGCCGGGGTCTACGGAAGAAACCGTACAGGCAACACCAAGCTGGGCCGAAAACACCTATACCTTCGATGAGCTCGAGAAATACGATGCCGACGGATACGAGTACACGTATGCTGTGGCTGAGGGCAGCATCGATGGCTATACGTCCGCTCAAGACGAGTTCAACTTCACTAACACCCGAACTGGGAAAACTACCGTAACGGGTACAAAGACGTGGCTTGACGGCGGAAAGAATCACAACAATGCCACCGATGTTACGCTCACGCTCAAGCGCGCAAGCAGCAAAGTCACCACCCCGCAAACAGTGGAGGCGACGCCAACCTGGAATGAAAACACCTATACCTATGCCGATCTCGACAAATACGACGACGAGGGCAACGAGTATGCGTACGAGGTAACCGAAGCAGCGATTAGTGGCTACACCTCCTCCAAGGTGGAAGGTACGAACGACTTCGTAAACAAGAGCAACGAAAAGGTCTCGGTTTCCGTCGAGAAGGAATGGGACGATTCCAACGATCAGGACAACAAGCGGCCGAATTCGGTAACGGTGCGCCTGCATGCGGGTGGCGAACAGGTGGGCGAGCCCGTTACCCTCTCCCAAAGCAATTCCTGGAAGCACACGTGGTCCGACCTCTACAAGTACAACCAAACGACCGGCGCGAAAATCGAGTACACGGTTACGGAGGACGAGGTACAGGATTACTCCACCCAAATCAGCGAAAAGAACAACTCCGAATACAGCTACGTCGTCAAGAACACGTATACGCCAGGCAAGACGTCTGTAACGGTCGAGAAGGAATGGATCGATGGTGCCAATGCGAAGGGCACCCGTCCGGATTCCGTGAGTGTGCAGCTGTTGGCTGATGGAGAAGCCTCCGGTAATCCGGTGACGCTTAACGAAGCCAATGAATGGGAGTATGAGTGGAGCGGCCTAGACGAGAGGAAGGCCGGCAAGACCATTGCATACACGGTATCCGAGCAGCGGGTGGACGGATATGCGGCTCCTGAGGTTACGGGCACCGCTTCCGAGGGTTTTGTCATTAAGAACAAGCTGAGCGGAACCTTGGACGTTACCGGCACCAAGACGTGGGCTGACGGCGGCAAGACGCACAACAACGCGCAGGAGGTTACGCTCACGCTCACGCGCAAGAGCGCCAAGGCCGACTCGAAGGACGAGAACGTCGAGGCGACGGCAACGTGGTCCGGCAACACCTACACGTTTGCCCAACTCCCCAAGTACGACGCCGAGGGCTACGAGTACACCTACGCCGTTTCGGAAGCGGCAATCGAGGGCTACTCATCCGAACAGGATGGCAACGACTTCACGAACACCATAGAGGGCAAGGTCGATGTTTCGGGCACCAAGACGTGGGTTGACGGCGGCAAGACGCACAACAACGCGCAGGAGGTTACGCTCACGCTCACACGCAAGAGCGCCAAGGCCGGCTCGAAGGACGAGAACGTCGAGGCGACGGCAACGTGGTCTGGCAACACCTACACGTTTGCCCAGCTCCCCAAGTACGACGCCGAGGGCTATGAGTACACCTACGCCGTTTCGGAAGCAGCAATCGACGGCTACTCGTCCGAACAAGATGGCAACAACTTTACGAACACCATTGGTGGGAAAATTGAGATCAGCGGAACCAAGACGTGGGTCGACGGCGGCAAGACGCACAACAACGCCCAGGAAGTCACGCTCACGCTGAAGCGCCGCAGTGCCAAGGCCGGCTCTGCGAAAGAGACGGTAAGCAATCCGGACCTTAGCTGGTCGGGCGATACGTACACGTTCAAGAACCTTCCCGAATACGATGCGGATGGCTTCAAATACGAGTACGCCGTCGAGGAATCCGACGTGGCGGGTTACGTTACAGCGGAAGATGGCTACAACTTTACGAACACGCTCAAAACCACGAGCATAACGATTACCAAGCAATGGGACGACTTCGCAAACGAGGATGGGTCGCGACCCACGCCGGACGCATTCAAGAGCGCGCTCAACCTGTTCGCCAAGGCTGGCGAGGGCGAGAACACCGAGGTTACCGCCGACTTTGCTAACGACCTCCTAGTTACGAACAACAGTAACGGCACCTACACCGCGACGTGGACCAACCTGCCTGAGTTTAGCGATGGTGCCAAGGTCGTGTACACGGTTACCGAAGATGCCGTCACGGGCTATACGAGCTCGACGACCGACGCAATCTCTAACGGCGGAACCCTCATCAACACGCATATGCCGACTGTGAACGTGCAAGGCAACAAGGTGTGGGATGACGAGGAAGACGCGAAGGAAACCACGCGTAAGCCCATTACGGTGCAGCTGCAAAGCCGCAACGGCGACGAGGAAAGCTGGGAGGACGTAGAGGGCAAGACGGCGAACCTCAGTGGCAACAACTTGTCCTATGGCTTTGAGGGACTGCCAAAGTACTATGGCAACTCAACCGATACACTCATTCAGTATAGGGTAGTCGAGACGAACGTTCCTGCTGGCTACACGGCGACTAAGGGCACCGCGGCAAACAACTACACCATTACCAACACACTCAACCAGGGCGAGCGCGTGCTCCCCGTTGAGCTTACGATTCACAAAACCGGTGATGAGGGCGTCAATCTTGCCGGTGCAACATATAAGATAACCCCGACGGGAGAAACACGGCCAGGTCCCGAATCCGGCGAGTTTGTTACGAATGCGGATGGTATTGCGAAGGCAACCTTTACCGAGCCTGGCACGTGGACCCTCAAAGAGAAGGAGGCTCCCGCAGGCTACCTGCTGAGCAACGACGAGTACAGCATCGTCGTTCGCCAGAGCGGGGACGTAGAGGTTAAGCTTGAGGACGACGACGTTTGGACGTGGATTTATCACCTCATCTTTGGGTCGCCGCAGCTTGCCACGGGCAACGTGCTTGAAGTTACGGACGCGCTCACCGAGGTCAGCGTCTCCAAGAAGGCCATAGGCGGCGAGGAGGAGCTGGCTGGCGCCACCATCCAGATCCTGGGCGGGGACGGCGAGGTCGTCACGCTCGGCGAGGGCGAGGCCGCGGAGCGCCTCGAGTGGACGTCCGGCGGCCAGCCCAAGGTGATCAGGGGCCTCGCGGCGGGCGTCGAGTACGTCTTGCGCGAGGAGGTCGCGCCCGCGGGCTACACCGTGGCGTCCGACACGAAGTTCACCATCGACGAGGCCGGCAAGGTGACGGCCGGCGGCAAGCAGGTCGAGGGCGGCGTGCTCCTCATCGAGGACGCGCTCACCGAGGTCAGCGTCTCCAAGAAGGCCGTGGGCGCTGGCGATGAGCTGCCCGGCGCACAGTTGCAGGTTTTCGTTGTGGACGACGAAGGCAACGAGACCCCTGCGAAGATTGGCGACAAGCTGGTAAAGTGGACCTCAACCGACGAGGAGCACCAAATCGTTGGGCTTATCGCTGGCAAAAACTACATCCTGCGCGAGCGGGTGGCGCCCGACGGATACACCATCGCTACCGATACCAAGTTCTCCATTAACGAGAAGGGCGAGGTAACGGTAACCGAGGGCTCCACGACCGAGGAAGGCGCCATCCTCGTGAACGACGCGCTTACCAAGGTCTCCATTTCCAAGGTCGATATTGACGGCGGCGCGGAGGTTGCTGGCGCCAAGATTCAGATTCTCGACGAGGAGAACAAGGTCGCGAAGGATATCCATGGTCACAAGGTAGAGTGGACTTCCACGACTGAGCCCCACGTGGTCGAGGGCCTCAAGACAGGTGTTATCTATACGTTGCACGAGGACTTGGCTCCGACGGGATACACCGTTGCCACCGACACCACCTTTACCATCGAGGCCGATGGCACCGTTAAGGTGATAAGCGCTGCCAGCAAGACTGAGGACGGCAAGACGGTGCTGCTGGTTGAGGACGCCCAAACCGAGGTCAAGATTTCGAAGGTAGATATTTCGAACGACGAGGAGCTCGAAGGCGCAAAGCTCGTTATTACCGACTCCGAGGGCACCGAGATCGTGCGCTGGACTTCCACCAGGGGGACTCACGTAATCAAGGGCCTCAAGACGGGCGAGACCTATACCATGACGGAAACCGTAGCTCCCGATGGCTACACGATTGCGACTGCAACTACGTTCACCATCGACACCGATGGCAAGGTAACCGTTACCGGTGCGCAAAAGAAGGATGGGGTTATCCTTATCAAGGATGCTCTTACCAGCTTCACCGTTTCCAAGAAGGCCATAGGCGGCAAGGAGGAGCTGGCTGGCGCCAAGCTCAAGATCCTCGTGAAGGGCGAGGGCGACGAGTACGTGGTCGCCGAAACCGCGAAGGGCGAAGCGCTTGAGTGGACCTCCGGCGAAACGGCAAAAACAATAACCGGACTCAAGACTGGCGTCGAGTACGTCTTGCGCGAGGAGGTCGCGCCCGCAGGCTACACCATCGCTACCGACATCACCTTTACTCTCGATAAAAACGGCAACGTCGTTGTTAAGGGCAAGGTCGTAGACGGCAACGCACTCCTCGTCGAGGACGCACTCACGGCCGTTAAGGTATCCAAGACCGACATCGCCTCGGGCGAGGAGCTCGAGGGCGCCACGATTCAGGTGCTCGACAAGTCGGGTGCCGTGGTGACGACTGCTACCGGCGAGCGCCTTGAGTGGGTTTCCGCCAAGGAGCCCAAGCTCATCGAGGGCCTGACGGCGAATACCGAGTACACCCTGCGCGAGACGGTTGCCCCCGAGGGTTACGACGTTACCACCGACATCGCGTTCTCCATCGACGAGAACGGCAAGGTTACCGCGGGCGGCAAGACGACTACCGACGGCAAGGGCAACACCGTCATCTTGGTTGAGGACGCAAAGCCTGCCATCGAGAAGTACGTGAACAAGGACGTCCACGCCGACCTTGACGCGTTCGACTCCACCTTTACGTACGACGTTATGGCGTTTGTCACCGGCGATGCCAACAAGGTCGAGATTTACGACGCTCTTATTGGCAACATTGACTTTACAAAGAACGTTGAGGTAACGGTTGCGGACATGGGCAAGTCCAACGACCACGAGACAAACGGAACCGTGGATGGTGAAGGTACGCCGGTTAAGGCAGACGTGGTGGCTGAGGGCAAGAACCTCAAGGTGACCATCGCCGATGCCACAAGCCTGCGAAACCACTGGGTAAAGGCAACGTTTACGGCCAAGCTCAACAATGCCAAGGGTGCCGTGAGCACATGGGATGAATACGAGGCCGCCAAGAAGTCCATTAAGGACAATGGCAGCGTTATTTCCGAGCTCAAGAAGCACGAAGGCATCGACAACAAGGCCAGCTATAAGGTATTCGTAATGACCGCTGGCTCCGATACCCCCGACGACACCTCGGACGACGAATATGAGAATCGCCACGAGCGCGAGTCCAATACCGTAACGGTGACGCCCAAGACCACGAACATACAGGTCCAAAAGCGATGGACCAACAACAAGGGCAAGGCGATCGACTGGCCTTCGGGTGCCGAGGTTACCGTTGGGCTGCTCTTCGACGGCGCGGCTACCGGCGACACCAAGACGCTCACGTCCAAAGCTCCCAGCGCGACCTTCGAGAAGCTCGCCGTGTACGAGGGCAAGGAGTATGGCGTAAACGAGGATGCCGTCACAAACGTGCCCGCCGGGTTCATTACCACGGTTGATGGCAACGCGGCAGATGGCTACACCATTACCAACGCCGAGGCAGGTCCCGAGGTAGAGAAGTACGTGAACAAGGACGTCCATGCCGACCTCGCTGCGTTCGACTCCACCTTTAACTACGATATTCTGGCCTACGTTACCGCCGACGCTACGAGCGTCACCATTACCGACGAGCTCGTTGCAGGCGTTGAGTTTGCCAACGGCAAGGACACGCGCGTTACCGTGGTCGATCTTGGCGACGACAACGACCACACCGCCAACGGCACGGTCGCCAAGAACGGCTCGACAGTGGAAGCTACCTCCAAGATTAAAGACAATACCCTCGAGGTTGAGATTGCCGACGCGACGAGTCACCGCAATCACTGGGTAAAAGTTACCTACATGGCCAAGCTCAACAACGCCAACGTTGGCGATATGGCACAATACGAAGCTGCCGCACAGCAGGTTCCGGGCAACGGCGCGATTGTGAGCACCGCGTTTGCCAACGGACACAAGGGCGTGCCCAACACCGCGCGCTACGCTGTGTACACCGCGAAGAGCGGCGAGGGCGAGGACCGCAAACCGACGTACAAGGACGAAACAAACACCGTAACCGTGACTCCCGTGACCACCGAAGTCAGCGTAAGCAAGCGTTGGCTCGACTCCGAGGGCGAGAACATAGCGTGGCCGAAGGGCGCCAAGGTAACGGTTGAGTTGCTGCAGGGCAAGAAGGTTTTCGACTCCAAGGAGCTTGTATCTACTACGCCCGTTACCTTCAAGAACCTCCCCGTGTATGAGGACGAGGCGAAGCAGTACACCGTACGCGAAAAGGCCGACCAAGAGGTCCTGAACGGCTACTCAACCGCGGTTACCGGAACGGCTGAAGCTGGGTTCACGATTACCAACACCATGGACTCCGTGGACGTTGCCATTACCAAGGCGTGGGACGACCACAGCGACGAGGACGGCATCCGTCCCGAAACAGAAGCCTTCAAGGCCAACATGAAGCTGTGGGCCGACAACGTCGACGTGACGTCGAAGTATGCCAACAAACTCACAGTGGCCGATAACGGCGATGCCTACGAGGTAAAATGGACTGGTCTGCCGAAGATGAACGGCACGAGCGTTGTTTCCTACAAGGTGTCGGAGGCCACGGTTCCCGCGGGTTACAAGGCAAGCACGACAAACAAGATTTCCGCAGGCGACAAGATTACCAACACGCACGTGGTAAAGACCGTCGTCAGCGGCAAGAAGCAGTGGGCGGACGACGCCTCCAAGGCGGCGAGTACCCGACCGGCGTCGATCACCGTCAACTTGCTGCGCAATGGAAAGAAGCTCGACACCACAACCGTTACGCCAAATGAGGCCGGAGAGTGGAACTTCTCGTTCGAGGGGCTCGACAAGTACAACGCGGACGGCGAGGCCTACGTGTACACCGTAACCGAAGACGAAGTTGAGGGTTACGACGCCAACGAGGACTCCTACGACGCCGCGTCCGGCTACGTCATCACCAACACCATCAAGGGGAACGAACCCGAAAACGAGCCCGTCGAGCTCAAGGTGAACAAGAAGAACGCCGATGGCGAGCTGCTCGCAGGCGCCAAGTTCACGCTGGAGCGTACCGACAAGGACGGCGTGTCTCCGGTCGTCGCTACGACGAACAAGGACGGCGTCGCGTCGTTCGCATTCGTCGAGCCGGGAACGTGGACGCTCAAGGAAACGAAGGCCCCCGCAGGCTACGTGCTGAGCGATCAGGCCATCGAGATTGTTGTGGAGCAGGGCGAAATTAGGAGCATCCAGTACGATAAGGGCAGCTCGCTGTGGACGTGGCTCTACAACCTCGTGTTCCAAAAGCCGGAGACCGCGAAGGTCGATGACAAAAACTACACGCTCGATTTTGTCAATGACAAAACCGCCGTTAACATCTCCAAGGTCGACGTTGCCGGCGGTCCCGAGATTGCGGGCGCGCACATCCAGATTATTGAGAAGGATGATGCGACTGGCAAGGAAACCGTCTTCACCGAGTGGGATTCCACGACCGAAACGCACGTGGTCGAGGGCTTGACCACGGGTAAGACGTACGCCCTGCGTGAGACTGTGGCGCCCGAGGGATACGCCATTACCACCGATACCGCCTTCCGCCTCAATGCCGACGGCACCGTCGATGCCACCTTCCAGGCCAGCAACGCGGCCAAGGTAAAGGAGGGCACGACCGATACGGTCCTCGTCGAGGACGACAAGACTGTGGTTAAGGTGTCCAAGGTCGCGACCGGCGCGGGCGCCGAGCTCGCGGGTGCGCACATCCAAATTGTGGAGAAGGACGCATCCGGCAAGGAGACCGTTGTGCGCGAGTGGGACTCGCTGGCCGACGACGAGACTACCGAGGACGTGAACGAAGGCATCCACGAGGAAACCGGCCTCAAGACTGGCGTGAAGTACATCCTGCGCGAGACGGTTGCGCCCGATGGCTACACCGTGGCCACCGACACCACCTTTACCATTGAGGCGGACGGCTCCGTTAAGGTACTCTCTGCGTCCAGTAAGGACGTTGAGGGCAAAACCGTGCTGCTCGTCGAGGATGCGCAAACCGTCGTGAAGGTATCCAAGGTCGATATTGCCGGAGGCGCGGAGCTTGCGGGCGCGGAGCTCGTGATTACCGACTCCGAGGGCAGCATTGCGGACAAGTGGGTCTCGGCAATCGACGACGAGGAGACGACCGACGTAAACGAGGCTATCCACGAGATTATCGGACTCAGGACCGGCGAAACCTACACCCTTACCGAAACCGTCGCTCCCGAGGGCTACGCCATCGCTACCGAGACGACCTTCACCATCGACGAGACCGGCAAGATTACCGCGACCGGCTCCAAGGTTAAGGGTGGCGTCATACTCGTCGAGGATGCCATCATGCGCTTCACTGTTTCCAAGAAGGCCATTGCTGGCAGCGCGGAGCTGCCTGGCGCTACGCTCCAAATTCTGGACGCGAACGGCGACGTTGCGACGACGAACTCCGGCGAGGCGCTGGCGTGGACGTCGGGCGAGGACGAGAAGGTCGTGAAGGGCCTTGCCGCCGGCGACTACGTTCTGCGCGAGACCGTTGCGCCTGCAGGCTACACCGTTGCTACCGACATCGCCTTCACGCTGGACACGGACGGCAACGTCGTCGTTAAGGAGAAGAAGGTCGAAAATAACGAGCTGCTTATTGAGGATGCGAAGACGAGCGTAAAGATTTCCAAGACCGATGTTGCTTCGGGCGAGGAACTCGCGGGCGCGAAGATCCAAATCCTCGGCGAGGACGGCGAGGTCGTCCGCATAGGCGGCGAGCGTCAAGAGTGGATCTCCACGACGACGCCACACGAGGTGATTGGTCTTGCTGCGGGCGTGCCGTACACCCTGCGCGAGGTCGTTGCCCCCGAGGGCTATGCCATCGCTACCGACATCGAGTTCCAGCTAGACGAGCACGGCAAGGTAACCACCGGAGCCAAGACGACTACCGACGAAAACGGCGTCGATATTATCCTCGTGGAAGATGCGAAGTTTAACGGCTCGGCTGAGCTTTCGGCCACGAAGCGGATAAAATCGAGCATTCCTGGTTGGACTACCGATGAGGAGTTTGCGTTCACCTTGGCCAAGGCCGATGACGCTCAAACCGGCGACACGCTGCCCGCAAAAACTACCCTCAAGGTGAAGGCCGACGAAACGGCAACGTTCGGAGCCATTCAATACACGCGTCCGGGTACCTACTACTACACCATTACGGAAAAGGCGAGCGATTCCAAGCACCTCTCATACCACAGCGAGCCGCAGTATGCGAAGGTCGTCGTAGAGGAGGATGGCAGTGACGGTGCGCTTGTCACGACCGTGACGTATGGCGAGAGCAAGACGACGTGCACGGGTACTGTGTTGAACATTGTTAACTCCTACGCTGCCCCCGCGATCGAGAAGTACATCAACAAGGACGTACACCAAGACCTCCCGGCATTCGACACGCCGTTTACGTACGACATTTTGGCCTTCGTCACGCAGGACGCCGACCGAGTGACCATTACCGATAAGCTTGCCGGAGGCGCGGGCATTGCGTTCCTCAACGGCACGAACACCAAGATTACGGTTCAAGACATTGGCGAGTACAACGACCACACCGCGCATGGCACCGTGGAAACCGCTGACGGCATCGACATTAAGGATGCGGTTTCGGTTATCGACGGCAAGACGCTTACCGTTACAATTCCCAACACCAACAATGCTAATAACCTTCGCGGACACTGGGTACGCGTGACGTACCAGGTGAAGCTCGACAACGAAGTTGTTACCGACAGCGCGGATTACACGCAATACGACAATGACGTGGAGCAAAATGGTACCGTTACGAGTGATTCGTATCCTAATGGTACGTCGGGCCAGCCCAGCCACGACGGCGTAGACACAACGGCGAGCTATGTGGTCGAGGCGTTTGCGTACGACGAGGAAGGCAATGTGGTAACGGACGAAAGCGGAGAGCCTGTTGTTGCCGCGACGTATCCGCTGGCGGCCAACACGATTACGGTGACGCCGCCTACGACGCGTGTGCCGGTGACGAAGGTTTGGAAGGACGCCGACGGCAAGGAGATCGACTGGCCTGAGGGCGCCAAGGTAACCGTGGAGTTGTTGGGCAACGGCAAGTCGCTCGACGAGGCTACCGCCGAGGTTCTTGGCGAAGACAAGGCCACCGAGAAGATGACCATCGAGCTCACGGCGGAGAAGACATCCGACGAGTTTGCGGACCTGCCGATTTACGAGAGCATTGAGTACTCCGTGGTCGAGGCCAGCGTGACGGGCGTTCCCGAAACGTTTGAGACGACCATCACGAGCAGCATGAGCGGGGACAACGCTGCAAACGACGCGACGACGGAGGACGCCACGACGACGGACGAGGCCAGCGACGATACTGATGATGACGCGAAGGCGGACGACGGCACCACGACCGACGATGCCGGCCTCGGCGTGATGAGCTACACGATTACCAACACGATGCCCAAGGCAGACGCCGAGAAAACAGACGACGAGGACGATACCGAGGACACTAAGGACGACGAAACGAAGTCGGACGATACCAACAAGAACACCAACAACAGCTCGAGCAACAATTCGAGCAACAAGTCCAGCTCGGGTAGTTCTGGAAGTTCCGGCAGCTCTGGCAGCTCCGGCGGTTCGGTGAGCTCCGGCGGTTCGAGCGGATCGTCAACGACGAGGTCCAGCACGCCCAAGACGGCAGACCCCAGCCTTATGGCCGTGGTTCCCGCAATCGCCGGCGCAGCGTTGCTGGTACTTGGACGCCGTCGCCGCAAGTAACGTGCGAGCTTAGCGGTACGGCCTTATACAGCTTGAAGGGGATGCTCCCTCGGTGCACGTTTCGCGAATGCGTGCGCTGGGGGAGCATCCCTTGGCATATTCCTCGGTGCAACGCCTAAACATCCGCAGTAATTGTGGAGACGCCCGGGAGGGTGTACACTAGCACAGCTGCTGAAATTGGGGGGTGCTGCTCCCAAAAGACGCGGCACACGATGGATGTGGTCCGCTGGGTAGGAAGTCCCATGACCACCGAGGGTAAGGAACAGGTATGGTCAGCACGATTCTTGGCCGCAAGATCGGGATGACTCAGGTGTGGGATGACGACGACAACGTCGTACCCGTCACCGTCATTCTGGCAGGCCCCTGCACGGTGTCGCAGGTAAAGACCAAGGCCACGGATGGCTACGAAGCCGTCCAAATCGGTTTTGGCGACATCAAGGCGAAGAAGGTCAACAAACCCATGGCCGGTCACTTCGCCAAGGCTGGCGTCGAGCCCATGCGCTATTTGCGTGAGGTTCGCGTTGAGGACGCCAGCGAGTATAAGCCGGGCGACCAGGTTACGGTTGCCGACTTCGCGGACGTCAAGTCCGTCGACGTCATCGGCACGTCCAAGGGCAAGGGCTTCCAGGGCACCATCAAGCGCTGGAACTTCCACCGCGGACCCATGACCCACGGCTCCCGCAACCAGCGCAAGCCGGGTTCCATTGGTCAGTGCGCCTATCCCGCGCGTGTGCGCAAGGGCCTGCACATGGCCGGCCACATGGGCGATGAGCGCGTTACGGTTAAGAACCTTAAGCTCGTGCGCGTGGACACCGACCAGAACCTCCTGCTCGTCAAGGGTGCGGTTCCTGGTGCCAAGAACGCACTCGTCCAGGTCCGCATGGCCTAAGGGAGGTAACAATGTCCAATATCGAGATCAAGAACGTCGAGGGACAGGCCGTTAGCGAGGCCGAGCTCTCCTCCGACGTATTCGGCATCGAGCCGAACATCCCCGTGATGCACCAGGTCGTCGTCGCGTACGAGGCCACCATGCGTCAGGGCACCCACAAGGTCAAGAATCGCCATGAGGTTTCGGGCGGCGGTCGCAAGCCGTATCGTCAAAAGGGCACCGGCCGTGCGCGCCAGGGCTCCACTCGCGCTGGTCAGTGGACCGGCGGCGGCGTCATCTTTGGACCCGTACCCCGCAGCCACGCCAAGAAGGCCAACAACAAGGTGAAGAAGCTTGCCATGCGTTCCGCGCTCTCCGGCAAGCTGGCCGACGGCGAGCTCGTCATTCTCGACCAGCTCTCCTTCGAGGAGCCGTCCACCAAGAAGGCAGCGGCCATCCTCAAGGCACTCGACCTTCAGGGCAAGCGCGTTACCCTCGTCCTCGACGACGACGCGATTACCGAATGGTGCTCGTTCCGCAACATCCCCAAGGTGACTGTTATTGCGGCATCGGACGCCAACACTCGCTACCTGCTCGACAACGCCGCGCTCGTTATGACCATCGACGTTGCAAAGAACTTTGAGGAGGCGCTCGCATAATGAACTCCCCGTATGAAGTCATCATCCGCCCCGTCGTCACGGAGCGTTCCTACGACCTCATGGAGCAGGGCAAGTACACCTTCGAGGTTGCTCGCACCGCCCCCAAAGAGGAGATTCGCGACGCCGTGCAAAAGCTCTTCGGCGTGCACGTCGTTAAGGTGAACACCATTAACGTCAAGCCCAAGAACCGTCGCGTACGTTACGTCACGGGCAAGACGCGCCGTTGGAAGAAGGCCATCGTTACCGTCGCTCCCGGCGAGACGATCGAGATTTTCGCTACCGATAACGTCGATATTATTACTGAGTAACACATGCGCTCGTCTCATGTGGGGCGGGCGCTGTTTACCGCGCGAATAATGGATACGCGCGGTACCGTGGTAGGTCCGGTGTCATCCTGTCGAGACGAACGTCTCATCCCTTAAGCAGGGTGGCCAACGGAGAAAGAAAGGGAACTAGGAATGGCAGTTAAGCACCTAAAGCCAACAAGCGCAGGGCGCCGCTTCCAGACGATTTCGGACTTCGCCGAAATCACGACGGATAAGCCCGAGAAGTCGCTTCTCGAGCCCCTGCACAAGAAGGCTGGCCGCAACAACGACGGCCACATCACCACCCGTCACCAGGGTGGCGGTCACAAGCGCAAGTATCGTCGCATCGACTTCAAGCGTCTTCACGACGACGTGCCCGCCAAGGTCGCGTCGATTGAGTACGACCCCAACCGCTCCGCGCGCATCGCGCTGCTCCACTACGTAGACGGCAAGAAGGCCTACATCCTGGCTCCTGCGGGCCTCAAGGTGGGCGACACCGTCATCAGCGGCACCAAGGACATCGACATCAAGCCCGGCAATGCCATGCCCCTCGAGATCATCCCCGTGGGTACGCTCATCCACGCCGTGGAGTTCCAGCCCGGCAAGGGTGCGGCAATGGCTCGTTCGGCTGGTACGTCCGTGCAGCTCATGGGCAAGGACAACGGCTACGCCGTGCTCCGCATGCCCTCCTCCGAGCTTCGCCGCGTGCTGCTCACCTGCCGCGCCACCATTGGCGTTGTGGGCAATGCCGATCACTCCAACATAGTAATCGGCAAGGCCGGCCGTAAGCGCTGGCTCGGCGTGCGTCCTACCGTCCGTGGTACCGTCATGAACCCGGTCGACCACCCGCACGGCGGCGGCGAGGGCAAGAACCACACCTCTGGTCGTCCTTCCGTCACCCCGTGGGGCAAGCCCACGAAGGGCTACAAGACGCGCGACCCGAAGAAGGGCAGCAACCGTCTCATCATCCGTCGTCGCAAGACGAAGACGAAGTAGTCGGCACACGATTAGTAGGAGTATTCAAGTATGAGCAGAAGTCTCAAGAAGGGCCCGTTTGTGGAGACTCGCCTCCTCATGCGTGTTGCCGCGCAAAACGAGGCAGGTACCAAGGAAGTAATCAAGACGTGGTCGCGTGCTTCCACCATCTTCCCCGAGATGGTCGGTCACACCATCGCCGTGCACAATGGCCGTACGCACGTGCCCGTATATATCACCGAGTCAATGGTCGGCCACAAGCTGGGCGAGTTCTCCCCCACGCGCACGTTCCGTGGTCACAAGGCTAAGTAGGGGGTAGGAGCTCAATGGCACAAGAAACCAATCGCAACGAGGCGCGCGCAATCGCCAAGTACGTGCGCGTTGCTCCTCGCAAGGCCCGCCTCGTGGTGGACCAAATCCGCAACCAGTCCGTCGAGCGCGCCCGTGAGCTGCTGGCGTTCAACAATCGCGCAGCCGCCGTGCCCGTCTCGAAGGTTCTCGAGTCTGCAGTCGCTAACGCCGAGAACAATCACGGCATGCGTGGTGCCGACCTCGTGATTGCCCGCGCGTACGTGGACGAGGGTCCCACTCTTAAGCGCTTTAGGCCTCGCGCCAAGGGCTCCGCGTCGCGCATCAACAAGCGCACGAGCCACATCACCGTTGTCGTCGCTCCCCGGAAGGAGGCGTAAGTAATGGGCCAGAAGGTACACCCCACAGGCTTCCGTCTGGGAACCACCGAGCAGTGGCGTTCCCGTTGGTATGCAGACAAGGACTACGCCGAGAAGCTCGGTAACGACCTTGCCATCCGCAAGTTCCTCACCAAGCGTCTCGAGCGCGCCGCTCTCAGCCGCGTCGACATCGAGCGTGCTGGCGAGAAGGTCCAGGTTGCTATCTACACCGCTCGTCCCGGCATCGTAATCGGCAAGAAGGGCGCCGAGATCGACAACCTCCGTGCCGAGCTCGAGAAGGTTGCCGGTGTTGGCAAGGGCAACGTGAAGGTCGACGTCATCGAGGTCAAGCGCCCCGAGCTCGACGCCAACCTCGTCGCTCAGTCCATCGCCGAGCAGCTCGAGGGCCGCGTTGCCTTCCGTCGCGCCATGCGCAAGGCGGTTCAGTCCGCTCGCAAGGCCGGCGCCAAGGGCATTCGTATTCAGTGCTCCGGTCGTCTCAACGGCGCCGAGATGGGTCGCCGCGAGTGGTACCGCGAGGGTCGCGTGCCCCTGCACACCCTGCGTGCCGTCATCGGTTATGGCGAGGCCACGGCCAGCACCACCATGGGCGCCTGTGGCGTCAAGGTTTGGATATACCTCGGCGAGAAGATGAAGGGCCAGCCTGCGCCGAACCCGGCGCTCGAGGGCAGCTCCCGTCCTCGCCGTCGCAACGATAGGAGGGGTCGCTAATGCTCGCACCTAAGCGTGTACTTCACCGCAAGGTTCAGCGCGGTTCCATGAAGGGCAAGGCAAAGGGCAACACCACCCTGCATTTTGGCTCGTATGGTCTGCAGGCACTCGAGGCTCACTGGATTACGAACCGCCAGATCGAGGCCTCCCGTGTTGCCATCACCCGTAGGATGAGGCGTGGCGGCAAGGTGTGGATTACCATCTTCCCCGACAAGCCCATCACCAAGAAGCCGGCCGAAACCCGCATGGGTTCTGGTAAGGGCAACCCCGAAGAGTGGGTAGCCGTCGTTAAGCCCGGCCGCATCATGTTCGAGATCGACGGCGTTCCGGAAGAGGTCGCCAAGGAGGCTCTGCGCCTTGCGCAGCACAAGCTCCCGATCAAGACGAAGATCGTAAGCCGTGCCGATCAGGCACAGGAGGTGTAGGCAAGTATGAAGTACAAGGAGATTCAGGCACTGAGCGATGCCGACCTCGCGGCCAAGCTCGAGGAGGGACGTGCGGAGCTCTTCAACCTGCGCTTCCAAATGGCCACGAGCCAGCTCGATAACACCGCCCGCGTTAAGCTCGTCAAGCGCGACATCGCCCGCGTCCAAACCGAGATTCGTGCCCGCGAGATCGCGGCCGAAGCAGCCAAATAGATAGCAGGTGAATAGCAACATGGCAGATACTGAAGCAAGGAATGCGCGGAAGATTCGTACGGGCGTTGTAGTGTCGCGCTCGGGCGATAAGTCCGTCACCATTAAGATCAACTACCGCAAGCATCATCCCAAGTATGGCAAGATGATGACCATCACCAAGAAGCTCCATGTTCACGACGAGAACAACGAGTGTGGCGTGGGCGATACCATTCGCGTTATGGAGACGCGTCCCCTCTCCAAGACCAAGCGTTGGCGCCTGGTTGAGATTATCGAGCGCGCCAAGTAGCGGCAGGAGGTAGAGCGAATGATTCAAATGGAAACTATGCTCGTCGTCGCCGACAACAGCGGTGCTCGCCGAGTGAAGTGCATTAAGGTTATTGGTGGCTCCAAGCGTCGCTATGCCGGCATCGGTGACGTCATCATTTGCGCCGTGCAGGAGGCTCAGCCCAACAGCGCGGTGAAGAAGGGCGAGATCGTTCGCTGCGTCGTAGTGCGCACGAAGAAGGAAACCCGCCGCAAGGACGGCAGCTACATCCGCTTCGACCAGAACGCCTGCGTCGTCGTGGACAAAGAGGGCGAGCCCCGCGGCACCCGTATCTTTGGGCCCGTTGCTCGTGAGCTGCGCGACCGCAAGTACATGAAGATTGTCTCGCTTGCACCCGAGACGCTGTAGGGAGGTATGGATCAATGCCTAAGATGAACGTTAAGAAGGGCGACCAGGTCCAGGTTATCTCCGGCAAGGACCGCGGTGCTCGTGGCGAGGTTCTGCGCGCTTATCCGCGCGAGGACAAGGTTAAGGTGGAGGGCGTTGCCATCGTCAAGAAGGCTCAGCATCCGACGCAGGAGAACCAAAACGGCGGTTGGAAGGAAATCGAGGCGAAAATCCACGTTTCCAACGTTATGCTCGTTTGCCCCGCATGCGATAAGCCCACGCGTGTTGGCCATGGCTGGGACGACGACGGCAAGAAGGTTCGCATTTGCAAGAAGTGCGGCCACAAGTTCTAAACTAGTTATATATATGTAACTGTGCTCCGACTCGTCACTGACAGGTCGGAGCTTTTTGTATTTGTATGCGCATATTTGGGATACGCAAGCACGCGCTGCATATCACAGGTGAGGCGGTGGTATATATCTTCATAAGACTGCAAAAGGAGAGTGAGCAAGGTGTTTGGTATTGGCGATACACGAGCGAACGGACGTGCAGAGAAAAGCCGTGGCAAGGATTTGCAGCGGCTGAGCCGTCAGGACTTGCTCGAGCTTCTTGTGGGGCAGTTGCATGAGGGCGATGAGTTGCACGCAACAATCGAGCAGGAAACGCGGGCGATTGAGGAGCTCAATGGTCTTGTCAACCGGCTTAAGGAGCGGCTCGACCTTAAGGACGAGAAGGTCGATAGCCTAAAGCAGAAGCTTGACCTCAAGGATGAGCAAATTGAGCGGCTCAAAGACAAGCTCAACGACAAGGACATGCAAATCGATCGTCTTAAGGTAAAACTTGACGACAAAGATGCGCTTATCGAAAAGCTAAAGCATCGTCTGGACGAGAAGGACCGCTTTATTGTGCAGTTGGTGGATGCTGGGAAGGTCAATTCCGATGAGGTCCAGCTGTTTGACTCACGCCAGCATGTAGAAGATAAGCCGGGAGAAGAAGGAGTAGCATGAGTGATAATGCCATAAGCGTGCCCTCAGTGTCGAATCCTTCCACGGTACCAAGTCTTGAGAACTTGGAGGAGGAACTCGGCCGCGAGCGACATCGCCGCAACTATATTATTGCTTTGCGCAACACTGTCTTCAGCTTGCTAGTCGTGGCGGCAGTTGCTGTCCTTATAGCCATGCTAGTGCTTCCCATATTGCAAATTACCGGCGCATCCATGACGGATACGCTGCAGGACCGTGACGTGGTGGTTGCACTGCGAGGCTCTAAGTACGAGACGGGCGATGTGGTTGCATTTTATTACAATAACACGATTTTGGTGAAACGTGTGATTGCCAATGAGGGCCAATGGGTAAACATTACGGAAGACGGAACTGTTTACGTAGACAATGTTAAACTTGACGAGCCATATGTAACAGATAAGGCCTTGGGGGATTGCAATATTCAGTTGCCCTACCAGGTGCCCGAGGGGAAGATATTCATTATGGGAGACCATCGATCTACAAGCGTGGACAGTCGCAGTACGGCGCTTGGCTGCGTGAGTAAAGAGATGGTGATTGGACGAATACTGCTTCGTGTGTGGCCGCTAAATACGTTTGGACCCATTAGTTAGTGGGTTTTGTATGCGGATAACATATGATTGCTTATAGCGAATGAGTTATTGCTAAAATCACGAAAAAAGATGTTTAAAATGCTCTGAATAGTGTATACTTTCAGTGAGTAGATATTTTTTGGGTGAGGAAGTCAGACGACTAAGAAGAGGGGAGGCAGCACGATGGCGGAAAACACTAGAAATCGGCTCACCAGAATGCTGCTGTCCAAGAGCCGTCGCGCAGCTTATATGCGGGTATTCGCA
Source organism: Atopobiaceae bacterium (assembly GCA_017510785.1). Taxonomy (GTDB): domain Bacteria; phylum Actinomycetota; class Coriobacteriia; order Coriobacteriales; family Atopobiaceae; genus RUG440. Next base: position 59,875 of record JAFWMH010000072.1, on the reverse strand, counting down.
ATACTAGCTGTATGCGTTATGGCTGGAGTAGCGATTGCGCTTCATCAAACCGGTGTTGCAAAGGTGCATGAGGAGCAGGCGCTAACCTGCCCCGTTACCGAGAAGGTCGCTCACACGCACGACGAGAGTTGTTACGATGCGGACGGCAACTTGGTGTGTCCTTTGCCAGAGCTGAAGCTCCATACTCATGGTGATGAGTGCTACGACGCAGACGGCAACTTGATTTGCAATCAGCCGGAAGTCGAGCTGCATACGCATACCGACGAGTGCTATAGCGATAAGCGCGAGCTCACGTGTGGGCAAGAGGAGTCCGACGACCACAAGCACACCGACGAGTGCTATACGGTCGTGGGGCGCGAACTCACTTGTGGCAAAGAGGAGATAAAAGAGAATCACGTCCATGGTCCCGGTTGCTTTACAACCATAACTGTTGAGGACGAAGAGGGCGACGCCGAAGCCGAGGCCGACGGCGAAGGTAACGCCGAGGAGCCTGCGGATGCTGAGGACTCTGCCGACGAAACCGCTCCGGAAGAGGGTGCAGATACGCCCGACGCGGAGACCCAGTCCGATTCCGAGGACGGTGGCGAGGATGCTGCCGCCACGGAGGAAGAGAAGAGCTCCGACTCCGACGCCAATGGTGACGCGAAAGACGACGCCAAAGACGACGCCAAGAGTGACGAGAAGTCCGAAAACAAGGATGAGACAAAAGCCGACGCAAAGGACGCCAAGGACGGCGAAGAGGGCGATGCGAAGTCCAACAAGAAGGACGAGCAACCTACCGCCACAGAGGATGATGAAGAGTCCGACGTCAAGGACGACGCCAAGTCCGACAAGAAGGACGGGAAAGAAGCCGACGTAAAGAAGTCCGACGCCAAAGCCGATGACAAGGCCGAAGCGGTAGCGATGCCTGCTCAAGAGTTCGACGAGAGCATTCTCGACGACAACAAGAAGGAGCTCGTGCACGTAAGCGTAAAGGCTCCCGAAGGCGCGTTCCCTGCGAATACCACCATGAAGGTCAAACAACTCGACCCTGAGTCGGTGCGCGACAAGGTAGAGGATGCCATCAAGAAGAATGACATCCGTGTGACTGGCGCCAAAAAGATGACGGCTGTCGACATTACCTTCTTCGACGAAAAGGGCAATGAGATTGAGCCTGCCAAGGACGTGGAAGTAAAGATTACTTCCGATGCAGTGCGCGACATCAAGGATCCCATGCTCGTTCACGTTGACAAAAACAAGGACAAGGACGCGGAAGTCGTAAAGAACGTAGACGTTGTCCACAATGAAGAAAAAGAAACGAAGAAGGGCTCTGAGGACACGCTCAAGTTTGAGTCCGGCTCGTTCAGCCCCTACGTTATCGTCGAGCCAGAGACGATTACGGCGGACGTTATTACCGCCAAAGGCGAAACCTATACTGTGACCGTTTCCTATGGCAAGGACGCTGGCATTCCTGCTGGCGCCAAGCTCGTGGTTAACGAAGTGACGGAAAAAGCCAAAGACTATGATCAGCTTGCAGCCGAGACGGCCGAAGCGGTTGAAACCGACGTGGAGGCTCTCGATCACCTCCGCATGTTCGACATCACAATTCAGGATGCAGACGGCAACGAGCTTGAGCCGAAGGCTCGAGTTGAGGTTAAGATTGAGTACGTAGGCGATGCCATTGCCGATAGCGAAGAGCTCAAGGTTGTCCACTTGGCCGAAGATGGCGCTGAGGTCATCGACCCTGTAACCGAAGGCAAGGAAGAGGGCCAAACCGATACGCTTACCTTTACAACTGAGTCGTTTTCCATTTACTCTGTAGTTTCCTACGCGCTCGACAACGGGGCAACCGTCAACGATCTTGCGGGCAAAAGTTACGCGATTGTCCATGTGAGCAAATCACAAATAGGTTCTAGTGAGATGGCCGAGAACAAGAAGCGCCATATTGGCCAAGCGCTGCAAGCCAGTGGCAATAGCATCTCTGCTGCGAGTGTTTCGGTAGAGGAACACGAGAGCGAAGACAACGTTGTAACGAGTCAAGCGAACGGAACCAATGAGCCGAATAGCGCGACTCAAATCACGTCATGGACATTTGAGCCTGCTGGCAATGGTCAGTACTACATAAAGGCAGACAATGGCAAGTATCTCTACCTCAACAATAACTCACTGACGCTTAGTAATAATAAGGAGGCATGGATAGTTGAGGGGGGATCTAACGATAATGCTGGATTGGTGAGAATAAGTAGAAGAAACAATTACAACAACAGTAGGTATATTAGGTCGAATGTTAGCGATACTGCGAACAGCAACGGGAATGGTGCACAATTCTCTGCAAATGTGTTCGACAATGCCTATTGTTGGCTCACACTCTGCCAAATCCAGAATCTCAACGACAATCCTGTCAACCCCGAAGAGGAGTCCGTATACGAGTCCAAGGTATATACGGCCAAAAAGGTAAGCGTTTCCGATCTCGAAGATGGAAAGAAATATATCGTGTACAAGAGTGTGTACGATAGCGAAACACACGAGTATCATGACTATGTTATTGATGGCAAAGGTCGTCTAATCAAAGCATACGATAAGGGTGATATCGTTACCTTGCACAGTCCATGCTCGCCAGAGTGGGAGTTTATGGAGCTGAAGAATGGTAGCGGTAATCCCAATGGCTACTACATCTTTAAGAATACCAAGAACTCTGCGTCCGATACAGCAACGAACAATATTCTTCACCCGATGGCTGGCAATACGCTTGTAAAGCCATGGGACGAGGAGACTTCACGTACGGTTGATGGCGTTCGTCTGAGTGGGCGCGAAAACTCTGAGTACACGTCGACTATTGAGTACTGGGACACCGCAACGATGACGAGTTACGGATATAAAGTAACCGACGATATAGAATTGCAATCGTGCACACGCCTGGATTCTGAGCAGTTTTCGTTTGCAGAGATTGTTGAAGCTACTGCTGCAGGGAATTGGGAAACGGTGGATACCGTCGATAGTGTTGCAGACGGCATCACCATTCATATGTTCGATTATCCAAATCAATCTACCATCAGTAACGTTACTGGTTCAGACGACTGGGCGCAAAACACTCTTCAAACAGACTACGTGCAGATGCGATTGGGTTCTGATGGTTACCCTGTTTACAGGAAAAACTATACGGACACTAGCGGCAGCGCACTGTTTTCGCCTAGCAGTCAGTATCACAAAGGAGAAGCAAACCATCTGTTCATACAGAGCATCTATGACTCAACCAAGTACTATGAGTACAGCTGCTTCGATAACTTCGCGAAATTCAATACAACCGGGGCGGAAAAGGGAAACTTTACTGTATACAACGTCGTTGGCGCTGCATTGAGTGGCAACCAAACGGGGCCGAACGACTTCAATGCCAAGCGTGGCAATTTCTTGCCATTCGACGAGCTTAATCCGAATAAGACGAGCCAAAAGAACCTCTTCAATGGTGAAGGTGATTTGCTTGACTATGAGGATCCTTTCAATGGGGCGGTAAACTCTGATGCAATTGTATATGGTCTCAAAGCAACGAATCCAAACTGGTTCTTTGGTATGACGATGGACTTTAACTTCCTCATGCCTCCTGGTGGCACTGTGGATGGCAACCCCATGCTCTATCAGTTCAATGGCGATGACGACCTGCTCATTTACATTGATGGCGTGCTTGTACTCAATATTGACGGTAGGCATGATGCATGGCCTGGTTCCATCAACTTTGCTACTGGCGAGATTATTTGTCCTAAACGGGAGGATAGGCCTAGTACCATAAGGGACTGCTTCAAGGCAGCCGGCGTGTTCCCCGATGGAACGGCTTGGGATGACAGCAAAGCCGATCAATACTTCTCTGGGAACACCCTGAAGGACTACAGTGGTCATTCGTTCAAGATGTTCTACATGGAGCATGGCGCATATGCATCTAACCTTATGATGCGGTTCAATCTCCCCACGAGGCAGAACGGCGAGGTCGTTGTGGAGAAGAAGCTCAGTGAGGTGCAAACTCCATATGCGAATGTTGAGTATGCGTACAAGTTGTGGGTGGAAAAAGAGAACGGCGGTTATGAGCTGGTTCGCGATAACGCGGTATACGAGAACAAGCTCGATAACACTGGTCATGTTGTGCCAATTGCTTTTGATAACGACGGAGTATTCAGGCTGAAGCATGGCGAGGCGGCTAAGTTCACCGGCTTGGATGAAACCAAGAAGTATTACGTACAAGAGCTTGGTATCGATCCACAGAAGTATACGGTATACATAAACGGAACGGAAACAGCCGTGGGGCAAGATGGTAATGTGACCACAACGCAGGAAACCATCAAGAACCGCGCTCGGGTCGTATACGACAACGAGTGCACCGAATTGAATAAGAATGATTTGCTTATTACCAAGGTGCTGGGAGAAGGCATACCTGCTACTACGGATACCTTCGAGTTCCGTGTACTCATGGAGAACAAGAATGGTGAATTGGTACCCTATACCGGTGAGTACTACATACGCGATGACGAGACGGGGAAGTATTATAACTACATGGGCTCGCTCAGTGAGGAACCGGTCGTACACCATGCCGGCCAATACGGCACGATTGAAAGGATTCCTGCAGGAAAGACCGTGATTATTAAAGACCTCATTGCGGGAACTGACTTCTTCGTCGACGAGATTCGTATGAAGGTGAACGATCAAGGAGATAGCATCCTGATTAAAGACAGCGACTGGAATGCACCTCAACGCGTTCTTGAGGACGGGACGTACGATGCCCCCGATCTTACCAACGTTAGCATTTGGGATTACGCTACAAGCGGTAACGTCCAAGGCTCTGCGCTTGGTAAGATTAAAGATGAGGGGGACAAGGACGCGCACGTAACGTTCACCAATACGAAGCCGTTGATGGACCTCACACTCAAGAAAACGGATACAAGTGGTACAGCAATTAATGGTTCTGAGTTTAACCTTACGCGGAAGGAAGGTCAGGCCTGGGCTGCCGTAAACACAGAGGTAATTTCGCCTTCTGGTAGCGGTGATGCAACTGGTACGGTGGGCATCAATCATCTGGATGTGGGCGTCTATCGACTGGAAGAGATTAAGGCGCCGGATGGATACATGATTCTTGATAAGTTCACATACTTCAAGGTCGAGAAGAAGTCTGGAAAGCTTACGGTCACGATTACAGACGAAAATGGTAATCCTGCATCGAATGATGGAACGGCTCAAACTGAGGGCGATAAGACGGTCGTTGTTGTTAATCCGTCTGGAAACGAGCTCCCAGCTACTGGCGGAGCTGGTACAACGGCGATATATGCAACTGGAGCTGCGCTTGTGGGCTTTGCAGCCTGTGGGCTGGTCTCCAAGAAGATGAGGAACTATCTGTAGGAAATCGGTTTGGGACGGCCCGAACCAAAGCCGTCCCACACGACCGACTGAATACAGGTTCCGAATAGCGGGTATGGTATTGCGAGTGTAAGGGAGGTGTGAATCACGATAGAGGATGATACGGAGCGTGAGCGCATTTCCCCTGCGCGTCAAGGACCTCGGTCCATGGAACGATGGGAGGGAGGATAGCGAAGCGTAGAATCACGTCGCGTTCAATCGCGAACATTGTTCAACCGGAGCCGAGGCTCCACACAGCAAGCTAGTCTGCAAGTAATGTTGTCTGATAGAAAGGACAAGGCTATGAAACAAGTCAAACGGATATTTGCGTTTGCCATGACGCTCGTTATGGCTCTCGCCGTCGCGCTGCCTGCGTTTGCGCAGACAAAAGAATACAGTGGTGATGGCGCTGATGGCGGCACGATTACAATTAACAATGCTGCAAATGGCGAGACGTACACGCTGCACAAGGTTTTCGATGCGACCGTAGGTGCTAATGGCGAGATTGCATACCAATACGAGGGCAATCTGCCTACTGACCTGCAACCTTATTTCCAGAAAATTGCAGGCGCCGATGGCTCGACCAACTACGTTGAGCTCAAGGAGAATGTAAACAACGATGATTTGTTCGCAGCGCTTGAAGAGTGGGCTAAGACCGATGCTGGTGTTATCAGCGAAACGAGTGATGGTTCCAAGCTTCAATTCACAAACCTTCCGTACGGATACTATGTAGTTACGACTACGCATGAAACACAGCAAAAGGACGGAACTTTTAAGTCCTTCATCTCTGTTGATTCCACCAATCCAAGCGTAGTAATCAACGACAAGAACGAGACTAAGGTAACCGTCGATAAGGAAGCGGATGGCGAGAGTTACAACATCGGCGATACCATTACGTATACGGCAACCTTTGGCACCACAAACTATCTTAAGAAGGAAGTAAACAACGAGAAAGTACCGTATCAGGTTACGAAGTACGTTATCGACGACACACTGCCTGAGTATCTTTCCAATGTAACGGTTACAAGCGTAAAGATTGTCCAGGACGCATCTGATAACACGAAGGATGTCACGCTGAGCCCCGCGCCGCAGTTTGAAAACAAACAGATCACCATTCCTTGGGTTAATGGGGCAAACAGCCTTTACAAGAATGGCTCGCAAATCGTTATTACGTATACCGCAAAGCTCACAGATACCGTAAACATTGACGCGAACAACACGAACACGGTAACCATCACTCCGTATGCGAAGCCTGACAATGGTGAAGAAGAGCCTTGGGACGAGTCTTGGCATGATGATGAGGTAATCAAGACGTATGCCGCAGCAATCAAGAAGATTGATGGAAAGAGCAAAGAAGCTCTTGCTGGTGCAAAATTCAAGGTCAAGGGTCTTGAGGTCGAGAAGACGGCAGATGGTGTATATACCGTAGTAAGCTACAACGCTGCAGATAACGCACAGCCTGGTACGGAGATGGAGACCGACTCCAACGGCATGCTGTACATCGTAGGCCTCAAGGAAGGCGTCACGTATACGATTACCGAGACCGTTGCCCCCAATGGCTACAACAAGCTTACCGGTACCTCTACGTTCACCGCGCAGAAACTCTCTGAAGAGGTTATCACAGTGACGGGAGAGCGTCACTACGATGCAAAGGGTAATCTTGTAAGCGAGTCTTCTTCTTCGACCACGACTAAATCTGTTGAGCGGAATCTCGATGATCTTGACGAGAATGCGTTGAAGATTGAAAACAACAAGGGTACCGAGATGCCCTCCACCGGTGGCATCGGCACCACGATCTTCTACGTCGTTGGTGGCGTGCTGGTCGCTGGCTCTGTTGTCATGCTTCTGACCAAGCGTCGCATGGCTGATGCTGAATAGCAAGAATTAGGCCTTCGGGCGGTGGAACCTCCCTTTGCGGGGCGGTTCCACCGCTGTGTTGGATACGGTCGTTTGTTGGGCATATTCGAACACGCGGGTATACGCAACAGACGCTCGTATTTGCAAGGAACACTCGGAGAGTAAGGGCGATGGGTAAGCTAAAGGACAAAAGGAAGTCGAAGAAGGTTGGAGGCAAGCCTGCGCGCAAGCGCAAGGTGTCCATCTCGACTGTACTTATGTCCATTGTCCTTGTAGTCGGTCTGTGCATCATGGCATACCCAACATTTAGCGATTGGTGGAATAGCTTCCACCAGACTCGTGCCATCGAAGAATACGTGCAGGCGGTGGAGGAGCTCGATCCTAAGACGATTGAGAAGATGCTCAAGGCAGCTCAAAAATATAACGAAACCTTGGTTGACGATCCTGGGCGCTTTAACATGACTGATGAAGAGCGCGATGCTTATAATTCCTTGCTCAACCTTACTGGCAATGGGCTTATGGGCTATATCCAAATTCCAACGATTGGCGTGAATCTTCCCATTTACCATGGTGTTGACGAAACGCATCTGCAGGTAGCCATTGGCCACATTGAAGGTTCGAGTTTGCCTGTGGGCGGAAAGAGCACACATGCAGTCGTGAGTGGACACCGCGGATTGCCTTCGGCTAAGCTATTTTCGGATTTGGATAAGCTCTCCGAGGGCGATACCTTTACGTTTACGGTGCTTAAGCAAAAGATTACGTATGAGGTTGATCAGATTCGCATTGTGGAGCCAGAGGACTTCAGTGATTTGGCAATCGCAAAGGACAAAGACTACGCGACTCTTATCACTTGTACGCCGTACGGTATCAACACGCATCGCATGCTGGTGCGTGGGCATCGGGTAGATAAACAATCCGATCGCAATGCGGTGCCTGCGGGTGCCATCCAAATTCCTAATTACATCGCCATTCCGGCAGTGGGCATTCCCATGCTCTTTGTGTACCTCTTAGTTGCGCTTATCATGCGCAGCAGGCGCCGTCCCGCCCTAGATAAAGAGAAGGCGCTCGAGGCAGTTCGAGAGCATGCAAAGGAGTTGGAGGAAGCGGCCGAGACGGGTAAGAGCGAGCAAGAAAGCACTTCTGCGAATGAGGGAAAGTAGAAACGTGGGAAAATGGAAGGGAGAGCCCATGAAGCACAAAAAGAGCAATCGCTTAGCGTTGGTGGTAGCTGCGTTTGTGGCATGCGTGCTCGCACTGGGGGTGACGTTCGCTCAGGCCGACGTTAACTCCGAGTTGGGCGGAACCAACGACCTTTTGGTGAAGGTAAGCGTAAACGAGCAAGATGCCGACGTAGAAAAGGCGAGCACGCAAGTCGAAGTCTACCGCATAGCCACGGGTTCTAAGAATGCTAGCTACGATGCGTACGATTACTCGTTCGATGTAACTGCGTTCAAGGACTTGGGCAAGGGATACGATCCTACGACGATGACGAACGAGTCGTGGCAGCACATGGCTGAGGCCGCAAAAAAGATCGTGAAGGATAAAGCCATTAATCCCGACGCCACCGCGGCAATAGGAGAGAAAATCTCGGGCCTGTCAGACGGCATTTATCTTGTAACTGCTGCTGATGGCGCTAGCGAACAGTACACCTATACGTTCGCACCGGCACTTGTTGCCGTGCCTGGTAAGGTGGGAGAAGACGGCGGGGCGGTATACAACACCTCGGGTGGCCGTTGGACAAACACCGATCCCGCGGTGTCCGTACCTTTGGTGCTTAAGTGGTCGCGTACCCCTCGTTACGGGAGTCTTCGCATCGATAAAACGGTAAATGATTTCGATGGCGAGGCCGCAACGTTTGTGTATCACATTGTTGACGAGCAGACGGGCGGGACAGTCTACGAGAATTACGCGGCGGTTCAGTACACGGCCGACGGGGTTCAGAGCACCACGGTTAACCATATCCCAGCCGGACTGAAGCTCAAGGTAACGGAGGAGTACACCGGCGCGCACTACAGGTTGGTGGGCGACGGCGACCAAACCGCCACCATCGTTGCGGATGACGTCGTAAATGTGGCCTTTGTCAACGAGCCTGACGGAACGGGCACTAGTGGTCACGGCATCGAGAATCACTTCGTCTTCGACGAGAAGCAGGGCGACTGGCAGTTGGATGCACGCGTTATTGACGCGTCCGAGAACGTTACGAATTCGTAAGGAAGGCGGTGTGGCATGAAGCGTAAGCAATGGGTAGTGACGACGCTTGCCGTTATGCTCGTGCTTGGCATGGGCGTCGGCACCGCATGGTCGTACTTTACCGACTCCACTTGGGCCGAGGGTTCCGTGCCCATAAGCGTAAAGCCGACGACAACGATTACCGAGGAAAACACTCCCGAAACAAAGACCATCCGCATTCGTAATACCGGTGAGCTCACTCCTGTTTGGGTGCGGGCGCGGGTATATGCGGCTGCGGAGCTGAACCCGAATGCATCTGGTAACAGCTGGTCCGGGCCAATCGACTCGTGGTACAACTACGAGGAAGTTCTAGAGGTTGGCGAGGAAACCGAACCTCTTACCGTTAAATTCGAACTCAAACACGTATATGACGAGACAGAAAATCCCGAAGGCGCCCACGATGGCGAAGAGACGAACATCGTCGTAGTATACGAGACTGTGCCCGTCACCTTCGATGCTGAGGGCAATCCGATGGACGCCAACTGGAACGACTAGGACGGAGGGATACAATGAATAAGTTTTTGCGTTCCCCCAAGGCAACGATCGTGCTCTTCGCGTTGGCTGTGATCCTCATCGGATTTGGAGGCATCAATGCCATCCAAGCGGCACCGCGCATCGAGTCGCTAACGTTCCGTGCGCAGGTGCAGCTCACCAACGTGAACGTCGCGGTGGTCGAGAACGGCAGCATTGTAGAGGGCGAGGGCGAGCTTCTCACCGATTTGGCGAAGAGTGGGGATTTCCAGGTTGGCAAGACGTACGACGAGAAGCTCTCTGCACGCAATACCCAGCATCCGAGTAGCACCAACGAAGGCGAAGGCATTCCCGAGTACGTGCGCGTAAGCGTGTATCGTTATTGGACCGATGAAAACGGCAAGGCCGTGGACCTCGACCCGAGCTACATCAAACTGAACTTCGTTACCAACACCGGCTGGACCATCGACGAGGAGGCATCCACGCCCGAGCGCACGGTTCTGTATTACAAGGACATCGTGCCGGTGGACGGCGATACGAACCTCTTTGCAGACAAGCTCACCATCGATAGCGCCGTGGCAACGGCCATAAGCAACGGGAAGTATCAGTACGACAACGTGAACTTCCACATTAAGGTAACGGCGGACGCCGTGCAAACCCATAACGGTACCGAGGCCATGACGAGCGCCTGGGGCCGCACGAACGAGTAGGGGGTAGGCGATGAGAAAGATAACTGCTCTTATCTGCAGCCTTGCATTGGCGCTCATGTTGCCTGCCACTGCGCTGGCAGATCACATCGAAGGCAGCAAAGACTGGTATGTGGAGTACAACGAAGCGGGGCGTGTAGTAGATAACTACAGCGTCAATGAGTTTGCCGATGACGTGAGTCAGCTGCAGCCGGGCGACGACATCATGTTTACGGTGGAGGTTCGCCAAACGAACGAGACACCTGCGGATTGGTACATAAGCAACGAGGTCCTCAAGTCCCTGGAGGAAGGCGCTGCGAAAGGCAGTGCGTATGGGTATACGCTAGCTTATGAGGGGCCGGACGGCAAGCAAACGCTATACGATAGCGAAAGCGTTGGCGGAAAAGACTCCAAGGGGTTATTCGACGCGACTAACGCTATGGATGACTACTTCTACCTTGGCACACTTGCCAAGGGGGAAACGGGCAAGGTTACCCTCAATGTGGTGCTCGATGGCGAGACTGAGGGCAACGATTACTTCGACACGCTTGCGCAACTCGCACTCAAGTTTGCGGTGGAGCCTCAGGTGAACCCGACGGATACCGTTGTGGAGGAAACGGTGGACGAAGGGTCGCAACCGAGCGCCCAAACAAACGTCAGGCGAGTAACACGAACCATCTCGGGTGGTAGTGGTCCTACAACGGTTCGTACCGTCTCGGGGAGCAAGGCGAACCTTGCAAAGACGGGTGACGAAACGTCGATGCTTCCCGTGTATTTGGCGATTGCTGGCGTAGGCATTGTGTGCCTGGCGCTTGCCATTCGTAACCTGCGGAACAAGAACAAGGGAGAGGAGGACGAGAAATGAAACAACGCCTTTCCATAATGGCGGCTTTTGTCACCCTTCTTACGGCGGGGCTTATGACGTTGGCCATGTTCACGCCCGCAGTTGCGGATGAGTATAAGTACACGATTCGCGTGTTTCCTGGCAATAGGGGTACGCTGCCGGAGGAGCCGGTTGTGGTTAAGGTCTCGAAGGGCGATGATGTTAACCTCAACGAGATCGCTACCGCCGAGATCACCGATCCCAAGTACGTGCAAACGGGCTATCGCCTGAGCGGGCAAGACAAGCTCTACGGCAATGGCAAGGTAAATGGTGTTTCGGAAGACATGGACTTTGTTGTTGCGTACGGTGTGGAAGCGGATTTGGTGAAGTACACCCTGAAGTTTGTGGAGTACGAAACGGGCAAGGAGCTCGCAGAGCCGCAAGAGTACTACGGCAAGGATGGCGATAAGCCCGTTGCTGCCTACGAATACATTGAGGGATATCGTCCACGGTATCTTTCCATTACGGGAACGCTCCACAAGGGCGAAGACAACATTTGGACCTTTGAGTACATTCCTCTCGAAGAGGGCGAGACCATTGTAACGAGGACGACGACCAATGGTTCGACGTACGAAATCGTTCCCGGACCAACGCAAACGGTGTATGACGATGTGTACACTGGTGGCAACGATGGTGGAAACGTTGTGGTGGTCGAACGCAACGACGACGGCGGAACCGGCACGACCACGGGTGGTGGCACCGGTGGCACCACGGGTGGCAACGAGGCGAACGCCACGGGTGGCGCGGGAACGCAGGGCGAAGATGCGGAAAACGCTGCGACCCAACCTGGCGCAGGTGCCGCTGAGGAGGAGGCCAACGAGCCCGAAACAGAGGAGATTTTGGACCTCGACACGCCGTTGGCTGGCCCCCAAAGCAACAAGGGCACATCTGGGCCTGATGCGTCGCTGCTCTCGCAACCTGCAATCATCGCCTCCGGATGCCTTGGTGCCATAGCCGTTGCGGCCGTGTGGTTTGTTGTCGCAAGGCGCAGGAAGGCCAAGCAGAATGAAGAAGCGTAAAACACCCAAGTGGCTGCCCGGCTTTTGCCGGGTGGCTGGCATTATGCTGCTGGTAGTTGTAATCGGGCTTTGCGCGCCCATTACCATACCGCGCATCTTTGGCTATGAGGTGTATGACGTGGTGAGCGGAAGCATGGAGCCCGAAATTCCCGTTGGCAGCGTGCTCTATGTAAAGGCATGCGATCTTCAAACGGTCAACGAGGGTGACGTGATTGCGTATTCGGACGTAGACGGGGTTGTCGCACATCGTGTGGTTAAGAACCGAACTGGTTTGGGTGAGTTTGTGACGAAGGGTGACGCAAACAACGTGGAGGACCGTAAGCCGGTTTCGTACGAGCGCGTCGTCGGACGAGTCGAGCTGCACCTTCCCCTGTTTGGCATGGGAATTGCGCTTTATGCGAGTCCCGTGGGCAAGGTGTATTTGCTTATGACGGCGGGATGCGGCCTTATGCTATGGCTCCTCGCGGATCGCCTGGAGGAGACTACGTAAGCAACGCGTTTATCACTGCTTAGCAAATGGCACAGGCGAGCCGGTTCGCAAGCCGGTTCGTTTGTGCCATTTGTGCATTGTTGCGCGCTAGACTATGGAATCCGTGCTCAAGTAGTAACATACCAATTCGTGTGTTTATGGCTCTTGGCAAGCCAGGCCGAGAGGTGCGAGGTCGGCAACCCCGCACGTCATCCATCCAAGAGGTAAAGGAGTCATCATGGCAGAAGAGAAGTACGTACCCCGCCTGAAGGAGCAGTATTTCGCGACGGTTCGCGACGAGCTGCAAAAGAAGTTTGGGTACAAGAACGTCAACCAAATTCCAAAGTTCGAGAAGATCGTTGTTAACATGGGTGTGGGCGAGGCCGCTCAGGACTCCAAGGCAATCGACGGCGCCGTGGCCGACCTGCGCTCGATCACCGGTCAGCAGCCCATCGTTACGCATGCCCGTAAGTCCATCGCTACGTTCAAGCTTCGTCAGGGTATGGCCATTGGCGCTAAGGTTACCCTTCGTGGCGACCGCATGTGGGAGTTCCTCGATCGCCTGATTTCCATCGCAATTCCGCGCATTCGCGACTTCCGTGGTATTTCTCCCAAGAGCTTCGACGGGCGTGGCAACTTTAGCATGGGCGTTACCGAGCAGCTCATCTTCCCCGAAATCGACTACGACAAGATCGACCGCACGCGCGGCATGGACATCACCATCGTTACTACCGCTAACACCAACGAGGAGGGCAAGGCACTGCTCGACGCCTTCCACTTCCCGTTTAAGGCACAGTAGTTGCATGTGGCTCCGCAGGGGTTATCTCCTGCGGAGCTTTGCAAGCCGTTAGGTGCCCTACGTAGTGGGGCAAAGCAATAAAGGAGGAGTTTTGGCAAAGACATCGATGATCGTCAAGGCGGCGCGTGAGCCGAAGTTCTCGACGCGCAAGCAGAACCGCTGCCAGCGGTGTGGGCGTCCCCACTCCGTGTACCGCAAGTTCGGGCTCTGCCGCGTGTGCTTCCGCGAACTCGCCAGCAGGGGCGAGCTTCCGGGCGTTCGCAAGGCAAGCTGGTAAGCGTTCGGGCTCTCGCGTACAGGCGATTCCGCCACGGGCGGATTCGAACCATTCGCGCAGGTTCATCAAAGACGAGAGGAAAGTAAATGAAAATAACCGACCCCATTTCGGATATGCTCACGCGCATTCGTAACGGAAACTCTGCGAACAAGGCTACTGTTTCCATGCCCTCCAGCAAGGTGCTGGTCGAGGTTGCGCGCGTGATTTGTGAAGAGGGCTATATCGAGGGCTATAGCGTTGAGGACACGCTGCCCCAAAAGACCCTCCACGTATCGCTTAAGTACGGCGAGAAGCGCGCCAAGATTATTCGTGGCATCAAGCGCATCTCCAAGCCTGGCCGTCGCATCTACTCCAAGGCCGAGGATCTTCCTCGCGTGCTTGGCGGCCTTGGCATCGCCGTTATCTCCACGTCCAAGGGCATGATGTGCGACCGCGACGCCCGTAAGCAGGGCATCGGCGGCGAGGTCATCTGCTACGTTTGGTAAAGCTCGACAGGATTGTTAGGAGGACACAATGTCACGTATTGGTAAGCACCCAGTCCCGATTCCTGCCGGCGTAACCGCAACGGTCGAGGGCACCACCGTTAAGGTGAAGGGTCCCAAGGGCGAACTCGAGCGCACGTTCTCGCCGCTCATTACCCTCGTGTTCGAGGAAAACATGATCACCGTCAAGGTGCCGCGCACCCCTGGTACGGAAGACCTGAGCCATGAGGACTTCAAGCGCACGAAGTCGTACAAGGCCGCTAACGCCATGCAGGGTCTTACCCGCACGCTCATCGCGAACATGGTGGAAGGCGTCGATAAAGGCTTTGCAAAGCGCCTTGAGCTCACGGGCGTTGGTTACCGCGCAACGCTCAAGGGCAAGGACCTCGACCTTTCGCTCGGGTATTCTCACCCTGTTATTTACAAGTGCCCCGACGGCATTAGCTTTGAGGTGCCCGACAACACGCACATCGTGGTTAACGGCATCTCGAAGGAGCAGGTTGGCCAGGTTGCGGCCGAGATTCGCGCAAAGCGTCCGCCCGAGCCGTACAAGGGCAAGGGCATCCACTACCAGGGCGAGCACATCCGCCGCAAGCTCGGCAAGGCCGCCAAGTAGTAGCTTAGCAAACAAGTCCACCACCCCGTCAGGTGATGGCAAAAGAAGGAGTAGGAATGAACAAGCAGCAAAAGAAGAGGGCAGCACTGCACAGGCGTGCTCGTTCCGTGCGTCCGAAGGTGTACGGTACGCCCGATCGTCCGCGTCTTACGGTGCATCGCACCAATGCAAACATCTATGCCCAGGTTATCGACGACGCCGACTCCAAGACGATTTGCGCCGCCTCTACGCTCAGCCCCGAGTTCCGTGCAACGGGCAAGGTTGGCTCCAACAAGGAGGCTGCCGAGTTCGTAGGCAAGCTCATCGGCGAGCGCGCCATGGAAAAGGGCGTTACGGCGGTTCGTTTCGACCGCAGTGGCTTTTTGTATCATGGGCGCATCAAGGCCCTTGCGGACGGTGCCCGTGCAGCGGGCCTGAAGTTCTAGGAGGATCGACATGCCACGTGAACAGCGTAACAATAGGCGTCAGCAGCAGGAATCCGAATTTCAGGAGCGCGTAGTCTACATCCACCGTGTGTCCAAGGTTGTTAAGGGCGGCCGTCGCATGTCGCTCGTAGCGCTTGTCGTCGTAGGCGATGGCAAGGGTACCGTGGGCATCGGCATGGGCAAGTCCACCGAAGTGCCGCTGGCCATCCAGAAGGGCGTCGACGACGCCAAGAAGAACCTCTTCAAGGTTCCCGTTACTGAGAGCGGCACGATTCCGCACGAGGTTGAGGGTCGCTTCGGCGCCGGTCGCGTCCTTATTAAGCCGGCTATTGAGGGTACCGGCGTTATTGCCGGCGGTCCCGTGCGTCCCCTGTTCGAGCTTGCGGGCATCACCAACGTACTCTCGAAGTCGCTTGGTACCAGCAATGCACTCAACATCATCAAGGCTGCCGCCGAGGGCCTCAAGGAGCTTTCGAGCCCCGAGGAAGCCGCTGCGCGTCGCGGCCTCACCGTTGCCGAGATGTTCGTCGGGAAGGAGAACTAGCGATGGCAGAGAAGCTTAGGATTAAGCTCGTCCGTAGCTGTGGCCCCGCTGTGAAGAAGGACCAAAGGGCAACGTGCCACGCTCTCGGGCTTCGCAAGATTAACAGCGTCGTTGAGCAGCCGGATAACCCCAGCATTCGTGGAATGGTCTTCAAGGTGAAGCACCTTGTGGAAGTGGAAGAGATATAAGGAGTCGCCATCATGCAGTTGAATGATCTTCGCCCCGCGGAGGGCTCCACTAAAAAGCGCAAGCGCATTGGCCGCGGTAACTCCTCTGGCCATGGCACGACTGCCGGCCGTGGTACCAAGGGTCAGCTTTCGCGCTCTGGTGGCGGCAAGGGCGCCGGCTTCGAGGGTGGCCAGCAGCCGCTCGCTATGCGCCTGCCGAAGCTCCCCGGTTTTATCCATCACGGTCGCATCGAGTATGCACCTGTTAACGTAAGCCGTCTCGAGGCCCTCTTTGAGTCTGGCGACGTTGTGGACGCCGAGGCTCTCGTGGCCAAGGGCGTCATCAAGCACGACTACATCCCCGTCAAGGTCCTTGGCGACGGCGACATCACCAAGAGCCTTACCGTGCGCGTAGACAAAATCTCCGCGACCGCCCAAAGCAAGATCGAGGCTGCCGGAGGGAAGGTTGAGGCAGCGTGCTAAGGGGAATCAGCAACATCTTTAAGGTGAAGGAGCTGCGCGAGAAGGTGCTCATTACCATTGGGCTCCTTCTGGTGTACCGCTTCGGTGCGTATCTGCCGGTGCCGGGCATTCCGTTCCAGGACATGCTCGAGGCATTCCGGTCGAATGCGGCCACGAACGGTGCACTCGCGGTGCTAAACCTGTTCTCGGGTGGCGCCCTGTCGCGCGTATCGGTGTTCGCTCTCGGAATTATGCCCTACATCACCGCGCAGATTATTTTCCAGATGATGCAGGCTGTTATCCCGAGCCTTCAGGCCCTTGCTCAGGAAGGTGAGTCGGGTCAGCGGAAGATTACCCAATACACTCGCTATCTCACCGTGGTGCTTGCGCTTATCAACTCCATTGGTTACCTGTTCCTCTTCAAGAGCAGTTCGTATGGGTTGTCATTCAACGACATGGGATTCCCCTCGTGGATTGAGGACCTCATCATCGTTGGATGCCTTGAGACCGGTGCCATCATCATTATGTGGCTTGGCGAGGTAATGACGCAGCGCGGCATTGGCAACGGTATGTCGCTCATCATCTTCGTTAACATTATGAGTGGCTTGCCGCAGGCACTTATACAGTCGATGCAGGGCATGGACCACGGAATGATTATTACCGCGATTACGGTAGTCGTCATCTTGGTTATTATCCCCATCATCGTGTACATCGAGCGCGGACAGCGTCGTATTCCCATTCAGTACGCCAAGCGCGTGGTGGGCAAGCGCATCATGGGCGCGCAGGCCACGTACCTGCCCATCAAGGTGAACACGGCTGGCGTCGTGCCCATCATCTTCGCGAGCTCCATTTTGTACTTCCCGGCGCAAATCGCGGTGTTCTTCCCCGACGTGGAGTGGATGCAGAACTTTGCGAATACCATTGCCTCGGGCTGGGTTAACTGGGTGCTCTCGGTGCTGCTCATCGTGTTCTTTGCGTACTTCTACACGTCGATGGTGTTCAATCCTGAGGAGACTGCCGACCAGCTCCGCAAGGCGGGTGGCTTCATTCCGGGCGTGCGTCCGGGCAAGGCGACCGCTGAGTACATTCAAAACGTGCTCAATCGCATTACGCTGCCTGGTGCTGTGTTCATGGCCGCCATCGCGGTTGTTCCGTCGATCATCTTCTCCTTTACGGGCAACCAGCTCGTGCAGTCATTTGGTGGTACGTCGATTCTCATTATGGTTGGCGTAGCCATGGATACCATTTCGCAGCTTGAGTCGCAGCTCAAGATGCACAACTACGAGGGCTTCTTCAAGTAATCGCAAGCCCTTCGCAAGTATCGTTGCGGCCTCCGGTTTCGTGCCGGGGGTCGTTTTGTTGTGGCATAATGGCGTGCCACCGGTGGGGTGTGCTCGGTCGTAAGGCGCTGGCTGCGTGGCGTGCGGCGGTGGTTGCGCGGAGTGTGGCTGTACAGGTCGCGTGGGTTGCGTGGCGGTTGTGCGGCGCGGGTGCGTGGCTGTACCGGTCGCGTGGGTTGCGTGGCGTGCGGCGGCGGTTCGGAGTGGCGGTTGATGCAATCGGGTGCTTTTGTCGGCGATGGAGTGTCGTGGAACTCAAGAAGCGAGGTGCAGAAATGTTGGAGGAGCCTCTGTTCAGCGTTAAAAAGAAAAATGGCCGACGCAAACCTGTAGAGGTGCCCGAAGCGTTCGCGCCTCTGGCCGATACCCATGGTCACCTCACGGCGTTTCGAAGGCTCGACCCCTCCGAGGCAATCGTGCGCGCGGCGCTCGTCGGTGTCCGCCTCCTCATTGTTCCCGTCGATCCCGCCGAGGACGTATCCGACGTTGAGGAGTTTTTGCCATGGTTCGAGCGCGTCCGTTTGGAGGCCGCCTCGCGACTTGAGGCGCTTGTGCTTGCAGGAGAGGCACCGCGCGATGCATGCGCCCTCGCGAATAATACCTACTTTGTTGCAGGAGTTCACCCCTATGGGGCGAAGCAGTTTATGGAGGATGCAAGCATTCGGGAGCGACTCTATGCGCTTTTGGAAGCTCCACGTTGCGTGGGGGTGGGGGAGTGCGGGCTCGATATTGGCCCTTGGAGTGAGCTCTCGCTTGAGGAGCAGGTTCCCGCGTTTCGCGAACATCTTCGCATCGCGCGCGAGCGAAACTTGCCTGTTGAGCTGCATATTCGTAGCGGAGAGGGTGAGTTCGCGACTGCTGCGCACACGAAGGCGCTTGAGGTGCTCCGTGAGGAGGGTGTTCCGGCGGCGGGGTGTGATTTGCACTGCTTTACGTCGGGCCCGGAGGTAATGGCGCCGTTTGTGGAACTTGGTTGCCATGTTGCATTTGGCGGGGCCGCAACGTTTGGGCGTAGCGATGAGATTCGCGCTGCGATCGCGGCGTGTCCGGAATCCCTGTTGCTCAGCGAAACGGATAGCCCGTACATGGCGCCCGTTCCGTTGCGTGGGCAAGAGTGCGAGCCGGCCATGGTAACGTTCAATGCGCAAAACATTGCTCGGGTGCGTGCCGAGGCGGGATTGTCAACGGTGTGCGAGACGTATGCGGCCCTTTGGCGCAACGCGTGTGCGTTCTTTGGCCTGGATGGCGCGGCGGGTGGTGAGTTGGCTGGTTTGGCCGGAGACGAATTCTCGTCCGATGAAGGCATTCCACCACGAACGAACAAGGTTGACGAATCCGAGCGTCGAACTCTTAAAGATAATCCGAGCGTCGAGCTCTTAGAGATAAATCCGAGCCTCGAACTCTTAAAGATAATCCGAGCGTCGAGCTCTTAAAGATTGATTGACAATGGCTCTAGGCGAATTTGCACAAAAGGCTGCAAGCATGGCTTCGGAGTTGCTCTGGCCTACGCGATGTGTTTCGTGCGACATGCCTGGGGAGCTTCTGTGCGAGGATTGTCGGGCAAACATGCCGTGGATAAGCCAGCGGTGGGCGTGTCCTGTGTGTGGCGCGCCATTCGGGTGGCTCACCTGTACGGCGTGCGATGGGAGTTGGGAGCCTCGTGCAACCGTGTGCGGCTTGGGTTTCGGACAAATTCCTTCGCAAATGGTAGCATGCTTAAAGGATGGGCACGAGCTGCGGCTTGCCCCGGTGAATGCTGCCGTTATGGCCTGTGCGCTCGAAGAGGCGGCCGCCTGGCCCGCGCGTGATGGAAAACCTCGTTTCGATGCCGAGTCAACCGATGCGCTGTGCTTTGTCCCCGCAACGAGCGAAGCTGTTGTGCGACGGGGATTCGACCATATGGGGCTGGTGGCCGAAGAGCTTAGCGCAATTATCAATGTTCCTTTGGCTGACGTGCTCGTGCGTGGCGAGGCTCAAGACCAGCGCGACCTCAGCAAGCAAGAACGCGCAAAGAACTTGGCCGGTACCGTCGGCGTAATTGACGATGTTTCGGGACTCAACCTTTTGCTCGTAGACGACGTGGTAACAACTGGCGCCTCGATGCGCGAGGCAACTCGTGCGTTGCTTGCACGTGGGGCTGCTTCGGTTACCTGCTGCGGCCTTACGCGCGTGTGGTAGCGCTTGCGCTCGCGTGCCAACGCTCGCTGCCTGCCAACGCTTGCGCTCCCGCCAACGCTCGCTGCCTGCCAACGCTTGCGCTCCCGCCAACGCTCGCTGCCTGCCAACGCTTGCGTTCGCCTGCCAACGCTTGCGCCGTTTGGAGAGATCGGGAAATGGCTATTCAGCGCTATATGCTCCCCAAGCTGCTTTATAGTCGCGGACGCATGACGCTCGCGGACGCATGACGCTCGTGGTACCTGATGGTCGCGGTATATGGTGGTCACGACACATGGCGGTCGCGGCGTGACGCAACGGCGCCAGTGGAATCGCGACCCATCTTGTGAGCGGGTAGTCGCCGGGCCGGCCGAGGAAAAGTCTGTCGAAATTGCGACTTGTGCAACTGAATGCGTTGCACAGGTCGATATTCCGACAGATTCGGTCCCGGCGATTTGCACAGGTCGATATTTCCACAGATTTTTGTACCGGGAGTGTCTCGCGGACCCGTTTCCGGCAGATTCCGACCCTGCGATTTGAAGAGGTCGATATTCCGACAGATTTTTCCTTGGCAGTGTCGCACGGGCCCGGTCGCACGTGCCCCGCGGGGGGCGCCAAGCCCTACAAACCCCGCGAAAACGTCGAAAACGGGCCCCTCGGCGAGGTTTGTAGGTTCCGGCCCGGTCGCACGTGCCCGGCGGGGGGCGCCAAGCCCTACAAACCTCGCGAAAACCCCGAAACCGGGCCCCTCGGCGAGGTTTGTAGGTCCCGGCCCGGTCGCACGTGCCCGGCGGGGGGCGCCCGCCCCTACAGAGATCCGAGATTATGCTGCGGGCACTCTCAAGTGTGGAAATGCCCGCCACCGGTAGGCTATGCATCATAGGCGGTCGTTTCCGTGCCCGCCCGTGCCGCCGCGCGTGGCGGCTCAATCGTGGTTGGGGCCTGCCGGACGGGCTGTCGGCCGAGTCGCATTCAGATGGTTTTCAGTGTGTACAATTTCATGGACGAAAAACCGCCCCAATGTACGATTCAGAGACAAAATCGTACATTCGGACCCTTTTTCGTACGGGAAATTGTACACATTGAAGCTTTTATGCCTATGGATGATGCGAAGGGGCGCGAGGGTATTGCCTGAGGCCAATCCCAACGTCGCAGACAAGAGCCAGCGGTCCGTTTTGCCGAGCACGCCCCTCGCAGGCGTGGAGGCAGGTTATGCAAAATTACATAAAATAATGCCACCGAGCACGCCCCTCGCGGGCGCGGAGGCGGCCTTCATCAGGAGTCGCGCGCCGCGAACGGTCTTTCCATGATCGTCTGTGCCGCCACGTGCGGTGGCTTGGTTGCAACTGGGCAAAAGCGTTTCTTGGCATATCTGTGGTGCGTACGGTTGAGTTTCCTGGAGCAGAAAGCCACGCCATACGAAAGCCCCGTCCGAAACGTCGTCGTACGAAAGCCCCGTCCGAAACGTCGTCGTACGAAAGCCCTGCCCGAAACGCCGTCGTACGAAGGCCCCGTCCGAAACGTCGTCGTACGAAAGCCCTGCCCGAAACACCGTCGTACGAAAGCCCCGTCCGAAACGCCGTCGTACGAAGGCTACGCCATACGAAAGCCCCGTCCTTTCGCAAAGGCGGGACGGGGCTCGGGTTGTGTGTCACATCGTGTAGCAGTTGCTTGCCGGAGGCGATGGACTGGTCAATTCGCGATGGCGGACGGCTTTTGTCATCCAACCGTCACAGAACTTCGTAGGTGGCGTCGCGAATAATCAGGTCGCCTCCGCCTTTGTAGAAAGTCCCGTCCTTCTCCATCCAAGGCGTGAACTTGCCGCCAGGTCGGACGGTTCCCGACACACGCAAGTGTTTGCCAACAAGCGACTCGATGCTGCCTTTGCGCAGTTGCACATCCGCACTCGGTACATCTTTATGAAGGGAAGGCTCTTTGGATCCCGCGGGATAGGAGGCCACGAATGCGTCGACCGGTTCGTCGAGAAGCAATACGTAGCAATCGTACGTGCTGCCCTTATGCTCGGCTTGAGCATGTCGTACGACGCCCTTTACGGTAATGCTGTCTCCCTCTTTGAAGCTATTCGACATCCTCGTTTCAGTCTCGATGAGGTATCGCTTGTCCACATACCCGCTTTTGTCGAGCTTCGGTGAGTACACCCACACGTAGTTGCCGCTGGACTCGCCAGTCACTTCAACCGTTTCGCCGCTGTAGAGCTCGCCAATCTCGTTGGACTCGTCATAGCTCGGTGCCGACCTAAGAGCCAGGTAACCCTGCTTGACTTGTACGATGCACACATCGTTCGAGCTTGTCCGCGAGGGGGACTTGGCGGTTGCGTACGCGCTCGGGAGGACGTAGGAACTCGGGACAACGTTAGAGCTCGCGCTAACGCTAGGGCTCGTGCCAACGCAAGGGCTCGAACTAGCGCAAGAGCTCGCGCCAACGCAAGAGCTCGCGCCAATTGCGCCGAACGTCGATTCGACCCGGCCCAACGCATAGGCGTGCATCGGTGTGGCACAGAGCAGCAGAAGCACAATTGCGGGCCCAAGAAGCCTTCCACTTCTAGCGCGCAACCAGCCCACATGTTTGTTGCGGGTTTGCTCTTCGCGGATTTGCCTGTCGCAAATCTGCTCGTGGCAGAATTGCTTACTTAACGTTTGGTACTCCACCATGGCGCCGCTCCTTTCATGAAGATGGACTGGTTTTAAGTATAGCATCATGTAAGCGGGTCCTGTAGTTCGCGGGATACGGAAGCGTGCTGACAATGCCGTGTAGCGACAACGTCTGGCGGACAACGTCTAGTGAACAAAACGAACACTAAGTGGGTTCTCTCGCATACAGGGTGTAGCCGGTGTGATGCAGGCACCACTGCGTAGATAAACGCCATCCGAAGTGTTCCCCTAATACACGGCTTGGAAGTTGTGTGCTGCGGGTGCCATTTAGCGGGCGAAACCCGGTCTAAGTGGGTCCGCTGGCACACAATTTGCATCCTGTGTGCTGCGGGTGCCATTTAGCGGGCGAAACCCGGTCTAAGTGGGTCCGCTGGCACACAAGTCTCGGGCTACGTGCCATAAGCCCCGTCGAAGCCCCGCCCCTTCGAAGTCCCGCCCCGTCGAAGCGCCCGTCGATAAGAACATCGCAGGGTAGTCATAACAGAATCACGTGTTATACTAGCCAAGTCTCATCCCAGGTCTGTGGTTGCGGGCGCTGCGTGCGCCCTAGTCCAAGGCAGACGAGGTCAAAAGGATCCACGTAAGGTCGGACGTGGGCGTCCGGCCGAGCATGGCTCGTCCTAGAAGTAAGTCGTACCGCCCGTCCATCGAGGCAAGAGCCTCCCGGGCGAGAGAGCTAGTAGTGGAGATGCCCGAGCATCCGAAGCGAACGTTCCCGTGCGCGAGTGTGGGGCCAAATACCAGGTCAGCTGGGATGCGACGCTTTGCATGACGCTAGGTGCATCGAACAGGGAGCTTTCATGAGGGTTGCGAAGATGCCACATATGATGCTTGGGGCGGCCGTGGTCGCAGCGCTTATGCTTACGGGCTGCAAGAGCGTGAACGAATTCTTGGACGAGCACTTCGTGTTTACGTCTGTTGACGATTACCTTTCGCAGGTTCGTTCCGAGGCCGTTCCCTCCGTTTCGCCTGGCGCCACAAAAACCGAGGGAGTTCTCACGGTTGGACTGCGCTCCTCGCAAACCGCTCCTCTGGTAATAGCATCGGAAGGCAAGGTGCGTGGTCTCGACGTGGACTTGGCCTGCGCGCTCGCCGACGAGCTCGGACTTCGTGTTGCGTTTGTTACCGTGCCAGACGTGCGTACGGGGTTGGATGGTCCGTGCGATGTTGTGATGGGCTCGAACGCCCTAGAGTCGCATGGATACGAGCTGATGGGTGAGTATGCGTACAACTCCGTCGGCCTGTTTCAATATGGTTCGGACAAACCGCGTGCGACGCTCGGGCAGGTGCGTGGTTCGCGCGTTGCCGTTCAGGAGGGTTCTGCTGCGCAACTTACGCTTAGCCATGCTAACCTCGATGTTGAGGAAGTATTATACCCCATGCTCACCGATGCCTTCGAAGCGCTTGTGCAAGGTGAGGCCGACTTCGTGGCGTGCAATGCAGCAGCGGGTCAGTACGTGTGCACGTTGCGCGGTGGTTATTCGTTTGCAGGATCATTAGATACACCCGTACCGCTTGGCATTGCCGTGGCAAACGGGGAAGACGAGCTGCGCACAGCCCTTGCGGAAGCCTATGCTCGCATGCAGACGAACGGATTGCTCGATACGACGAAGGCGCCTTGGGTTGGCCTTGCCAACACGGTTGGTCCAGATGCGCAAATATCCGAATCCGCGGCGCCGGAGCCGGTCCCCGATGCAGAGCCCGCCCCGGCGGAGCCAGCGCCCGCAGAGCCAGCGCCCGCAGAGCCCGCCCCGGCAGAGCCCGCCCCGGCAGAGCCTGCGCCAGCGGAGACAAACCCTGCTCCCGAGGGCGAGCCTGCTCCTGAGGCCAATCCCGCGCCGGAGGGCGAACCGACTCCCGAAGGAGCACAGGTTCCCGAAGCGAATCCGGCGCCCGAGGGCGAGCCGGCAGCGCAGCCCGCACCCGCTCCGGAAGAGCCCGTACTGGCGCCGGAGGGGGAGTAACCAACGTTTACCGAAGTCACCGCGAGAGGTAGCACAGTTGCGAACGGATTGGGCGTTCGTGGGGTATACTAAACGTAGTTTTACGTCCGACGTATGGCAAGGAGGCAAAGATGGTTGACATCAAGATCTCGGGACGCAAGGTCGCTATCTCCGACTCCCTTAGGGAGCAAGTGGAGAACAAGATCGGCGGTGCTCTTAAGGTGTTCGACATCAAGCCCATGGAATGCGATGTAGTCTTGCGCGCCGATAAGCGTCGTGGGACCAAGAATCGCACTGCGTGCGAGGTAACGGTGTTCGTACGCGATAACGTGGTGCGTGTTGAGGCAGCGGGAGCCGATTTGGAGCAGGCCATCGATGAGGCCGCCAGCAAGGTGACCCGTCAATTGCGCAAATACAAGACGCGCGTTGTAGATCGCAGGCAGCGCTCGAAGAGGCCGACGCCGTCCATCGAGCCGGTTGCGGATCTTTCCGATCTTATCGTGGCTGCGCCGGAGGAAGAGGAGGAGGACGATCAGCTTGTGCGCGAGAAGGTCGTCGAACTCACTCCCATGACGGTAGAGGAGGCCTTGGTGCAAATCGACCTCATTGGTCACGACTTCTATGTGTTCGAGGACTCGCTGACGGGTCTTACCTGTGTGGTGTATCGCCGCGATAACGGGGGCTATGGCGTAATCAAGCCCAAGATTGAAGACGCGGATGAGTAGCGATTCCGCTGTTGCCATGAATAACGACGTCCTCGAGGAAGGCGAGCTCGATGCCGCCAGCCTCGAGGACGTGGTAAGCGTGAGCCGTGCCTTCCACCAGCGCAGGACGTGCAAGCTCATTGTGGATTCGAGCTTCGATTTTGCCCCGGCGGTTGTGCACCGGCTCGGTGTGGAAGTTATCCGTTTTACCTACGTAACACCCGAAGGCGAGATGGAAGACGATTTGTGGCAGTCCATAACGCCACACGACTTCTACGAAACGCTGCGCAAGAATCCCGATGTGCACTATACCACATGTGCGATTACGCCTGGTCATTACATTGAGGTGTTCGAACGCGCGGCGGAAGACGGAATACCCACCATCTATTTGGGTCTTACTGCAGGCCTTTCGTCGTCAATTCACAATGCGCGACAAGCGGCCGAGACGGTACGTGCGAGCCATCCCGATTTCGAGCTGTATGTTCTCGATTGCAGGTGCGATTCCGCTGCTGGCGAGCTACTCGCCATAGAGGTTATGCGGCAAGCGACGCATGGGCTTACCGCACGCGAGGTTTACGAGTGGGCTCGGGAAGCGCGCTACTTCATTCATGGGTATTTCACGCTCGACGGCTTCGAGGCGCTTGCGGCTGGCGGGCGCATACCGCCGGCTGCTGCAACCGTTGGCGGCAAGCTTAACATAAAGCCAGAGCTTTCTTACGATACGAACGGGGCACTCACGCTGCGTGGTATGTGCAGGGGTCGCAAAAAGGCACTTCGTGCCATCGTTGACGATTTTCGCGAGAACTACGCATACGACGCGACGTTGCCGCTGGCCATTGTCTCGAGCGATGCCGAGAAGGACGCCGACTGGCTTGAGCGTGAGGTGCGCAAGCAGGATGGTTGTGCCGGCGTATCCATTATCCGCAGCCAGGTGTCTCCAATTTTGGGAAGTCATGTGGGGCCGGGTATGGTGGCTCTCATATTTTGGGGAAGCGATCGACGCGAGCGGCTTTCGCTCACCGATAGACTGGCGCGTAAGGTGCGCGGGCAGAGCAGGGGCGCAGGCGCGTAAAGGTTCGCACGTCAGGGCAAAGCCGGTTGCTGCAACTGTGTTTTGCGAGTAGGCAAGGAGGTGCCCACGTGGCCGAAGACATAACCAATGTGGTACTAATGCGCGACGCGCTTGTGCTAGTTTTGCAGAGCGAGAATCGACGCAAACGCCAAGATGCGTCGCGCGAACTTGCAGCCATGTCTCGCGAGAACCGCGGAGTAGTGGCAGATATTGCCGACGTGCTTATTGCTGCGCTTGGATGCCCCGAGGGGCGTACGCGATGCGAGTGCCTGGAGGCGCTTTCCGAAATTGCACTTGAGTATCCCGAACGTATTGGGGAGGCTTTTGCGGGCGCGGAAGAGGCGCTCTTCGACGAGGGCTCCACCTCGGTGCGTCTTGCTGCCTTTAAGTTTTTGTGTAGGTTTGGATCGCTAGATGCTGAATCGTCTCGGGAGGCGTGGCCTCTCATTTGTGAAGCTGTGCAGTGTTATCATGGGGACCCTGAATATCGTGATATGCTCATTCGGCTGCGCGAGTTCGCGCAGGGCAAGATTGCGCCCGAGGTTGGGGATGCGCTTGCCGAACGTATGAGCTTCGACGCGAAAACTGGAAAAGGCTTCGTCCGAGCCTATTCCAAAGAGATTTGCTCCGTGCTAGAAGGGACCAGGTGATCGCATGGAGAGCAACACAGAACGTATGCGTGTGGTGCCGCTTGGCGAGCGGGGAGCGGCGAGCGTTCCCATTATTGCTTGCATAATTGTTGCGCTTGTGGCGCTTCTCCTCGGTGTTGTGGGTGGTATTTTTGCAGCGCCGTACATCCCGAAGGGAAGGTCGACGGCTACGCTTGCCGGCGTCACGTCGGTAGACGAGAGCGGGCTCGATGCAGCCATGGGTACGTACACCGTGAAGGGCGACCGCCGTACGGTAACGGTGCGCGACGCCATCCTCGAAACCTCTACGCTTGATGCGGCGAAGAACGCGGATGGCACCTACGACGTGCCAAGCGTCGATACCGTTTTGTCCATTGCGCGCAACGACGTGCTGCAAGCGGACGCGGAGCAACGAGGCCTCACGGCAACCGAAGAGGATGCGAAGCAATACGCTCAAAAAACGCTCGGGACGCAAGACTTTGCCGAGATAGCTGCAGGTTACAGCATGAGCCAAGAGCAGGTGGTGCAGCTCATGACTCGCTCCGCTTTGCTCGATAAGTTGCGCGACCAAGTGGTTACTACGGCGGCTGTGGGCGAGCCCGCTCCTCCCGCTTCGGCCGAAGCTGGCAAGGAGAACGAGCCGCAACAGCAGTATGCAACGTACATAATCGGCCTTGTGGGCGACGAGTGGGATGCAAATGCCAATAGCTGGGCGCGAGCTGACGGTCCGTACCGGCAACAGCTTAAGGACTACACCATATCTAACGAATCGGCGACGTATGCCGCGGCGCAGGCGGCTTATTATGTTGCCTATTCGCAGTATTCAAAAGTGCAGCAACAGGTCTCCACTGAATGGACCGATTACGTAAATACGCTTTTGGCCGATGTTCCGGTTGAGCTGGTTTCGGCCGTCGCGTAGCGTTTGCTTTGAAGAGGTCGCGCATGCATGAGATAACCCCCGCGCATCCCGTGGCGCTTATACTGGGATCGGGTTTCAAACGTCTTGCGGGGCTTGTTAAGCCCGTGCAGCGTGTTTCCTACGAGCAAATCGTGGGAAACACGCATGCGCCTGAGGCATTGGCTGGCTTGGAGGCCACGGTTGGGACGGTAGATGGCAAGGCCGCGATTGTGTATCCCGCGCGACTCCACTTGCATAAGGGATTTACTGCGTTCGAAGTCTCTTCACTTGTTCGTCATGCGCATGCAAAGGGATGTCGCATTGCGATATTCGTAGGTGCGTGTGGTGCCGTGGCAGGTGAGGAAGGCCTAGGCGTCGTGAGCGATCACATCAACCTTACCGGCACAACTCCGCTTACTGGTTGGCAGCGCGAGGGCGATTCGTTCGTCCCCATGAACGATGTGTATGACGCGCGTCTGCGCAAGATCGCGTGCGAAGTCGCCAAGAATAACGGTATGGATTTACCCGAGGGAGTGTACGCCGAGGTTTGTGGTCCCAACTTGGAAACGCCTGCCGAGGTTCGTGCCTTGGGTTTGCTTGGTGCAAACTATGTTGGCATGTCGCTCTCGCTCGAGGCGATTATGGCTCACGCGCTCGGTATGAAGGTGCTTGCCTTCTCGTTGGCAACCAACCAGGCCGGGGCCTCATACGTCTCGCATCGATACGTGCGTGCGGAGGCCACCTCTGCGGCGAAGGATTTGGAAACCGTAGTCCGTGGCGTGCTCGCGCGACTCTAACTGCACGACTCTAACGGCCTCACCAGATTTTCTCAAATTGGGGCTTGCATTATTGAGGGCGATGCGTTAAATTAGTAACTCGCAAGCCAGCCTGGCTCAATGGTAGAGCACATCACTCGTAATGATGGGGTTGTGGGTTCGATTCCCACGGCTGGCTCCAGAAGATTCGCAGGTCGGTTTTCCGGCCTGCTTTTTTTGTTAGAGGGAAGGGATGAACGCACAAACACCTTAAAGACGCGCGGAGGATTGTGGTGGAAGTGCGATACTTCGCGCTCGTATGACGTTCTCATTATCAAAGGGGTAGTATTCTAGTCTGCTGTTCGAATCGACTCGTTCACAAGCGAGGCAGAGGCATTAAGAGGAAAGGTGACACCATGGCTGTAGACGTTACCAGCGGAATCGAGACCAAGAAGGAATCCTTCTTCGCGCGTAGGGGAACTGGCATGAAGATTGGCTTCAGGGCTTGCTCGGCCATTCTTGTTGGCATGCTCGTACTGGTGCTTGCGGGCTGCGGTGGTGCCGGTGCGGCACTCAACAAGGCGACCGTTAAGGAAGGGGAGCTCGATACCGTCGTGGCATCCTATACCTACAATGGCGCGAAGACGGACGTTACAGTTCGTCAGGTGCTTGAGCAGGGCGGTATGCTCGACTCCTCGAAGAATGAGGACGGCGAATATGCTATCCCGAGCGCCGAAACCATCCTTTCCTACGTGCGCAACCAGATCATTGCAACCGCTGCAGATGCCGAGGGCATTCAGGTAACCGACGACGACCTCGCCAAATATGCCGAAGAGATGCTTGGCTCGAGCGACTTCGAGTCCATCGCTACGTCCTACAACATGGAGCAGGATACTATTAAGGAAGTACTGCGCAACTCCGCCAAGATGAACAAGCTCCGCGAAGCGAAGGTTGGCAAGGAAGATGCGGGCGAGGCCCCCGAGGCTCCTAAGGCGCCGGAAGTAAAGAAGGACGAGAACGCCGAGGGCGAGACGGACGAGAAGGCCCAGGAAGACGCCAACAACGAGATGAAGAAGGAATACGCCGACTACATCATCAAGCTTGCTGGTGACGAGTGGGATGGCAAGAAGGGCGCCTTCAAGAGCGAGGACGGCCCGTATGCCACCGCTTTGGCCGAGTATGAGGTAACCAAGGACGGCGCTAACTACAATGCCGCTCAGGCCGCCTATTACGTTGCGTATCAGGACTATTCCACCAAGCAGGCCGAGATCACCAACAAGTGGACCGACGAGTTGAACAAACTGATGGGCAATGCCTCTATCGTCATCAACACGCTCAAGTCGTAACGTAGCTACACATTGAATTCACCGGGCGTGTCTCCGCTGCGAATGTGGCGGGGACGCGTTTCCCTTAGGTGAGAATAACCAAAGCATTCCAAAATTGTATCTTATCTGTAATAAAGGGAAGCTATACTGGTGTACATTTGCACGACAACGAGTGAGGAGATACGTCATGGAGAAGAAGGACCTGGACTGGGGTAGCTTGACGTTTAGCTACACGCCTTGCGACTACAGCTACGTATGCAACTACAAGGACGGCGCTTGGGGCGAAGACATCCTTACCCCCGACCACACCTTGCAACTGAGCGAGTGCGCAGGCATCTTCCACTACTGCCAGGAGGTCTTCGAGGGTCTCAAGGCCTATACCACCAAGGACAACAGGATCGTGTGCTTCCGTCCCGATATGAACGCTCAGCGCATGGCCGACTCTGCCACGCGCATTTGCATGCCGGCGTTCCCCGAGGATCGCTTTGTGGAGGCTGTGCATCAGGTTGTGAAGGCCAATCTCGCGTGGGTTCCGCCGTTCGGTTCGGGCGCGACGCTCTACATCCGTCCGTTTATGGTAGCGACGGGCAACGTCATTGGCGTCAAGCCTGCGACCGAGTATCAGTTCCGCATTCTTGTGACGCCCGTGGGGCCGTACTACCAGGGTGGCGTGAAGCCGGTTGCGCTCAAGGTCTCGAAGTTCGATCGTGCGGCGCCGCATGGTACCGGCAACATCAAGGCAGGCTTGAACTACGCCATGAGCTTGTATCCTAGCGTCGAGGCGCACGCCGAGGGCTTTGCCGACAACATGTTCCTCGATCCGGAAACCCGTACCTACGTGGAGGAGTCCGGTGGGGCCAACTTCCTGTTCGTTAAGGAGGACGGCACGCTCGTGGTTCCTCAGTCGGCCACCGATTCCATTCTTCCTTCCATCACGCGTCGTTCGCTCGTGCAGGTTGCCGAGGAGATGCTTGGCATGAAGGTCGAGCAGCGTCAGGTTCGCTTCGACGAAATCGACCAGTTCGTGGAGTGCGGTATGTGTGGTACGGCAGCCGTCATCAGCCCCGTAGGCAAGGTCGTCGACCTCGAAGGCAACGAGCACGTCTTCGGTGCCGGCATGGAGCATGTGGGCCCCGTTCTTGCCAAGCTGCGCGAGACGCTCACTGGCATTCAGGCGGGCGAAGTCGAAGACAAGTTCGGCTGGGTTGTAGAGGTCGCGTAGGTAGGGTGACGGTCTGCGGCGAAGCGTTTTAGTTTTACATGTACGTCGTTCGTGTGCGTTGGACGTTTTGAAGTATAGGGGTTTATCTGCGTGGCACGCCGGACGGGTACGGATGACGAGACTTGATTTGTTTGGGCGGGTCACGAGGCGATTACCTTTGTGGCCCGTCATTGTAATTTGCTATACTTGCCCGAGCGTTTGGACGTAAGAGAAAGGCACATCATGGCACAGAGGGTACAGGGAACCGAGGATTTGTTCGGCGGCTATATGCGCGCATGGCAGCACATGCAGGATACGGCACGCGAGGTGTTCGGCGCATATGGCTTCGACCTCATTGAGACGCCCGCCATCGAACAGGTGGCGACCTTTGTGCATGGCATCGGCGAGTCCACGGACGTGGTTCGCAAGGAGATGTTCCGCGTGTACTCGGGCGCGTTGGTGGACCAGCTGCTCCAAAAGGGGAGCGAGGAGGGCCTCAAGGCCAAGCAGCGTTTGGCATTGCGTCCTGAGGGTACGGCAGGTGTGGTGCGTGCCGCCGTGCAAAACAACTTCGTACCGCAGGGAGGGGCGCCCGTCAAGCTGTGGTACGCGGGGCCGATGTTTCGTGGCGAGCGTCCGCAAAAGGGCCGCTTGCGCCAGTTCCACCAGGTTGGCGTGGAATGGCTCGGAGCTCCCGACCCCGCAT
This sequence comes from Atopobiaceae bacterium, assembly GCA_017510785.1. Classification (GTDB taxonomy): domain Bacteria; phylum Actinomycetota; class Coriobacteriia; order Coriobacteriales; family Atopobiaceae; genus RUG440. Next base: position 27,735 of record JAFWMH010000072.1, on the reverse strand, counting down.
CCGATGCCGAATGCATCATTATGCTCATGCGCTATTTCGAGCGCCTGGGCTTTGCGCCGGAATCGCTCAAGTTGGCGATAAACTCTATGGGCGATGCTTCGTGCCGTCCGGCGTATCGGCGCAAAGTGCGCGAGTTTATCCTTGAGCACGCCGAGGAGATGTGTGACGACTGCCTTGAGCGTGCGGAGATAAACCCGTTGCGGGCGTTCGACTGCAAGAATGCCCACTGCAGAGAGGTTATGGCAGGGGCGCCGCTCGCGCCGAACAACCTGTGCGACGAATGCGCCGAGCACTATGCGCAGGTGAAGCGCTATTTGGACGAGGCGGGCGTCTCCTATGTGGAAGATCCCACGCTGGTGCGCGGATTGGACTATTACACGCGAACCGTGTTCGAGGTGGAGGTGGAAGGCGCTGGCGTGGGCGCCATCGGCGGCGGCGGTCGCTACGATGGCCTCATGGAGCTCGAGGGTGGAAAGCCAACGCCCGGCCTTGGCTTTGCGGTTGGCTTCGAGCGCATCGCGCTGGCGTTGCAGGCGCAGGGGGTTAACCTTGCGGGCGACGAGCCCGAGTGCGTGTATGTTGCCTGCACTCCCGACGTGCGTCCCGCCGTCTTTGGCGTAACGCTCGCGTTGCGAGAGGCGGGCATTCGCACCGAGGCCGATTACCAGGGGCGTTCGCTCAAGAGTCAGTTTAAGCAGGCGAACAAGCTCGGCGCGCATGTGTGCGTGGTGCTTGGCCCCGACGAGGTGGCGGCAGGCGTCGCAACCCTGCGCAACATGTCCACCCACGAGCAGGAGCAAGTTCCTCTCGACGAACTGGTCGCACGTCTTTCGTAGCCTACGGGTTTGCGGCTGGCCTGAGGGCTTGTCGGCTGGCTGAGGGCTTGTCGGCTGGCTGAGGGTTTGTCGGCTGGCTTACGGGTTTGCTGGCCAGCCTACGGGTTTCTCGGCTCGCGTTCAAGCCATCGCTTCGTAGCTTAGAGGTTTGTTGCCCAACCATGCGGCTCGGCAACAAGCCAACAAAGTTGCATGCACCGAATCCACGGGACGTTTACCCAAGTCGGCGGCCCCGCGGCGCATTCATTGATACATACTGGATGCACAGTGGATGCCGCCGGCGTGGGGCCGGCGTTTACCTAAGGAGAGGGTGCTTATGGCCGATACCATGCGAGGCGTGTACACCAATCTTACCGACATCCGGCGGCGTGTGTTTGCTGAGGTGGCAAAGCTCTGCTACCAGGCGGGAGGCAATCCAACTTGGAAGGCGGAGTATCTCGACCAGCGTCTTGAGGATTTGCCGTACGAAATCATTCCCGGCGATGTTGCCACGCACCGCGAGAGCGTCTTTTTGGAGCGTGCGACTATCAAGGAGCGCATGCGTCTTTGCTTGGGCCTCGACCTGCAGGGCGTGGATGGTCCCATACGCGTGAGCGATGGTATGGAGGAGGCTGCCCTTTCAGCGTCCTATCACAACCCGCCCCTCATCAACGTGATCAAGTTCGCGTGCAATGCGTGCGAAGACAACGTGTATCGTGTGTCGCGCAGCGCCTGCCAAGGCTGCTTGGCGCATCCCTGCATGCAAATCTGCCCGAAGGATGCCATTAGCTTCAAGCATGGGAAGGCCTTTATCGACCATTCCAAGTGTATAGCGTGCGGCAGGTGCGCGCAGGTGTGTCCGTACTCCGCCGTGCATCACCATGTGCGGCCGTGTGCCGAAGTGTGCGGCATGAAGGCCATCGGCTCGGACGAGCATGGCAGGGCCGACATTAACTACGACAAATGCGTGTCGTGCGGACAATGCCTCATCAATTGTCCCTTCGGCGCTATAGCAGACAAAAGCCAAATCGCTCAAGTGATCTTCTCCATCGTGGGCGGCAATGAGGTAATCGCGATTGTGGCGCCGGCGTTCGTGGGACAGTTCGGCGGCAAGGGCAATGTGGGCAAGCTACGCAACGCCTTCGCCACCCTTGGTTTCGCCGGCGTGGAGGAGGTTGCCATCGGTGCCGACCTTTGCGCCATTGAGGAGGCCGACATGTTCCTCGACGAGGTCCCCGAGAAGCTTCCCTTTATGGGCACCTCGTGCTGCCCGGCATGGTCGTCCATGGCGAAGATGGAGTTCCCAAAGAACGCGGACTGCATTTCCATGGCCCTTACGCCTATGGTGCTTACCGCTCGCATGGTGCGCCAGAACCATCCCGATGCCAAGATTGTGTTCGTTGGTCCCTGCTCGGCGAAGAAGCTCGAGGCCATGCGTGAGTCCGTGCGCTCCGAGGTGGACTTTGTTCTCACCTTTGAGGAGATGGCCGGTATGATGAAGGCGCGCAACATCGATTACCTTGACCTTTACGACGACAATCGCTCTGACTTTGAGGTTGCCTCCGAGGACGGACGAAACTTTGCCGTTTCGGGCGGCGTGGCCAATGCCGTCGTTAACGTTATCCACGAGCGCGAGCCCGATCGCGAGGTAAAGGTGTTTAATGCGGAAGGCCTCAACAATTGCCGCAAAATGCTGCGCGACGCCGTGCGCGGGAAGTATCCTGGTTACTTGCTCGAAGGCATGGCATGTCCTGGCGGTTGCGTGGCCGGTCCGGGAACACTGCAGGCAATCAACAAGTCGACGGCCGCCGTCAAGCGCTATGCCAAGAAGTCACCGCACAAGCATGCGGTGGATAACGCCTTCCGTTCGCTCATCCATCAGCTCGAGCGCGAGGAGGATGGCGTGGCATCCGCCGAGTAGTCGTCGGCGGCGCTGGCGTGCGTCCGGCAGCGGCGCGCCCGGGCTGACGTGCGCCCGGCAGTGGCGTGCGACCGGCGCTGGCGGGTCGCCCGGCGCTGAAGATGGGTGCCAAACGCGCCACTTCGCCCGCGGAATCGTGGCCTAAACGTCCCAAACGGCACCCATTTGCAAAGATGGGTGCCAAAGGAGCCGTTTGGCGTCTGGTTTTGTCCGCCAGGCGTCCCAAATGGCACCCATCCCCAACAATGGGTGCCAAACGCGCCACTTCGCCCGCGGAATCGGGCCGCAGACGTCCCAAACGGCACCCGTCCCGGGTAATGGGTGCCAAACGCGCCGTCTCGCGATCGGTTTTGTCCGCCAGACGTCCCAAACGGCACCCGTCCCGGGTAATGGGTGCCAAACGCGCCGCTTTTCTCTCCGGGGTGTCTCGCGGTACCGTGATTGCTTCGTTAAGTTACATTAAGTGCGAAAAAAGTTTGATATAAGAACACATATAATGATTCGTACGACGCTCTGACCTGCGGTTTTGTCTCAGACAAGAGCGCTTCATCAGTATTACAATCAAACTTTTTTCGCACTTAATAGACCTGAAAGCGTCGCAAGGCTTCTTAGGAGGACAAAGTGGTACGTTTGGCATCTCACGTCGGCAGACAAGACCAAGCGCGAGGCGTCGCAACACTCTTGCACTGCCCTCATTTGGATGCAGCCTTACAGACTGTGCCATGAAAGCCCTTTTCCGCGTTGTACGGCTTAGCATTTTCACGTTAAGTACTGCTCCTTAACTTCGAAAAAACGTTTGAACTGCGAAAACGTGTGATTACATTGTCTTTAATATTTTGGTGCGGGTGGACGTGGACTAGTCGTTGGATGGGCTTGGGTGGGGAGGCCGTGTTCTATCTGAGAGCCGTTTCGAGAAACATGCTCCCCAAGATGCTTCATAGCTGCGGGATTGGTCGCCTGCGGATTGCCCGTGCGGTCGAGTTCCAGCGTCCGAGTGGGTCGCCCGGCCCAACGGGGGGCGTCCGAGCGAGGCGCCCGGCCCAACGGGGCGTCCGAGTGAGTTGCCCGGCCCAACGGGGGGCGTCCGAGCGAGGCGGCTCGGTCTACCAACTGGCGCGTTCGAGCGAGGCGCCGGCCGAACGGTGACGTCCGAGTGGGTCGCCCGGCCCAAGTGTACATTCTGCCGACCGACGAAAATATTTGATGAACAAAAGCGCAGGTAGATGGCCATATGCACGAAGGTGATGCGGCAGAATGCGCACTGAAAGCAACCCAAAGTGTACATTTGGACGACCCTCGAAAAGCTTTTATCAAAGAAATCGCAGGTAGACGCCCATATGCACAAAAGGCATACGGCAGAATGCACACTCGCGACTCGTCCTCGACATTGACGGGCGGGGCGGAGCGGTGCAGATTGGGCGGGGCAAACCTGGCCAGGGCGCAAACCCCGGGGCTCTCGTTATCGCGCAAGTTATGAAGCATCTTGGGGAGCATATTGAGAGAAATGCTGCTTCGTCAAAGCATCGTTCTATGAGATCGCTCCAAACGGGGCTCCGCCGCACGAAAGCGCTCCAAAAGGGAAGTTGCCCCGAGAGGCTCCGCCGCACGAAAGCGCTCCAAGCAAGGCGTGGCACGCGCGATGCTTCATTGCGTCAGGGTCACGTACCACGAAAAACGCGCCCCCGCAAAGAGAAGTCGCGGGGGCGCTTTACTGCGTGAAGGTAATTATCTATTGATTACCTATCTTTTTCTCCGCTAATCGAGGCGTAGAAGTGCGCTTGGTCGAAGACCTCTTCAATGGTGTGGCCGTTTGCGAAACGCAGCGAAAGGAACTCACCAAGGGTGGGAACAAGATCGCTGCAGTCCACGAAGTGATTCTTATGATTGCGAATCGATGTGTCCTGCGCGCGCCAATAGTTTTCGTTGGCGTCAGTAATGTAGTATACCTTCGAGCCTACGCGCATATACACCGAATGATTGATGTGCAGATACTCGTCCAGCTCTGCGTAGCTTATCTTGAGTTCCTCCTGTGCCTTTTTGCCCATGACCACTCCAATCGTTTGAAAACGTACCTCGATACGTACATCTTAGCGCATGCGGCAGCAAAATGGGATACCTTCACCGGGAACGCGCTACATGGTTCGGTTCAAGTGAGGCATTTCGACACCCGAGGTCGGAAATGGTGCAGTTGCACAGCGAATATTTGCGGCAGCTTGCCCGAAGGACGGTGCCGGGACGGGTGCTGAGTGACGGCAGACAAAAGCGCGGCCTTTCGATCGGCCTGCTTGCCTTTTCTTTACGTTCGCGGCCTCTCAATCGGCCTTCCTTTTCTTGGTCTTCCTTTTCTTCACGTCGTGGTCTCTCGGCCTGCTTGTCTTTCAGCCAATTTTGGTGTGTACAATTTCATGGATGAAATTCCGGCTCAATGTACAATTCGGAGCCAGAATCGTACACTAAGCCGTTTTTTTGACAAGGAAATTGTACACTACAAACTTTGATAAAAGGCCTCTTGCGTCCGGCCCCGCCTGCGCCTTACCCGCCTGCGCCTTGTGCGCCTTACCCGGCTTGCGCCTTACCCGGCTTGCGCCTTACCCGCCTGCGCCTTGTGCGCCTTACCCGCTCTGCGCCTTGCCTCTCGCGCCTTAGGCGCACAAGAGCCGCTCCAGCTCGTCGGCGGTGTGGGCGAACGTCGTCGCGCCTTGCGTTCGCAGGAAGTCCTCGTCGCGAAAGCCCCAGGTAACGATGATGCAGTCGATGCCGGCGTTGGCGGCGCAGGCGACGTCCACCTCGGAGTCGCCTATGTACACGCAGCGGTCGGGCGGCGACTGGAGCTTGTCCATGCATGCCAGTACGGTATCGGGCGCGGGCTTGCGTCGGATGCCCTCGCGCTCGCCGACGGCGACGTCGAACACGCCGGGGAAGAAGTGCTCCACGAGGGGGCGTACGGCGTAGTCGCCCTTGTTCGAAACTACGCAGCAGCTCATCCCACGCGAGCGGATGGTATCGATGACGCTTGTTATGCCGGGGTAGGGATCAGTTTGGTCCAGATGGTGCGCAGCATAGTGCTCGTTAAAGAGGTCGTAGGTTGCATCGATGCACCGAGCGTCCGACCCCTCGGGCACGGCGAGCCGAATGAGGTTGTATATGCCGTTTCCCACGAATTGGCGGACCTCGTCGCGACTGCGCGGCGGAAAGCCTTGGGCCCGTAGTGCATGGTTGGTCGAGGCGTGCAAGTCGTCGAGCGTATTGAGCAGCGTCCCGTCCAAATCGAATATGGCCGTTTGGTAGCGCATTGCGTGCCTTCCGTCCGTGTTGAAGTGGGTACCTGTGGGGTCGTATGTCCTGTGGGGCCGTACGTCCGGCAGGTTCGTACGAGCATTTAGAATAACTCATATTCAAAGTGGTTTGCAAAAGATGTTTGACTTCGCATTCTGACGCAAATAATCGTATTATGGAGTGAGAACGCTAAGGACCTTCGGAAAGGGTATCGCATGAGTGACGTTGACGGCAACGATCGCTTCTCACGTGCGCAAGGCATCGATTCGTACAAGAGGCGTCGACGCTGGGGGCGCGTGTGGCGCGTGTTAATTGGCTTGGTGCTTATCGGCATCATTGGCGGGGCGTCGTACTTGTTTGGCAAGCAATTCATCGACGCCGAGAAAATCCCCTTCGACCTTCCGGGCTTGGAGTCGGAGTCGCCTGCCGTGGAGCAGGAGGAGGCAGCGGCGCCCGTCGAGGTGCAGCCTGCCTCGATGAGCCTGCTTGCGTCGGGTGACGTCGTGCTCGATGGCGTGGCAACCGAGAGCGGTCATCGTGAGTCGGGTGCATACGAGTTCGAGCACTTGTTCCGGCAAATCATGGGCGAGCTGAGGGAGTACGACGTCCGGATTGTGGCACAGGAGCCAGCGATTGCGGGCGCAAGTTACGGCTTTGGTGGAGAACACCCGCTCAATGCCCCGCAAGACCTTGGCCGTGCGGAGGAAAAGGCCGGCTTCAACGTGGTGCTGCGCGCGAATGATCACACGCTCGATACCGGGGCCGAAGGCATTCACAACGAGCTCGTGTGGTGGGAAGACAACCTCAAGAATCTCCCGGTGCTTGGTATTGCCGACGAACAGCCCGAAAGCAACCCAACGCTCGCCAACTATGTTTCGAATGTGTACATATTCGAGAAGGACGGCTTCAAAATCGCGATTCTTAACCACACATCAAACATCGAGGAGAACTCCAAGGGCATGGTGTCGCTCCTTACGCCCGAAAAAATCGCAGCCGACGTAACTCGTGCGCGCGAATTGGGTGCGGAGATGATAATCGCTTGTCCGCATTGGGGCGAAGAGAACAACAGCGAAGTGGTGGACGAACAGAAGGAGTTCGCGCGCACGTATGCGGAGCAGGGCGTTGATGTTATTCTTGGCAACCATCCTCGCGTGCTGCAGCCGGTTGAGGTGCTTGAGGGGCCGGGTGGACATAAAACGGTTTGCTTCTATTCCTTGGGCTGCCTGATTAACGGACAGTCGGATGCGAACGCGCTCGGAGGCTTTGCGGAGCTACAGCTTGCTCGAAACGACCAGGGCGTGTGCGAGGTGACAAGTGCCCGGCTTAGGCCGACGGTTGTGCACAGGGCTCAGGCCGAGGACTTCCGCACCTACTTGCTCTCGGACTACACGGACGACCTTTGCTATAGCAGCATGGACTCGTGGATAACGGTTGACGAGTGGAACAGGCGCTGCGAAGAGGCACTCGGCGATGGCTACAATGCCGAAAACATGGAGTTTGTCGTTAACCTGAGCGGCGCCTCGCCTGCGGAGGAGCCGGCCGAAGAGTCTTCCGAAGAGGAGTCGTCGAAGGATGATAAGGACAAGAAGAAAGACGACGAGTCCGAGGCGACGGAGGAAGACGAGCAGTATTCCGATGGCTATGATGGCTACGGATACGATTACGGCTACGGATACGACGATTACTATTAAAGCGCTTGCGAGAGCAATCGCCCGGAGCCTCGGCGCACCGCCGCGGCCCCGGGCGTTTTTGATGCCGTTGATGCTTTGATGCCGTTGATGTGTTAAACGACCACCGAAGTCCCTACCTGGATGCTGTCAGCTTCGATGACGGCCTCGAATGCACTTGTGGCAATGACGTTCACGTTTACGTCGGCGCATATTCCGCGCGTGGGGTCGAGGAGCACGGTTACGTGGCTGGAGCCATCTTCGTTGGTGCGCAACGCCTCAATGGGTATGACCAACGCATCGGGTATGCACTGCACGATGATGGACGCGTTGCACGTCATGTCGGCGGCAACACGTTCGTCGGGGTGTTCCAGCACAATGCTTGCTATGCGCATGCCATTCTCTGCGTCTTCTACCGACGTCACAGAGGACGCAATAAACAAATCGGGAATGCCGGGGAAGGTCAAACGTGCTTCGAGGCCTTCGTGCACTTGCTCGGTGCGCTCGGGCGGCACCTGCTCGCGCAGAATGTAGGCCGAATAGTCAGTGACGGTGCACAGCCGCTCGGCGCCAGAGACTGCCGAGTCGATGCCAATTCGACCGTTTATGTCGTGCAGGGTGCCGGCGATGGGCGCACGTACGATGAGGTGGTCGAGCTGGGCCTGCGCGCGATCGAACGTCTCTTGAATCGGCCCAAGGCGTTCGTTGGCGGCGTCGAGGTCCTTTTGCGCCGCTTGGATGCGTGCCTCCGCCGCAGCGGTCGAGGTAATCGTCGGGCTGGTGGCGCTCGATGAGCTTGTGGAGCTCGTCGTACTCGAGTTGCTATTGTTGCTGTAGCTGTTGCTGTTGCTGCTAGTTGCGCCATAGCCGTCGTTGCCATACGCGGAGTCGTCATCCAACTCGTTTGCGTATAGCGTGAGTCCGGCTTGCACGAAATGGGGCTTCGTTCCCCGCGCGATGTTGGTAGTTGCGTCGGTCGTACTGCTTGAGCTGCCGTTATCGTTTGTGGTCCTGCCATCGGAATTGGTTCCGGTCCTGGTTCGATTCGTGCTGGTGTTGCTGGTGTTGCCGGTGTTGCGATTCTGCAGGTCTTCGAGCGCCTTCTTTGCTGCCTCGAGCGCCTGCGTCTTTTTCTCTACGTCCTGCACGGCTGCGTCTAGCGCCTTTTGGGCGTTGTCGAAGGTCTCGGTTATGGTTGGGTTATCGAGCCTGTACAGCTCGGTGCCTATGTCCACAAACATTCCCTCTTCCACCATCATCTCGGCAATCGTGCCCGTGATTTCGGAGGAGACTGCGCGTTCGTCGATGGGGTGTACGATGGTGGTGACGTCCACCGAGTTGATAAACTCCTTGCGTTCGATGGGTGCGGTGTTGAAATGGGGGACGTCTGCCTTTGGTGCCGGCTTGAGCGTATCCCAAGCAAACCATGCGATGCCGGCCGCCATAGACGAAAGGAGGAGCATAACGAGTACGCTGGTTATCACGCGGTGGCGGCGACGTGTTTTGTCGACGCTTTCGGCCGCTTGACGTTGCGTAAGATACGGCGATGGGACGTCGTTTACGTAGACTGGCTGGTCGTGGTGGACGGCGGCTACTTCGTTAGGTGCGAGCAGCTCCTTTGGGCGATGGTCAGGCTCGGGCTTTGCGTGTTTCGGCATGGCACCTCCCTGCTACGGCGAGCGCTTGGGCGTACTAGGATACCGCAAGAGAATGCATTCGGTATGTACCCGAAGTGCGTATCATCCATTCTTCAGGTATGAGAGGTATGAGATGCGGCGATGGGGGATGGCCCATGGCCATTGGCCCCGACGTGTAGTCGGGTCCTTCGTAGATGGAGAGCCCAATGGCGCCGGCATCCATTCGCGACTCCTGCGTGGCTCCTCCCGCAATGACACCCGCCCAATTTCGTAGTACAATACGGTACTTGCGCTGCGAGTCGCCGTTTACGTCTCGCGGCCGTTTGCTGGCGCATCGCCCGTACCGACACGGGGCGACGATCGACGAGAGGAGTCCTTATGAACACCCACTCCATGCACACCCATACGTGCAATGAGCTGAGCGTAGAAAACATCGGCGAGGAGGTCACACTTACGGGTTGGGTGTGGCATCGCCGCGACCACGGTGGCCTCATCTTTATTGACCTGCGCGACCGCGAGGGCGTAACGCAGATTTCGTTCGACCCCGACAACTCCGGTGGCACGGCGTTCCACACTGCCGAGACGGTACGTTCGGAGTGGCCCATCAAGGTTGTGGGCGTCGTACGGCGCCGTCCCGAGGGTATGGAGAACGAGCGGCTCGCGACTGGTGAGGTAGAGGTGCTTGTCTCGAGCATCGAGGTGCTCAATCGTGCCAAGACGCCCGCGTTCCAAATCGAGGATCGCATCGAGGTGGCCGAGGACGTGCGCCTGCGGTATCGTTACCTTGACCTTCGCCGTCCTACCATGATGAACAACATTCGTTTGCGCTCCGACTTCTCGTTCGCCATTCGCGAGGCGCTTCACAAGCGTGCCTTTACGGAAGTCGAAACGCCGGCGCTCTTCAAGTCCACGCCCGAGGGTGCGCGCGACTTCATCGTGCCGAGCCGTTTGCAGCCCGGCAACTTCTATGCACTTCCGCAGTCGCCCCAGCTGCTCAAGCAGTTGCTTATGGTGAGTGGCGTCGAGCGGTATTATCAGGTAGCAAAGTGCTTCCGCGACGAGGACCTGCGCGCCGACCGCCAGCCCGAGTTTACCCAGGTAGACGTCGAGATGAGCTTCGTTGAGCAGGACGACGTTATGGGCGCGCTCGAGGACGTGCTGCACGACGCGTTCGCTGCCGTGGGCGTCGATATGCCCACGCCGCTGCGTCGCCTCCCGTACGTCGATGCCATGAACACCTATGGTACCGACAAGCCCGACACCCGCTTTGGCATGGAGCTGCACGACGTAACCGGCTTGTTCGCCAACTCCAAGTTCAAGATTTTTGCGACGGCGGCCAACAGCGAAGGCCAGGTCGTGAAGTGCATCAACGCAAAGGGCGCCGGCACCTGGCCGCGCAGCCAAATCGACAAGCTGGCCAACGTGGCCGCGACCTTTGGCGCCAAGGGTCTCGCGTGGATTGCCTTCCGCGAGGACGGATCCGTGAACAGTCCCATCGTGAAGTTCTTCTCCGACGAGGAGATGGAGGGCCTCAAGGCCGAGTGCAACGTGGAGCCGGGCGACCTCGTGATGTTTGCTGCCGGTCCTTGGCAGCTCTCGTGCGAGATTTTGGGTGGCATGCGCAACCATATGGCGCAGGCCATGGAGCTTCCGCTCGAGGGTCACGACTTCCTGTGGGTTGTGGACTTCCCGCTCGTGCACTGGGATGCCGATCGCAAGGCGTATGCGGCCGAGCACCAGCCCTTTACGCAACCCTTCGAAGAGGACATCGACCGTCTTGAGTCCGACCCGCTCAGCGTTGGGTCGCACACGTACGACTTCGTGATGGACGGTTACGAGGCGGGCGGCGGTGGCATGCGTGTTCACGACGCTAAGCTTCAAATGCGCATTCTCAAGCTCCTGGGCTTTACCGAGGAGAGCGCCCGCGCGCAGTTCGGCTTCTTCATGGATGCGCTCGAGTACGGTGCGCCTCCCATGGGTGGCTTCGCGCTTGGTCTCGACCGTGTGTGCATGCTGCTCGCTGGCTGCGACTCCATTCGCGAGGTGATGGCCTTCCCCAAGACGAGCAACGGCAACGACCTCATGAGCAGCGCGCCTTCTGCCGTGGACGGTCGCCAGCTGCGTGACGTTTCGCTGCGTTTGCTGTAGTCCTTCGCTGTAAATGGCCAAAACAAGAGAAAGGCGTCGCAGGCGCACGGAGCGTGAGGAGCGGCTGCTGCAAACTCGTCGTCGGCGCAGGGAGCGCAAGCAAAGGCGCGAGCCGCAGCCGCCGCGAATCGTGCAGGTCGTCAATCGCTGGTGGGACCGCCTGCTCGACGTTGCCGACAAGCGATCGTTCTCGAGCGGCGCTTCCGAGTACGAGGCGAACCAAACCACGCGCGATTATCTGCTCAATACCTTAGGTCTTGGCGCGTGGGGGGCGCTCTTCCCGGTACTCTCGATTGTTGCCACGCAACTGGCGGGCGCCGAGCAGGCGGGCATGTTCTCCATGGCGTTCACCACGGCCACGCTCATGTTGTACGTGGGCAACTATGGCGTAAGAACGTATCAGGTATCCGATATCGATGAGGCGGACTCGTTCGCATCGTATCAGGTCCAACGCCTCGTTACTGTGGCCGCCATGCTGCTCATTTGTCTTGTGTGGTGCGCCGTTCGAAAATACGATCACACCATGACTATGATCACGTGGGGTGCGTTTGGCTTCCGCGCCGTGGACGCGCTTGCCGATACGTACGAGGCGCGCTTGCAACAAATGGACAAGCTGTATCTTTCGGGTGTGTCGCAGGCGGTGCGGGCGATTCTGGGTGTTGCGGTGTTCACGGTGCTTCTCTTCGTGACGCATAATCTCGTATTCGCCTGCATCGGCATGGCGGTGGCGGCCCTGGCGTCGTTTGTGTTGCTCACGTTGCCGCTCGCGTTGCTTGAAACGCCGAAGTCCCGCGGCGTCGACAAGGTGGAAATAGTCGAGCTGTTCGTGGAGTGCTTCCCCGCGTTCGCCGCGCAGTTCCTCTTCGCGCTCATCGAGACGATGCCAAAGTTTGCGATGGAAGGTGTGCTGCCATACGAGAATCAGGTGTACTTTAATGCCATCTACTTCCCGGCGCAATCCATCCTCATGATCGTGGGCTTCGTGTACAAGCCGCAGCTTGTGCGCATTGCTACCGTGTGGGCCGATCGTTCAAAGCGTGCCCGGTTCGATATTATTGTGCTCGCGATGTTGGCGGTGAGTGTGGTAGTTACGCTCGTTATGCTCTTCGTGTTCGGGGCGATTGGCGTGTGGCTCAACGGCCTCATGTATGGCGTGGATTTCGAGCCGTATCGCGTGGCGCAGTATCTCATGATAATTGCTGGCGGGCTTTCGGCTGCCATCGACTTTTTGTATCAGATAATTACCGTGCTTCGCAAGCAGGCGGCGGCCACGGTGCTGTACCTTGCCGCTTTTGTTTTTGTGGCAATTGCCTCGGTCGCGCTCGTGCGCATGGTGGGCTTTAACGGTGCGGTATGGTCGTACCTCGCCGTGATGGTCGTGCTGTTCGTTTTGCTTGGCGCGCAGTTTTGCATCGTCCGCTTTGGGAGCGCGCGGTAGGTCGCTCCTCATGCACTTCCAAGGAGGTTGCTTTGTGCGAGAGAAACTCCTTGGAAGTGCCGCCCCAAGTGCCGCCCCAAGTGCCGTTCCTACCTTGTCGCTCCTATCTTCTTCGTGATGGGTGTACTCTCCGTTGGGAATACGGGGTATTATCGTACATGCTACCCAGGAGAGCAAAGCGGGAGAGTCCATGACAACGAATGAAGAACGTCCGCGCAAGCAACAGCAGGAGCAGATTTCTGCTCAATCGCAACCGAGTGAACGCCGCAAGAACTCGCGCGGCGATGCGCAGTCTTCGCAAAATGCAAAAGCTTCCCAAGGCGGGCGTCCCGCAGAGGGCGCGCGCCCGTCGGCCGGAAGGCGGCCTGCGGGGGGCTCGCGGCCTGCGGGGGGCAACCGTCAACAGCAGGGCGGACGCCCCGGTGACGGTAGGCGCCCGGCGGGCAGCGGACGGCCTTCGGGAAAGAGGCGCCCCGCGGGTGGCGGGAGCCAAAGCGACGGCAAGCGCCCGGCGGAGAGCGAACGTCCTGCGGGCAGCGGACGCCCTTCAGGGAAGAAACGCTCCGCGGATGGCAGGCGGCCGTCGGAGGGCAAACGTTCAAGTGACGGCAAGCGTCCCGCGGATGGCAGGCGCTCCGCGGATAGCCGGCGCCCCGCGACTGGTCGGCGCCCCGCGGATGGCGGACGCCAGACGGATGGCAGGCGCCCCGCGGGAAAGAAGCGTCCCGCGCAGGATAGACGTCCCGCAGGAAATAACCGCGCTGCCGAGGGGAGGCGTCGTTCGCAAGGTAGGCGTGCAGCCGAGGGACGTCGTGCACGTGGCGAGCGGAGCCAGCAACAACAGCTTTTCTCTAATACGCGTCGGGGTACTCCTCGCAACTATGCGTCGATTCTCGCGCATCGCCGCTCCCTCGTCTTCGTAATGGTCGCGGCTTTTAGCATCGTGTTTGTTGGCGTGCTTGGCACATTCGTGTTGCGGTCGTGCAGGGGCACGCAAGAAACCCCGAGCAATACGAGTGGTGCGGCTGATGCGAAGCAGGCGGTGCAGGACAAGAAGAGCTATACCGATATCAATTTGCTTATGGTTGGCGATATTTTGTTCCATTATCAGGTGCGCCAGAGTGGTTTGCTTTCGGATGGTACGCGCAATTACGACCATGTGTTTGCCCACTTTTTAAAGGAGCTAAAAGACAAAGATATCGCGGTTGTTAACCAAGAAACACCTTTGGGAGGTCCCGAAATTGGAGGAGATGCGCCCGACGGATATGGCAGTTATCCCATGTTTAACGGTCCGCAAGAAATGGGCGACGCGGAGGCGAAGGCTGGCTTCAACGTGATTCTTAGGGCGACAAATCATGCGATGGACGCAGGCTATGAGGGCCTTTCAAGCGAGATGCAGTTTTGGGAGACGAAGCATCCTAATGTCCACGTTATAGGTGCGGTTGATCCCGAGAGTACTACGGACTCGGTGGAAGACGTGTATTTCTTCACCAAGGGTGATTTCACTGTTGCCTTACTGAATTACACGTTTGACCTTAACGGCATTGCGGATCCTCGCGGCGTGGTTTCAATACTTGAGGAGCAGCACATTCACTCGACTATGGCAGCGGCGAGGCAGAAGGCCGACATGATCGTTGTGTTTCCTCATTGGGGCGTGGAATACGAAACGACGCCAAACGAGGAGCAGAGGGCGTGGGCGGACCTTTTTGTGGAGGAGGGGGCCGACGTTATTATTGGCAACCATCCGCACGTGATGCAGCCGGTGGAAGTCCTTGAGGGCGAAAAGGGCAATCTTGTGCCATGTTATTGGTCGACGGGCAACTTCATTAGTACGTCGCCCGACAACATGAGCCTTCTGGGCGGCGTTCCAGAGCTTACGCTGCGAAAGACAAATGATGGGACGTGCACCATCGAATCGGCAAAGCTTAAGGTTGTTGTAACGCATCTTGGTGAACATGAAGACATGACAACGTACTTGCTCAAAGATTGGACCGACGAGTTGGCTGCAACGAACAAGATTGATACCGAGATGAATCCGAATACCGATAATTCCACTCTGACGCCTGAGTGGGCGGCGGACTTTTGCACGGAAGTTCTCGGCAGCGACTACGACGTAAAATCTGGCACGCTTACGGTGGACCTTAACGCCATTCCTAAGAAGCGTAATGCGAAGGCGTCGGGACGCTCCAGCTCAACCGCTAACGATTCGTCGAGTGATGGCGGAACGAGCGATGCCGGCAGCACGGGAGGCGCTGCGTCGAAGTCCTCGCGGTCGTCGAGCGATGCGGACGATGAAGGTGGCGCGGATGGATCGGGCGCGAGCTCCTCGGGCGGCTCGGGCTACGCGGACGGCACGAGTACGGGTTCTGCGAGTGGATCGGGCGGCTCGGGCTACGCGGACGGCACAGGCTATGCGGACGGCTCCTCGGACAACACAAGCGGCACGTACAGCACGAGCGACGCGTACGGCACGAGCGACGTGTACGGCACGAGCGACGCGTACGGCGCGGGCACTGGTTCCGTGGGCGGCTCGGGTTCCTCGAGCGGCGCGTACGGCACTGTCTAGGCGGATGGGACCGGCGGCACGAACGATTAGTGCATGGCCTGCCATGCACAGAAGAGCCAAATGCCCCGTATGTATCGCGGAGGGCGGCAGCTCTTATAGCCCTCGTTCCGACGGAACTACGCATGGCGGTTCCGCCGGACTACTTCCCGCTTCGACCTTTTTGCGGGACGGTAAGCAGTGCGCATGACACGCGGTGCGGGTGGCGCGAATGGTGCCGTTACCGGCACTAGGTGAAAATGTGCTACTTTGGGTCCGACACGCGAAGCGCCCGCAGGCACCCATCCCTAACGTTGGGTGCCAAATGTGCCATTTTCGGTGCAGCTTTGCCTGCGAAGTGTCCTAAACGGCACCCATTATAGTGACCTCGCACGGCCGCCGCGCCGACGTGGCCGGGCGCAAAGTCCCCCGCACAGCCACTTCTGGGCGCCGCGTGGAAGCTGTAAGCAACCCAAAACTACCCAACAGGCAAATAGTATCTAAACCAATTTGACAAAAGCCCAGTTGGATGCGGCCGATGGTTCGAAAACACATACCTGTTGGGTAGTTCGCGCGGACGGCCCCGTGCGCAGTGGGACCGGGCGGCCACCATGTGGCGAAATGCGTTTGGCGGGGCGGCGCTCCGTGCGCGGTGGGACCGGGGGCACGTGCGGGCAAGCGAATCGGGGGTGGCGCCTCGAGGGGACGCGGTTTCGCGCGTCGCCTGGGACCGCATTGACCGTCGGGTCGCATGCGCCGCCCCCCGACGGCATTCTGTCTGAAACGCGTCATCGGTTTGGTTGTCAATGAAACGCTCTACTAGTTGAGCTGAGCGGCGCGCAAGCATACTTCATGCACGAGGTTCGGCAAGCGTTGGCGCAGCGTGCGCAAACCGAGGCGTCCCAAACCGAGACGTTCTTTCTGTACTGTTTCCGATAGTACCGGCACGAGGCGGATTGCCACGTCGAAGGCGAGCACGAATCCTTGCGTACGTGCCCCGATTCGCGAAAGGGGCAAAAGCAGCCAAGCTAGGGTGCCCGTGAGTTCGTTGGTGTCCATGAGTTTGGCGAAAGCCTCGCTTGATAACGCGAGTGAAGCGAGACGCAACGTGGAGCGGCCAGCTTCCTGCATTGCGAAGGAAACATCGGCCGAAATGGCGAAGAATTGCAACGCGAAGGTGAGCAAAAACACGCTCGCCAACAGGGGGAGTATTCGTAGAATCGACCGTATGCTAGCGCCCGATATCAAGCATGGAATTAGAGCGAGTAACGTGCATGCCGCAAGTGCCGTAAGGCTCGTGAGATGCAGTACCACGATGGCAAACGTCAGCAAACAGACGAACAGAATCAACGTGCGGTGACGAGGTGTCCTTGGTTCGAGTCGCGCAACGTTTACCTCAACAGACAAAAACTCTTCTTCGGTGGGCAATGAGTCGCGCAACGATTCTGCAAGGAACCCGCAAAGTGCCCCTGTTATGCACCCGGCTGTCATGAGTATTGGTAGCGTGTACCATACGGCGTTCGTTTGGAGGATGGCCTGGGCTACAACAAGCTGGCCAATTTCGTGCAATATGGCTCCCACTATCGATAGCATCCACAAACGCATGGTGCGCAAACGGGAGAGGGGCGCCATGCCGGCGAATGCGAGCGCCGTTCCTGCCGCAGAGTAAGCCATCGTAAGGGGCGAGCCAAAGAGAAAACCTGAGGCAAGTACTTTGATGCATGCAATACACGCAGCCCCCGAAATATCGCCAAGGCCTAGTTCGGCCAGAACTGCCACATTTGCGAGACCGAGCTTTACGCCAGGGATGGGAATGGGGACGAATGTTTCAACATAGCCTAAAAGCAGTGCGAATGCTGCGAGCGTGCCTACGCGTGTCCATCGCGCCGCGTCTCTCATCGCGAGATCACGTCCACGTCGTCCGGGTTGGCCACATTTTTGGAGGTTTCGTACGCATGGTCGGAATTGGGTGCTGTGTTTGAGATTGCGTCTATTTCGTTCGAATCGTAACGGGAAATGGGGCTTTCGGCGGACGCCGCTTCGGCCTCTGCGCTTGCCTCTGCGCCGGACCCCTTGCTTGTCGTGCCGCCGGGCTCCGTGCTTGTCCCTGCCCCGGATCCCGTGTTGGCGTTGCCGTGCGTGTCGTCCCAGGTTACGGCGCTCTCGTCGAGTTTTGCGCCGCTGGAGCTCTTTCCCGCCACGACCTCAACCCATAAATGATGGGGGAGACAAATGAGCTGTTCGCCGGGTTTCGAAATCGGCTTTTGGTGTACACAGCTTTGGTTGGGGCAATCGGCGCTTGCGATGCGTGCTGCTCCGCCCTCAATGATTACAACGTTCGTACCGAGGTTTGTCGTTACAGTAAACGTTGTGTTTGTACCCAGCGCCAACACCTTTTCTCTGCCGTCGCCGTCGTGGACAATCGCGTTCAGGGTCGAGCCATCGGCATCTTGCGACGGGCTAAGTAGTGCGACGACTACAACAAATATACCGATTACGATGCCTCCTGCAACGATGGTACTCAAGTTGTTGCGAAATGCGCTCATGCACTAAGGCCTCTCGTACTTGTCGCTAATACCGTCACGTGCAAGTATACGGCCTTTCGCGCGGAAAGCATGTGTAGCGATTGCGTATCGGCTCTTTCGAGATGACAAGTTTGCTGGTTTGGTGTGGTGTCGAGACGGAACTGAAGGACTGAAGGCGTTGCACAGGTTGGGATTTCGGCAGATTCGGCCCCGCCGATTTGCACAGACCGATATCCCGTACGATTCCATACTGCGACGATTTGCGCAGGTCAATTCTCCGTACGATTCCGTTGCGAGACGTCCTTGCCGCCGGCTCGCCGTGCCGCCTGTGGGACGCGAGTAAGGGCCCCGAAAAAAAACGTGCACGCCGAGGGGGGCAAAAACGCACGAAAGCGGGGTTTTGGGTAGTTTTCGAGGCGACTTCGCCCACCGCGGGATTTCGGCACCCGCAAAATCGGTGCAGGTCAGAGGGCCCGTTTGTGCGACCCCGTATTTTCGGAGCCGAAAAAACTACCCAAAACCCCGAATATGCTCCCCAAGATGCTTCATAGTGCTCAGCCGATCGCCAGACGCTCGATCCCCACCCTGGCCCACCTGCCGCGAGGGTCGATGGTGACTCCGCCTCGGGGACGCCCCGATGGAGTCGTACGGAATATCGACCTGTGCAACGAATGGGTGTCGTTTGGGCCACTTTTGCCGTGTTTTTTGCTGCTATATGGCACTTTTGGCACCCATTGTTGGTTATGGGTGTCGTTTGGGCCACATTTGCAGCGGAACCGGGCCGAAAATGGCCTTTTGGCACCCATTAGTGAAGATGGGTGCCAGCCGGGACATTTGGCGGACAAAACCGTGGGCAAAACGGACCAAACGGCACCCATTCGTTGCGGAGGTCGACATTTCGACCGATTGGTCGGCGGCGGTTTGCAGGGGTCGACTTTCCGTCCGGTTTCGCTTCGGAGGGGCATGTAGGGGCTGCGAGGGAGAATCCTTAAGGAATCACGGACCCGCGCGAATGAACGTGTCGGCCGTGAAGCATCTCTGGGCGCTATTGGCAAATTCGCCCCTGAGGCGTTGTACCACTTATGCGCGGCAAGAGGTCCGGTCCGTCTCACCTAGGATCTGGCCGTCTCGCCTGAATCACGGTTGTCCCGCGTAAGGCTGGTTCCGCGCTCGTGCAGGGTCTCCATGGCGGAGAGGTCTCGCCTGAACAACGGTTGTCCCGCGTAAGGCTGGGCCGTTCCGCCATGGGGTCGTAGGCGATTTCCTAGCATAGTTTTTAAGGCGCGCCTAGGTTAAACTTATGCGGACGGTCAGCCGCGACTTGCAAGGCGCACGGCAGGCCGGCCGGGCGGGCGATACGTTTGACAGGTCGGTCGCGACTTGCAAGGCATGCGACGATTCGGCCGGGCGGGCCAGACGCTAGACAGGTCGGCCGAACAGGCTGGGCACGCGACGGGCCGGTTGTTCGATGCAGTTTCGAAGCACGTCATGGGAGGGAGGTGCCGTTGCTCACTCGCAGA
Source organism: Atopobiaceae bacterium (assembly GCA_017510785.1). GTDB lineage: Bacteria > Actinomycetota > Coriobacteriia > Coriobacteriales > Atopobiaceae > RUG440. The sequence continues at coordinate 8,246 of JAFWMH010000072.1, read as the reverse complement.
GAAGCTCTCCGTGCGGCGGCAGCGCTGTGCTGCATTCCGTTCGCGGGATGCGCCGCGAAGTCCGAACAGCGTTCCACAACGCTGTTTTGCTTCGATACCGTGTGCACCATCGCTGGCGTGCTGTCGCAAAACACCCTCGACGAGGCCTGTGCGCTGTGCGAGCGTTTCGAAAAGCTTTTGTCTCGTACAATTCCTACGTCGGACGTGGGCCGCATCAACGCTGCAAGAGGTACGGCCGTAGAGGTCGACGCGTACACTGCCGAACTCGTTCAAGCCGCGCTGAGGTATTGCGAGGAATCGGACGGCTTGTTCGATATAACCATTGGTGCCGTAAGCGAGCTGTGGGACTTTACGGAGGGTGTCGTGCCAAGTGAGCACGCTATTGCCGAGGCACTCCCGCATGTGGGATGGCGCAACGTGCAGGTGGAGGGCACATCGGTGAAGCTGCTCGACCCGAAGGCGCGCATCGACTTGGGCGGCATCGCAAAGGGTTACATCGCCGACGCAGTCGTTAACCTCTTCAGGGAGCGGGGTGTGACGAGCGCCTCAGTAAACCTTGGCGGAAACGTTGTAGTGCTTGGCAACAAAGCGGATGGTCGGCCGTGGAACGTGGGCGTGCGCGATCCCAGCGACGAGGGCGGATCATCTGTAGTGGCAAAGGTCCGAACGTCGGGTGGGTCGGTGGTGACGAGCGGCCTTTACGAGCGCTCATTCGAGCACGATGGCCGTAGGTATTGGCACATTCTCGATCCGCGAACGGGATACCCTGTGCAAACCGATGTGGTATCGGCGACGATTTATTCGCAGAGGTCGATTGACGGAGACGGCTACACCAAGCCCCTCTTCATATGGGGCGCAGAGAAGGCCTTGCGGTGGCTGGACGCGAAACCCGAGCTCCAAGGCCTACTCGTTATGAGCGATGGCTCCATTCATACCACGTCCAATTCCGAGTTTGAGTTTTGAGATGGGTATCGGGAGATGGGCGTGCCGGGGCGTCGTGCCGGGGCGAATACTCCGCAAGGCCGGGCGACCCGAAGGGGCGGGTGTGCAGCAAAGGCGAACGTTCCGCAAGCGCGAGCGTGCCGAGGGCGAGCGAGCCACAGAGGCGAGCGCAGCGAAGGGCTGGTGCCCCTCGGCGCGTGTCTACAGGAACCGGCCCTACGACGCACGCACGAACAAGAAAGGTGGCACGATGATACGAAACATTACGACGCAGAGGTTCTTCCTGCGGCAACCGAGTTCCGAGGCAACGCCAGCCGACGGTAACGTGGTGCAGGATTTAATCGATACGCTCGAGGCACATCGATCAACCTGCGTGGGGATGGCCGCGAACATGATTGGGCAGCGCAAGCGCATTATTGCAGTAATGGACAAAAGCGAACGCATTGTGGCAATGCTCAACCCACGCATCGTGCGAGCGGATGGGCCGTACGAAACGGAGGAGGGGTGTCTCTCGCTTGAGGGCGTGCGCCCCGCCACGCGGTTTCGCAGCATTGAGGTTGCCTACGAGGACGCACATGGCGCGTCGCACGTGGAGCGATACGCGGGCCGTGTGGCGCAGGCAATTCAGCATGAAATCGATCACTGCAACGGCATCGTTATTTAAGGGCTGTGCCGCCCCACACGTTTTATTTATAATGTTGCAAACGCAAACAAGGGGGCCAGCATGGAAATCAAAAACGAAATTCCCTCCGGGTTGCCGGGAGGCATTTTTGTGTACGAGGCAGAGGGTGACCTAACCATTTGTTTCGCCGATCAAAACGTGGTCGATTTGTACGGATGCGACTCAATTGACGATTTCCGTGCGCTCTGCAACAACAGCTTTCAGGGCATGGTCCATCCCGAGGACTACGCCAAAATTCAAAACGACATCAACGCTCAAACGTTTGGCATCGAAAAGCGGCACGACTACGTTCGCTACCGCATTATCACCAAACAGGGGGAGACGCGCTACGTCGAGGACTTTGGCCATCTCCTGCATGGTGCCGATGGCAAAAAGTACTTTTACGTGTACATCGTGGACGTCAACAAGGACGAGTACTACAACCGGCACCGCAACAGTCTCGCCGAGTCGCAGGTACTCTCGTCCATGCAGGGCTTCGATCGTCTTACCGGCCTTGCGAGTATGAAGTCGTTTTACGAGGACGTGCAGGAGCTGCTCGATTCCGACGAATGCCCCAAAGAGCTGGTATTCGCACATTTCAATATTCTGCACTTCAAGGTGTTTAACGAGGAATATGGCTACCAGGCGGGTGACGACCTTTTGTGTCAGCTTGCCTACACCCTGCACGACGAGTTCGCAGATGCGTACGTGGCGCGCTTCTCGAACGACCACTTCGCAGTGTGTGCGCCGATGAGCGTAAGCACCATGATCGAGCACGTGACTCATGTGCACAACGTTATGCTCGGTGCCCACGACGACACGCGCATAGAGCTCAAGGCGGGCATTTATCTGCGAGACGCCGGATGCAAAGAGGTGGGGACGGCGTGCGACCACGCTCGACTTGCGTGCAATACCATCAAGCGTCGCTACGACCGCGTATACGGTGTGTTCGACATTAACCTTTACGAGAGCCTGCGCTTGCAGCAGTATGTAATCAATAATGTGGACACCGCAGTAGAGAATAACTATTTTAAGGTGTTCTACCAGCCCATCGTGCGCGTTTCCACGGGCAAGATTTGCGGCTACGAGGCGCTTGCGCGCTGGGACGACCCCGTGATGGGCTACATGCCGCCGTCGCGCTTCGTGGGCACGCTCGAGGAATATCGCATGATCCACAAGATGGATTGCTACATGCTGCGCAAGGTGTTCGAAGACATTAGCCGGCTCAAGGCGGCGGGCGAGCCCGTCGTCCCCGTTTCCGTAAACCTCTCGCGGCTCGACTTCGAGTTGTGCGACGTGTTCCGTATTACCGAGGAGTGTCGCGCCGAGTTCGGCGTTGAGGCAGGCATGATCGACATCGAAATCACCGAGAGCACCCTCAACGAGAACGCCCTCTATTTGCTCGACGCAATCCAAATGTTTAGAGACGCTGGCTATAGGGTGTGGGTCGACGACTTTGGCAGTGGTTACTCTGCCCTCAACAGCTTGCTGGACTACGAGTTCGAGGTGCTCAAGCTCGACCTCGAGTTCCTTCGAACCTACGACGAGCATTCGCGCGCGGGCGTCCTTATTGAAAACGTCGTGCGCATGGCGCACGGGATGGGCGTGGAGACCCTGCAGGAGGGCGTTGAGCGCGAGGAGCACATGGAGCTGCTGCGCAGCATAGGATGCGAAATGGCTCAGGGCTATTATTTCGGGCGTCCCATGTCGCTCGAGGAATCGCGTGCCGCGACGCGTGCCAAGGGTCTTGAGTGGGAGTGAGTGGGAGCAGCGAGCGCAAGGAGTGCCGATGAAGCAGCTGGTTGTAGGCCTGCTGGCCCACGTTGACGCAGGCAAGACGTCGCTCGCGGAGGCGATGCTCTACCGCGCGGGCGCCATTCGCTCGATGGGGCGTGTCGATCATGGCGATTCCCATATGGACGTGGACGAAATAGAACGTCGGCGCGGCATTACCATATTCTCCACCCAGGCCAGGCTCGAGCACGCGGGAGCGCTGCTTATGCTGGTGGACGCTCCGGGCCATGTGGACTTTTGTGCCGAGGCGGAACGTGCGGTTGCGGCTCTCGATGCGGCCGTGCTGGTGGTTGCCGCCAATGAGGGTGTGCGCGGACACACCAAAACCATGTGGCGTTTGCTGCGCGCGCATCATGTTCCAACGGTCGTGTTCGTGAACAAGTGCGATTTGGACGCGCCCTCCCGCGAGGAGCTCCTTGAGGGGCTGCATGCGAGGCTCGACGAGCGATGCGCCGACGCGGCGGACGAGGAGGCGTTGGCGCTTACCGACGAGGCCGCGCTCGACGAGCTGCTCGAGACGGGCGAGCTCGCGCCGTTAACGTTGCGGAGCCTGGTTTTGGATTGCAAGGCGTTTCCCTGCCTGTTTGGCTCGGCTCGGCGCGACGAAGGCGTGGCCGAGCTCATGGACCTCTTGGCCCTGCTTGCTCGGGAGCGTGCGTGGCCCGAGGGGTTCTCGGCCCGTGTATATAAAATCGGACGCGGCGCGAAGGGCGAACGCCTGGCGTGGATTAAGGTGACGGGTGGAGAGCTGCGCGCCAAGGAGCAGCTTACCTGCGCGCGGCGCGGCGGCGTTGCTTGGAGGGCGAAGGCCGATCAGCTGCGCCTGTACGTGGGCGAACGCTTTGAGGTGGTGGGCAGCGTGCCGGCGGGCCAGGTTTGCGCCGCAATGGGGCTGGCCAAGGCGTTACCGGGCGATGCCTTGGGGGATGAGCCCGTGGCCAACGAGCCAACGCTTGCGCCGGTGCTTTCGTATCGCGTCTTGGTAGGAGAGAATGACGTGCGCACGGTGCACCGCCTGCTCGACGAGCTTGCGGGCGAAGATCCGCTGCTCGGGGTCCGTTGGGACGAGCGCCTGCAGGAGCTGAGGGTCCAGCTGATGGGTGCCATGCAGCAGGACGTCGTTCGCGACGAGCTGCTCCGGCGGCATGGCATCGAGGTGGATTTCGAGCTCGGCGGGGTTCTCTACAAGGAAACGCTTGCGGCTCCTTCCACAGGTGTTGGCCACTTCGAGCCGCTGCGCCACTACGCCGAGGCGCACGTGTTGCTGGAGCCGACGGAGCGCGGGTCGGGCGTTTCGTTTGGCAGCGTTTGTCCGCTCGACGAGCTCGACCGCAACTGGCAGCGTCTCATTTTGGGCAATGCACAGGAACGCGAGCATGTGGGCGTTTTGGCGGGCTTCCCGCTCACCGATGTGCGCATTACGCTGTTGGGCGGGCGGGCACACCTCAAGCACACAGAGGGCGGCGACTTTAGGCAGGCGACGTATAGGGCCATTAGACAAGCGCTCATGGAGGCGCGCGAGCGTTCGGAATGCGTGCTGTTGGAGCCATGGTATGCCTTCGAGCTCGAGGTGCCCGCAGATAAAGTCGGCCGGGCGATGTCGGACCTGCAGCGCATGTGCGCGCGATTCGGCGTTCCCGAGATGCAAGGGGAGTGGGCCCGAATCGAGGGCTCGGTGCCGGTTTCGGAGGTGCGCGATTATCCGCTGGAAGTGAGCGCGTACACGGGTGGCGAGGGCAGTATGCACGTGGTTCCGGCTGGCTACGAGCCGTGTCACGACGCCGATCGCGTAATCGAGGAAGCGGCCTACGATCCCGTGGCCGACTTGCCCAACACGCCCGACTCGGTGTTTTGCAGTCATGGTGCGGGCTACAACGTACCTTGGAACGAAGTGCCTGCTCATGCGCACGTGCATCCCAACGAGCGTACGCAAACGCCGTGGCGCCCTGCTTCCGAGGTGTAGCGCGCGATAAAACTCGTCGGGAACGTGCCTTCGGGATTGGCTCGGAACCGCTTGGGAACCGCCGCGGAATCGCGCATCTTTTGGAACAACTCTGCAAGATTGGTAAGTGGCTTGCCTGATTTTGGGCGGTGGTTTAAGCTCAATTCATCTGTGTGCGGCATTACAAATGCTTGTGTAGAAAGGGCTGTTCCATGCAAAACAAGAGTCGTTTTTCTCTGCTAGTTGCAACGTGCGTTGCCGGCGCCATCTCTCTTGGCCTTTTTGGCTGCGGGTCGAACGAGGCCAGTTCCCAGAGTGCTCAGAGTAGTGAGTCGCAGGCGAGCGCGCAGGCCGATACGCAAAGCGCCACCGATAGCGCTACGAGTGCAAGCAGCGCGTCGTCCACAAGCTCCTCGACGAGCGCAGCCGAGAGCACGGTGGTTTTGGGCACCAAGTCGGATTCGTCCGTTGAGGTTGCGCTCACCAATGGCCTTAGCAAGGGCATCACGTCCTTCAGCATGAGCGCTGCGGGTGCCGAGGAGTATGGCGAGAACCTGCTGAATGCCGGAGAAACCATTAAGGCAAAGGGCAACGCGACGCTCAACGTGACGCCCGTCGAGGAGTCAAACTTCGATATTCGCGTTCAGCTTGAGGGTAGCGACGAGTACGTTGAGTTCTACGACGTTCCGCTGGCAACGCTTAAGAGCGCGACGCTCAAGTCGTCCAACGGCGCAAACTTCGTTGACTATGTGGATGTAAACGGCACCAAGGGCTCGACGAATGAGGAGGCTTCTGCGGCCGAAGAGGCTACGACCGGCGAAAGCGAAAACGAGGGCGAGAGCACTTCCGCGAACGCAACGAATAACGATGCGAACTATCAGGCAGAGGAGGGCGTCGAGGCCCAAGAGGCGGCTCCTGCCGAGACGAACGACTATACTCCCGAAGAGAGCTACGAAGCCGAGCCTGCCTACGAGGCGGCTGCAGAGCCTGTGGTTGAGGCAGAGCCTGTACAAGAGGAGGCCCCCGTCGTCGAAGAGGCTGCACCCGAGCAAAGCTCCGACGCATGCCAGGGTGACGTCGTTCTCCGCTAAGGCATTCTAGGGAGGATGCGTTATGCGAGTTACACAAACCATGCGGAGGTGGTCGCGTCGTGCTTCCGTGTTCGCTCTGTCGTTTGCGATGGTGAGCGGTACCGTGCCGGCGAGCGCCATGGAGCAAATTGCTTCGGAGGCAGAGGCTCAAGCGGCGGATGCAGTTGCACTAGACGAACACGCAAACGCGAGTGACGCGAGCGAAGACGAGTTGGTGGCCCAGCTTGCAAACGACGTGAGCAATCAGGCGGGCGAGGACCAGGTTCGTCGTGCCGAAGAGCTCAGAGTTCGGCTTGCCTCGGCAGCGGCTGGCGTAGCAGAGAAAACCGATGCGGCTGCATCGTTGCTTGAACTCGAAAAGACCCAATACGAATCGGATTCCGAGGCCGTCGCTCAAGCATACGCACTCGTTGCGCAGAGCATGGGCATTGTGTGCGAAGTCCAAGGCCTCGACGACGAGGGTACGTATCAAAACCTCATTACCATTGATGGCGTTGCCTACACGTTGAATGCTTCCCTGCTTGATGAGTCGGGAGCGATTCGCGTTGTTGAGCAGGTTGTAGAGGATGACGAAGAGCCTGTGCGCGACGAGCGGGCCGCCGATGAATCGGAGAGCGACGAGCAGCCCGAAGCGGCCGAGGCCACAGAGTCCGGCGAGTCCGCTGGCGCTGAGGTCGACGACGCGGAGCCCGCCGAGGCGCAGTCCAAAGAGTCGGGGACCAGTGAGCGCGCCGCGGAGAAGTCCGCCGAGCGTGAGGCCGTCTCGGCCTCGGCCGCTGATGCCGCAACCGGTGCGACTAGCGCGGCCACGCCGGCGCCTGCCGCCGCAGACAAGTCGGCTGCCGAGAAGGTCGTCTCCAGCACAACGAAGGCCGCGCCCGGTCTCGGCGCGCAGGCAGACAGCACGCAGGCCGACACCAAGGCCGACCTCTCCAAGGCTACCGTCGCCAAGGTTGCCGACCAGCTCTACACGGGCAAGGCGGTGAAGCCCGAGCCCAAGGTGACGCTCGCCGGCAAGACGCTCAGGAAGGGCACCGACTACGCGCTCTCGTACAAGAACAACACCAAGGTGGGCACCGCCACCGTCACCGCGACGGGCACGGGCGACTACTCCGGCACTGTCAGCCGCACGTTCAAAATCGTGAGGCCCGCCGTCTCCTACGCGGTGCACGTGCAGGGCATCGGCGACCAGTCGTGGCGCAAGGACGGCAAGTCCGCGGGCACCTTCGGTGAGTCGAGGCGTCTCGAGTCGATCAAGGTCAAGCTCTCCAGCACGGCGGGCGTCTCCGGCGGCATCGAGTACCGCACCCACGTTCAGGGCATCGGCTGGGAGAAGTCGTGGGCCGCAGACGGCGCGGAGTCCGGCACGCGCGGCCAGTCCCGCCGTCTCGAGGCCATCCAGATGCGCCTCACGGGCGACCTCGCGAAGGCCTACGACGTCTACTACCGTGTCCACGCCCAGAACGTAGGCTGGATGTCGTGGGCGAAGAACGGCGCGAAGTCCGGCACGGCAGGCATGTCGTGGAGGCTCGAGGCCATCCAGGTCCTGCTCGTCCCCAAGGGACAGGCCGCCCCGTCCAAGGTGGACGGCGTCACTCCCGCCACCAAGCTCGCCATGCTCGAGAACCCCGGCGTCACCTACCACACCCACGTGCAGACGTACGGCTGGATGGACTGGGTGGGGGACGGCGAGCTCTCCGGCACCTCCGGAGAGTCCAAGCGCCTCGAGGCCCTCGAGGCGAAGCTCGGCTCCAACAAGGTGCCGGGCTCCATCCGCTATGCGGTCCACGTGCAGTCCTACGGCTGGCAGGACGTG
>JAFWMH010000071.1 GCA_017510785.1 Atopobiaceae bacterium | reverse complement strand
CCCGGCCGCATCGCGTGCCTCAGGTGTACCCGGCTCTTCGCCCGCCCCGGCCGCATCGCGTGCCTCAGGTGTACCCGGCTCTTCGCCCGCCCCGGCCGCGTCGCGAGTCCCGGCCTCGTTGCGTGTCCCGGCAGCCCAAGGGGCCCCGGCCGCGTCGCGTGTCCCGGCCGCCCAAGGGGCTCCGGCCGCCACTCCGACTGCGTCGTCAAAACAGCCTTCGCCATCGGCTGGCCGCAAAATGCCACGCGCCGCTAAAAAACGCAGCGTGGCGTCCTCAACCTCGCGGGCGCTGCGCTCGTCGAGTCGGTCGGTCGCGCGACTGTAAAGCGAAAACGCATGTGTGCCCTCCGCCTGCCAAGCGTAGTTGAGGGTGGTCGTGTCGATGTGTGTGGGCTTGCGATGCATCACGTACGGTAAACCGAAGTCAACCGCCAGCTGCAAGGACTCATCCGATAAAGACCCCTGATGTGTTACGCGTACGTGTGGAAGGAAGTCGCCCGGCTGATGAAAGCTGCAAAGCTGAATGCCCATGGCGTACGTACGCAGCACGCGCATCATGCCCGCGGCGATGCGTTCAGTAGTTCTGCCATGTTCATCACCGGGAAACATGCGGTTGATGTCGGTACCGTTTGCTGGCCAAAACCGGCTGCGGATATTCATGGAATAGGGGTTTACGCAAGGAACGACGAGGATGCTCTTGTTTGGGTCGAGCGCTCCCGCAAGCTCGAGCTGCGTAAGGCGTGCGACGAGCTTGGCACAAATATACGCTTGTTGCGCCTCATTGCCGCGCGTCGCGCCGACGATGGCGCAGGAACGTTCGCGTTGCTCGTCGCCAAAAACATATCCGCGAATGCTCATGGGCTCGCGGTGCGGTACCTCCAGCCGATAAACGTAGCCACGTTTCATATTCTTACCTCCAGGATTCGTGCAAGCAGTGATCCGGGATACACCACGGGATACGTCCGGAGCGTGAAGAGCAGTCCCGTGCAGGGGGCAACGATTTGTTGTCGCACCGTGCCCGAAAGCGGGTCGCACACGCTGCCAACGAGCGATCCCTTTTGCACGCGGTTGCCGTGCATGGCGCTGGGAAGAAAGATGCCCGGCGACTCACATCGCAGCGTGCAAACGTTGCTGCCGTTGGAAACCAGCGGGTTGGGGAGAGCAATCGTTGGCCCCGTCCAGGCGTGCAAGTGCTCCAGCAGCCGCAGTATTCCCTCGACGAGCCAACTCCCGGCCTCTTCGTCGAGTCGCATGCCTGCGCCCATATCTACAACGAGTGTGGGAATTCCCCGTTCGTTGAGCGTGTGCGATAGCGTGGACTCGCGTGCGGCAACCGGCTTGCGCGTCCACACGAGCCGTGCGTTGAGAAGCGCGGCCAAACGTACGAGCGGCCGTGCATTATGTTCATCGATGCGAATCTGTGTGAGCTCTTGGGTGTAGATGCTCGACGAATGAATGTCGATGCACACGCTCGTTCCCTCAAGGTCGCGCACGAGCGCGTCGGCAAGGACCTCTGTGAGACTACCGTTTTTATCTCCGGGAAACGTACGGTCGAGGTCAATGTCGAACTGTGGCACTCCGCGCTCGTGCGACGAGAGGCCCAAAGGGTTCACGGCGGGATAGATGTCTACCATCCCGTGCAGGTCGGCCGGTCGCTCCGTAAGGCGGCGTGCCAACTCGAACGCAACGTATTGGCCCTCGAGCTCGTCGCCGTGCATGCCGGTTATTACGGCGATGCGCGGTCCGCTGCGCATGTGCTCGCCGATGCGATTCTTGCGCACGACGAGCGACTCGCCCACGGGAAGTGCCGCAGAGAATACCGTTTGTATCATACGTCTCCTCCTTCCGGTCGTGGCTGGTTCTGGAAGCGACTGCCTTGGCCTCGATACTTCAAACCCGCCGTTCCGCCCGTATCTTCGCCCCGCAACAGATGCTGGCCTCGGTATCCGGTCCGCCGTTCCATACGCAGTATCGCCCCGCAACAGTCGCCGGCCGCAGTACCCCGGCTGTGGTCCTTCCTGCGCGTTTGTTCTAGCTCGGCTGTTTCGGTTACGGCTTTTTCGGCCCCAGCGACCTAGTCGCGATGGCGCTTTCGACCAGTTTTACAAGTCGATTGTTGTAGCCCTTTGCTGCCAAGTCGTTGCACGGGTGTTTCGGGCAGGCTTCATGCGTCTAACGATGCTGTGTCGCGCGCGTCACGGATTGGGGACGGAGCCTTGCTCACGCTTTTGTCTGCGCTGTGGTCACGTATAGTTGCTCGCCATGTGTTGGCGGACGCATTCCTCTGCGGACACATTCCTCTGGGATTGTCAATCGAAGGGGACCACCCACTTACCCTCCTTGCGCCTCTTTGATTGACAATTTCTTGATTGATACTTTTCCGCAAGATGTTTCGCATCATCGCAGCATGAACCAGCCGAGAGGAGCGCACATGAGCGAAGGGCTGTACAGAACCGAGTTCGAACACGACGCCTGTGGGATTGGCGCGCTTGCCCATCTCAAGGGCGAGCGGTCGCACCGCATGGTGGACGACGCGCTCAGCGTGCTCGTGAACCTCGAGCATCGAGGTGGCAAGGGCCTCGAGCCGAACACGGGCGACGGGGCAGGCATTTTGTTCCAGGTACCTCATCGATTCTTTCGCAAAGAAGCCCAAAAGTGCGGCCATCTGCTTCCCGATGAGGGTGACTATGGCGTCGCGATGCTCTTTTGTCCGCAAGACGAGCGGGGCATTGCCGATGCGCGGCGCATCTTTGAGGATGGCTGTGCCGCCGAGGGCGTACCGGTGCTCTTTTGGCGCGAGGTTCCCGTGGACGATCACGACCTTGGGGCGACGGCGCGGGCCTGCATGCCTACCATTTTGCAGGCCTTCGTGGCGCGTCCCATCGACGTGACGGCGGGAGACGACTTCGAGCGCAAGCTCTATGTGTGTCGCCGCGCCATCGAGAAGCGTGGCGACGCCAGCCATGAGCTTGCAGATAAAATATTTTATGTTTGCTCGATGAGTTCGCGCACCATCGTGTACAAGGGCATGCTCGTTGCCACGCAAATGCGGCGTTTTTATTTGGACCTCAACGATGCCGCGGTGGAGAGTGCGCTTGCGCTCGTGCATTCGCGCTACTCTACGAACACCACGCCGAGCTGGGAGCGTGCGCATCCCAATAGGCTCATCATCCACAATGGGGAGATAAACACGTTGCGCGGAAACGTGAACTCGCTTCGCGCTCGCGAGCCGCACCTCTACTCTCCGGTGTTGGGTGCAGACATCCGCAAGGTGCTGCCCGTTATCAATCGCGAGGGTTCCGATTCCGCCATTCTGGATAACGTGCTGGAGTTTCTCGTGATGAACGGGCGCGACATGGCGCGTGCCGTTACGCTCATGATTCCCGAGCCGTGGGAGCGCAACGACCAGCTCTCGGATGCGCGGCGTTGCTACGACGCCTATCAGTCGATGCTCATGGAGCCGTGGGACGGACCCGCCGCCATAGCGTTTTCGGACGGCGTGCGGATGGGTGCGGTGCTCGACCGCAACGGCTTGCGACCGGCTCGCTACTACGTGACGCGCGACGACCGCCTCATCCTTGCGAGCGAGGTGGGAGCCATTGACGTCGATCCGGCGACCATTTTGCAGGCGGGCTGCTTGGGGCCAGGCGAGATGCTCGTCGTCGACCCCGCGCAAGGTCGTGTGGTTTACAACGACGAGCTGCGTGACGACTTTGCGGCGTGCAAGCCGTTCCGTACGTGGCTCGATGCCGAAACGGTTGACGTGGGCGATTTGCCGATGCATCGCGGCGAAGGTGCGCGGTGTGGGTGTACCCTCGCCGAGCGCCTCGCGAAGCACGGCTACCACTTTGACGACGTTGAGGAGGTCGTGCGACCCATGGCGCAGACGGGTGCTGTTCCGCTTGCCTCGATGGGTACCGACGTGCCGCCCGCCGTGCTCTCGCGCCGCGTGCGTTCGTTCTTCGACTACTTCAACGAGCTGTTTGCGCAGGTTACAAATCCGCCCATCGACGCATTGCGCGAGAGCCTTGTCACTTCCGACGTTTTGTATGTGGGCAATCATGGCAACCTGCTTGAAGACTGTCGCGACGCGTGTCGTCTCGTGAGGCTCTCTGGTCCGATTCTTTCGCGCGAGGACTTCGAGCGCATACGCTGCATCGAGCGTGTTGGCTTTCGCGTGGCGAGCTTCCGGGCGGCATATGACGCTGGCGGTGGGTCGCGGGCGCTGGAGCGAGTGCTCGACGAGCTCGATCGATCGGTGGAAGCGGCGGTGCGCGAGGGTACGAACATCGTTATTATCTCCGATCGCGCGGGCGAGGGCGAGGTGCCCATTCCATCGCTTTTGTCGTTGGGAAGCGTGCACAACCACCTTATTCGCGTGGGGCTGCGCATGCGTGCGGACCTCATCGTCGAGACGGGTGACGCCATTTCGCCGCACGACTTCGCAGCCTTGGTGGGCTACTCGGCGAGTGGCATTTATCCCTACCTGGCCCATGACTGCATCGATGCGCTCGTGGCGAGCGGCGCGCTGCGGACGGCCGCCGAGGATGCGCGGAGCGCTGGAGGGGGCGTGGTGAGCGACGCGCTGCGCTTGGGTGCCGAGGACGCGCGGAGCAACTTCAATCGCGCGATAACCGCAGGCATCGTTGCCATAATGAGCAAGATGGGCATCTCCACTATGCAGGGCTATCACTCGGCCCAGATATTTGAGATTGTGGGATTGGGAGATAAGCTCGTCGAGCGGTGCTTCGCGGGAACCACGAGTCGAATCGGTGGCCTCGAGCTCGACGGCGTGCAGCGCGAGGCCGACGAGCGTTACCGAGAGTCACTCGCGTTGCGTTCGTGCGGGACGCCGAGCCGACTGCCGAGCTCCGGCCTCACCAAGTGGCGACCTGCGGGTGAGGAGCACCTCATAACGCCGCAGGCCATCTACCTGCTGCAACGCGCGTGTCGTGAGGGAGACTTTGAACTGTTCCGACGCTACAGCGAAGCGGTGCATCGCGAGGGAAGTACCATTGTGCTGCGTGACCTGCTCGAGTTCGTGCCGCTGCCCACCGGTCCGGTGCCTCTCGACGAGGTCGAGCCGGCATCGTCCATCGTGCGTCGATTCAATACGGGCGCCATGAGCTTCGGGTCGCTTTCGAAGGAGGCGCATGAGTGCCTGGCCATTGCCATGAACCGCCTGGGTGGGCGCTCGAACACCGGCGAGGGCGGTGAGGACCCAGCACGCGAGACGCCGCTACCGAACGGCGACATCATGAACTCTGCCATCAAACAGGTGGCATCGGGTCGCTTCGGTGTGACGAGTCGTTATTTGGGTAGTGCTCGGGAGATTCAAATAAAGATGGCGCAGGGTGCGAAGCCCGGCGAAGGGGGACATCTGCCTGGTCGTAAGGTGTGGCCGTGGGTCGCGCGCATCCGAAACTCCACTCCCGGCGTGGGGCTTATCTCCCCACCGCCGCATCACGACATCTATTCCATCGAGGACCTGGCCGAACTTATCTTCGACCTTAAATGTGCCAACCCCGAGGCGCGCATCAGCGTGAAGCTCGTGAGCGAGGCGGGAGTGGGCACCATTGCTACTGGCGTGGCGAAGGGCGGCGCTACCAAGATTCTTGTTTCCGGGTCGAACGGTGGTACGGGCGCTGCGCCACGCGACTCGATTTACCATGCGGGTCTGCCTCTCGAGCTCGGATTGGCGGAGGCGCAGCAAACGCTCTTGCTCAATGGGCTGCGCTCGCGTGTGGTGCTCGAGGCGGACGGCAAGCTCATGGACGGGCGCGACGTTGCCATGGCAGCGCTGCTGGGAGCTGAGGAGTTCGGGTTCGCCACCATGCCGCTCGTGGCAATGGGGTGCCTCATGCAACGGGATTGTCATCAAGATACGTGTCCGGTGGGCATTTGCACGCAGGACGAGCGGCTGCGCTGTCGGTTTGCGGGCAAGCCGGAGCATGTTGTGAATTTTATGACGTTTGTTGCGGAGGACCTGCGCGAGCACATGGCGCGGCTGGGCTTCCGTACGGTGGACGAGATGGTGGGTCATCCCGAGTGCTTGCGACAACGCATGGTGGAAGGGCACCCCAAGGCGAACAGCTGCGACCTTTCGGCGCTGCTGCACAAAGCGACTCCGCAGCTTGCGGAGGCAATTCCCGGTGCGGATGGTGTGCGGTTTTTGCCTTCGATGGCTGCCGACCTGCATCTGGATGCCACGCTCGACGCCACGCTTTTCGTTCCCTACACGCAAAGTGCTCGCGAGCACATGGTGCCCGCACGCTTCCATGCCGACATAGACAATGGCAATCGCTGTGTGGGCACGATGCTTGGCGCTGCCGTTACGAAGGCGCATCCCGAGGGACTGCCCAAGGGCGCCATTACCATTGACTGCGAGGGTTCGGGAGGCCAGAGCTTCGGGGCGTTTTTACCACGGGGCATAACGCTCAACATCGAGGGCGACGCCAACGACTATGTGGGAAAGGGCCTTTCGGGCGGCGTCATTTCGGTGCGTCCGCACGTGCGCGCAACCTATAAGTTCGACGAGAACGTGAGCGTGGGAAACGTGGCGTTTTACGGTGCGACGAGTGGCCGCGGTTTTGTGAACGGACTTGCGGGACAACGATTCGGCGTGCGCAATTCTGGCGCCACCCTCGTGGTGGAAGGTGTGGGCAACCATGGCTGCGAGTACATGACGGGTGGTATTGCCGTGATCTTGGGCGAAGTCGGGGCGAACTTCGCGGCGGGCATGAGTGGCGGCATCGCGTATGTGTTTGATGAGCTGCGTACCTTGGAGGGCCGCTGCAACAAAGACATGGTTGACCTTCTGGTGCCGAGCGATGCCGAGCTCGAACAGGTGCGTTCGCTCATCGAGGAGCATGTGGAGCGTACTGCGAGCCCGAGGGGCATAAAGCTGCTGTACCAGTATGACGAGGCGCGACGGCATTTCGTTAAGGTAATACCCCGCGAGTACCGGCACATCATGGAGCGGGCGAGCCTGGAGCAGGCGAATAGCGTGAGCCGCGAGGAAGCCGTTGAAGTGGCCTTCGAGGCCCTTCGAAAGGAGGCGTAGAAAAGTGGGGAAACCAGGAGCGTATCTTGAGGTGAGCCGACGCGAGCATGCCATGCGCGACGACCGTGCGTACGAAAAGCAACCGCGCGAAGATTGCCGGAGGACTGTGGCGCCGTTGACTGCCGGAGGGCAGCCGGGGGCGTGGCTGCATGATTTCGAGGAGCTTGCGGTGCCTTTGTCTTTTGAAGAACAGCGCGTGCAGGCAAGCCGGTGCATGTATTGTGGCGTGGCGTTTTGCCAAACGGGGGAGAGCTTTGGTTCGGCACGGGCGTCGGGGTGTCCGTTGCACAACCTCATTCCCGAGTGGAACGATTTGATGTGGCGTGGACTGTGGGACGATGCCGTTGAGCGGTTATCGCTTACGAATCCGTTTCCCGAGTTCACGGGGCGGGTGTGCCCGGCGCTGTGTGAGGCGGCATGCAACTTGGGGTTGAACGACGAACCCACGACGATTCGCGACAACGAGCGTGCGCTTTCCGATTACGCATGGGCGCGCGAAGGCGGACCGCTTGCGGGGGCGGCCGGCGGACGTGCTGCTGCGGGGCGCGAAGGCGGACCGCTTGCGGGGGCGATTGGCTGGTACGTTTCGACGGGGCGTGGCGACGAATCGCTTGCGGGCGCAGCAGCAGACAAAACCACGGCGGATGCAGTGGCGAACGATGCGCTGCTTTTGTCTGCTGGAGACAAGGGCATAGAGGACAAGGGCACGGAAGACGAGGGCACGGACGATGGGTGTGCACCAAAGGTGGCTGTTGTTGGTTCGGGGCCGGCGGGCCTTGCCTGTGCGTGGGAGTTGGCTCGGCGGGGGATGCGTGTGACGCTCGTCGAGCGGGCCGATAGAGCTGGCGGACTTCTCATGTATGGCATTCCCAACATGAAGCTGCCCAAGGATGTGGTGACGCGACGCGTTGAGCTCATGCGGGCCTGCGGTGTTGACGTGCAGTGCTCGACGGATGCGAGTCGGCAGGAGGTTGTTGATGAGCTGCGCGCTTCGAATGATGCGTTGGTGATTGCCGTGGGGGCACGTCGCGCGCGTCGTCTCAGCGTGCCGGGCGCGGAGCTTGCGGGTGTGGTGCCAGCGGTGGAGTATCTTGGTGGTGTTACGAAGAAGCTCCTTGATGCGGGCGCGAGCGCCGAGGCCGCAGGCACTTCGCGTCCTTTCGTGGATGCGAACGGACTCGATGTGGTGGTTATTGGCGGGGGCGACACGGGTACCGATTGCGTGGCGACGGCGCTTCGGCAGGGTGCTGCAAGCGTGGTGCAGCTGGAGTTTTTGTTTGCTCCTCCTGTTGAGAGAGCTGCGGGCGATGTGTGGCCGCAGTGGCCCAACGTGCGAAAAGATGACTATGGTCAGCGCGAGGCTGCGGAAGTGTTTGGACACGATCCACGGCAGTGGGGCGTCGAGACCTTGGAGGTGTTGGGCGAGGAGGGCCGAGTGAGCGGGTTGCGCATAGTGTCGCTCGACTGGTCGGGTGGGAAGCCCGAACGCGTCGCGGGGACCGAGCGCGTGATTCCGGCGCAGCTTGTTCTGCTCGCCATGGGATTCGTTGGCCCCGAGCGGGGTGTGTTTGATGCGTTCGGCGTCGTTTGTGACGATGCCCGCGGTTTGCCTGTTGTGGTGGCTGGGTCACACCGCTGTGTGGTTGATGCTGGCGTTGGTCCCGATGCCGGAGCTGGTCCTGATGCCGGCGCTGGCCCCGGCGCTGGCTCCGGTCCCGATACTGACGTTCATCCCGACTTGGGTGTTGGCACAGATGTCGATGCCGTTGCAGTTGCCGTTGCGGATTACGTGGTCGATGTGCCAGTTTTTGCAGCGGGCGACTGCCGGAGCGGTTCATCGCTCGTCGTGAGTTCCATCGCCGACGGCATTGCCTGTGCGCGAGAGGTGATTGCAACGCTCTCGTAGTAATGGCGACTCCAGTACATGGGTCCCCAGCGCCAATTCTCGGCACGTCGCGTTGTCTTGTGTACCCAGGGGGCCACTTAGCCCAGGCTTTGTCCGCTAAGCGGCCCCAGCGGTACACAAGATTACTCCCACACTAAGGATCTCGCTCGGACTCGCGGGAGAAGGCGGCCTTACGGGCCATCTGCCGAACCCCAACAACACACGTTTGAATGCCGTTCGCGCCATCTAACTATGTTGCGGTCGTGTTGCGCGTTGGCTGCGGGCGTGCTTCGGGACGAAAACGAACACGTGTCGGGTGCGAGGCAAGCAGGAAACACCCCACGCGCTCAGGCTTGGCCCCGCATATACTTGCAGCAGCTTGGTTGGCCTGCCGCGTGGTTGGCCTGCAGCTTGGTTGGCTTGTTGCATGTTTGGCTCGTCTCGAAGGAGCGTCTCGATGAACCCTCTAGTTGCGCATGGCACACAGTCGCCTGCCCTTCTTGTGCTCGAAGATGGCACGTGCTTTCGCGGTCGCGCGTGCGGAGCGCTCGGTGAAGCGTTCGGCGAAATAGTGTTCAACACTTCAATGACGGGCTATCAGGAGATAACGACCGATCCGAGCTACGCGGGACAAATCGTGACCTTTACGTATCCGCAGTTGGGCAACTATGGGGTATCCAAAAATGCCATGCAGTCGGCAGGCACGGCGCTTGCTGGCATCGTGGTACGCGACATGTGTTACACGCCATCGCACCGACAGTCCGAAGGCTCACTTCCCGACTTCCTGCGCGAGCGCGGCGTGGTAGCAATAGAAGGTGTAGACACGCGTGCACTTACGTTGAGGATTCGAAGCGCTGGTGCCATGCGAGCCGCGATTTCCACCACGGACCTCGATCCTCAAAGCCTCGTCGCGCGCGTCGACGCGAGTCCTGCCATCAGCGCGCATAACCACGTTGCCGACGTTTCGCCGAGGCGAGTGCGTGTGGTCGCCGCTTCGAACGAGGCCGAGCGGACTTCTTCGCCCGCACCCGGCCGTACGGTTGCGGGTGCTGCCACGGGAGAGGCCGGGCAGGTCGCTTCGGTTTTGCCCGAGTTCAGCCGTACGGACGGCGATGACGATTCGAGTGAGGTTCAGCGATTTGCTTCTTTGCGCTCACCGCTCCGTGTGGTGGCCTACGATTGCGGAGAAAAGCGCGGCATCGAAAACGGCCTTGCGCAAGTGGGCTGCGAGGTCGTGGCCGTACCTTTCGATACACCCGCCGCGCACGTGCTTTCGCTCGAGCCCGACGGCGTGTTTTTCTCTAATGGGCCGGGTGATCCAACGCAGGTAACAGCTACCGCTCGGGCCGCACAAGACCTGCTGGGCCGTATTCCCGTATTTGGCATTTGTTTGGGAAACCAACTTATCGCCATGGCAGCAGGCGCACGAATCGAGAAGTTGCCCTTCGGGCACCACGGCGGCAACGAGCCCGTGATGAATTTGCTCACGCGTCGGGTGGAGATTACGGCGCAAAATCACAACTATGGGCTTGTCTTCGAGAGCATGGGCCCGCTGGTGCCAGAGCTTTCCGGTGGCGAAACGCGGCATGCGAACGACCTGCGACAATGGGTCGAGCGAGGCATTGCGCCCGTCGTGAAAACGCCGCACCGCGGACGTGTGCGCCTTACGCACGTTAACCTCAACGATGGCACGCCCGAAGGGATTCAGTTTCTTGATGTGCCAGCGTTTTCCGTGCAGTATCATCCGGAGAGCTCGCCGGGGCCGCACGACGCACGATATGTTTTCGAGGCATTCGCGCAGCTCATGGATGCGTGGCGCAAGCGTAAGGTAGCAGAGAAAACCGTGCTTGGTACGGTGGATGGACCCGCGCCCAGACTCGCGACCGCTGCGGAGTGGTCGCATGAGTCGTCCTCTTAACGCACGTGGCAGCGAGGCACGCCATGTGCGGCTGTATCAACACCTACCGGTATTATCTCCTGCTCAACGCACGATTAGAGGGACCCGCCATGTGCAGACGAAGCGCCAATCAAGGGTATTATCTCCTACTCAACGCTTACTTAGAGAGGACCCGCCATGCCTAGACGCAGCGACATCAAAAAGATTCTGGTTCTTGGCAGCGGCCCCATCGTAATTGGGCAGGCTTGCGAGTTTGACTACTCGGGTACGCAGGCGTGTCGTGCGTTGAGGGGCGAAGGCTTCGAGGTCGTGCTTGTGAACTCGAATCCGGCAACCATCATGACGGATCCGCAAACGGCAGACCGCACGTATGTTGAGCCCATTACGGCCAACACCGTCGCGAAGGTCATCGAGCGGGAGCGTCCCGACGCTCTTTTGCCCAACATGGGAGGCCAGACGGCGCTCAACTGCGCAGTCGCGCTCGGCGAGGCGGGCGTGCTGGATTGCTATGATGTAGAGGTTATTGGTTGTAACCTTGAATCCATTCGCACGGGGGAGAATCGCGAGCTATTTGCCGCGGCGATGCGCGATATTGGCCTCGAAGTGGCAGCATCGGGCTTTGCTCATACGCTCGACGAGGCGCTTGCGATTGCTGAGGAGCTCGGGTATCCCGTTGTCGTGCGGCCGAGCTTTACGCTAGGGGGCGCGGGCGGTGGCATGGCTCACAACGAGGACGAGCTGCGTCGCATTGCGGAACAAGGTCTCGCGCTCTCGCCGACTACGGAGGTTCTTGTTGAGCAGTCCCTCGAAGGTTGGAAGGAAATCGAGATGGAGGTTATGCGCGACGCCGCTGGCAATGGCATCGTGATTTGCTCCATCGAGAATCTTGACCCCATGGGTGTGCACACGGGCGACTCCATAACCGTTGCGCCGGTGCAAACGCTTACCGACGAAGAGCTTCAGAGGTTGCGTGACCATTCGCTTGCGTGTTTGGAGCGCGTGGGGGTGGCGACCGGTGGCTCAAACGTGCAGTTTGCTGTAAATCCTGAGGACGGACGCGTCATCGTAATCGAGATGAACCCGCGCGTGAGCCGTTCGTCGGCGCTTGCATCGAAGGCAACGGGCTTTCCCATCGCCAAGGCGGCTGCGCTTTTGGCCGTGGGGTATACGCTTGACGAAATCGTGAACGACATCACGCGTGTGACTCCGGCCTGCTTCGAGCCATCGATTGACTACTGTGTGGTAAAGGTTCCGCGCTTTGCCTTCGAGAAGTTCAAGGGCGCGAGCGAGGAACTCACTACGCGAATGAAGAGCGTGGGCGAGGTTATGGCCATCGGGCGAACCTTTGAGGAGGCGTTGCAAAAGGCGCTGCGCTCGCTCGAGGATGGGCACGACGGACTCGGTGCGGCGGCCGAAGTCTTCGATGAGGAACGCTTCGACGAGTTTGTGGCACGGCCGACCCCCGAACGCATCTTTTATGTGGCGGAGGCCTTACGTCGTGGCTGGAGCATTGGTCGCGTTGCGAAAGTGACCCACATCGACCCGTGGTATCTTCATCGCATGGCCGATATCGTGGTTGCCGAGCGCGCCATCCATGCACTCGGCATTGGTGGCATGAACCGTGACCTGCTGCTCGCTGCCAAGCAAATGGGATTCTCTGATGCGAGGCTTGCGACGCTTACGGGCAGCAAGGAGGAGGTCGTTCGTGCGGTGCGCGAGGTGCTCGGTGCGCGTCCGGTGATAAAAACCGTCGACACCTGCGCCGGTGAGTTTGCAGCGCATACTAATTATTATTACCTTACGTATGAGGACCGCCCGACGCGCGAGGGCTGGTCGAGCGAGCGCACCGAGGCGTCGCGCCCGCGCGTGGTAATTCTTTCGGCCGGTCCTAACCGCATTGGACAAGGCATTGAGTTCGACTACTGCTGCGTGCACGCGGCCTATGCCTTGCGCGAGCGCGGGTTCGAAACGGTAATGGTCAACTGCAATCCCGAAACCGTGTCCACCGACTACGACACGTCCGACCGCTTGTACTTCGCGCCTCTCACGTTCGAGGACGTCCTGGACGTGGTGGAAGCAGAAACGCCCGTAGGCGTCATCGTTACGCTTGGCGGACAAACTCCCATCAAGCTTGCGCGTCGTCTCAAGGAGGCAGGCGTCCCCATTATGGGCACGCAGCCTGAGGCCATCGATCTAGCGGAGGATCGCGACCGTTTCGCCGCGCTGCTCGACCGTCTTGGGATTGCCTATCCGCCCTCGTCGGTGGCTTCGAATCCTGAGGAGGCCCTTCGCGTCGCGCGTTCTGTGGGATACCCCCTCATTGTGCGGCCGAGCTACGTGTTGGGTGGTCGGGGCATGGCCATTGTGTACGATGACGTCGAGTTGGCGACTTACATGGACGAGGCTGCGCACGTGACGCCCGACCATCCCGTATACCTCGATGCCTTTCTTGAAGACGCCATCGAGTTGGACGTGGACGCGCTATGCGATGGAAACGAATGCTACGTGGGGGCTGTGCTCGAGCACATCGAGGAGTGCGGCATTCATTCTGGCGACTCGGCGTGTTGTTATCCGCCCTTCTCGCTTTCGGATGCGCTTGTGGAGCGGGTGCGGGAGATTACGCGACAGTTGGCACTGGCCTGCAACATTTGCGGGCTTCTCAACGTACAGTTTGCTGTAAAGGACGATCATGTGTTTGTGATAGAACTCAATCCGCGGGCCAGTCGTACGGTGCCATTCTCGAGCAAGGCCAGTGGTGTTCCGTTGGCGAGTCTGGCGGCGCGTGTGATGGCAGGGGAGTCGCTGGCCGATCTCGCGTCGTCGCCCGAGAACCGCGAGACGGGGGAGTCGCTGGCCGATCTCGGGTTGCCGCCCGAGAACCGCGAGACGACGTACTTCGCGGTAAAGGAAGCGGTTATGCCGTGGTCGCGCTTTCCCGGGGCGGACGTTAAGCTTGGTCCCGAAATGAAGTCGACCGGGGAGGTAATGGGCATTGCCGCGACGTTTCCCGCTGCCTACGCCAAGACGCGCGAGGAGATTGACTACGAAACTCCGTCGGAGGGAACCGTGTTCATGAGTGTGCGTGACGCAGACAAACGCGCCATTGCGCCGGTAGCGTTTGCGCTCTCGCTCATGGGTTATTCGATTTTGGCGACGCCTGGTACGGCGAAGACGGTACGCGCAGCTGGCATCGCGTGCGAGGTGTGCGATGACGTTGACTGGGACAACCGTCATATTGCGTTTGTGATAAACACACCGCATGGGCATGGTTCGCGTGGCAGGGGTGCCGCGCTGCGCTCCGAGGCCGTGCGACGCGGCATTACGAGCGTGACGACTTTGGCCGGCGCGACGGCACTTCTCCAGTCGCTCGCGGTGTTGCGTGGGGAAGGCGATGTGGAGGTGCACGCCTTGCAGGATGTTTCTTACGCGTAGCGGGTGAGTGCACTTTCTGTGGGATGGTGGATTTGTATCTTGCGCCTCCGCAGTTTGACTCATGGCGTTGCGTGCGAGGGTCGTGCTGCGTCACGCGTGGTTGGCATGCCCGGGGGTTCAGCGGTCATTTCGCGCGTCGTTTCCGGTCGGCGATAAAACGTGCACGCGCGGGAGGCAAAAGTGCATCTTTTTCGGGGTAATGCTCCCCAAGATGCTTCACAATCGAAGATGCTTCATAATCGACGGGCAATATCCACTTCTGGATACCGTCAGTTCCGTTTGTCGCCGCTGCAACGCCAGGTGGGACCGCGACCCGCGCGATTGCCGAGCCGCCGCGAGGGCCGGGAGAAAAAGTCTGTTGGAAATGCGACTTGTGCAACTGAAAGGTTTGCACAGGTCGATATTACGACAGATTGCACCCCTGACAGTGCGCCGCGGGGGGCGTGGGAGGGAAAATCCGGTCGAAAAAGCGACTTGTGCAACTGAAAGGCTTGCACAGGTCGACATTCCGACAGATTCCGGCGAGGCGACTTGCACAGGTCGAAATTACGACAGGATTTTGCCCCGGCGAAGCGCCATGGGAGCTCTGCGAGGGAAAAACCTGTCGGAAACGCGACTTGTGCAACTGAAAGGTTTGCACAGGTCGGAATTCCGACAGGTTTTTGCCCCGGGAGCATCGCATAGGCCCCTTTTTCGTCGGATCGGGCCTCACTTGAGTTGCACAGGTCGATATTCCGACAGATTCCGGCGCCGCGACTTGCAGAGGTCGATATTTCGACAGACTTTTGCCCCGGGGGCGTCTCATGGGGCCGTTTTCCCACAGGTTCCGCCCCAGCGACTTGCACAGGTCGACATTCCGACAGACAGGCTCCCACCCTGCCGCCCTACGCCCCGGCCCGTTTGCGCCTCGCGCCCCCCATCGCGGCCCCGAGCAGTCTCGGATTCCCGAAATGCCTGTTCGTGGCGGAAGTCCCGGTCGCCGCACGCCTTTCAGCCCCCAAGGAACCGTCCGGCCACAACCCGCGCGCCATGCGGCCACGCGCGCCGCATGCTGGCCGGCACATCTCACGCATGTAAGGACTTTAAAACATAATATTTCTTCGCACTTAGCGACACGTCAAGCGTGAAAATACCACGTCGCATGACGCAGAGAAGGGCTCTTTCATGACAAAGTCTGTGAGGTCGCGGCCTCATGAAGCGAAGTGCGAAAAAGTTGGATATGCTTCCCAAGACGCTTCATAATGCGCAGTCAGTCGCCAGTCGCTCGACGCGCGCCACTTCACCCGCAGCGGGGTTCGACGGCGGCCCCACCGCCGGACGCCCGTGACGGAATCGGACGGAAAACCGGCCTCCGCAAATCGCGTTTATCACCCAACGTTGGCAATGGGTGCCGTTTGGACCACTTTGCCCGTGGTTTTGTCTGCTAAACTGCCCATTTGGCACCCAACGTTTGGGATGGGTGCCGTTTGGGACATTTGTGACCCGGTTTCGCGGCCCAAATGGCCCATTTGGCACCCAATGCTGATAATGGGTGCCGTTTGGGACACCTTGCGGACAAAACCGCACCGGAAATGGCCCGTTTGGCACCCAACTTCGGTAATGGGTGTCGTTTGGACCATTTCGGCAAGGGTGCGGGGCGGCAAATGGCCAGTTTGGCACCCAAGGTTGGCAATGATGGGTGCCGTTTGGGACACCTCGCCCTCGCTTCTGTCCGCCAGATGGCCCGTTTGGCACCCATAATCGCCAATGAGTGCCTTTTGGGCCATTTCGGCAAGGGCGCGGGGCCGGAAATGGCCCGTTTGACACCCAACGTTGAGCAGAATCTGACGGAATATCGACCTGCGAAAGCCCCCCATTTGAACGGGTCGCGCTCTCGTCAGGTTTTTCCCTCGGGACGGCCCCGACAACGGCCCGCCCCCGACGTGAGCCACGACTCCGCCCTGCGCCTACGCGCTGGCCGTCGCAACCTGCATGCATCTGCGACTATGAGGCATCTTGGGGAGCATACCCCGCTTTTCGTGCGTTTTTGCCCTCTTGGCGTGCACGTTTTTTTGCGCACCCCTGCCCGCGCCCCGCAGACGGCGCGGGAGCTGGCGACGAGGTCGTCCCGCAACGGGATTGGATGGAATATCGAGCTGTGCAATCTTTTTCCGTCCCGGCCGGCCGCCCAGGCTCAGGTCTGCCGGGCCCGCCTTTAAAGAATAGTCAAATGTTCCGTCCGTGGCCCGGAGGGAGACGGCTCTTGGAGTCCTCGTTCCTGCGGAAGGTGGTTCGCAGGGGAGTCACTGCTGGCAGCGCTTGTCAACCCCCGAAAATTCCCAAACGAAAGTGACCATTTCGAAACAGCCGTGTTTATCTGGGAAAATACAAAAATCGGCTCAATAGCTGTATGCTGGCGGGGAGTTTGCTGTATGTTAGCCCGCGTATAGTTCCTCCATCCGTATTCGTTGGAAGGAGGAACTATGTCTGTACATAATACTAGCCTCGCCGACGGTGTGCTTGCGGCCGATGCCGCGTTTGACGCAACGTGCAAGAGGCTATTGGGGGAGCGACAGGTAGTGGCGCGCATCCTCGCTGACGCAGTAAGTGGGTTCGAGGGTACCGACCCCGACGTGCTCGCTCGCGATTGCGTGGCGGCGGATGTAAGCTACGATGTGCCGCTTGGTCGCAACGAAGCCGGCGAGTCGCACGTTCGCGACCTTGCGTTCGACGAAACCAATCCCGTGCCCGCCGAACCCGACGTCGGTGTCTGCGACCCTATGCTTAGCAAGTTTGGCGCTAACGCTTCCGACTCCGAGCGTACCGTTCACGGGCCCGGCACAGCGGATGCAGCATTTCGAGACCCCGGTCCTGCGCTGCGACTCGATACCGACGACACTACCATCAGAGAGGGATCCAGCATCTTTGACGTGCGCACGCGCGCGACGTTGCCGGGCACGACGACGCTCGTGGAACTGGACCTCGAGGGACAGGGAAAGTCATCTCCGGGATATCCCTTGCTGCGTCGCGCCATGTTCTACTGTGGTCGCATGCTTTCTTGGCAGGGCGCCGACATTGTGGCGCATTCAAACTATGGGGCGTTGCGACGCGTCGTTTCGATATGGGTTCTCACTAAGCCGCCTAAGGACTTGGCTGGTACGGCGTGGCGGGCGTGCATGGGTGGTGAATCACTAGTCGGCGAGCCGTCGTGGAACGCTTTGGACGTCGCGTGTGCCGAGGTCGTTGTTTTATGCATTGGGGGTGACTCCCGCAAGCGTGGCGGTGTGCTCGGCATGCTTGATGTCCTGTTCGCGAAGGACTTAGGGCGTGAGGAAAAGATAGCTATACTAGCCAATGAATATGGTATGATGATGACTGAAGAAATAGAGGAAGGAGTGCAAAAAATGTGCACGATAGGTGAAGCGTGGCGTGAGGATATCCGCGAGGAGGTCACGCGCGAAGTGAAGGAGGAAATCACCCGCGACGTTACGGCGAAGGTCACCCGCGACGTTACGGCGAAGGTCACCCGCGACGTCACGGACAAGGTCACCCGCGACGTTACGGACAAGGTCACCCGCGACGTTACGGCGAAGGTCACCCGCGACGTTACGGACAAGGTCACCCGCGACGTTACGGCGAAGGTCACCCGCAAAAACATCATTGCAAATGTGCGGACGCTCATGGAAACACTTCCATCGAGTGCAGCAGTCGCACTCGATTTGCTGAAGATCAGTGGTGACGACCGCAAGGCGGTTGTTGCGGCGCTTGACGCGTAACGCATTGGGCGTGAGGCCGTGAGGAGCTCTTGAGGCCGCGCGGCATTTCGCCCGAAATGCAAAGGCACGCCACCGCGCGAAGCCGTGGCGGCGTGCCTTCAGTTGTTGAGACCTGTTCTTGGCTAGGTTTACCGCAAGGCAAACTCCGCCGCTTTTCGATGCTTATTCCTCCACGAAGTAAATCCCGTCGTCCTCGACGTCGAGTCGTACCCGCTCGGTAAGGAAGTGGTCGCCGTACACGTCGGTGAGCTTGAACGAGTAATAGTAGCGGCCAACGGGAAGATCGCCGTAATCGATGCTAAGCGCGTCGTCGGCAAGGGCATATGCCTTGCCCTCCACAGAGCCATCCGTGCCGTACAGCGGTACGATTTCGTCGCCTTTAGCGAGCTGAATACAGCTGCGGTCCACGTAGCCGGCCTCGTTGGCGCCGCGCCACACGCCCTCAACCGTCACCTTGCCCTCTTCGTCGAGTGTCTGGCTCATGCGCAGGAAGCAGGCCTCGCCATTCAGCTTGATTGGCGTACTGTACGTTACCTGGTCCTCGTTGAGTTCATCCACCGAAAGGCACAGGTTTTGTCCGTCAGGCAACGAGAGCCACTTGCCGTTGAACCCGTCCTCAACCAGGCCCGTGTCCCAATCCGCATACACGTCGATGCATTCGCCAAGCACGAGTTCCTCGCTGTCGTCGCTGGCCAGGGTTACGAGGCCGCATGCCGACGCGGTATTGTTGATGCCGTGCTCGTCGAGCTGCAAAGAAAACACGCCTTTGTCATCTACATGAGGCTCCTCGGCAAAGGTAACCACCTTGCTTTCGTCGTCATGCTCGTCAACGTACTCCCAGCGTGGGTCGACGGAGCGCATGCCCAGCAGCAGCGAAAGGGTGTTTTCGTCGAGTACCATGCTCCATAGCTCGTCGTTGCTATACCACGTGTCGGGGGAGTACGAGGTGTACTGGTTCCCGCCGTTGTACGTGGCGCCGTGCGCGAGGCGGTCGACGTACGAAAGGTACGAGGGATTAAGCGCCACGGTTTCGAATGCGGAAAGCTCCTTGGCATTCTTAACGCTCAGCGGATAATATACGGAGAGTCCGCTCGACCCCGCATGGCCTCTGCCGCGCACCTGGTACACAATGGCCTTCTTGAGCGATACCCTCACGTCGTCGGCACTCGGCGTTACGTCGGCGCAGGCGTTCACGATGCCGCCGAGGTCCACCATGTTGCTGTATCCCTCAATCCAGTTGTTGTTGCCGTAGTTCTCGGCCCGCTGGATGCCGCGCGTCATCGCCGCGAGGGTGCCCTGGTCACTGCCGGACTCGAACATCTCCTGCGAAAAGGCATAAAAGTTTTGGATAAGATCGTCCACTTGCGAGAGGTTTGTCACCGAGAGCGTGGCGGTGCCGGCGGCGTTGCGCGGGAGAGAGTCCATGTAGCTATCGCATAGCTTCTTTCCGAGTTCCTCGACGGTGCATGCGGGATTGTTCGCGAGGTACGATGCGATGGAGGTGTACTCCCATCCTGTGCCGGGTTCGGTTTCCTGCGAGGCAATCATGTAGTCGGCGTATGGCACGAGAACGTTGGCTGTTTCGAGCGTGCCCATCAGGCAAGCATCGAAGCCGACGAAGTCGAACTTTTGCCAAAGCTTGGTGTTCACCTTCGCAAACGCGATGTCGAGCTCGCGCAGCATGAGGGAGTCGTAGCTGTTGCGCTCGTCGAAGCACACACCCGAAATGCTCCCGCCGCCGTGATCCCACAAAATGACGCCCATGCGATCGGCGGGGTAGTTCGCGAGACCCCACGAGAGGAAGTCGGCCAGGGTGTTCGGGTCGCCCATGTCGGCGGCTTTTGTTTTCTCCACCTCGGCGATGGAGCCGTTTTGGATAACAAACCGATGCAGTTGGCTGCTCCCCGCCTTACTGCGCCACTCCTTTGCGCCGCCCGTCTCCACGACGAAGCTTACGTTTTTGCTGCCGCTCGCACGGAGCATCTCATTGAGGTCCTCCGAAGCGGAGCCGGCCCTGGTCTCTAGGTCGGAGCCGCACAAATACACGAATACCGTCCACGTGTCTTTTTGAATGCCCGACGGACGCGAGCCGATGGGCTCGGGGCGCTTAATTTCGAGCCGGTCACTACCGCGCTGGGCGCGGATGGAGAGGCCGCTCTCCACGCGCTCGGAGAGGGTTTCGCCCGTGTTGTACTGGTCGGTGTAGGTGGTGTCGCATGCCGCGAGGCCAATCGCAGCGAGCACGCACACCACGACGACGAGCAGTGTTAGAGGCTGGGGGGCGTGCGGTGGTGCAGTTTTCTTTGCATGACGTATCATTAGCGTATGCCTCCTCGCGGGGTCTCGGGGCGTCCGTACGTACGTCCGCGATTCGCGGGACGCGAGCTTCCCTCAAGACCTTCGGCCTCTTCGATTGCTTCGCGATCTTCCGGTCTCCTTGCGCGCGGATTCACGGCCGCCCGAAAGCTGCCGCGCCGCGTTTCGCCCGAAACTGCTTCGCGTTTGATGCGTCTTTTTTCCTCTGCCATGGTGGTTCCCTCCGTTATGCCCTGCAGTGCGATGCATCGTGCGAACAGGTGCGGGGCAAGCTATGGTAGTCGCCTTCTCCTGATTGTGCTACAGAACACTGCATCGCGTGAATCTACCGGATACGTTACCACGCCATGGCGCGACGGAAGAGCGATTGTCTGTTGACGCTGCGATTCTTGCGCCCACCGCGCGTTGTGCCCGTAAGGCGTGAGACAAACTCAACGGAGACAAACTCCAAACAAACCCCTAGCGGAGAGTGCCTCATCCATCGCGTAATTGCGAATCACCAATCTGCTAACGTGGAGTAGAATACAATAGTTCTATTGGATACGGAATATGAGACAAAAGCGATGAACTTGGGCCAACAGCATAAGATGGTGAGAAGTATTCGGACAAAGCATCTGGTAGCCGTCGTGTTGCTAGCGCTGCTTATCCTCGCTTCGTCGCCGTTCAAAGCGGGTGATGCGCACGCGCTCTCGCAGGACATGGCGAGGACCGCGGAGGCCACGCCGACCGAGCCGGCCGACACCATACAGAGTGCCGTGGACTTCGATCACGATCTGGATGCGTACGTGCCAAAGAAGAACCGTTATAACTTTTACTTCACGTATAAAACCGTCCATGCATGGTGGGATGCCGTGGCTTTGGGGATGGAGGACGCCCAGAGGCAGTATCTCGAAAAAGGCGTAACGATTACCTACGAGTACGTGGCGCCCGAGGCGGCTTCTGCCAAAGACCAAAAGCGCAGGTTGCTCGCGGCGGCGCAAGGAAACTACGACGTCATCGGCGTTGATGTGGCCGACGAGGCCGCCATCTCTCCCGTGCTCGACGAACTGGTTGATTCTGGCGCCAAGGTGATGACGTTCTCTAGTTCCGATGCCGCGGCGGGATGCAAGAGGATTGCGTACGTTGGCAACACGCACAACTACGAGGACGGCGTGCAGCTAACCGAGGCCTTATGCAAAAAGCTTGGTTACAAGGGGAAGGTCGCGATTCTTGTGGGAAGCGCTGGCGCACCGTGCCACGAGGACCGTGCACAAGGAGCCAAAGATACCATTAGCAAGTACGGCAACATGGAGATTGTGGCCACGGAGTACGACATGGACTCCATTGACTTGGCCCACGACCTCACCGTGGAAATCCTTAAGAAGAACCCGGACCTCGATGGTATTATCTGCTGCAACATGAGCAACCCGGTTGGTGCTGCCAGGGCAATAACCGAAAAGAAGAGCGATGCCGTTATTGTGGGCATGGATCACGACCGTGAGGCGCTGCGCTACCTGAAGGATGGTGTTATCTATTGCTTGGGCGTGCAAGACTGCTATTCCATTGGTTTCGACACGCTTCAGGTCGCGGTGAAAATAGCCGACGGCAACATGCCGGGCGAGCTGTTCCCCGCAAAGACCAACGAGGTGACTACGGTGATTTTTCAGCCTGACGCTGCCAAGATGCTCGAGATGCTGTACGGGAGCGCCTTATGAAATGCGGGATGGCGTATTCGGCAGACGTGGCCATGATGCTCTATTGCAATATGGGGGCGCTTCATGAGACGCAAGATTGAGATTACGCATACAACATTTGTTGGCACCGCGGTCTTCGGCAGCCTCTTCATCGTAATCGCGTTGAGCCTGTTCGTGCTGTGGACCTCACGCCAAACCGTTGTGGCTACTGATCAGGCGGTGTCTGCGGTTAGCTCGTTTTATCTTGAGGCGATTGCGGACCGGCGCTCGAGGGAAATCACCAACCTCATCGACGACAATTTTGTCCAGATGGGCGAGGCGCTCGAGTTCATAAAGGACGAAAGAATCGAGTCGCAAGACGATTTGCGCGAGACGATTGGAAGGCTGGAGTCGCTGCTTTCACTTAACCGTTTCGCGCTCGTGGATGCGGACGACACCGTGTACGCTCGCTACACCACCTATAGCGGCGGGAGTCGATACGCTTTTTTGTCTCAGGACCCGATGGATTCGAGGGTGATAAGCACCGTTTCGGAGTACGGCTCCTCGCGGCAGCTGTGCTTGGCCATTCCGACGCCAGGGCTTACGGTTATGGGAAAGCCCTTCAAGGCCTGTTTTCTCCAGCTCGACATCAAAGACATCGTCGATCTCCTGGCGTTTAACGACAAGGGGAGGACCTACTTTGCTCTTTATTCTCGCAGTGGAGAAAACCTTTCCGGTACGGATTTGGGGCCGTGTTTATCGAGTCGGAGCTTTTTTGATGCCACACGCCACGTGCTTCCCGAGGCCGTTTGGAAAGAGAATTACAACAATTTTGCAAACGGTTTGGAAGGAAGCATCACCTTTGAATCCGACGGTGCGGAGGAAACGCTGTGTTACGCGCCCATCGAGGGCACGGACTGGGAGATGGCGGTGTTGATTCGCGGAAGCGTCATCGAGGACCAGATTCGCGACATTAGCGAGAAGAACTTGTTGCATAGCCGCATACTAGTTGTGTTCACGCTGGCTTCCGTGGTGCTGCTCGCCGTCGTCTTGCTTTTGCAGGCACGGGTGCTGGCCCAGAAGAAGCTCGAGGAGGAGAAGAAGGCGAGCGAGGCCTTCCAACTCATGGCTCGTACCGACTCGCTGACAGGGGTTGGGAACAAGCATGCCTATACCGAGAGCGAGGAGGCCGTAAACGAGCGCATTCGCAGCGGCAAGCTTCGCGAAGTGGGCATTGTGGTGGGCGATGTCAACGGGCTTAAATATGTTAACGACACGCAGGGCCATGCGGCGGGAGACAAACTCATTACGGATGCGTCCTCCATGCTTGGCGAGTATTTTGCACAGGGGACCGTGTTTAGGATCGGTGGGGACGAGTTCGTCGTCCTGGTCGAAGGCGAGGGCGTCGAGGCGTTAGATGAGGTGGCCAGCGAGTTTAACCGGAAGGTCGAAGCGAACATAGGCGACGACGACGTGGTGGTCTCGATTGGCTACGCCGTGCTTGAGCCGAAAGATGGCGAGCTTCGCGACGTGTTCGAGCGCGCCGACCGCATGATGTACGCCCGCAAGACGGAGCTTAAGAGCAGGGGAGCGCACACGAGGGAGTGATGGGGCCGGCGCCCGTGGGGGCGCCGTGCAAAGTAGCCTAAAACCTTCGTGCGGTAGAGGAAGGACCTTTATTGCCGACCGGCGAGGAAGCCGTTAAACGCCATTAACGGAAGGATAATCTGCTATCCTTCCGTTAGCACGAATTCTACGGTGGATTGTGGAAGTGGGTAAACATGTGGCCAAGCGTGACGCATGAAACCTGTGCATGGGAGCGCGACTTGGACCAGCTCGCCTTCATTCCCAAGAGTCGCAGGCGCAAGATTCTTCCGACGTACGAGGCGTCAATACCCGCAACCATCGCGGAGCAACCCGTCGAGCTAACACCCTCCTTGTTGGCGCGCCTCGCGGAAGTGGAAGTTCTGGTGGCACGCTTCGACCAAGCGCAGGCCTCTCGAGGTTACAGCCTGCCGACGCTCATTCTCCGCAGCGAGTCGTCTTCGAGCTCGCGGATTGAGCGCCTTACGTCAAGTGTGCGAAACGTGGCGCTCGCGGAGCTTTCGAACAAGGCGCCGGCCAATGCCCGCCTCATCGCGGGAAATGTCGCGGCCATGCGGGCTGCGTTGGCGCAGCGCGGACCAATCGACATCATCTCGATTTGCGCGGTTCACGACACGCTTGTGGCGGGGACAGGGGAGATAGAGGGGCTTCGAGACGAGCAGGTTTGGATTGGGGGAAGTGCCTATAGCCCGCATGGTGCGGCATTTGTACCCCCACATCCCTCGCGCGTGCCGGATTGCCTTAAGGATTTGGTGCGGTTTGCGCTGCGTGAGGGTATTCCAGCGTTAGCGAAGGCTGCTCTGTTCCACGCCCAGTTCGAGACAATACACCCTTTCACGGATGGCAATGGCCGCACCGGTCGTGCGCTCCTGCATCGCATGCTTGGCCATGATGAGGTCCTACAGCATGCGGCGCTTCCGCTTTCTGCCGGACTCTTGCACGACGTGAGCTCCTACATGCAGGCGCTTGATGCCTACCACGAGGGGCAAACGGAGCCGATCATTGCCTGCCTCATCGATGCGACAGAGCTCGCCGTCGTCCTTGGCTCGCGCATCGCGTCGGACGTGGATGAGGTCCTTGCCACGTGGAACGAGGCGAACACGGACCGAGCCGATTCCGCTTCGCGCCGACTGGGATACCTTCTCGTCGAACAGCCTGTTGTGAACACGGCTTACGTGGCCAGCCATCTAAACGTTAGCGATCGTACTGCTCGTACTCTGATAGACAAGGCCTGCGCGCGTGGTATTCTCACCAAGATGGGCAACGCGCATCGCGGAGCGTTTTACCAAGCATCTGGTCTCATCGACGTCCTCGAAGAGGCGTCAAGCATTCAGGGCATACGCAGAATCGCCGCACGGTGATTGCGGTCGAACGATGGCTCGATAGGCAAAGCCTCTGACGCGACCGACGAAGCAAATAAGGCCGCACGCGAACGTACGGCCTTGCGATGGTGGTTGGGCTACAGACCGTTAGGCCGTGCCAGCAGTTGGCCTAACTTGGGGCTAGTCCAAATCCTCGCCGTTGCTAGCGATGCACTTCTTGTACCAGTGGAACGAGTCTTTACGCACGCGACGCAGGTCGAGCAGGTCGAACTCCTCGCGATTCACGAAGATAAACCCATAGCGCTTCACAAACCCTTCGTGCGTGGAGATGAGGTCCACGGCGCTCCAGGGGCAGTAGCCCATCATATCGACGCCATCGGAAATCGCGAGATGCATCTGCTCGATGTGGGCGCGCAGATAGTCGATGCGGTACGGGTCGTGCACCACGTCGTTGCCCGCCTCGTCCTGCTCGAGCTTGTCATATGCGCCGAGGCCGTTCTCGGTGATGATGATGGGCAGGTGATAGCGGCTGTACACCTCGCGCAGCGTGTTGCGGAAGCCCACGGGGTCGATTTCCCAGCCGAACTCGGTTTTTTGGAAGTGCGGGTTGGGAACGCCCTTGGCAAAGCCAGGAATCACGAGCTGGCGCTGCTGGTCGCCGGTGCGTCCGGCCTTCTCGGTACCGTCGCTCGCGGCTACGGTCGCCGTGCTGTAGTAGTTAAAGGCGATGAAGTCGGGCTTTGCGGCTGCCATTATCTCCATGTCGCCGGGCAGAATGTTCTCGGGCAGTGCGTCCTGGCCGTCGAGCCACGCCCACACGAGGTTGTTGTAAATGCCGTACACGGCCATGTCGAGGTAGAGCCAGTTGCGCAGCGCGTTGAAGTTTTGGGCTGCCAGGATGTCCTCGGGCTTGTC
Source organism: Atopobiaceae bacterium (assembly GCA_017510785.1). GTDB lineage: Bacteria > Actinomycetota > Coriobacteriia > Coriobacteriales > Atopobiaceae > RUG440. The sequence goes on along the minus strand of JAFWMH010000071.1, from coordinate 3,307 downwards.
GGTTTCGGGATACACGAGCGCGATGTTGGGCGCGGGGCCAATCTTGGCCGCAGGCAACATCTCGTGGCAGAGCTTCATGGCCTTGGCCTGCGCGAGCAACATGTGATGGTTTTGCTCGTAGATGAGCTTCGTGGCGCCCGGAGCCGAGGTGTCGATGCCCAGGATGGCCTCGGCGGCGAGCGTCATCATGTTTTGCTCGTTAATGGTGAGCCAGTACTTTACGCGGTCGCCGTAGCGCTCGAACATGAGCTTGCTGAACTCGAGGAACGCATCCACGGTGGCGCGATTTCCCCAGCCGCCCTTTTCGTCGAGTGCAGCGGGGAGGTCGAAGTGGTACATCGTCACGAGCGGCTGGATGTTGTACTTCAGGCACTCGTCAATGAGGTCGGAGTAATACTGCACGCCCTCCTCGTTCACGCGGCCGGTGCCCTCGGGCAAAAGACGCGCCCAGCTAATCGAGAAGCGATACGTCTTGAAGCCCATCTCGGCCATGAGGGCGACGTCTTCCTTAAAGCGATGATACTGGTCGGCCGCGACTTCGAAGCCAGACGTGCCTGCGGGCGGCTCCTTTACGTCCTGGACCGACGGTCCCTTGCCGTGCTCGAGCGCGGCGCCCTCTACCTGGTACGCGCTTGTCGACGCGCCCCACAAAAAGTCGGTGGGGAAGGGCTTGAGCGTGTTGTGCAGCATGTTCACTCCTATCCGTTTTCCGTAACAACACAATTTATTGTGTTGGAGTGATTCTGGCGACACAACATCGGAGCCGGTGAGTAGCCGTGCTTTGTCGCTGTAAGGTTGCGTGCCTCGTCTGGCGTGCCTCGGTTAGCGTGCCTCGGCTGGCGTGCTTCGAGACAAGTTCTGGGGACGACGCCTCATGACGGCTTTTATCACACAGGCGCAACAACAGGCGCTAAGTTCTGGGGAGGACGCCTCATGACGGCTTTTATCACACAGGCGCAACAACAGGCGCTAAGTTCTGGGGACGACGCCTCATGACGGCTTTTGTTGCCTGGTTTGGCGGGGGCGGACTCTCCCTGCTGCTTTCGGGCCGCGTACATGTACAAACGGTTTCGGCGAAAGAAATTGAACGTTACATGCTGGGGGATTCGCATGCGCCGCAGGTGATAAGGTCGTATTCTGTTGCGCGTTCGTTTGACGTACCGAAAGGAGCAAACATGTCGTATTGCGAGCGAGTTCTCGAGGAGCTCAAGGAGCGTTATGCTGACCAGCCCGAGTTCGTGCAGGCTGCCACCGAGGTGCTGGGAACGATTCAGCCGGCGCTCGATGCCCATCCCGAGTACGAGGAGGCCGGCCTTTTGGAGCGCCTCGTCGAGCCCGAGCGCGTCATTCAGTTCCGCGTTCCTTGGACCGACGACAACAACAAGGTGCACGTAAACCGCGGTTGGCGCGTCGAGTACAACAGCGCCATCGGACCTTACAAGGGCGGTCTGCGCTTCAACCCCACCGTTACGCTGGGTATGCTCAAGTTCCTGGGCTTCGAGCAAACGTTTAAGAACAGCCTCACCACCCTGCCCATGGGCGGCGGCAAGGGCGGCTCCGACTTCGACCCCAAGGGCAAGTCGAACATGGAGATCATGCGCTTTTGCCAGAGCTTCATGACGGAGCTTTCGCGCCACATCGGTCCCGATACCGACGTTCCCGCTGGCGACCTCGGCGTTGGCGGCCGTGAGGTTGCGTACATGTTCGGTCAGTACAAGCGTCTGCGCAACGAGTTCACCGGCACGCTCACCGGCAAGGGCCTCACCTTTGGCGGCTCTCTTGCTCGTACCGAGGCTACCGGCTACGGCCTGGTGTACCTCGTCGCCGAGTATCTTGCGTGCCATGACGATTCCTTCGAGGGCAAGACGGTCGTCGTCCACGGTTCCGGCAACGTTGCGACCTACGCGGTGCAAAAGGCCGAGCAGCTCGGTGCCACCGTGGTGTGCGTATCCGATACCAAGGGTTGGATTTATGACGCCGAGGGCATTTCCGTCGACGCGCTCGAGGCCATTTACGCTGCCAAGCGCTCCGGCAACGACCGCGGCGTGAGCCTCGAGAAGTACCTCGAGTATCGTCCGAACGCCGAGTGGCATGCCGAGGACGGCCGTGGCGTGTGGGGCGTCAAGTGCGACATCGCCCTTCCGTGCGCTCGCGAGAACACCCTGCACCTCGAGGATGCCGAGAAGCTCGTTGCCAACGGCTGCAAGATCGTAGGCGAGGGCGCCAACATGCCCACCACGCTTGAGGCAACCAAGTATTTGCAGGACAACGGCGTTGCCTTCTTCCCGGGCAAGGCTGCCAACGCTGGCGGCGTGGCCGTTTCCGGTCTTGAGATGAGCCAGAACGCTGGTCACATTTCTTGGACCTTCGAAGAGGTTGATGGCCGTTTGCAGGGCATCATGAAGAGCATTTATCATGCGTGCGACGACGCCGCGCGCGAGTACGCCACCGAGGGCGACTATGTTGCGGGCGCCAACATCGCTGGCTTCCTCAAGGTCGCCGACGCCATGATGGCTCAGGGCATCGTGTAACACGGGTTTTGTAGTGCTGGCTTTGGCCGCACGTCGCGCGTCATTTCATGCTGTCGGGTGGTTGGGCGGCGTCGGGTGACGAGCTAGATTGTGGACGGGAAAGCCCCGGAAGGCCCCTTGCATGCGTTGTTGCTCGCGCGTGCAGGGGGCTTTTTTGGCTTGCGCGCCGGCGCCGCTCCTGTTCGTGCCTGCCCGTGTTGCTCGCGTGTGCAGGGGCCTTCCGTGGGCCGTGCCATCGCTCCTGTTCGTGCCTGCCCGTGTTGCTCGCGTGTGAGGGCCTTTCTGGACAACGTTGAAATTTGTGCCCGCAGTCCGTGCAGTTGCTCGTTTCCGCTCCATCTCGCTGCTTCTCGTCCTCGTAGATTGATTATGTTGCCGTTTTGAGGGCGCGTCGGGAGATGCCTGAGGGAACTGCCACGCGCATTGCCACAAGAACGAGGATTGCGCTAGCGCGAATGGGTGCCAAAAGTGCCATTTGGCAGACCATTTTGGCGTTGGGTGCCGATGGGTGCCAGATAGGCCGGGAATACAAGCTATTCGGGTCCCTGTGGCACCCATTGCCAACGTTGGGTGCCAAGGGGGTACAGATAAGCCGGGAATGCAAGCTATTCGGGTCCCTGCTGCACCCTTTTCCGGCGTTGGGTGCCGATGGGTGCCAGATAGGCCGGGAATGCAAGCTATTCGGGTCCCTGCTGCACCCTTTTCCGGCGTTGGGTGCCGATGGGTGCCAGATAGGCCGGGAATGCAAGCTATTCGGGTCCCTGCTGCACCCATTT
>JAFWMH010000070.1 GCA_017510785.1 Atopobiaceae bacterium | reverse complement strand
GACAGGCTCGGCGACGCGTGGGTCATCAACAACTGCCTGAAGAAGCGGGCGAACTGCTTCAGGCGGCTCGGCGTGGCGATGGAGGCCAAGCCCCGGAGGGCCGGCTGACTCCCCACCTAAAATCCCGATTCTTGTGCCTAGTTCCTACAGTACCCACTAATGTAGTACTCGCGCTCAAGGTCCTCCCACGAAACGAACGTCGGGCGATCATACATATTGAAGCTATAGAAGGTCTTCTCGCGGCTCTCTCCCGGCGCAATGGTGCCGCAGCTTTGTTCGGCCATTTGCACGTTGCCTTCCGCATCGGTCGCTTGGCACGAAATGCGCCTCACCTCGGCCTCGGCCTTGCCAGTATTCGTTATCTCCACGGTTACAGTATCGTCGGTGTGGGAAACTTCTTTCACCTTTATGCTCTTGCCCAGCGTACTCATCCAGTGCTGCGGGATGTCGCACGAAACACGGTAGGAGATGTGCGCTGCCATTTCGATGTCGAGTTTCGCACGCAACACAACTGTATTGCCCGGGGCTACGGCAGTCGCTTCGTCCGCATAGTCGTATAACTCGGCACCCTGATCGCTCAGATACGTAAACACAACGTTAAACGTAATGACGTCCCTCGAATCATTGCGAACGGTAAGGAACCCCTTCACGTCTTCGGGTCCAAGTCCCTCGAACTCTCCCGAAAGTTCCTCCCCCAGCTTCTTTGCAACCAACTCCGCATGCGGCACATGGCGCGGAGAATCGCTCTCGGCAAGCGCAGCCACAGTCTCAGCCCCAGCTTCTCCCCCGTCCTCAACTCGCGCCGTGGGCGTCCTCGCAGTAAGCCGCACGAAGAGCATCGCCGCAACCACAATCACGCACGTTCCTGCCGCCATTACCACCTTCTCTTGTCTCGAGAATGGCACATCAGCAGCATCGGCGGCCAATGCTTGTGCCCTGCGCATGCGCACTATTTGCACCGCCGCAACAAGGCAAACGATGCCACCGCCCGCTATTATCACAACGGAAATCGCGCTGTTGCGCTCAAGAAGGTACTCATCGCCCACAATGAGGCAACCCACCTGCGGATCGTTAGGGTTGTACCACACGGTGACGTTTTCGCCTTCGTGATGTCGGCGACTACTACCCGAAACGATTTGCCAAACCGTAACGTCACGATTGTTAGCATCCTCAAACGTCACTTGCGTACGATAACTCTTGCTCGTGCGTCCTCGACGCTCCGAAACACTTTCCTCCACCTTGGAAACGGTGCCGTTCGCCGTTCCCGTAAAGTCGCTTGCACTCGTTGGCACGGCAAGGAATAGCACGAAACCCACCGCCATGGCAAGCACACCCACAATAAGAACCGTGCGCCAGTTGATTCGACTCGTGTCCATCGTGCTCCTTTTGCCCTCGTCTTCAGGCATGCGTTGTAGCCGCCGTAGCCTATGCGTATCGTTTAAGGAACCGCCAGACAATAGCCTGCGATGGCTTGCGGTCGCCGCGCGAGGCCGCAGGGTGCGTAGGCTATTGTATGGTGGTTCCTAAGTATAATCACTGTTCACGAGGTGAAACAGCCTCCCCGGGAGTTTGTACCACAACATCAGCGCGTGGTACACTGCACATATGGATACTCGGCGCCCATTCGTGGACCTATAGAATTGCGCACTCATAAGATAAAACCCGCCTCATGCACCAACGAAGGACGTTACATGCAATCGAAGCACATCGCACTGGGCATCGTTTCCACTTTGCTTGGAGCCATAGCTTGGGGCTTTTCTGGAACCTGCGTACAATACCTCTTTGCCTCCACCACCATCGATCCCCTATTGCTCACCACCATTCGTCAGCTGGGAGCTGGAATCGTGTTTCTCTTCGTGTTGCTCGCACGCCACCGCACAACACTCTTCGGCATGCTACGCAACCGCAACACCCTGGCCCGCCTAGCGATTTTTGGCTCGTGCGGGTTGTTCCTCAACTCGGCACTCTATGCCGCAACCATTTCCTTTACCAACGCCGGCACAGCCACGGTACTGCAAAGCTTGAACATTGTTATGGTGTTGGCCGTCACGTGCATCGCCACCAAAAGACTGCCACGCAAGCTCGAAGCGGCGGCACTCGCGTGCGCCCTTGCCGCGACCTTTCTCATTGCAACACATGGCGATCCTACCGAGCTTAAACTGCCTGCAGCGGGACTCGCACTTGGCCTAGCTACCGCAGCGGCAGCAACCTTCTACACGATGTATCCCAAACCGCTCTTTCAACGTTGGGAGTCCATCGCCGTCACCGGCCTCGGCATGCTGTTTGGTGGACTCACGGGCATCGTCGCTTGCACCGCTACGGGAACGTTCGCACGTGGCCTTCCCATCATCGACGCTACCGGCATCGCAGTACTTGTAATTGCTGTCCTTGTGGGAACCTGCCTTTCGTACGGCCTCTTTTTACATGGCATTTCTATTGTGGGACCAGTCGCCGGCAACATGCTTGGTGCCGCCGAACCAGTGAGCGCAACCGTAATTAGCGCCTTGTGGCTCGCCACAGCGTTCTCGTGGGCCGACTGGGCAGGACTTGTTCTCATGGTGGCAACCATCTTCCTCATAGCCTGGCAGCCAAGCCAATAAAACAAAATGCCGGGGAGCTTGTTTTCAAAAACAGACTCCCCGGCAGCAAACCTACGCTTCGAGCACCTTGTTGAGGAAGCTCTTCGTACGCTCGTTTTGCGGACGATCGAACACGTCTGCCGGCGTACCCTCCTCGGCAATGACGCCTTGGTCAATAAACAAAACGCGGTCGGACACCTGGCGTGCAAAGCCCATCTCGTGCGTCACAACCACCATCGTCATGCCCTCACCCGCAAGCTGGCGCATAACGTCGAGAACCTCGCCTACCATCTCCGGGTCGAGTGCGCTCGTAGGCTCGTCAAACAGCATGAGACCAGGTCGCATGGCCAACGCACGCGCAATGGCAACACGCTGCTTTTGTCCGCCGGAAAGACTCCTCGGCATCGCGGTGGCCTTGTCGGCAAGGCCAACACGCGCCAAAAGCTCCATGGCAACTTTGTTGGCCTCCTCTTCACCCATCTTTTTGCGCAGCGTCGGCGCAATAGTGAGATTGCGCAGCACCGTAAGGTGCGGGAACAGGTTGAAGTGCTGGAACACCATTCCCACATCCTCGCGCAACTCGTCGATGTTCTTGGCGTTTTCGTCCATAAGGTTGCCATCCACCTTTACGGTGCCAGCCGTTGGCTCCTCCAAGCAATTGATGCAACGCAGGAAGGTGGACTTGCCCGAACCCGAGGGACCAATTACGCACACGACTTCACCAGTATGAATATCGCAATCGATGCCCTTGAGCACCTCGTGTTTGCCAAATGACTTGCGCAGGCCGCGAATCTCGACCTTTACGTTCTCGTTGTTAATCATCGAGCGACACCTTCTTCTCTACGACGCGCGCAAGCACGGTGAGCAGCCAAATTACGATGAAGTACATGGCACCAACAATGATCCACACCTCGAACGAACGATACGTACGCGCGATGATGTTTTGTCCCATCTTCGTGAGCTCGGCGAGACCAATTACGGAGATGATGGACGTATCCTTAATAGTAATGCACCATTGGTTGACGACTGAAGGAATGCAAATGCGGATTGCCTGCGGAATGATGATGCGCCACGTCGTTTGACTCGCCGAGAGGCCAAGAGAACGCGCGGCTTCGCGCTGCCCGGGATCCACGGCCTGAATACCGCCACGGAAGATTTCGGAGAGATACCCGCCCGCATTAAGCGAGAGCGCGATTGTTCCGGCCATGAATGCCGTAATTCGAATCCCCAAAAGGCCAGTTATGCCAAAGTAAATGAAGAATCCCTGCACCAAGAGCGGTGTGCCACGGATGATGGCAACAAACGCCTTGTTAATGCCGCGGAGAATCGGGTTCTTCGACATACCCATAAGCGATGCAAAAATGCCAATTACCATGGCGAATACGAGCGAGACGCCCGCCAGCTCAAGGGTGAGCGATAGCCCCTGCGTAAGCATGGGCAATGATTCCTGTAACAGTTCAATAAAATCCATAACAATCCTTTGCGTCGGCAACACACAGTATCCTAGCGCAAAGCCACTGATTATGGGGACATGTATTACCGTTCGTTAATGATTCCGACGCCTCACATTATAAACGGGCCGCCGAGCCTACCCTTAGAGATTAGTTAAATGCCCCGGTAGTGGCCCGGAGGGCGCCGTGCTCACACAGTCCTCGTTCCTGCGGAACTGCGCGCGGCTGCTCCTCCGGGCCACTTTCCGATTTGACGTCTCGCATAACAAACGGGCCGCCAAGGTACTTCCCCAGCGGCCCGTTCACGCTATGTGGAATTATGCGTTATTTGGTAGACTTTACGTACTTGTTCACAATTTCGTCGTAGGTCCCGTTCGCCTTGATGTTAGCCAACCCATCGTTGAACAGCTTGAGCAGCTCGGCGTTCTCGCCCTTGTTAACGGCGAAGCCGTACGGCGTGGCAAACTCGGAGTCGCTGTCCACCTGAGTTACGATGGCGAAGTCCTTGCCTTCCTTGCCGTTGGTATCGGCATACTGGCTAATCGCATAGCTCATAACGGGGGTATCCTCGAAGCACGCAACGGAGTTGCCGGCATCCACGTCCTGATACATTACGTCGGAAGAATCGAACGTCGTGGTAGTGAAGCCGTACTTATCCTTAATGCTATCGGCCCACTTCTGGCTTTGCGTGCCATTCTTCACGGCAACGTTCTTGCCCTTGAGGTCCTTGAGGGCCTTAATATCGCTGCCGGACTTCACGGCGCAGCACACGGTGGAATCGTAGTAGGGCTCCGAGAAGTCGAAGATCTTCTCGCGCTCCTCGGTAATGCTCATGCCGGCGATGACGCCATCGGCCTGACCTGCCTGCACGTTTTGCAGCGCTGCGTCGAACCCTACCGGGTTGAGCGAGTAGTCGAATCCCTGGTCCTTGGCGATGGCATCGAGCAACTCCATATCGATACCAACATAGTTGTTGCTAGCGTCGGCATACTCGAACGGCGCAAAGGCGGTATCGGTGGCGATAGTGTACGTCTTGCCTTCAGCAGCGTCAGCGCTGGCCTCGGCAGACTCCGACGACGCGCTGCCACCGCACGCAACGAGTGACGCGGCAAACACCGCGCCAACGAACATCGTGCCGAACGTCTTGAGCTTCATGGTTCCCCCCTGTAGGTAGACAATAACAGACGAACACTATAGCACTATCTGTTCACATATTGTTCCAGATAAACGCAAACGGAAAACAAACGGTACGAAGTAAACTCACACAGAACTCCTGTGCTATAGTTTTATTGGGGCTTTAGGGACATTAATAGTAATGGGGGGCCAGCTGTGAGTGAAGGACTTATCTACACCAACGACAAATGCGTGGGCTGCAACCGTTGCATTCGTGTTTGCAGCTCGTTTGGCGCAAGCGTTTCGCATAGCGGCCCAAAGAACTCGTCGATTGAGATTAACTCCAATCGCTGCGTCGTGTGTGGGGCATGCATCGACGTGTGCGCACATGGAGCCCGGGAATACCGCGACGATACGGACGCGTTCTTTAACGACCTCGCGGCCGGCGAGAATATCACCGTGCTCGTCGCTCCGTCCTTCGAGGCAAAATATCCCGAGGAGTTCCGCAGCGTGTTCGGCACCCTCAAACACCTCGGTGTGCGCAGCATCCTGCCCGTCTCGCTCGGGGCCGACATCTGCACATGGGCCTATTTGCGTCACATTCAAGAAAATGGCATGAAGGGAATGATTTCCACCTCTTGCCCCGTAGTCGTCTCGTATGTAGAGCACTGGCTCCCCGAAATGATGAGCCGACTCATGCCCGTAAAGAGTCCACTCATGTGCTTGGCTACCTATTGTCGCGACGAGCTTGGCATTACCGACAAGCTCGCCTTTATTGGTCCGTGCATCGGCAAGGGAATCGAGGTTCACCGATATCCCGATCTTGTTCAGTACAACGTGACGTTTCCCGCGCTTGTCCACAGAGCTCGAAGATATCCTCCGTCGGGGGAATCGACCTACGACGACATCGAGTATGGCTTGGGTTCCTACTATCCTGCCCCGGGCGGACTCGCCGATAACATACGGTGGTTCTTGGGCGACGATGCCCCCATACGCATTGTTTCGGGCAAGCAGTACCTCTACGAACGGCTAGAGAAGAACAAGCACAAGGTTTTTGGCTCGGACTCGTCGTACCTGCTTGTCGACGCGCTCAATTGCCAAGAGGGATGCATAGAAGGCACGGCACGCACCCAAGAAGCACGCGAGGACGCAGGCCTTTCGCACATCCATCGCATGCGCACCGAGAGCAAGAGTTCCCACGACGAGTCACCATGGAATCAAGCTCATACTCCCGAGGAACGCTTGCGTTTGGTCAACGAACGGTTTGCCACACTCGACCTCGATCGCTACCGTGCGACATTTGTTGACCAAAGCGCCTTATGCGCCCTCTTGCAGCCCACGCTTGAAGAGGCGAACGAGATTTTCCTCTCGCTCCGCAAGAACGACGGGCAATCACGTCAGGTCAACTGCTCTGCGTGCGGATACGACAGCTGCTACGAGATGGTTGTAGCAATCCACAACGGATTCAATAGTCGCTACAATTGCGTGTTCTTCGAAAAAGAGGAGGCCATCTACCTTGCGAAAATGTCGTTTGGCGACCAGCTCACCGGCGTGATGAACCGCAATGCGCTCGAGCGCTCGAGCAGCGACCTCTTCGGGTACGGTCACTCGCTCGGACTCATCGTAGCCGACGTGAACGGTCTTAAGCACGAAAACGACACGCATGGCCATGCCGCAGGCGACTGGCTCATAATCGCGACCGCGAAGGCCCTTGCAAGCAAGTTCGGTCGGGAGCGCGTGTTCCGTACCGGCGGCGACGAGTTCCTGGTAATCCTGCAGGACTTCACCCGCGAAGAGGTGGCTTCGGGAATGGCCGAGGTAAAGAGCCACCTCCACGATTTGGATGTGAGCGTTTCGATGGGCATGTCGTATGGCGAGGACTACAACAATAACTTTGATATGTTGCACGCACATGCCGACGCGGAGATGTACGTCGACAAGGCGCGCTACTACGAAACTCACGACCGACGCCGGCGGTAGTCGCAGTCCCGTCTAATCGAAGGTGCGTACGAACGCTTCCACGATGCGAGCGGAACGATTTGCGGCCTCACGCACAAACGTGCGGTAATCCACATGCGAAGAGCCATCGGCTTTATCGGATATGGCGCGAACAATAACAAACGGCACGTTTGCAAGATGGCATGCGTGGGCAATGGCCGCACCCTCCATTTCGCAGCACAGCCCTGCAAACTCGCTTTCGATTCGTTCCTTCTGCTCACGCGTCGAAACGAACTGGTCGCCTGAGGCCACCCTCCCCTCAAAAACACTAACCTCGGGCGCCACCTCACGCACGGCAGCAACCATCGCTTCGCGCAATGCGGAATCGGCCTCGAACGCGACCACACCCATTCCCGGAATTTCACCCGCATCATAGCCGAGCGCCACGACGTCGAAGTCGTGCTCCACGGCATCGGTAGAAACGACTATGTCGCCAATGTTAATGCGCGCATCAAGCGAGCCGGCAACCCCGGTGTTGATTACATGCGAAACGTTAAAACGGAGCGACAATACATTTGCGCACAGCGCAGCATTCACCTTGCCCACACCGCATACAACCACGATCACCTCATGGGTACCGAGCTTACCCGAAAAAAACTCCATGCCCGCAATGACGTCCCTCTTTTTCTCTGTAAGGTTCTCCCTCAGATGGCTGATCTCCGACTCCATAGCGCCGATAATACCAATTCGAGTGGCCATAAAAACCTCCCCGTCCAAAACCCGTCTTCAAACAAACGAGAGGACCCGCAGAATTGCGGGTCCCGTTTCGTAGCTATTCTAGCTTATTGCAACACTAAACTGCCGCACCATCTCCAGATTCCCCTGAAGCCACGCCAGAATCACCAGCGCCACCACTCGCATCTCCATACGTTTCGCCTGATCCCTCATCGTAGCTGGGCGCCACTTCGTAGCTGCTCGTGTCGTCGCTGGGCGTGTAGTCGCCGCCGGTCGTATCGCCGCCGGTTGTCTCGTCACCGGTCGTGTAGTCGCCAGTTGTCTCGCCGCCGGATGTCTCGTCGCCACCGGTTGTATCGTCACCGGTCGTGTAGTCGCCGGTCGTCTCATCGCCGTCGGTCGTGTCGCCGCCGGTCGTCTCATCGCCGGTCGTGTAGTCGCCGCCGTTAGCTCCCACTTTGGCTGCGGCCACGTTGTTATCTTCATCAACACTAACATCCCATGTGTCTTCAGCCACTCCATCCTCGACGTCCTCGTCTGTGGCAGAATCTTCGGCAGCCTCATCCTCGACGTCCTCGTCTGTGGCAGAATCTTCGGCAGCCTCATCCTCGACGTCTTCGTTTGTGGCAGAGCCAGTCTTGGGTTTCTTAGTCGACTCCGCATCCTCTTTTTCGGCATCGTTTTCGGTCTCGCCATGGCCTTCCGATGTCTTGTCGGGCTCAGCTTTTTCCTCTTTTATCGTGTTGTCTTCGTTTGGGGCCGAATCCTCGTCACTCTTGTCGTCATTGGCATCATCGCCCGTCTGGCTTGTATCTTCCTTGGGCAGTCCCTCGGTACCATCCGTATCAATCGCTACAAGATCCTCGCTTTCATCACCGGTCTCGTCCGTGGGTGCGGCCAACTCGCTCGGCTCACTCTGGCTTACTTCCCCACGTACGTACGTCTCCTTCTCCGTGCCTTCCTTTTCGATGGAGCTTTTCTCTCCTTCGTCCTTGGTCACGTCTTTCGCCGCGTCTTCTGTTTTGTCTTTGACCTCCACGATTTCGTAAGGAACAACCACACGATACGTACGCTCGTCAGTCGCGACTACGGTTGGTGTACCCTTTATAACGCGCACAGTGCCAGGTTTGCTCGTCTTGAAGGTCTCCGAAACCATGGAAACAAAATTGTTGTACGACTCAGGGCCAGGCTTTATGTACGGCAAGCATCTTTCCGCCACGGGGCCGTACTCCAGAATCTCCTCGGAAGACATGTTGGAAAAATCGCAGCCATAAAGCGCCGTCACAAAATTCTTGGCAATGCGCGCCAATTCTTCGTTCGTTTTTACCTTACTTGTTGCGCCATTAACGATGCCAGAGTAGGGCGACGTAAGCACGTATGCACCAATGCCTAAGCACAGCGCAAAACCTACGACAAACCCAAGAACGAGGGGCGAGTTAGGAGATCTCCTCCTCATTGTGGAAGTGGGAGTGACCACTTCGGAGCCGTTAGCTCCACCGTTCGTACGTTGCATGTTTCGCTCCTTTCTAGCAGCTTCCCCATCGCCTACATTCATCGCAAGCCAAATGCCTGCGCACTAGCCAACCGCCGGAGAGCTGGTTTTCTCCTCCTGAGAAACAGGGTTGGGTATCTCGTACCCCAAGCCGTCCCCAGAATCTTGAACTTCACCCTCATTGTAGTCGACGTCATTTTCACGATTTGCGTTTGCCGCGGCTACCGCCTCTGCAAAATGCATGCGCTGTTTTGCGGCCTCAATGAGTCCCCGTTTCTCAGTCTCGTCAACAACCCAATTCTCGTCATCCTCGTCACGCGAGAGCGACAGCTCGGCCATTTGCGCCTCGCTTTGGTGCTGTTCCCTATAGTCGCGTTCTTTCATTCTCTTGCTTACATACCCCAAAGTACTGTAACTAGAGTCCGCGCCATGGCGATTGTTGAATTCCTCCACCGCCGGCATGACGTCCACCACACTATAGGTAACCGAAGCCTTAGCCGTTCTTGGAGAACCATCCTCTACATCAAGTACGTCAACGCTACTGACGACAAGCCCGCTGGCACAGGCTTGCGAGAAACTGCCATCACTAGAGTACTCGTCGGGCACCCTAAAGTAGTGCTGCGCATACCCTGGATCGTCCTCGAATGCAAATGCATTGCGAACCGCGTCCTCGACGGATTCGTATTCATCTTCCTCGTCAGCCGATTCCACAGTTGGCGTACCTTGCACGGAGACATCGGCTGATGCGCCCTCTTGCTCTTGCGAAGTGAGAAGGAACAGCACGAGCATAACAACCAGCGCAAGCAAGGAGACGAGTGCCACCACAATCAGAGGAATGGGCACCAGTCGTGTGTGCTTTGCCTGCGCATAGGCTTGTGGGTGAGCATCATCGTGTGCAGGCACCGAAAACGACACGACCGGCTCTCCCGCCGAAAGAATCCCAACCGTGCTATCGTCCTCGTCCTCATCGGGCTCCACAAAAGCAGGAGGTTCCACCTCGTCGTTTTCCGGCGAGACGATTCTTAGCGTCTCGGTCTCCCTTGGAGAAGACTCCTGCTCTCGCCCGTCTTCCCCATCCTGCTCGGAGTCATCCGGCGTTCCGTCTTTTGTGTGTTGGGGACGCACGTCTTCCCCAAGATCGCGTTCCGTAGCGTTTATCTGCTTTTCGAGCCTCTTGTAGCTCTTGAGGTACCGCTCGCGTTCCTCGGCCTCTGCTTCGTTCGCAGGTGTAAGCGTTAGGTAGTAGTCGTATCTGCGCGACATGGACTGCAGCTTGGCACGCTCGCTCGCAAGCGACGTACGCAAGTCAAAGCGATCGCGCTCGCGCCGCAGGGAAGGCGCTATACGACGCATGGCATGCACGTTTACCACACCGGCAACGGATGTGTCGTCGCCACTACCCGAACGACTCACCCTGTCCAGAATGCCTTCCAAATCCTGCGAGAACTCTTCCTCGTCCCACGAGTCGTTCTCGACGCGCTCGAGCACATTAAGGGCGATACCCGAAAACAGGTTGGAAGCGCCGTCCTCACGTGGCAACGACTTGTCCACGCCATCGGTACCTACGAACACCGCCGCAATGGGGTCGTGCTCACCGTTGATAATGGCCACGCGCATCCGCAACGCGGCATCGGAATCCGAGAGCGACGTGGTAACGTTGCCCACGCACAGAGGATCCTCCGGAATCACATCGCCTCGCGCCAGAGGACTGCGGTGATCGCCAAACACCACCGTCGAGCACCCATCGCCCTGCTGCATAAGCACGCAGAGGTCAGGAAGAATCGCCGCACATACAAGCGTCGTGCCGTACAGCCGACGAATCATTTTCGCACGTTGCGCATCATCAGGCTGCTCCTCAGCCTCTTCCCACTCTTCGACGGGATCGTTACCGTAGTCTTCGTATACTCTCTTGCACCATGCGCCAACGAACTGGAAGGCTAAGTCGCGCTTGATTCGATCGTCCTTCTCGGCATTGATGAGCCGCTCGTGAACACTGTGCCACGTGTCTTCGTCCGCGTCCAGGTATGCCTTCGCCAATTGCTCCCAACCCGAGAGGGCAACCTCCACCGCAAAGCGCGACCCAGTTGCACTTCTCGCACACTTGGGATCCCCATGGCCATCGGCCACAACGGCCACGTAGGCCGTACCACGTGTCCCTGATATTGTGCACGCGCCCGAAAAATCCTCGCACTCGGTGCCAGCAGCCTCATGCGACGCGCCTCGAATATGTTTATGAATGGGAACTGTTTGCATAATGCGCTCGTCAGTCTACGTAAAACGAAAGCCTGAGTGGCCCCCGTTGTCCCGTCTGTTCGTCAAAGTGTCCATACCCCGGCACATCGAGTTTCGTGTTAACGTCCACGTCCGCCGGGATGTTTACCTCAATGCTCTGATCTCGCGCGAGTCGAATGGTTTTGCGACAACCCGTCCGCGCCTCTTCACGCGTAAGCATAATCAATCGAGGCCGAACCGTGGCGTCATCGTCGTCGTCGGCCATAGGTGGCGCGGGCACCGGAGTAATGGGACCCCTCTGTGCAGGTACGGGTACAGGCACTGGCGCCGGTGCCGGAGCCGGAACAGGCTGTGGCACAGGCATGGGAGGAATGGGGTGTTGCACCGGAATCTCCTGTGCCCCATTATCAATTTTCGCCGTACCATGACCGCCAGGCTCATGCACGGCACCCCCGCCCATCGGGCTTTGCTGATGAGGTCTCACAAGCTGGCCGCAGCTAATGCAGTACATGGCATCCGGCTCGAGGTTCCACCCACAATTCGGGCATTGACGCGCAGGGCTACCAGAACCGTTGGAACTCACGCGCGCACCGCACGTCACGCAAAACATGGCATCCGCATCGACTGGCGCGCCACATTGAGGACATAAGGAAACCGCCCCAACCGCGGCATTGGCAGGTGCTGGCGCAACATCTTGAGCGATTGACGTTCCGCACACGGTGCAAAACAACGCATCAGGCTCTAGCGGTGCGCCGCACACCGCGCATACCCCACCTTGCTCTCTTTGAATTAGTTTGGTTGCGCACATGAGTCCCACCTTTCGAACGCTTAACTTGCGCTCCTCAATCGTCGCGTCTTAAAATACCCTTGTTGAGTCCCAGGTAAAGCCAGTGCCAGACGAATCGGAGTTGAAGTCCCTAAAGGGCGTCTCCTCATACGTGAAGCTCGGACTAACCTCTTCCCTGCTAACTCCCGCCATGTCGCGGGCCATCTTTACGGCCGCACTGCCCGAAACCTCCTCATCCGTGGTGTGCGAGTTGCCCGAAAGCGTGGAGGCCGAAACGCTCACGAACCGCAGCAAGCGTGCAAAGACCCCAAGATCGTCCGTACGAATAACGGCTTCGGAGCTGCCCACAAGCTTGGCGATCATTTCGGTATCGGGATTGCGGCCAATTGCAAAACCAACACGCGTTGCCTTCGCAAACCACTTATTGTGCAAAATGCGATTGAGCTCGTGCTCGTAGTCATCAGTGGCAAAGCCATCCGTCATAAAAATGATCACGGGCAGATACGCACTTGACATGGAGTTCAAGAAGGCATTGCGCGAGAGCTTCGAATCCAACTCGCGAAGAGCAGCGCCCACCTCGGTTCTACCAGCAGCAGCGAGATCTTGCCAAAAGAAATCGTCAACATACTCCGGACCAGCGGGATTAATCCACCGGCACGTGCTATTGAACTCCAGCACCGCGATCTTTACGTTGGCATCGCTGTGATGTGCAGCCACCTGTTTGAGTGCATCGACCGTTTCGTCCATCGCACGATTTAGAACGCCAATAGGCTTGTTTTGCATACTACCAGAGGTATCCAGCACGTAGAACACGTGCAAATCGGGGCGCATCACCGCTCCAAGATCGTTTCTATATGGCATGATTTCTCCTAACTTATGCGTTCCTACGAATCAAGATTCGCTCGTCGTTAAGGTCGAGCTCCATGTCGGGTATTGCCTGCACCGTCTTGCCCGGCGCAATCATGTGCTGGGAGCCGCCCTGCGAGACGCCCCACGGCTCCCCCGAAATGTTCGTTATGCCAAGTATGTCCGCCCGCTCGCGGGCGCCAATAACCCAAGCCAAGGGATCGAGGGCAATATCGGCATTGCACACACATGTTTGGCAGCGATAAAAGCGCGTATCGTCCACGAACGGCAAGGAATACTGAGAAAGATCCGCCCTCAACGCAACTCTCACCTCGCGCCGACAGTTGGGATTGTCGCACATCACCGGCTTCGCATCCTGCATGAACACCTCGTTGCCACACGAGCAGCTCACAACCTCCGAGCGGAATCTCGTAAGCTCACGAATCCACTCCAACTCGCTCGGGCGACGGTTGGGATTTGTGAGTGCGGCCTTGGAGAAAGCACGGGTAAAGATGTCGCGCATATGCTCGGGCAAACATGGCCACACCTTGAGCACGTTGGGGTACGCAGGGTCGGGACGGTTGGTGTAGTTATCGGGATCCATGATGAACACGGGATCCGTGCCGTACAGGCGCTTTTGCGTGGGGCCATCGAGCAAACCTGCCTGTGTGAGGCGTACGCCCTCAAGTGGATGCTGCACGAGCAGCAAGAGGAATATGAGCACGCTCATGGAATGGCGGTCGCTCTTCATGCTAGGCACGCTATTCTCTATTACGATTTCGGGAGCCATAAAACTCGGCGTGCCGCGTATGCCCGTATCGGTTCCCTCGGGTGCCACGTTGTCGTTATCGCAAATGAGCACTTTGCCCGTTTCGGGGTTTATGAAGAAGTTGCCGCCATTCACGTCCTGATAACAATAGCCCTTGTTGTGCAGCACGCGAAACGCCGAAACTATGCCCATACAAGCGTCGATCGCCCGACGATACGAGTGAAACAGGCCAGGCTTAATGAACAGCTCCTTTGCCTCAACAAAGCCTTCGGGCCGCAAATCCATAACGTAGCCAAAGCTACCGTCAATGACTTCAGTCATATCTTGCGGCCAAAGGAACGCATCGGTAGGCTTGCCATGCATAATGTTGTTCCGAAGGTTATCGATAAACCGCTGTTTATCCACAAACACGTTCGGGCGGTACCACTTAAGCGCCATGGGCTTGCCATCATACATGACCTTATACACGATGCCTTGGCCACCATCGCCCAACTGTTCGACTACACGAAGCTCTTTTCCAAACCTCGTGCGCAAACGCGTACCCATATAAAGCCCTACGCTCATCCTGATCTCCAATGCCCAGAAACCATACCCATCGCGTTAAATCTAGTATAGAGCATCTTCTTTATTTGCGTAACGCTAGCTTAAGATTGTCGATTTAACTGAAAGTATAGCACGACCAAGCACACCCCAATACAGAGCACAGAAAAGCCCAGCAAAATGCCCCAGCTGTGCAGAAGGTGCATGAGGTCGTGATTGTACATTTCGCTATGCGGGGAATACGACTCGTCGTCGATGTCTTCGATCCTCCATTTTTTGGATTCCTCCTTTTCCCAATCGCGGAGGAAGTCATCAACATCCCACTCATCTTCTTCGCCACTGGCAGGTCCCACTCTCGTATTGTACACATTGAGATCAAGGCTATTCAGATTAGCCGTTGTGCCATATGCCTCCATGGCCCACCTGCAATGCACGAAGTGAGAAACGACATCGGACACGCCAAACAACTGAAACGCCACGCCCGAAAAAAGGATTTGCGGCATGATGAGCAGCGGCGCCACGGCGATTGCTCGATCGGGATTTTTGAAGAGCGTCGACACGAGTAATCCAACCGACATTGCCGAACTCGTAGTGAGAAACGTAGTAATTAGCAGCTCCACGGGACCTAGAAAGATGGGGTCTTTGGGAACCCCTTTGATCAACATGAACACGAGGACGAGCGAGAGCGACTGAATGAGGCACAGCAAGCCAAGCACAAAAACCTTCGAGCCAAGATACGCCCCAAGACGAATACCACCCTCGTTCTCGCGCCGCAGGATGCTGCGTTCCTTGCACACCTCCTGAATGGAGTCCAAAATACCCACCCAGAACGCCGCGCACGAAAGCGCGAACAAGCATGATTTGGTGTCCTCCATCAAGTCGAAGCATCGTGGACTCGAAACAAGTCCGATAAGCACCGCAAGGACGGGTGCCTGCAACAACAAAAGCGCAATACGCGCATGATCGTTCGAGAGCAGCCGCACATATCGCGACGAAAGCTCGACGAATTGGCTCCAAAAGCTCGGGATGCGTCGCGCGGGTGTTGCATTTGCGCCGAATGCCGACGCGGGAGTGTCCGATCGCACAGGCTCGCGATTAAAGGCAAACTGTTGCTCCCAAACCTCGGGTTTCTCTGCAATCATGTTGTACGCATCCACAAAATCGCTCACGCCAAAGAAGGCGAGCGCCTGTTGTGGAGGCCCCGCATAGCATAGCTTGCCGCCGCCACCTAGGAACACGACCTGATCGCACAGATGTAAATTGAGCGTGGTGTGCGTTACGAGAATAATGGTACGTCCCTCGTGTGCCATTTCGGCGAGCGTTGCCATGAGCTTGCGCTCGATGCCAGGGTCGAGCCCCGAGGTTGGCTCGTCGAGGAAAAGAAGGCGCGGGTCGGCAAGGAGCTCAACGGCAATGGAGGCACGCTTCTTCTGGCCGCCCGAAAGGTTTCCTATGAGGTTGTCGCGTACGTAATCGAGCTCGAGCAGCTCAATAACCTCATTGACGCGCGCAGTGCGCTCCTGCGCCGTGATGTCGGGCTGCATGCGCAGCTTGGCAGCCGATTCGAGCATCTCACTCAAGGGCAAGTCGTCGTATACGATGTCTGCCTGCGGCACGTAACCAATCGATGCCTTGAGCATGTCGTAGTTGCCGTAGAGGTCCGTGCCATCGAGCAGCACGACGCCTTCGTCCGCAGGTTCCGAACCGTTGAGGGCATCAAGCAGCGTTGACTTGCCACAACCCGAGCCGCCCACGATGGCCACGAACTCCCCACGCTTGATGCGAAGCGACACATGGTCGCAGGTTATGCGGCGAACGTCATGATTCGTGCGATACCGCACCAAATCCTGGGCCACCACCTCAACGCCTTGCCGCTCCTCGACCACAAGCAGACTCGTGCCCAAAAAGACGAGCTGCGAGTTTCCCAACAGAATGACCGCACCCGCAGTAACAATAGCGGTGCTTCGAAGATATACGCCATCCACACGCGTGCCGTTGGAGCTGCCGAGGTCGGTAATCGTCCAAAGACCATTGGCATCGCGCGCCATGTAGGCGTGCGTCGCCGAGACGGTTGAATCGTGCAGCACGAGGTCGTTATCGGTTTGGCGGCCAATGCTCACCGTTTGACGCTTCGTTAGGTCGAAGAGATTCCAGCGCTTGTCGCCCTCCCCCACTATGGCCACCGTGCGACTCATGCCCTGCCGCGGCATGCCCACCATTACGATGTCGCCCAGCGTAAGGGGAACCCTGTTTTGATAAACGCCGTTGTAGTACAGCCCATTCGTTGAACCGCCATCGTTAATGAACAGCTGGCCATTAGCCACCTCGAAGTATCCGTGATGACCCGAGACGGTTTTCGAAGCCGGGTTCACCACGATGTCGTTTTCGCGATTGCTGCCAAACGTGTACCTTGCGTCCTTGTCGGTCGCAAACGTTGCCTCGGCCAATATGCGATCGCCCTCAACAAACGTAACGGAGAGAGAACGGGGAAGTGGCTTGCCGATGTGCACGCCACACCTCGGACAATACTGTTCGCGGTTGCCAACCTGATATCCACAATGCGGGCAAAACATGCTCAAAACCCCTTTCGTCACGCTTCCATGGTAGCCCATTGCGTCAACCAACGTTGGAACTTGGGAAAAAAGTTCCGCGATGCGCCCTTGGCGAGGGTTAGGATGTACCGAAAAGCCTTTTACCAAAACCTACTATTTCCGCCCGTTGTCGTTGCCATAAAGTTCCGTCGTGCGTTACCCTTAACGCGCATCTCACCGAAAGGAACCGCCATGCCACGCAGCAGCCTAAAACGAGCCAAAGTGTACTTCGTCGCCATTCTCTCCATCCTACTATGCACGACCGCCCTCTTTCGATTCGCTTCAGCTACGACCGGCTCTGTAGCGAAAGCCGATAAGAGCCAGTCCAAATCAGCCGCATCGAAATTCATAGATGCACGACCTTCCAAAAACGGGCGACTCCACGTGGAGGGAACCCATATCGTGGACGAAAAGGGCAAGGCCGTTCAGCTTCGAGGCGCAAGCACACACGGGCTCACGTGGTATCCCGACTTCGTCAACCAGTCCCTTTTCGACCAAGTGAGCACCGATTGGAACGCCAACCTCATTCGTCTCGCCATGTACTCTACCGTGTACTGTTCCAGCGAGGAAGAGCAGGCAACGAGCCTAGAGCTCATGAAGAAGGGCATCGATGCTGCCATCGAAGCCGACATGTACGTACTCGTGGACTGGCACATCCTCGAAGACGACAACCCAAACATCAACGTTGGCAAGGCCTTGGAGTTCTTCGAGCAAATCTCGACCGAGTACGCGAAGTCCCCCAACATCATTTTTGAAATATGCAACGAGCCCAATGACATGACTAGCTGGGCGGACGTCCTCGAATACGCAGAGCGCGTGATTCCCGTCATCCGGGCCAACATGCCCGAGGCAATAATCGTGGTGGGCACTCCCGAGTACGATCGAAACCTAGGCGATCCCATTTTGCGACCCCTAGACGACGACAACGTAATGTACGTGCTCCACTTCTATGCAGCCTCCCATCACAAGGGACTGCGTGACGAGCTCAATTGCGCCATCGAATCCGGCCTACCGATTTTTATTAGCGAGTGCGGCATTTGCGAAGCGTCCGGAGACGGCACGACCGACTTCGCTTCCGCAACCGAATGGTTCGACTACTTGCACAAGCATGGCATCGGCTATGCCATATGGAGCCTTTCAAACAAGAACGAGTCCTCTGCCTTTTTTAAAACGGGATTCAATCCAACGTCGCACATCAACGATGAAGACCTCACCGTATCCGGCAAATGGGTGCGAGAGCTCCTGCGCGGCACCAACCCTAAGGACATCCCGGTCCCGGCACCGGTCGTCGAGAAGAACAGGGTCGACACGTTTCTCTTGTTCGTAACCGAAAGCCTAGGATTTCGTGGCTTTACCGCGGTTTCCTCATGGGGAGTTTTCGCGCTCGGTTCATGCGCTTTCATTTGCGTCTCGGCACTCATAGGATCGCTCTACCTACGTCGGGCACGGAAGCGTTTTCGTACCTATGAAGACGTCGACAAGGGAACGATGGCAAACGCCAAACTCGAAGAGCGCGGACGTCGCCTCATCGCGAGAGGTGTCATAGTCCTCAGCATCGCAGCGTCACTTATTTACCTGTGCTGGCGCGTCGTATACTCAATTCCCACGGAAGCGGGTTTCCTCGCCATTACTGCCAACATCTTGCTGCTCGCCGTTGAGGTACTTGGCTTTGTTGAATCGCTCATCATGTATGCAGGCATGTTGGGATTGCGAACGCATCGCGTCCCGAACATCCCAGACGACGAGTACCCCGACGTAGACATATTCATCGCAACCTACAACGAGCCTTGCGACCTCTTGCGTCGCACCATAAACGGCTGCACACACCTGCGCTACCCCGACCCCAGCAAGGTTCACGTTTGGGTTTGCGACGACAACCGGCGACCCGAGATGCGCGCACTTGCGGAGGAGATGGGCGTGGGGTACTTCGACCGTCCCAACAACGAGGGGGCAAAGGCAGGAAACCTCAACCACGCACTTGGGCTCACCAGTGCTCCTTACGTCGTCACCCTTGACGCCGACATGATTCCTCGGTCCAACTTCCTTCTCGAAACGATTCCCTACTTCGTGGACGTCGAACTGAAGAACCGCGATAAGGAACCTGACGAGCAGCTGCACCTCGGATTGCTCCAAACCCCGCAGGCATTCTACGATCCCGACGTTTTCCAACACGCACTTTACTCCGAGAACCGTGTTCCCAACGAGCAGGACTTCTTTTATCGCACAATTGAACCCGGCAAGGCAAGTTCGAACAGTGTAATCTACGGTGGTTCGAACACCGTTCTTTCGCGGGCGGCCCTAGAGGACATCGGCGGGTTCTTTACCGAATCAATCACCGAGGACTTCGCCACGGGACTCCTCATCGAGTCGGCGGGTTACCTGAGCCTTGCGACCCCTGAGCCTCTCGCCAGCGGACAAACACCCCATACGTATGCGGAGCACATCCAGCAGCGCACTCGTTGGGGACGCGGCGTTATTGCCACGGTGCGCCAGCTCAAGATATGGCGGCGCAAGAACATGAGCCTTGCCCAAAAGCTCAGCTACTGGAGCTCCTTCATCTACTGGTACTCACCCATCAAGAACCTTGTTTACATGGTTTCTCCGCTTCTGTTCGCCACATTCGGACTTCCCGTTTTTGCTTGCAACTGGCTGGAGCTACTCGTCTTCTGGTTCCCGATGTTCATCCTGCAAGATATTGTCCTGCGCCTTGTAAGTAGAGGGGCAATCTCGCGCAAATGGAGCGGCATTTACGAGACGAGCGTAATGCCACACCTCCTCATCCCCGTCATCAAAGAGACGTTCGGCATGAGCATGACCACCTTTAAGGTAACCGACAAGTCGCGCGCAGGCACCAAGCGCTTCCGCGACACTCGTTTCATGCGACCGTTCATCGTTCTCGCAGTACTCTCCATCGTGGGCATAGTACGCGTTATTCTTATGCTCAGCCCGCTGCACGTCATGACCTTCGTCTGCCTCCTATTCTGGCTCATTCGCAACCTCTATTTGCTCATCATGTGCATCTTCCTGGTTGACGGTCGCGATGACGACCTGGAGCCCGTGCATGTTAGGGACGCAATTCCCGTAATCGTCGAGACGCTCGGCGAGTCGGGTGGGACCTATGAGGGAGTGGTGACGAAGCTCACCGAGCACAGCCTCATGGTGTTCCTGGACGAGGGCCGTGGCATCGGAATCGGCACACGTGCAAATGTAACGATTGTGGACGACCGTTATAAGGTTAAGGTTTCGGGGTCTGTGGTGGGACTGCGTGAGTCCAGGAAGAGCCAAGCATGCACGCAAACCATCGAAATACATGACTTCCAAGGCAATCTTTACGAGTACTGGCAGGTGCTATACGACCGCATCCCGAGCTTGCCGCAATCGTTGAACTTAGACTACGGCATGATTACCCATTTATGGCAAAATGTTGTCCATCGCATTGCGCGCACCGCACGCTAGGTTGCCGTTGGCGAAGCACTTGGTACATGCGTGACAAACGCTCCGGCTTTTGTCACGCATGTGACCAGCATATCGGAGGTACTATTCTACGGCACAAGAAAAAGAAGCCCCACGACCCCGCTCAAATGAAGTAGAATCAGCCACCCTGTGCGTGGTTCGGAGGGCTAATCACGGATGGATATCGGGCTTACGAAACTGGCGTGCAACTGCTCCTCCGAACCACTTACCGATTTGACCATTCTTCAGAGACATGCCCCCACCGAGACAGTTCGCCAAGGAACCGTCATCGGATCGAGGAGCCGGCCGTATGCGTATGACACCGACCAACTCTCGGACTACCTCCTCGCAAAGGCCTTCTGCGTCATCTGCTGATAGCCACCGTAATTTGCGACGGGCGCCTTACTCCCCTTGGGCACGAGCACTATCTGGATTGCCTCGAGACGGTAGGAGTAGCCCGCAGTACCAGCCCGCCCACCGTTCTTCGCCCATCCCATCCAGCCGAACCGTTGCGCATGGACGCGGTAGTACACGTCATAGGTTTTCGCCATGTTACCGGTAAGCTCTATCTGAATGGCCTCGAGCCTCTTGGACTGGCCGTGAGTACCCGACATTTGACCCTCTCTGCGCCACTCTTGGTCACCGATGCCCTGAACGTGCGTGCGGTAGCGTATCGATCCGGAGACAGGCTTTTTGGAAAGCTTTATCCATATCCCCTCTAGCCTTTTGGACTGTCCGAATGTGCCGCTGGGCTTTCCGTTCGACTTCCACCCTTGGTCACCGATACCCTGAACGTGCGTCTGGTAGGTGACCGATGGCGCGACTATCTTCCACGTGAGCTTGCGGGCGTTAGTCTTTCCGTCCGCCCAGCGATGGTTGGCGTCAGGAGTCGCGGTCACCGTGTAGGTCCCAGCTTTCGTAGCCTTGGCGATTCCCTTGAGGGCATAACCCTTCCCAGCAGGCACACCTACCTGCTGCTTACCCGTGTAAGGGCGGTTGGTGGCCTTCGGGGCCGCAACCTTGGCTCGAGAAATCGTAAGCTTGACTGCGGCGCTCACGGCAGCGTTGTGGTTCGTGTCCGCTGCAAGTTTTGCCTTGACGTAATAGGTACCCGCGTTCTTGACGTTTGCGGCCTTCACGGCCTTGGTACACTTGGCATCGCTGTAGTATGCATAGGTTACCTTGCCACCCGATCCGGACCTCGTCACCTTGCCGGAATAGGACTGTGCTTTGCCATTATAGGCCTTGGTCTGCGTAGCGAGCGAGACCTTCGAGGCGACTTTGTTAATCTTGAACGTGGCAGACAGAGAACCCGCGTACTTGCCAATACCCTTCATCGTTACAGTCGCACGGCCAGCATTTACATTGCCAGTATAAGAGACCGTGTAGTCAACACCCTTCTTGAGAGTGTTTTGCAAACTATCATACACATATACTCGCGGCTTTATTTGCTTACCAGTGTATTTGAATTCGTCGCCTTCAATATAGATAAAGCCATTCTTAAGGTCTTTGTTGCTAATCTTGCGCACGCAAACCGTAGCTCCTCGTGCGACATCGCCCCAACCGTCAAAGCCCTCGCTCACAAATAAATATGCTATTTCTCCAGCATTGAGATACCGTACGATACGAGAATCCTCTCTTCTTCCACTAGACGCCCAGCAATATCCCAGCAACTTATCACGCCATTGGTCGCTGTAAAGTTCGCCGTATGCATCACCTGTAATGGAAAACTCATAGACGGCGCTCTCTAGTGCGGTAAACCTTCCAATCCAATCCTCTTGGTCCCAAAAGCTGGCAACATATTCCCTGTTGCTACGGATATTCACGATACCTTCGACTGGTTCGCGAAGCTCGAACCGACATGTATTGGTCTCGCTTGTGTAACCAGAGCTGTTTCCATTCTTCGCCCGCGCCATCACGCGGTAGTAGCCAGGCTCACTCGGCACACCGATCTCATCGTCGTAGGACCAGTCATCAAAAAAAACCAATTCGTAGTCAGTACCAGAGGTCAGCTTGTTTCCAGCTAAATCCGTCACGATGGGACCGAGCTCCGACACTGAAGTCACAACGCTGCGACTTAATTCAAGAGAGGCATATGAAAGACTTGAGGCGTCCGCTATTCTAAACCCGATACTTACCTCGCCTGTATAGGAACCAATGCCCTGATAGACCGCATAGTAGTCTCCCACTTTCGTCGGCTTCCCGACCACATTACCATTAGTGGCACTGTGATACTCCTTCAGCTCGAAAGCTTCGCCTTGTTTCAGTCTGATGGCATCCTCCGTATCGTCATCAGAGTGAAGTATCTCAGCTTCGGCTAAAGCAACAGATTGACCAGTGTGGGGATACACTTCTCCGTGATCGATAAAACCGCAATAGTTCCAGTAACCAGAGCCGATGTCGTGTGGATCGGCAATCTCGAATTCCAGTCTACGATTTCCAGTATAGTACCCACCAGCGCCCTCAAAATATGCGTAGTATACGCCAGGCTTGCTAGGCGGATTACTTGTTTTAATAACGTTTCCCCGAGCGTCCTCATAACGGTCAAGCACATAGTCCGCACCGTACTCCAAGTCTACCTGATACCCATCGTCATCGTAGTAGAATAAGGATGGCTTCGGCCAGCGAATGGGTTTGCCCGTGTAAGTAATAATATCTGGAGCCAAGCTACCAGAGTAACGATCACCACCGATGTGATCATTACCTACGATATCGAACTCGACCATGGGCGTCTCGCCAAAAAGGCCTGATTCACTCTTTGCCTTAGCCCTCACCTTATAAGTCCCAGATGAACTAGGGATATAGCCTAAGACATTCCCTTTAGCGTCGTAAAACACCAAATCGTAATCATCGCTCCATACAATCTCGTCCGAACAATCATAGACCTCGCATTCGACTTCAACCGACCACTCGTCGTACTGCCAAGTATTCACTCTTATTGACCCTTGCGAGAGGTCATTGCCATCTCCCATCACCCTCAACATCAGGCTAAATGACCCCGTATGCGCGTCACCAATGGCCACATAATGCACCGTATAAAGGCCGGGGCCTTGAATCTCTCTTGTATCTGCAACCGCACGATAACCGCTGTACTCGATATTTGCGAGTTCGAAGTCGATACCCTCCTCAAGTACCGCCCGCGCATCTTCCTCGTCATGGTAGACAATAGCCTTAGGCAGCACAACTCCATCTGGGCTGTATTCAACCTCGCATACCTGGTTTTCCCAGTTCTCGAAAGCATACGACCAGTAATCGCTGCCGAGATCTACTGAATCAGCTACCTCGAAACTCTCCCTGTTAGTCTCACCCGTGTAACCCGTATCACCCTCGACACCCTGCGCGGCCACGCAATACGATCCCGGCTCTGTCGGGGCGAGCACTTGCGTATGCTCATAGTACTCACTATAGTCGCCGTACTCGTCATACTCACCTTGCTCGTCAATTCTGTAATACACCAACTCGTAACAAGAGGGATCGACTAAGTTGCCATTTACATCGGTCACCGTCTGTTCGAACACAATATCTTCAGGTAACACAAAGCTACGTCTACCAAGCTCTAGACGAGCCAAGCTCAAATCTTTAACATTAGTTTGCTTCACACGAACCGTGGCGGATGCTACATTGTCCGCAAAGAGTTTAACGTATATTGTTTCGCCAGCAGCAAGGTAACGTCTTTGGGTCCAAGACGTCCCGCTATCTTCACCGGTGTACTCCTCATCGTTCCACTGGACAGCATACGTATCCCACATGCAAGTTGATAGGAACCCGTAGGTGTCATCATTACTTCTCACATAAAAGTCGTATGAACCAGCTTCCGGCGCAGTAAACTTTCCAGCCCAACAGTACGAATAGCTTCCATAGTCATTGGTTTCTCTTATTCGGGCTTTAACAGCCTGTCCTAACGCGAGTTCTGTTGTCGGAATCGCGTCGCGGATAGTGAACGCAGTTCTAGAAGTGGTTCCCCAGTAGCCACTCTGCTCGTCTCCTGTGCCTTGAGCCGCAACGTAATACTCGCCTGCAGCAGTCGGAACCGCAATCGCATCTTCAGAATACGCATCTTCAAAGAACACTAACTCGTAATCTGTACCGACTGACAGCGTTTCGCCCCAATAACTCACTACGGTGATACCAAGATGGTCAACACTACTCACCACGTCTCGCTCGAGATGGAGATTACCCCAAGAGAGGTCGTAATCGTACGATGCTTCATTGGCTTGCGGCGCATTCTCTTCGTTTGAACTTGCATTCTCTTCTTGGGGTGAAGATAATCCTTCTTCAAGAGCCTCCGTATTGGCTTCTTGAGTGTCTTCCTTGGTGGATTCTCCAATTGGACTAGTAGCTTGCCATAGCTGTTCGGCAACCTCCTGCTCGTTTGCCTGCTCCATTGGCACGCTGACCGTACTCACATCCTCCGAGGCTTCCGCGAATACCGACGTCGGCACCATTCCAACCGGCATCGCCACCGCAAGCAGTATGCTCATCGCAGCTCTAAACCATGCACGCATGCTCACCACTTCCCTCCGCGAGGCAATAACAAGCCGCTTTCCATTCGAACCCGTAGGCGGCTTCTTACAATATACATCGAAATCAACTGAGAGCAGCAGACAAAATCACCAAATTCAGGCAAACCATCGGACATTTGACGCCATAAGTTGTGAAACGCTCACTCCATGCGAATGCTTCGCCGGAGCACTTCCCGAATCGACCGTTCTTCAGGGCAGCCCGCGAAAGAACACCACCACGCCAAATGGAACTCTAGCATCTACTTATAGACAAAAGCACGGAGCAACGCCTAACGTTTGGTTGGAGTCACCAAAGGAGTCGGGCTCGCCGGCAGAGCTCACATAGCGACCGCGGCCAGTGCTTGCGGCAGTCGAGCGAGTCCACCATGGGTAGCCACCGAGCGCAAGCACGGCGTTTGTATCTTCGTCCTTTACGCCTGCCTCCTTGAAGTAGGCGTATTGGTCGCCCTCCTCGTTAAAGACTGCATTGTAGTACGCATCGTTGGCCCCGTTATCCGTGGTGTAGTCCCAGTTCACTTCGCCCGTGAGCTCAACTATGGATGGAACCCACAACAAGTCGGTTGTGCGCGTGACACATGTTGTCGCCCTCGAATAGCCCTCGTTGTTCGAGTACTTATACGTCTCGACGATGCCGTTGCGCAACTCCTCGGGAAACGATGCGAGTACCTCGCCGTTAAGCCACAAGCGCACGATTGATTGCTCCCAGCCACCGGGCGTGGTGGTGTCGTAACTCATCTGACTCGACATTACAATATTGGTAGTCATAAAAGTGAGGGCGGCGACGCCCGACGCCGTATTCGCGTCATCGTGCCACACGTCAATAAGCCGGCATTCGAGCACTTTTCCGTCATCGAGCTCCACAAGCGCTACGTCTTCGAGCATGTCGTTCGACTTGCTCACGAGGTTGTATTCCCTTGCCGCAGCAAGTGCGTCCGCACGACTCGAGCAAGTGTTTTCCATATAGGTTGCAATTTGCACGAGTTCCGTCCAAGAATACGACGAAAGCCCCTCCCGAACCTCGGGTGCGACGAGCTCGCGTTGCGATTCGTTTGCCTCCGGCGTGGTCGTCGTTGTGGATTGAGCGCCACCACGATATAGCTTCAGTGGGTCAAAAATCATGAAGCACGAAATGGCAACGATTAGCACGATGCAAAACGCCATGCCGAATACGGCAAGCAACCTTCCCCAACCCTGGGAGTCTGCGTCGCTGCCTTGCGCATACGTGGGACGTGGCATGGGAGCGGTAGCCGATACAGGACGTCGAGCCTGCGGCGCATTCGCCTGTGGCACATTCGAAGAAGGAATGGCGCGAGATTGAGGTTCTAATCGACGCTGTGGCTGCGCACTCGAAGTCGCCGTGGATTGGTGTTGATGCACTTGAGGCAGCACTTGAGACTGCACTCTCGGCTTCGATGGGCGGCTCGATTGTTTGGGCTCGACTTGCCTGGGTACCTCAAGTGCTTCCCCGGGGCCTCTCACCACGGGCTGCTTGGGCGCCTCAATGCCCAAGAAATCCGCAATCCCTGCCACAAGCGACCACGATACCATCGTCGCTACATCCTCCCGAAGCGAGCGCTCGTCTTGCAAAAACGAAGAGCCCATCGCAAGCGTGGTTTCCAGGGCCTCCTTGCTCCCCGTGCGCAAGGCACGCTCGTAGGGTTCAAGCAACTCGTGATCGCAGTTGTTGACAAGGGCGGAACCGATGCGGTTTTCTGGGTCCAGATCGTCCATGAGCGACGCAACAAATCGGTTTGGTCGTTTCAATATGTCTGAGCCCATAGTCTTTAGGACGTCGGCAACGGCCAACGCAGCTTCTTTGGCGTCCTGTCGGTTATGCTCCTCTCGTCGAGCCGTTACAACCGTTTGGCGCTTGCTGAAGGACGTTTGTGTCGACAAGAGCGGCGCGCCGCATCGTGAGCAGCGAATTTGATTCTCGTCGTTTTTCGCACCACACGCCTTGCAATACATGTTAGTAGACCTTTATCTCATCAATCGACGTATCGGGCCAGTCCGTTCGGCTTCCGTCTTCCTTGGTATCGTACACCGAATCAATGGTAATTTTGATTTCTTTCGTAGGAAGCGTTGCACCAAAATCGATTTCCTGCCAGGCTCCCGGTCCCGCGTCTTGGAGCTCAACAGACAAACTCCAGCCATCAGAGAGCTCGATGGTTATGTCGTGCGGTCTTGTGTTGTAATAGTAGTACGTTTCGGAGTCCAGCCCTTTTGAGAGGTCCTTTACCTTGGGGTATCCATTTTGAATTCTGATGCCCGAAACGTATTGGGTTTCCTTCGCGCTCAGCTTTATCCACTCACCCTTGCCGACCAGCTCGTCATACTCCGAACCTTTGGCATTGGGCCAGCGTTTGTCTACGTCATCGCCGTTGGAACCCTCCGCCCAACACGTTTGTTGGTCGTCGTCAAGAACCTGCTCTGGCCCATATCCATGACCGTCATCCTCGGGAGGAAGCGTAGAGCTTGCAGTTGCCTTCTGGAATACCGGATCGGGATAATCCTCAGGAATGGGATCGCTCGCTTCGGAAGTGGACGAATCCGTCGTACTGCCATGAGACGACGAGTCCACGAAAAGAGACGCCGGGTCCAAAAGAAGAAATAAAGCGACGATGATTACCGCAACGCCCGCAACGGCGGCAATCACCATAGGGGCTTTTGAACGGCTTGGACTGGGGTCAGTCGGCCCCAACTTAACCGCGTTAAGTGGGCGCCCGCACCCAGTGCAGTACGAATCACTTGTCGTATTGTTGGTACCGCAAAACGCACATTGAATGATGCGCGTAGTTTGGGAGCCTCCCGTGCCTTGGGAGCCTCCCCACCCCTGGGAGCCTCCTGAGCCTTGGGCGCCTCCGGGGCCTTGGGTGCCTCCTGCGCCTTGGGAGCCTCCCGTTCCTTGGAATCCTCCTTGGCCCTGGTACCCTATCTGGACCTGTGACCCTCCTTGGCCCTGGTACCCTCTCGATACTTGCGACCTTCCCGGCACTTGGGAATCGCCCGGACCCATGTAATCCCACGACCCCCGCGAGCCATCCATATCAACATGTCCCTGCGATCCCTGAGAGTCGCCCGCACCCTTTGAGCCCCCCGGCTTCTCACGCCCATTGTCGTCGTCACTCTTTGACTCGCCTTCTTTCGCGGTCGCGGAGAATTGCACCTCGACGCCGAAATACTTTCCTACCCCCTGTGCCACTCCTTGTGTCACAGCGGTCGCCATGTAATCAACAATCGAGCGCTCGACCGTAAGCAGCTGCCCCGCCCGATTGGCGGCTCCTTCCAATGCGTCCGGGCTGATTCGCGACGCCGGGCTTATCTGCGACACCGCCTGTACGAACGGCCACAAAAACTCCTCGTCACAATTGTTGACGAACGTCGTGCCAACACGATCTTCCTCTGGCACGTAGTCCATTACGTAACCCGTAAGACGACTAGGCGCCCGTAAAACCTCCAGCCCCGCATCGTCTAGCGCGGCAGCAATCGCGTCGGGCAGCTTCATCGGATGGAAAGTGAACTTCTCGACAGACCGACCACACTTTGGACAACTAATGTCGCCCTCCTGCAAGGTGCTTCCGCAATAGGGACAAAACATGCACGCCTCATCTCCGCTAGTTTGAGTCACCTTATAATACACAACAGATGGCCAAAAAACTGTGAGAGAAACTCCCTGGGAATGCGCCCTATTGGAGGCAGATTCCCAGGGAATTTCTCTCTCGAACAGTTCCTTAACGCCTGTTAGCTACGAACTTCGCCACCAGTAGACTTAAGGACCTTCGTTACAAGACGCGTATGGGCCTTGTCGACTTCCTTGGAGGTAAGCGTGTGATCGTCGGCACGATACGTGAGTGAGAAGGCCATGGACTTCTTGTTCGGACCAACGCGCACGTCATCGCGATACACGTCGAACAGGCGAACGTTGCGCAGCAGCTTGCCTCCCGCAGAGGTAATGCGTTGCACGAGCTGTTCGTAGGTAACGTCCTCGTCCACGACGATGGCCAAGTCCACGTCCACACCCGGCAGCGTGGGAACGTCCACATACGGTAGCTGATCGCACGCCAAGCGCTGCAACGCATCCACCGAAAGCTCAAACGCCACAACCGGATCGCTAATGCCGAAGAGTTTGAGGGTTTTGGGGTGAATGTTGCCCACCCAACCCAGCACGGAACCACGCACCACGACTTCGGCAGCAAGGCCCGGCTGCAGCCAAGACGCGTGCTCCGACTCCGGCACGCGGAAACGCGCCTTTTGGATGCGCAACGCGTCGAGCAGCTCCTCCACGATGCCCTTGCCATCAAAGAAGTCAAGCTTGCCATACCGATGGTTCCACGCATCTTCGTCCCAGGCGCCCGAAAGCACGCCCGCAACGAAGGTAGGCTCGTTGGGCAGACTCTTGTTGGGACGACCGATGAGCACACGACCCATCTCGTACAAATGCACGTTGGCAACACCGTGGTCCTTGTTGTAGGCCACCGCTCTCAGCAAGCCGGGGATAAGGTCGCGTCGCATCTCGCTTTGCTCGCTCACGAGCGGGCGAATGATCTTAACGGGGACACCAGCCACCTCGCGTTCCATGCCCAGCCGCGATATGTCGCGAGGGTCGGCAAAGCAATAGGTGGTTGTTTCGGAAAGGCCACACGCACGAAGGGTTTGCCCGATGAGGCGCTCACGACGCTGGGCGACGGTAAGGCCACCGGCATGGTTGCGCGAAGCCGGCAGCGTTGGCTCGACGTCACCCTCGCCCCACAGGCGCAAGATTTCCTCCACAAGGTCAATCTCACGCGTGAGGTCGGGACGGTTGGTGGGTGGCAGGACGCGCATCTCGCCCTGCTCGGCCTCGGCGCAGCGCTCGACACCACATCCAAGGCGCTCGAGACGTGCAACCATGAAGTCGTCATCGATGTTGGCACCGCAAATGGCGCGCACGCGCTGCGGGCGGAGCACGATGGGCTCGAGCTCGAGTGGACGGGGATACTCGTCCACCATGCCGCGAACGACCTCGGCGCCACAGCACTGCTCGAAGAGCGCCGCCGCCACGTCGCTCACCTCGTTGGCACGCTCGGGATCGACCTGGCGCTCGAAGCGAATGGAGGCCTCGCTCATAAGGCCAAGGCTGCGGCTCGTGCGGCTGATGTTGCCCGAGTCGAAGCAGGCGCTTTCGAGGAGCACGTCCACGGTTGTCTCGTCAATATCGGAATTCAGGCCACCCATAACGCCCGCGAGTGCCACCGCGCGGTCGTCGCCATCGCTGATTACCAGCATGTCGGTGGTAAGCGCACGATCTTGCTCGTCAAGCGTGGTGAGGTGCTCCCCCTCATGGGCGCGGCGCACCACGATGTGGCGCTTGCCGTCTTGCTCGGTGAGCTTGCCGAGGTCGAATGCATGCAACGGCTGGCCAGTGAGGAACATCACGTAGTTCGTAACGTCAACCACGTTGTTGATGGGACGCGCGCCGGCAGCCATCACGCGACGCGCCAGCCAGTCGGGACTCGGACCAATCTTCACGTTGCGCACCACACGTGCCGTGTAGCGGCAGCACAGCTCGGGATCGTCGATGCGCACGTCCACGAGGCTTTCGACTCCCTCGTCGCCTTCCTCGCCTACGGCATGCTCCTCGGCAACGCGCGGCAGCTCGATGTGGGTGGGCACGTCGAAGATGGCCGAAACCTCCGTTGCCACACCCGTCATGGAAAGACAATCGGGACGGTTGGGAGTCATCTCACAGTCGAGTACCGTATCGGACATACCCCGGTACTCGGCAAACGGCACGCCCACGGGCGCGTCGGACGGCAGCACGATGATGCCTTCGTGCGAGTCGGAGAGGCCCAGTTCGCGCTCGGAGCAGTTCATGCCGAAGGAATCGACACCACGAAGCTTGGACTTCTTAATGCGAAAGTCGCCAGGAAGCACGGCGCCTATCTTCGCTACAACGATTTTGTCGCCCTGCTCGAAGTTTTGGGCACCACACACGATTTGCAGCGGCTCGGGCTCGTCGGTTTGTACCTTGCACAGCCACATGTGGTCGGAATTGGGATGGGGCTCCTTACTCACGACCTGCCCCGTAACGATGTTGTCGAACTCCGATCCGGTACGCTCGATACCCTCGACCTCGGTACCCGTTCGAGTAAATTCGTCTACGAGCGTTTGGGGGTCGCCCGGAATATCTACCAGCTCTTTGAGCCATTCATAACTTACGCGCATTTCTTTGCCTTTCCATCAAAAGGGTCTTGCCCTTCGCTACTTCTTGCCTTGTGACAACGGGGACGCATCCTGTTGTCACGTTTCGTTAGAACTGACGCAGGAAGCGCATGTCGCCTTCCATGAGCATGCGCAGGTCGGGCAGGTCGTAGCGCAGCGCCGCGACGCGCTCCACGCCAATGCCAAAGGCGAAGCCGGTATACTTCTCGGGGTCGATGCCCACATACTGGAACACGTTGGGATCCACCATGCCGCAGCCCAGGATTTCGAGCCAGCCCACGTTTTTGCAGAAGCGGCAGCCCTTGCCATGGCACACGCCACAACTCACGTCCACTTCACAGCTCGGCTCGGTGAAGGGGAAGAAGTGCGGGCGGTAGCGGGTGGCGCGGTCCTTGCCAAAAATCTCGCGGCAGAAGTAGTCAAGCGTGCCTTTAAGGTCACCAAACGTGATGCCTTCGTCCACGACCAAACCCTCTACCTGCGTGAACTGTGGCAGATGGTTTGCATCGGGCGTGTCGGGGCGGAACACCGTGCCCGGGCAAATCATGTAGATGGGAGGTTTGTTCTCCTCCATGTAGTGCACCTGCATGCCGGAGGTCTGCGTGCGCAAAAGCACGTCGGAGTCGCCCAGCATGAGAGGCGGTTTGCCCTCGGGCGCGTTGTCCTCAATGTAGAAGGAGTCCTTGGCCGAGCGGCTGGGATGGTTCTCGGGTGCATTGAGTGCCGTGAAGTTGTAGTAGGTCGTCTCCACGTAGGGTCCATCGGCCACGATGTAGCCCAAACCGCAAAAGATGTCCTCGATCTCCTCGCGAATCTGGTTTATGAGATGTTGCGTACCGTGCGTGAAGCGACGACCCGGCAACGTGACGTCGGCCGCCTCGGCCTGCATGCGCGCGTGCAGCGCCTGCTTGGTAAGATCCTCACGCCGCTGTTTTATGGCGTTGTCCACGTTGGCGCGCACCGTGTTGGCAAGCTTGCCCATTGCAGGTCGCTCTTCGGGGGGAATCTTTCCCATCATGCGCATGATGCTCGTGAGCGAACCCTTCTTGCCCAAAACCTTCACGCGCAGCTGCTCGAGCGAGTCCATCGTTTTGGCGGCTTGCAGGTTCATCACAACCTGCTCCTGGATGGCCTCCAACTCTTCCTTCATTGCCATTCCGAACTCCTTCTCTCCAAACAAAAGCCGCCCTCGGTGCGCCATTGCGCTTCCAAGGACGGATGATTCCGCGGTACCACCTCGGTTGGGCACGTCGGTTGTTTCTCCGGGTACCCCACTCATAGGAACCTAACAGCTCCTCGCCTCGTTTCGTGAGACAAACGGCTTCCCTACTGAGTCCTGCATCGTGAGCTTGTTGCGGGTTTATCTTCGCTTCGTTTTAGATAAACCCAAACACGAACCGGCCCAGCCAGGCCGTCCACGCCGCAGTTCCGTTAAGGTCGCAGCTCGGGAGTGAACTCCACGCATCGCCCGCGCAGGCACCTTCCAGCCAAGGGCACCCTCTCTGGCGCTCGAGCATTCGACGCGCAAACCTCTCCGTCATCGCCGTAAGGCGGGAGTATAGCACACCGAAGCGCGGCGTGCCACGGAAAGGCCGATAACACAGGACTTGCGAACACGCAGAGCGTGGCGTGGCTCTGAGGAGCAGCCGCGCGCAGTTTCGCAGGCCTGACAGCTGCTTGGGCTTTGCCCTCCGGCCACGCACCTATCCGTTGACCTTACGACCCGAGATGTACAAATCGAACGGAGCACGCCGCTCAAGCACCGAACGCGCCCATCCGAAGAGCGGGTACGACTCGTTTCGCGTACGATGGGCCGGAACGCTCTCGCGCGCCTCCAAACGAACCATACTGCGCGGAGTTCCATCCACCAGCAGCGAAACGTCGTTAAGCGCGCAGGGTTCGTCTCCGAGGTTTTGGATTCTTAGCACCAAACGCCCATCTGCGAACGAAACCGGCTCCCAGCGAATGGTGAGAAATATCGGACGAGCGCTCGCATCCACCTCTCCCGCTCGGACCGACTGAAGTGCCCAGTTGGTGTCTGTTTGGATGTAGCCCTCCTCGCCCAAACAGAGGCCCCTCACATGACGGTTGAGGGTTTTGTCTAAAACCTTAAAACTTGCAAAAACGGTAGCGCTCCCAAGCTTCGTTCGCTTGAAGAACACGAGTTGGGCCTTGCCCCCCTCCACCTGCACCTCTTCTACGCAATAGCGCAGGTCTTGCGCTTGCTGCCACTTCTGCACACGTTTTGCCTCGATGGGCCGTGCTGCCAAGCTGCTCGAAGTTTGCGACGAACTTTGTGGCATCTTGAACTCGGTTTGTGCGAGCACGACAACCCGTTGCCACAGCTCCCTCGGAGCGTAGGGCACATCGAACACGCAGGGCTGCATCCGCTTCAGACCCTCCGGGAGCCCCGAGACCTCGGCTTTTCTCGCGCATGGCACCACGCGCTCAGGCTCCTCCGGATGCAACTCGAGGTAGCGTGTCCAAAGTGACCTCACCCACAGGGAGTCGGCATTGTACGCGTCGCCACACACCACAAGCAACGACTTCGCAACGCCTAGCGCCTGGTCGCAACGCGCGTCGTGCATATGAAGAGGCTCTTTTGCCAACGAAAGACGCGGATAAAACACGCGCAAGCCCGCACGCGTAAGCACCCTATACACTTGCTCGGCAATCTTGCCATCACCGGTACTGGCACCCGTCGCCTCTATGGCTTCGCGACAGCACACGAAAGCATCGTACGGAATTGCTGCAATCTCGTATTCTGGCGACAACACAATGCCGAGCTCGTGAGCAATACCGCTTGCAATGGCACGAGAGACTTGCACGGAAACGTCCTCCACGATGAAGCGCTGGTTGCTGAGCAGCATGGCGGCCCGACTGCTGGCATCTTCGAGTGCCTTGGCGCTTCCCTGCTCCGCGGCGCGCACATAGGGCACGAGAAGCTCCTCGTCGCAGTTGAGCGAAAACGCAATCACCTCGCGATCATCGGAATCAGCCACGTCTATAACGTAGGAAACCAGTCGCCGAGGCACTCGGAGCAAATCGATACCCTCCTCCGAGAGCGCGAGTGCCACGGCGACCGCGAGCGAATACGTGGGAACCGACCCGCTCATCGTGTTCGTCCTACGCTTCGACCAGCTTGCCGCCGACGTACGTCTCCACGAGCCCCAAGTTCGAGTCGAGCACCACGAGGTCGGCGTCGCGCCCGGGCAGAATGCGACCACAGCGGTCGTAGATGCCACAGGAGCGTGCGGCAACCTCGGTACCCATGCGAATGGCCTGCTCGGCCGTAACCATACCCCAGTCCACCACGTTACGCACGGCCTTCGCCATGGTAAGCGTGCTGCCTGCGAGGTTGCCGGCATCCTTGAGGTAGGCCGCCCCGCCACGCAGCTCGATGGGCAGCTCGCCGATGAAGTAGTCGCCGTCGGGCAAACCGCCACAGCTCAGGCAGTCGGTGATGAGCACAACGTGCTCCCAACCCTTTGACCTCACGAGTGCGTCGCAAGCCACCGGGTCCACATGCATGCCATCGCAAATGAGCTCAGCATAGAGGCCGGGGCTTGTCATCGCGCACCCCACGATGCCGGGATCGCGATGGCCAAGGTCGGCCATGCCATTGTACGTATGCACCACAACGCGCGCACCAGCCAGAACGGCCGCCACGGCGTCGCCATAGGAGGCAGAGCTGTGGCCAATTGCGCAGGCAACACCCGCCGCCGTCGCTTGGGCGACGTAGTCAACCGAGCCCGCACGCTCGGGCGCGAGCGCACTCTTGCGAATGAGGCCACCTGCTGCCTCTTGCCAACCCTGCAGCACCTCGAAGCTTGGATCGACCAAATACTTCGGGTTTTGCGCACCCTTGTGCTCCTCGGTAAAGAAGGGCCCCTCGAGGAAGATGCCCTGCGTGCGCGTTCCCACAAAATCGGGGTCGGCCTTTTGCGCGGCGACGGCAGCGGCCACGCTCGCGCACGCCTCGCCCGTCGTATCGCTGCCCGCGGTAAGCGTTGTGGCAAGCCAGCTCGTAGTGCCCACACGAGCAAGCGCCTCGCAAATCGAGGTAACGGCAGCCGGGTCGCAGTCCATAACGTCATGTCCGACGAATCCGTGAATGTGCGTGTCGACGAAGCCAGGCGCCACCCAGCAGCCCGTGCGGTCCACAATGCGCACGCCCTCGGGACGGTCGATGCTCACCTGCCCGAACTTGCCGTCTTCGATCATAAGATACCCGAAGCCGTCGATGCCACCAGGCAGGACGAGCTTGTTCGATACGATGGCATACCTTTCCATGACGTTCCCTTCCTACTCGCTATCCCCATTCGAGACGGCGGACCCGTCGGCCCCCGCTTTTTCGTCCTTCGCGGCCTTCGCGGCCTTTTTCTCTTCGGCGTTCTTGAGCATTTGCACGATGGGCGCGTCGGGTTCCTTTCCGTACGTCCCCTCGTCAATTTGCTTCTTGATCTTCGCCACCTCGCGCTGCGCCCAGTCCGGAACGATTTCGGCCAAATACGGTTTGGGCTTACCACGCATGTACACCGCCGAAGGATTGATGTCGATGCCTTTGGCCTTGAGACGCTCCTGCATGAGGTAGATGGGCCGACGCGTGAGCGCAGAGCTACCGAACACGATGGCAACACGCACCATGCCCTCGGGAATGCTCTCGATGAACTCCTCCATGCTTGGATCGAGCTTAAATGCGTAGAGCGCACCGCCGATGAACAGCACGTCAACCGGCTTCTTAATCGGTGCCCGCGGGTCGTCGACTGAGATGGGCTCGATGTCGATGCCGCTCGAAATAATCTCGGCCATCTCCTTAACGTGACCACCACGCGACTGATAACGTATTGCAACGTTCATGTGTTCTCCTTAGCGAACTGATGAATCAAGTAAAAGACGGGCGCGGAAAACTGCGATGGACAGTATTTCCGCGCCGCCCCTGTTTAAGCCGTTCCCCTAAACGGACCGTGCGCTCTATTTGCCTTGCATGGCCTGATACGCACTGCCGTACATGGCGGCGTCGTTGCCCAAGCTCGCCGGCAGAATGCGCGTGCTGATGGAAGGCGCCAGGCAATACTTGCGGAACGAGTTACGCAGGCTCTCGGCGAACAAATCGAAGCCACCACTCACGCCGCCACCGAGCAAATACATTTGCGGGTCCATAATGACGGAGATTTGCGCGAGAGCATAGCCCAAGTAGTCGGCCATTTTTTGAATCGCCGCCTGTGCCGCCTCGTCGCCGGCGCGGCAGGCGTTGAACACCGAGAGGGTATCGGTGGGACCGTCGAGCTTGACGGGTTCGGTCCCACGGTTGGCACACTCAACCTTGTACAGGCGCACGACGCCCGTCGCAGAGCTGTACTGCTCCAGGCAGCCCTGACGACCGCAGCCACACGAAAGCTGCTCGTCGCGATTCACGGTGATGTGACCAATCTCGCCACCGGCACCGAATGCGCCACTCACGATCTTGCCATCCGTAACAACTCCGCCACCGACGCCGGTCCCAAGCGCCACGAGTACGAAGCTGCTTGCGTCCTTTGCGGTGCCCTGCCACAGCTCACCGAGCGCCGCCGCGTTTGCGTCGTTAATGAACGCGAGGTTGGCATTCTTAAACACGCGCTTAATGGCCTTTTGCAAGCCCTTGGGATCGAGCTCGATGTTGGCCAGCATGCCAACCTTGCCGTCATCGTCCACCGGACCGGGCACGTCGAGACCTACGGCCACCACGTCGTCAGGCGAGACGCCATTGTCGGCCAGGAGCTTCTTTAGGCCCTCCGTCACGACGGCAAAGGCAGCCTCGCTCGTAATCTCGCCCGTAGGGATCTTCGTAACGGCCTGAAGCTCGCCCTCCGTGGAGAACATGCCCGCCTTGATGCTCGTACCGCCAATGTCGATACCCAGTACCTTGCTCATAAACGCTCCTCTCGCGTGGTGTAAACGAACGTGCACCATTCTAGCGCAATAAGGTTTGATGTGCGCGGCAGGTTGCCCCAGCGTACGGCAACAGACGGTATACGAACGCGAGACGTTTTCCTCGGATGTTTGTTTTGCGGACTTGTGCCGAGACTACATGCCCAAAGCGGTGCAAATCAGCCTGACGATGAGCGTGGCAACCCAAGCAATCGCACATTGGCCAACCACGACACTTGCCGCCCAGCCATAGCCAAGCTCGCGCTTGACTGCCGCAATGGCCGCCACGCACGGCGTGTACAGCAACGAGAACACCAGCACGCAAACAGCCTGCGCCGTCGTCAGTGCCGCAGCCACGCCACCAGGCATCGAGAAGAGTTCCTGCATAACGGCCACCACGCTCTCCTTGGCCATAAAGCCGCTGATGAGCGCAGTCCCAATGCGCCAGTCGCCCAAACCCAAGGGAGCAAGGATGGGCACAAGCCCACCCGCCAGCACGGCAAGGATGCTCGCGCCCTCGTCGGCAACCATGTTGAGATGCAAATCGAAGTGCGAGAGGAACCACACGACGATGGTTGCCATGAGGATTACGGAGAACGCCCGCTGCAGGAAGTCCTTCGCCTTTTCCCACATGAGTTGAACCACGCTTCGCACGCTCGGCATGCGATAATTAGGCAGCTCGAGCACGAGCGGCACGGCTTCGCCCGTAAACACAAACGTGCTGTACACCTTGGCGGCAACAATGCCCAGCGCAATGCCCAGCACATAGAGGCCAACCATCACGAGGCCGCCTTGTTTGGGAAAAAACGCGTTAACAAAGAAGGCGTAGATGGGCAGCTTGGCCGTACAACTCATAAATGGCGTAAGCAAAATCGTCATGCGGCGGTCGCGATCCGAAGGTAGCGTACGCGTGGACATTATGGCCGGCACCGAGCACCCAAAGCCAATGAGCATGGGCACTATGGAGCGGCCCGAAAGGCCAATCCTGCGCAGGAGCTTATCCATAAAAAACGCCACGCGCGCAAGGTAGCCGGAATCCTCCAGCAACGAGAGGAAGAAGAACATCACTACGATGATGGGCATGAACGAGAGCACCGAGCCCACGCCCTCAAGCACGCCATCCACCATAAGGCTGTGCACCACCGGACTCACGCCAGCAGTCGCCATCGCCTCGTCCGCCATTCCAATCGCGAGCCCGATGACGTCCTCGAACCGCCCCTGCATCCAGGCGCCAAAAACATTGAACGTCAAAATGAAGATAAGCCCCATGATGCCTATGAACGCAGGAATCGCCGTCCATTTGCCCGTGAGGATACGGTCAATCGCACGGCTGCGCTTGTGTTCCTTGCTTTCGCGCGGCTTTACGACGCATTTGTCACATACCTTGTAGATAAAAGAGTAGCGCATGTCGGCCATGGCAGCGCTCGCGTCGAGGCCACGCTCCTTCTCCATTTGCCGCACAATGTGGTCGAGCGTCTCGCGTTCGTTTTGGTCGAGACCCAGCTGTGAAACTATGAGCTCGTCACCCTCAATCGCCTTGCTTGCGGCAAAGCGCAAAGGTAAGTCGGCACGCTTGGCATGATCCTCGATGAGGTGCGCCACGGCGTGCAAACACCGGTGCACCGCGCCGCCATTATCGTCGGGCCAGCAAAAGTCGAGGCGTGGCGGTCGTTCCTGAAAATGCGCAACATGCAGCGCGTGGCGCACGACTTCCTCAACGCCTTCGCCCTTCGAAGCGCAAATGGGAATTACCGGCACGCCGAGCCGCTCCTCCATGCGGTTGATGTCTACGGAACCGCCATTGCCCGTAAGCTCGTCCATCATGTTGAGCGCAACGACCATGGGGGTATTCATTTCGAGGCATTGCATGGTGAGGTAGAGGTTGCGCTCGATGTTGGTGGCATCCACGATGTTGATAATCCCGTGCGGGTGCTCGTGGAGCACAAAGTCGCGCGAAACGAGCTCTTCCGCCGAATATGGCGACATGGAGTAGATGCCAGGCAAGTCCGTTACCAACGTGTTGGCGTGGCCGCGAATAACGCCGTCCTTGCGGTCGACGGTAACGCCGGGGAAGTTGCCCACATGCTGGTTGGACCCCGTAAGCTCGTTGAAGAGGGTCGTTTTGCCACAGTTTTGGTTACCGACAAGGGCAAAGGTGAGAATCGTATCGTCGGGAAGGGCTTCGCCCGAGCCCTTGGGATGGAACTTTCCCGTCTCGCCAAGGCCTGGATGCGGATGCTCGCGATGACGCGCGGGAGCCGGCTCGTCGCCTCGTCCCGACGTCGGCACTTCGACGTGCTGCGGGACGGGAGCAACGTCGATGAGAGCAGCTTCGGCCATGCGTAGCGTGAGTTCGTATCCGTGAATGCGCAGTTCCATGGGATCGCCCATCGGAGCGTACTGCACCACCGTGACCTCGGCGCCGGGAATAATGCCCATGTCCAAAAAGTGTTGCCGAAGTGCACCTTCGCCGTTTACTCGCTCCACCACTGCCGATTGGTCAAGCCCGATTTCTTCTAGTGTCATGGAGCCTCCCCGCGCGCTTGCACCGTCCGCATGTGTACGGTAAACCATTCTAACGAAACCGTTAACACCGTGCATGCGTCATCGGCATCGCGGCCCGGAGAACGCCGTGCTCAAACAGTCCTCGTTCCTGCGGAACTGCGCGCGGCTGTTTCTCCGGGCCACTTCCCGATTTGCCATTCGCAATACGGAAGCGGGCCGCTGAGGCAATCCCCAGCGGCCCGCGCATGTCGTGCGGTCGCGAATCGCCGAACGCGACGCTACTTTACGGTTACCTTGCAGGCAACGGTAACGGACTTGGCCTTGTAGTTGGCGTTACCAGCTGCCGTGACCTTAATCTTGATGGTGTAGGTACCCTTCTTGGTGCCCTTCTTCACGGTTACCTTGCCGGTGGTCTTGTTCACGGTAAGCGCCGCGGAGCTGCCGGAGGCGACTTTGGCGTAGGTGAGCTTGCCCTGCTGCTTGGTTATTGTGATGGGTCGCGCCACGGTGACGGCCTTCGTCTTGAGGGTTTTGAGGCTGGCCGTCTTGTTTGCGGCCTTGGCGACCATGGGATTAACGGCCTTGGCTACGACGATCTTGTAGGATGCGGTCTTGCTGCCTGCGTTGTAGTTGGCGTTGCCAGCTGCCGTAACCTTCACCTTCACGACGTAGGTACCAGCCTTGGTGGCCTTCGGCACCGTCACCTTGCCAGTGGTCTTGTTTACGATGAACTTCTTCGCCGTGGCGTCGGTACTCGCGTTGGCGTAGGTCGGCACACCCTGAGCACCCGTAACGGTGACGTTCTTCGCAGTCACGCTGGTCGCGCTGGGCTTGTACGTCACAGTTAAGGACGCCTTGGCCGCCTTAACCGCGATGGGGTTGGCCGCCTTGGCAACAACAATCTTGTAGGAGACGGTCTTGCTGCCCGCGTTGTAGTTGGCGTTGCCGGCGGCGGTGGCCTTCACCTTCACGACGTAGGTGCCCGCCTTTGTGGCCTTCGGCACCGTCACCTTGCCAGTGGTCTTCTCTACCACGAACGTTTTGGGAGCGGTGTCGGTGCTTGCGTTGGCGTAGGTCACCGCACCCTGAGCCTTCGAAACGGTAACGTTTTTATCTGTTACGGTAGTAGCTGAGGGTTTGTACGTAGCCGTGACGGACGCCTTCGTGGCAACAGCG
This sequence comes from Atopobiaceae bacterium, assembly GCA_017510785.1. Taxonomy (GTDB): domain Bacteria; phylum Actinomycetota; class Coriobacteriia; order Coriobacteriales; family Atopobiaceae; genus RUG440. The sequence continues at coordinate 62,870 of JAFWMH010000070.1, read as the reverse complement.
GCAATCGGGTTGGCTGCCTTGTTGATTTTGAAGTTGGTTGTGGCATTCCCCTTGAAGTTACCCTTGCCCTCGATGTTGACCGTTGCCGTGCCGGCATTCGTGTTGTTCGCGAACGTCGCGGTGTAATCGGCTGTGCCGAGCGTGAGGTTGCCCGCACGCACCACGAGCTTGGGCCGTATGGCCGAGCCGGTGTAGGTGGCGTTGGCAATCGCATCCATGCCTGTGATGGCCGCGGGGGCAATCCTAAACTCCGCGGTCGTGCTTCCCTCGTAGTCGCCCCTACCCTCGAAGGTTACGGTAGCTGTGCCGGCATTCGTATTGCTTGCGTAGGTCACTTCGTAGTCAACGCCGCGGACAAGTTCGTAGGTTTCGCTTCTCCCTGCATTGCTCATGGTAATGAAGAGCTTGGCCGCATCCTGCGTATGCGCCGTACCGTCGTAGGTTGCGTCTTCGATGCCTTCGACGATGGTGTTTTGTGGCGTGAGGCTTTTCGCCACGCCGAGAGCCTCGGCAGCCCGCGCGAGCACGTTGTCGGCATCCTGCTTGGCTCGCTGCGCCTCGTCGCGTGCGGCCTGTGCATCATCAACTGCTGCTTGTGCTGCCTCAATTCGCGCCGTGCCATCAAACGAGTCGAGCTCCGCCTGCGCTACGTCGTAGGCACTCTGCTTCTCCGTCACCGCTGCCGACGCTTCGTCGAGGGCCGACTGTGCAGAGGATGCCGCCTCCTCAAGGCCTCCCGTCTCGCTCCTCAGCCCGTCGAGCGTATTCTGCGCCGTCTGAGCAACCGCGTCGGCCGTTGCCTTTGCCGACTGCGCCGTCCTCAGCGCCGCATCCGCCTCGTCGAGCGCAGACTTCTTCTGTGCCTGCACCGCCTTTGCATCGGCTAGGGCCTGACGGTGCTGCGACTTCACTGCCTCCGTCGTGCCAAACATGCCTGCCTCGACCTGCTGCTGGTAATACGAGTCGAACCATTGGGAGCGGAACTCACTCGTAGTATAGGTAATATTCGGGTTAAAGGAACTGTAGCCGCTCGTGGTGTGGAACACCTGGCCGTGCGCAACGCGATAAAGCGGCGCCGCCGTGTGTACGGCAAAGCCCGTACCCATCGTCGGGTTTTGGCTACCCTTAGGCAGCTGGTCCACAATGTTCATATAGTGGCCAACGCCCGAAGTACTGCCGGCCTTCCAGCCGGCCTTCTCTTCCGTGTACCACCCATCGAACGGATCGCTGTAGCCCCAGCTGAGGTTTTCGCCCACATGATACGCCTGCGTGTGCCCTCCGCTCGCATTGTAGTCCTGACTCACGTCGAGCTGCACTGCCGCAATCGCCATAAGGCGACAATTCATACCCACGTTCGTCGTGAGTGAATAACCCTCTTCGCGATTCTCCTTCGCCCTGTACTGGTTGTACTCGTCGATGTAGTCGAGTGCAGCAGAGAAGTTATTTAGGCTAACCGCATCCGAACGACTCGCCCAAACCACGTTGCCGCTAATGCCGGCCCGACCTGCTCCCTGCGCACCGTCGGGCACGGGACCTTGATACTGCTTGTACGAGTGACCCGTCGTGTTCGTCCCGCTCGTTAGGATGTCGATTGCGCACTGTGCGTCCCAATGCGCCTCGTCACCGGTCGATGTGTTTTGGAGAATATGGCGGAAGAGTCCGAGCGCGGTCCACTCCTCGTGGTTAGCATTCGATTTGGGATCCGACGTCTCGGCGTCAATCGCTGCTTGCGCCGTGCTCACAACCCCGCTGGCATCGTCGTAGGCGACCTGCGCGGAGTCCTTAGCTGCCACGGCGTCGTTTACTGCCCTCTCCTTCGTGGTTACGTCAGCCTGGGCGTCGGCAAGATCGCGCTCGGCGTTTGCGATGGCATCGGCGTTCGCCGTCACGGCGTCGTTAGCTGCCTCGAGCGCTTGCTGCTTCGCATCGCGGTCGGCCTGCGCGTCATCGAGTTCTTGCTTCGCCGCGTCCGCTGCGTCCTGCAGGCGTGTGAGGTCCTCCCCCACCTCGGCCTCGGCAGCCGTCAAAGCTGCCAGGGCATCGTCGTATGCCTGATGCTTTTCGGCAAGGGTTTTCTCTGCTGCGTCCGCGGCTGCCTTCGCCTCGTCGTAGGCGGCCTTCAGCTCGCCGTATACGGAGCCTTCAGCGGTAGGATCGGCGGGGTCGATTCCGTCACCCTCCGCGGTGTAGGTGTCGGCAATGAGATTGCGGCTCTCGAATATTTCCTGCCTAGTAAACCACCGGCGCTCGTTTTGGGACCACCATTTGCCGTTCGCGGATGTCGCTTGGGGAAAGCCGTCGGGAACGGGATCCGGGTTCGTGCTGGCCCCGCACTTAATTTCGTAGTTCTCTCCCACTCGAATGAGGGAGAGAGACGAGCAGCCGCTAAACATCGCGTTTGCGTATTGCGACGAAGACGTGTTCCAACCAGAAAGATCCAAGGATCGCAGGGATGAGCAGCCCTCAAACAGGGACCACGTATTCTGAAGGTTCGACACGTCCCACCCGGAAACGTCAATGGCCTCAAGCGAAGAACAGCTGCCAAACATGGATGTCATATACTCCACGTTGGAAGTATTCCAACCCGAAACGTCAACAGTAGTTAGGTTTTCGCACCAACTGAACATGTATGCCATGTTTTGTACGTTGGACGTATCCCATGTGGAACAATCAACCGAAACGAGGTTCGAGTCCAGTGTGAACATGTTTTGCATGTTTGTGACATTAGAGGTGTCGAGGCCGGAAGCGTCCACGGTTTGGAGGGCTGGGCGATGCGCAAGCAACTCATAGCACGACTCGGGAGCCACAACATTACGTCCATCCTCTGCGATGAACCGGATTGCGACGACCTCGGTTCCGTTTTCTTCTTCCGGCAGTGAATCCGTCGCTGGATCGGCGCCCTCGCCCGGATGAACGGTCAACGTTCCGTCTTCCGTTATCTCCCACGGGCAGGTTCCCCACGTGTCCGTCGCCACGACGTCGGACTGAGTGGTAGCTTCGGGCTCAGGGGGCTTCGTAGCTTCGGAGTCGTCGCTCGAAGCGCTGACCTTGGAGGCCTCAGGGGCTTTACGTCCACTGGTGTTCGCTGCCTCGTCGGAGTCATCTGTTTCGCCGGGTTTCACCTCGCCACCGGGGTTCGCATTATTCGACTCGTCATCCTTGTCGCCAGCGGCAGCCTCTTCCTCGGAAGGCTCGCGCTCGTCACGCGCCTCATCGCCAACGAACTTCCCGGCAGATTGCTCGTCGGTTCCATCATTGGTTTTTTGCCCTTCGGACTCCATCTCGATGGCTGGCCCCTCCAAAGCCTCAGCCAGCGCCTGCGAGGGCACCGTACCCAACGCCATCGTAAGACTCAATCCTAGCGATACCACCATCCTTGCCGTAACTCTCATCACCTACTCCCTTCTAACATTCGCACAAACAAACACCGCTCGTCTCAGAGCTAACTTCCGTTGCCACTACGCAATCGCCTTCCATGACGCCGGCTTGCCGCTCGTGCTGGCTTGCCGCTCGTGCCGGCTTGCCGCGAAGTGCAGTTTGTTGCATCGCACGACCTGCTGCACTTCACGATTCGACGCATCGCGCGGCCCGCCGCATCGCGTTTGTCTACCGCACTGCAAGATCCGCACTGCAAGATCCGCCGCAAAACGTTGCCCTGCCACACCGCACCGTCCGCTGCAACATGTTGGCTCGCCGCAGCGTCCGCAATCCAAACGCACCGCAGGCTTTCAGTAAAGCATACAACGTCCTTACTCTGAGTTTGATGCTTCATTTACAATATCAGGCACGCGACATCGTTTTTTGCGTTACTAATCAACAACACCCCACCAGCCCCGAGGCTCCGAAGCATCTTGCAAAGTATTCCGGCGACTTTGAAAGGTTCTCTCACCTTGCGTCGTGTTACGAGCAAGGAGGTGCGTTTCGTGGACATGACGATGAATGCTAGTTTCGCTCAAATGGTGCCGCAATCGCGTGTGAGGGTTTATCATAGAGATGAAATAACGGCCGACCCAACACAAACGACCACCAAGACGCGAACGGCAAACGGCTTGAGAGCACACGAAGACATAGAGAGAACTATGGCGGAGCACGCAGACACGGTGATGCGCGTGTGCGCGATTTATTTGCGAGAACCGGCCGACCGTGACGACGCCTTCCAAGAGACGTTTTTACGATACGCCCGCTACGGACGGACGTTTAACGGTGGCGAACACCGCAAAGCATGGCTTATTCGCGTGGCATCTAACATCTGCAAGGATCAGCTCAAGAGCGCCGCCGCTCGCACTGAGTCGCTCGACGCCATGGGCGAAGAGGGATTCACACCCGTTGGCGACGACGGCGAAGAAGGCCAACGTTCACTCGAACGCTCGGACGTTCTGCGCGCCTTGCGCGGCATCGACGAGCGTTATGCCATCGTGCTGTATCTTAAGTTTTACGAGGGTTACACGGCCGCACAAATCGGCAAGCTCCTTGGCATGCCCGAGAACACCGTGTATACCAACATTTCGCGAGGCAAGCAACAGCTCAAGGGGGTGCTCGGCCATGAGTGAGCGCGACTGGGAGCGTGAATTCGAGGACTTCGATTGGAGCACGTCCGAAGCCGAAGCGACAAACGGAGCAAAGCTTGACGCCACTGACGCGCTCGACGCCGACTTGCTGGACCTGTTCTCCAACGACGCCACCCATCCACGCGCCGCCGTCGATGAGTTCGACGCCGACTTGCTGGAGTTGTTCTCGGGCTTCGATAGCATTCATGCGGAGGACGATCTTCAGGCCGCTACGCTTGGCGTCATCTTTGCGCAAGTCGACGACGAGGAACCTGCAACTACCGAGTTTGGTGCGACCGGCACTACGGCCAAAGCTCTTATCGACGCGCCTATGTCGCAAGCGGCGAGCACTAAGCGCAGCCGTCGCGCGCGGCAAAACAATGGTGACGCACGCGCTCGGCATCTCGCTCGACCTCGTCGGCGATGGGTGCCCGCATTCGTCGCATGTCTTGCGCTGGTTATTGTAGGCATCGTTTCGTGGTTCGTTCCCGTAACTAGCGTGGCGGTGACGCAGGACGACCTCTCAATCGTGCTCGGTGTCAACGTGTATGGCGTTGCCGTATCCACAAAGGGCGAAGGTGAGCTCGACAAACGCGTAATTGAGAAGGCAAATGCCGCTAACGCACGCTATGAAGACGCGCTTGGAAAGATACTTGACGCGTATGGTGCCGTACAAAACGACAATGGCGCAAGTCTCGCAAGAATCAGTGTGGACGTAAGGTCGCCCATAGGCATACAAACCGACGGGATGCTACAAGCAGCACAAAGGGTCGTGCAGGAGCGCATGCCGCCATCCAACGAACTGAACGGATCCGCACGACCTGTTGATGCCCCAACGGGCAGCGGGCCTTCGGACGTTGGGCCGTCGGGGGGCGGACAGTCGGACGTTGGGCCGTCGGGTAGTGGGCCGTCGGGTGGCGAGCAGTTCTACCGCCCGGTTTCGGACACACCCAACGATGGCGCGACATCGGGCGAACATCGATGGGGCGACAATCGCTTTACGGGCGTGCCCAACGGTAATAACGCCGGCACACCTTCCAACCCCAGTCCGGGCAACAACGATACTGTTACGGGCGCCGATTCCACACCTAACGGACAAGCGCCATCCCAACCAGAACAGATGGATGGCACCACGCAACAGTCCAATCCAGAAGTATCCCACAATACCGACCCAGTCAATGCGCCGTTGGATGAGGGACAATCCGTTGCCCAGGCACCCGCCCAACAGGATACTTCGGAGCAGGACGCTTGGCCGCAGGAATCCTCGCCGCAGGACGTTTCGCAGCAGAATCCCGTTCAGCAGGATGCTTCGCATCAGGAAGCTTGGCCGCAGGAATCCGCGCCGTAGTATGTTTCGCAGCAGGGATCTACCAACCCAGAACCTATGCAACAGGAAGGGGCCCACATGGGACCAATGTGGGAATTCCCAGCCCACGATGGTATGAAACTGTGGGTCGTGCCCGCATCGGAGAATCGCCCCTTCGGTCGCAATAGCTCTTTCGATGACAATGACAACTTGAGCTACGAAGGTTTTTAGAGCAATTTCGAGACCAAGTTAAGATCAGCTTACAGTTGAACGCGCACGCCCGCCAAAACGATGCGCACTGTTGTCGTGCGCGCCCCTGCAACGTACCACAGCTTGGAACCAGTGTGCCACAGGTGCCACTCTTGGCCGGTTTTGTCTGCTAAACGGCCCCGCCAGCACACAAGATTGTAACGTGTACCAAGAGGGCCGTTTAGCCACAGTTTTCCGGCTAAACGGCCCCCTCAGTACACAACCTTGCGTAACGTGTACCAGGAGGGCCACTTAGCCCGGCTTTTGTCCGCTAAGTGGCCCCCTAGGTACACAAGATGCAATGGCCCGACTTGTAACTCTCGCACACGGCCCGACCGCGCTCTCGCGCGCCACGGCCTAGCGCATTCGCGCCCTTGCCTACCCGCGCGACTCCTGTCCGACGAGACCCGTCACGCCATAACGCTCACGAAGCAGCGGCTTCTCAATCTTGCCGGTGGCGTTGCGCGGCACGTCGGCAAAAATCACCTTGCGCGGACGCTTGTAGCGCGGCAACTTGTGGCAATACTGAATGATGTCGGCCTCCGTAGCGCTGCGGCCAGGCTTGAGCTGCACGATTGCGGTAGCAATTTCGCCAAGGCGCTCGTCGGGCAGGCCGATAACGGCAACGTCTTGCACGGCAAAGTAACCCGAGATGTAGTCCTCAATCTGCACGGGATAAATGTTTTCTCCACCCGTAATGATGACGTCCTTCTTGCGGTCGACGAGCCAATAGAAGCCCTCGTCGTCCTGTTGCGCCATGTCGCCAGTGTGAAGCCAACCGTCGATGAGCGTCTCGGCCGTCGCCTCGGGATCGTTGTAGTAGCACGTCATGAGGCCGGGACCCTTCACGCACAGCTCGCCAACCTCTCCCTGACGAACCTCGTGGCCGTCCTCGCCCACGATCTTGCACTCCCAGCGATAGCCCGGAACGCCGATGGCGCCCACATGCTCTATGTTCTCAACGCCAAGGTGCACACAACCCGGACCCGTGGACTCCGAAAGACCGTAGTTGGTATCGTAGTCGTGGTGCGGGAACACTTCCTTCCAACGTTGGATGAGGCTCTTCGGCACCGGCTGCGCATCCACGTGCATAAGACGCCACTGGTCGAGCTCGTACTCCTCCAAGCGCAGGTCGCCGCGCTCGATTGCAGCAAGAATGTCTTGCACCCAAGGCACGAGCAGCCACACGAGCGTGCAATGCTCGCGACTCACCGTATCGAAGATGAACTGCGGGCTCACGCCACGAAGCAGCACGGCCTTCGCGCCACACGTCAAACAACCCATCCAGTGGAACTTTGCGCCCGTATGATACAGCGGTGGAATGCACAGGAACACGTCGTTATGCTTGATGGAGTGATGCACGGCCTCCATCTCGGCCGCCTGCGTGAGGCTCTCGTGGTTGTGCAAAATCGCCTTGGGGAATCCAGTCGTGCCCGAGCTGAAGTAAATCGCAGCGTCGTCATCCTCGCTGAGGGGAATCTGCGGGTCGGCACTCGAGCACAGCGCCTCAAGCTCGCGGTAGCTCTCCGCCCACGTGGGGCAGTCGTCACCCACGTAAAAGAGCAAGCGTCCTGCCTGCACCAAAGGTACTATCTCCTCAACACGGCCGATAAACTCTGGTCCGAAAAGCAAGACGTCGACGTCAGCCTTGTCCATACAATACGCGATTTCGTCGGCAGAGTACCTAAAGTTCAGGGGCACTGCCGTTGCGCCAGTTTTAAGAATGCCAAAGTAGATGGGCAACCACTCGATGCAGTTGTACAACAGGATGGCAACCTTGTCGCCCTTGTGCACACCGCGCGAAAGCAGCAGGTTTGCCAGACGATTGGCCTTCTCGTCGAACACCGACCATGTGATTTCGCGGCGATACGGCTCGTCGCCGGTCGTCTCGACCAAATCGTACTCGCGCCAAGTGATGTGGCGATCTTCTTGGCGCTCGGGGTTGACCTCCACGAGCGCTACTTGCGCGGGATATTTCGCGGCATTGAGCCGAAGCATATCGGGGACTATCACGGAATTCCTCCTTAGGCGTGGTCAAAACCCTAACAGTATACCTCAAGTTGCCGCCTGTCCCGCCGCGGGGCCAACCCACAGCGGGTTCATGTACCAAAAACGTAACGTTGCCCGCAGCGTGCCCGTGTGCACACGGTGTCGCGTACAGGCGCAAAAACTGCCACGAAATGTGTGGAAGCACGTCCGTGCGTACAAGGTGTCGCGCCTCGACCAGACCAATCGCCAAGCCAGCCCATCAGGACTCAGCAACACGCACATTCCCTACGGCCACCGCGTCGACCTTGTAGCACGAGGCATCATGATACGCCTCGCGCAGCTCGTCGCATCCCACAGTTATCTGCTGGTCCCGAAATGCCTGCAACTCATCGTACATGTCCATGCCTTCTCTGCCAAGAAAGACCTCGGTGGCCACGCTCTCGTAAACGCTGCCCTTGTATTCCGCGCGATACGGCACGGGCTCATCGAGGGTAATCGAAACAACCGAAACCATTTCGCCCGCCGCGTCTTCTGTGTGGTAGTGAATCCTTCCCCTCAACTTGAACGGACCATCCATAGATTGCTCCGGTTGAGATTGCTCAGGTTGCGCGCCTTGCGCGCCATTGCCCGTCCCACCCGGCCAAGCCTCCGCCTTCTGCGAAACTATAAAACTACCCGCACGATGTGCCGGCGTCCACTCTTCGCCACCATGCCAAGCAATATCGTCCAAACCCAAAAAATGCTCGTCTTCGTTGATTGTGGCCAGCACGCGAGTTACCACCGTAAGCGACTTCTCCACATCGGCGAAGAGCGATGAGAGAAAACCATCTCCCGAATTCGAGTCGGGAATGGCCTTGTTAGGAAGCCCAAGGGATTTTATTTGATACTTAAGCGTGTTGAGCTGACGAACACCCTCCTGGTTCATTTCCGACTCGAGCAAATGAGCCTTGCCATGTAACTTGAACTTCGTGCCATCGTAGGTATAGCGATCGAGCTGCCACTGCTTGCCTTCCGTAACGGCTTGCTTCCCAAACCACCACTGAACATCAATGCCTTTCGATTCGTCAACAAGAACGTCGAGCGCACCCACGCCCTTTACGGGAAACTCGTTTCGATAGTCCGTTATGGAGTCTGTTTTTTGCGCCTTGCCAGAACGGACCTCGTACATCTCCAAAAGAATCGACTGCTGTTTCCATCGTACGACGAGCAGTTCGTCCGATCCATCGCCATCGAAGTCTGCTATGCTCGACCCAACAGGCGCGCCGTTGGGAATGCCTTCGCCCACGACCCACCGAAACCACGGGTCGTAGCTATCGCCGCGTGCTTGCCACGAGTGATCGACTTCATAGCGCTTGATGTCGAGACTGCTCTTGAAGCGTTCGAGTGCCTTGTTGCTACTCCCACCCGCAAGTAGAATGGAAGACGTAGCCATTCGCGCTGGGGCCAGTCTAAACACGGGCGTCAAGGTGTGCCCATTCCCGGCCGCAACGCAGATAACACCAGCCAAAAGCGCTGCACAAAGGACGAGCCCCACGCAACGCACCTTTTGCTTATGCGCGATAGCCTTGTGCGCGACAACACTGCACACGACGCATGCAAACCGATAGCCAACTGTGTGACGCTCTTTTCTCCAACTGTCCATACAACGCATACCCGCCTCCCAACTCGCGCAACAACCACATTAATACAGCTTAATGCATCTCGAGATGGAGGACGCTCACAACGCTCCTGCGCTTGCGAATCCCGTACAGATGGTGAAGCGTGGCAAGCGCGCCCCGCACAGGTTCATCGTGGAAAACACGTGCTCCTGGCTCCGATCCACGATTTGGCGATACTCGTCCCAACAGTCAACCTCCTAGAAGGGCAGATGCTCCACCGGGGCGCCGGTAATAATCTCACAGCAGACCCGTAGTTCACCCAAGCTCACACACGATGGCACGTGCGCAAAGGCACATCCCAATCCCCGGGATTCCCACGTACAAAACTGTAAAAGGTGTCTCCACATACCGCATCAGCGAACATTCTTATTTCTCACGGCTGAAAAGGCCAAGGTTGCTTTAACATGTCACACAGACAAACACAGGCGAACTGGAGAAGAGATGTCGAAAGCAATAGTCATCCAATGCCCCAGCTGCGGTGGCACGGTGAACTATGTGATTGGTACGGAACACGCTCGGTGCAACCATTGCGGACAAGAACTTACCAAAGGTGACCTAAAAATCGAAATTGCGTCAACGAGATCTCCAGCTCAGTTCAACCAGGTCACCCATGCGGACTCAATGAAAACATTTATGCAGATGGCGCCCTGGGACGAATCGGAAGAAGAACGAGCCGGCGTAAAAGAGTACTCTTGTCCTTCCTGTGCCGCGCGAGTACTCGCCTGGCAGGCCGAAATCACGACCTCGTGTCCGTACTGCGGCAACGAGTTGCTGGTATCAGGAGCAGCACGCGCATCTTTCATCCCAGAATTTGTGCTACCCTTTTCCATCACTAAAGAAGAAGCAATAGAGCGCGTGCGCGAACACTGCGCTCCTAAGCCATATTTGGCACGCAACTTCTCGCCGGAGCCAAAACACATTCAAGGTATGTATGTACCGTATCGACTATATGACGTATTCGTAAGCGGAGAAACTCACTGTACGGGAAAACAGGTAGTCCGAAGAGGCAAGTACAGCCATACTAATTACTACGCCATAAAAAAGAAAGGCCGTGGGAAACTCTATGCGATTCCCATTGACGTTTCCTCTCGCATGCCCGATAGCCACATGGACGCTGTTGCGCCGTTCGACTTGACGAAGCTCAAACCGTTCTCCCCTGAGTATATTGCCGGCTACATTATGGAGGTTGCCGACGAGCTCAAGGATGAGTCGGCGCAACGTGCAAAAGGACTCGCTACCGCATCGTTCGAGCAATATGTGATAAACCAGGTGAGAATCAAAAACAAAGATCTGGAAGTGGCAAACCCTTCCACCATAATCTCGAATGCCAGGATAACCGACGAGGAATACTGCGCGTTTCCAATTTGGCTCATGCACTATACCTGGCACGGCGAGGACTTGTTGTTCGCCGTTAATGGTCAAACGGGCGAATGTGTGGGCAATTTGCCCGTCGACAAAAAGAAGCGGTCAAGGGTACTCGTGTTTCGCTCGATTTTGTCGAATTCTATGTGGGTTTCCCCCACTCTAGGAGTAATGATATTTTGCATTATTTTCGTCTTCTTTCCGCATAGCAGTTCTAATACTATACTTTGTTTGCTATTTTTATCTTTCCTCCTGCTCATGTACCCTCTGCTTTGCTCAAACCTCATCAAGCATGTGCAAAAGCTCGACGCGAAATATCTTGCATCGATGAACAGCGCGAAAAAATCAACGAACTCCATCGACGCACATGCTAGAGAGGAGATTGCAACGACACCATTAACATGTCGTCAATGTGCCAGTCTAACTACTGCCTTCTCGTTGACGTCCTCTCATACCGTCCACAATAGCTTTCGTAGCATACGCATGGCATGCCGCACCGCCAACGCACGCGATCAGTTTTGCAGGGACATGTCTCGAAACGGCATCGTCGTTAAACCCCTTTCACCGAAGCGCGAAATCCTAAAGCTTCCATTCACAGAGGAGCTCACGATGGCCTTTAATAGTTCCATCACCAGCGATGGCAAGCGTGGTTTCTTCACCACAAACGCCGGATTGTATTGCGCAACAAAATGGGACAGACTCGTTTTCATGCGATGGAAAGATTTCGCCACTGCGGAGAAACCAGTGCTTGATGGCAACCACATATGTGTGCACAACACACCAGTTGCCTTCGATTTAGGCAACCCCCACATGCGGGCACCCCTGCTTGAGCTCTACACAAAACTGCAAGACGAAGCCAAAAGCATCTATCTCCCACGCAAGACCAGTTCGAGGAGCGTGCAGGACGAAGCAATGGTTTCGGGCGTTTACAAAGCCTGTTGGCAGCATCTTTCCAACAAAGCAATGTCTTGCTTTAATCTAACACCAGCGGCATTTGAACAGTTGCAACTGCTTGACGCCCCCGAACCCATATTTGTTCACGACGACACCTTTAACGAAAACGGCGTCCGCAGTTTTGCAATTACCAGCACGGGCATCGTATGCAAGCGCAACGAAGCAACGCCTCCACATGCAATAACGTGGAGGCACCTCGCGAATCTGCGAACACCAACCTGGGACGGATCGTGCATCACTGCTTCAAAAGTCCCACTTGCATGCTACACGGGAGACGATTCCGCAGTTCGGCTCTTGCTTGCACTGATGCGCGATATTCATGGTTTGGCTCAGCTCCATTATCTGCCCGGCGCGCAACAGCCCGACGCACAGTAAAAGACAAAAGCCTTCGGCCACTGCTCGGCGATTCCCCAGAGCTTCCCTAGAACTTCCCAACGACGCCAGAACTCTCCACTTCCGCGTGCAACCGTGCGATTTCGGCAGGAATCTCGTGCAAATCGTATGGAGTCATTTGATACACCCAGTTAAGCCAGTTGCGGTACAGCAAGTTGGCATGCGCGCGCCACGTAAAGATGGGCTGGTTTTCGGGGTTATTGTCGGGGAAATAGTTGTACGGCAACTTGATGGGCATTCCGCGGTGGAAATCGCGCCAATACTCCGTCGCAAGCGTATCGCGCCCATACTCGAAGTGCCCTGTAACATAAATCTCGTGGAAGTCGCGCGTGGCGATGAGCGCCGGACCGGTATCGAAACCTTCGCTCAACACCTGCAATTCGGGATGCTCGGCAAGGTCAACCGTCTCGATGGCGGCATGACGCGAATGCGGCATATTGTGCACCTCGTCAAAGCCATTCGTAAGGAAGTTGTACTCGTCGCACAAACGCTGCGGAAACACGCCAAACAGCTTGCTGGGCAAGCTGCGCTTGCGAATGCCATACAGGTGGTGGAGCGTAGCGAGCGCGCCCCAGCAAAGGTTCATCGTGGAAAACACGTGCTCCTGGCTCCAGTCCACAATTCGGCGATACTCGTCCCAATAATCGACTTCCTCAAAGGGCAGGTGTTCGACCGGCGCGCCAGTAATAATAAGACCGTCGTAGTTTTTGTCTACGAAGGAATCGAAGGTATCGTAAAACTTGATGAGGTGGTCGGCCGATACGTTTTTTGACTCGTGAGACGAAACACGCATGAAGTCGCAACTCACTTGCAGCGGAGACTTGGAGATGAGGCGCAGGATTTGCGTCTCTGTTTCGATTTTGGTGGGCATAAGGTTAAGAATCGCCACGTGAATCGGACGAATCTGCTGGTTGCGCGCGACCTCGTCCTCCAAGGCGAAGATGCGTTCATTGTGCAGTATCGTTTTTGCCGGCAGTCCGTCGGCCACGTTGATGGGCATGGCAATTCCTCTCTTTTTGCGTTGCACCATAATAGCGCAACATCGCGCGTCGGGGCACACGAGTTGGACACAGGCCGAAGCGTATTCATAAGCAACCCGACCCGCTAGCGACCCTACAAAGCTCGAAAACCGGTACGAAATGGGCAGCTCCGCGAGCTTTGTCGGATTTGGTGCCGGCCGAATCCTACAAAGCTCGAAAAAACAGCGAAAACGGGCCCGTTCAAGAGGTTTGTAGGGTTTCCAGTCAGACTCGTCTCGGCCATCGACCACAATCTTGTTTCGGGACACATGGCTCATGTGCCCTTTTGAGGAATGTTGCCACAACGCCCCGCCATCGCTGAAAAATGGGCGATACTAAACCCATGAATAATACATTTGCCCAGCTCGGGCTTAACGAGCACATACTAGCCGGGGTTGAAGCCCTCGGTTTTACCACACCTACGCCCGTTCAGGAACAGGCCATTCCCCTCATTTTGGAGGGGCGCGATGTCGTGGCCTCGGCCCAAACGGGAACGGGCAAAACATGCGCGTTTGTGTTGCCCACCTTGCAGAGAATAGCCAGCGCATCACGCGCTGCGCGCGAACAAATTGCGGCAGAGGCAATCGAGGCTGCCAAGCAGGCGCAAGATGACGCAACTTCGAGCGATGGCTCCGAGCCCATTACGCTTGCCGACGAAGTTCCGCCAGCGGCATCGCTTTCCGTACCCACATCGGGCGAAGGCTCGCCTTCTAACGACGATGACAAGCCCAAAGCACCAAGACGCCGCATTCGCAGGCGACACCATCGGCGTTCGACCCAAGTTGCCGACGCAAACGCAGCAAATGACGTCGCAGTCAGCGCAACCACATCGGCAGAGGGCGCGACTTCCGAGGCTGTCGAAGGCCGCACAACCTCGGAGGCTGCCGGAGGCAGCGTCGCCACCTCCGCAACCGAAGACAAGCCCGTTACCAAGCGTAGGCGACGGCGCCGTGGCAAACGTCGGAAAGCTACCAATCGGGATTCCTCCGACGCCTCTCAGCTTCTCGACGATTCTCAGCACACCGGCAATGCGGGAGCATCCGACGAATCCAGCGCAAACCCCCAAGCCTCAGGCAAGGGCTCAGGCGAGGACGCTTCGTCCGACGAGACCACTTCAAACGACAAGCCAGCTCGCAACACCGCAACAACCTCCAAAGCACACCCCTCGCCAACCGCGCACGCAAACACGAACCCAGCTCCACAGCCCAAGCGCAAACGCAAACGTCGCCGTCGCAAGAAGCCCGCAACGGCCCCATCGGGCGACTCGCGCGAGCGCGATCCCAACGCACGCCCCTTCGGCCCATTCGCACTGGTCATCACCCCCACGCGCGAACTCGCGCAGCAAATCGACGACGTTGTCTCCGTCGTGTGCGAGCACACCAACCAGCGCGCCGTCATCGTTATGGGCGGCGCAAAGTTCAATCGTCAAATCCGCTCCCTCGAATCTGGTTGCGACATGCTCGTCGCCACACCAGGGCGTCTCATCGACCTCATGGAGCACGACCACGTTAGCCTCGCATCGGTTGAGGTACTCGTACTCGACGAAGCGGACCGCATGCTCGACATGGGCTTTTGGCCCAGCGTGCGGCGCATAATGGCAGAGCTGCCTGCGAATCGACAAAACCTGCTTTTCTCTGCGACGATTCCTCCAAGCATTAAATCGACCATCGATGCGATGCTGCACGATCCCGCTTATGTGGAGATCGCACGCGTCGGCCAGACGGCCGAAACGGTAGAAGAGCACCTTTGTCCCATAACGCAGGGACAAAAGACGCAACTGCTTCAAGAGCTCATCCGTACCGGAGGTGCCGAGGAAGGCATAACGCCTGAGCGCGTGCTGGTGTTTTGTCGCACCAAACAGCGCGTGGACCTCGTGAGCCAAACGCTCAAGAACGCCGGGCTTTCCGTTGACGTGATGCACGCCGATCGTCCGCAAAAGGCGCGCGAGCGCGCTTTGCTCAAGTTCCGCGAGGGCCGCTGCCAAGTGCTGGTGGCCACCGACGTCATGAGTCGCGGCATCGACGTAAGCGGCATCGATGCCGTGGTAAACTACGACGTGCCGCTTGATCCCGAGGACTACGTGCATCGCATTGGGCGTACGGGGCGTGCCGGCGCCACCGGGCACGCCTACACCTTCGTTGCCCCGGACGAGATAACCCCCTTGCGCGAAATAGAATACTTTACCGGCAAACTCGTTCCCGCATGGGATTTGCCAGGGTTCTCGTACGACGAGGGACGCATCGTGCCCGGAGCAACCCGCAGCACCGTAAAGCCCAAGAGAACGATGTTCGCCGGCTCGCGCGGACGCGGGCGCGGCTTGTACGGGCGGCACTACTAGCATGCGCCCTCCCCAGTAGCGATCGTCGACGGACGCCCCGTCGCGGCTTGTACGGGCAGCACCACTAACATTGCGTGTGGCACGGCGGACGACACCTATCGTCGTGCGCGGGCACCAACGGACTGAATCAGCGAAAGGAACACCATGAAACAAGCACGTCCTTATCCGCGCGTCACCGTATCGCGCAAGGCGGCGCGTTCACTTGCCGCCGGACATCCGTGGGTGTTCGCAAGCGAGGTGCTCGACGCCGACGCCGTGGAAAACGGCGGCGTTGTTGACGTGTTCGAGGAAAACGGAACGTGGCAGGGCGCAGCGCTCATTTCGCATAACAGCACCATTCGTGCGCGCATCCTTTCGCGCAACGCCAACGACCACATCGACGAGGCGTTTTGGGAGCGTCGCATCGCATGGGCGTGGAACCACCGACTTGCCACGATGGAAGGCCGCAGCATGCCAGAGTGCGAAAGCGACCTCACCTGTTGTCGCGTAGTGTTCTCCGAGGCCGACGGAATCCCGGGTCTTGTTGTAGACAAGTACGAGGACGTGCTCGTTTCGCAAATTGGCACAGTGGGCATGGAGCGGCTTCGTGAGATGCTCTATCTCCTGCTCGTCAAAACGCTCGTCGCGACCGGCCACAACGTGCGCGCCATTTACGAGCGAAACGACGGCGAGGTGCGTGCAAAGGAGGGACTCGATCGCTATAAGGGCTGGTGGGAAGGCCTTGGCGCACATGCCGACAAAACCACACAGCAACTGGTGGGAGATTCCGCAAACAAAAACGCCAGCACCGACAAGGCGGCATCGAAACGATTGCCGACGCACAAGGTGCAAGAGTCCGCAGACAAAAGCTCCAGTAGCAACCCTAATGGTGACTATCCCACCCGCATCGTCGTACGAGAAAACGGCATTCGCTACCGACTCGATATTGTCAATAGCCAGAAGACCGGCTTCTTCTTGGATCAAAAGTATAATCGCCGTGCCGTGCGTGAGCTGGCCCAAGGGCGCCGCGTGCTGGATTGCTTTTGTCATGTGGGGCCATTTGGACTTAACGCACTCGCGGGTGGCGCCGACTTCGTGCGTTGCGTAGATGTGAGCCAAACTGCACTCGACCTGGTGCGCGAGAACGCCGAACTTAACGCTTTTGCCAACATGCGCAGTCGGCTTTCCGTAACAAAAGCCGACGTCATGGACTATTTGCCCACACTGCGCGATAGGGGCAGGCTTCGTGAAGAGGGCGGACCGTTCGACCTCATCGTGCTCGATCCACCAGCCTTTACCAAAAGCAATCGCACGGTCCGAAGCGCGCTCCGCGGATACAGGGAGCTTAACGCCGCCGCACTGCGCATACTTCCACGTGGCGGATACCTCGCTACGTGCAGCTGTTCTCAACACATGACGCGCGACCTGCTCGCACAGGCCATTGCCGAAGCAGCGCACGGAACGAACCGCCAGCTCAAGCAGGTTGAGGAACGCCAGCAGGCTCCCGACCACCCCATTTTGTGGGGCTTCCCACAAAGTCATTACTTGGACTTCTTCGTGTTCCAAGTCGTGTAGGAACATTCGGTCAATCGTGGACTCCAATTCTTCGGTTTGAAGATTTCAAGTGGATGAGACAAAAGCCCGGCCCCGACCATCCGACAATGGGTGCCAAATGTGCCGTTTGCCCGGTGCCTGGGGGCCGCAAACGTACCAAATGACACCCATTACCAACGTTGGGTGCCAAACGTGCCATTTACGCAGCGTTCGCGTCGCCAAAACGTCCCAAACGACACCCATAACCCAGCAATGGATGTCAATCTGGCACGCAGGCAACCTCCGCAAATTCAAGACCCTGCATGTCCCTCATGTGCAACGCCACATCGGCAGGCGTAAACACCTCGCACGCATAACCCTCAAAGCACTCACCGTTGTACGTCACAATGGCATCGGCTTCAACGCAACGCGCAACAACAGCTGCAAGCGCAACGTCGAAGTCCTGATTCGCTAAATCAACCGCCTCGGCAAGTTGACCAGATGTAAAGTCGCACACATGCATTACGCCAAGAACATCTTGGTACAGCACATCGCGCTGCATAGCATCACACAAATCATACGCCGATGCCCAAAGCTCTACATCGCCAAACGACGCCATTACGAAAAGCTTTCGTACGTCCGCGTCGAAGCGCTTGTTCGACGAATCTCGAGACGCGCTATCAGGGTCATAGCACGCAGTCACTCTATGAATTACGTCGCTCCCAAGGAGCAAGCGTATGGGACGGTTTTCCTGCGTGTTCACCTCAACGGTTGGCAACCTCCCTTCAGTAACCACATACTCATACGCCGCCTTTATGAGCTCGGTATGCGATACGCCCATGCGAGCAAGCGTGGCATCGCCTTCACGTTTGAGCAAAAGTGGAATACGCGCAGATACCATTGTCGTCATTGAATCACCGTCCCACAATACGATCCAGCACCGGACCGTATTGATACTATACATCCTACATTGCTACTATACATCCTACCACGATATCTCACGTTACAGAGGACGGAATTCATGCAAGTGCAACCAGAGCGCAGACAAGAGCCTCTTCAGTCATGCGAACGCTCCGACCAACCGAAGCCGGACGGGCGGCAAGGCAATCAGGGAGTGGAAGAACACCGGGAACTGCATGAGCCGGACGGGCAGCGAGGACCTGAATGCCGTGAGCCATCAGAAGAACAACCATTTATGCCGTCACAGCCAACGCAACAAGGGCAGCCAGCGCTACAAGGGCAGCAAGCCCTCGACGAACAGTTCATGCGCATGGCCCTCGATGAGGCACGCGCCGCCGCCGAGGAGGGCGAAGTACCTTGCGGCGCAATCGTTGTGTGCGACGGAGAAGTTGTGGCGCGTGCCCACAATAGGCGCGAAGGCGATGCCGACCCCAGCGCCCATGCGGAGTTTCGCGCTATGCTCGAAGCCGCCCGCAATCTGGAGCGTTGGCGCCTCACCGGATGCACCGTTTACGTTACGTTGGAACCATGCCTCATGTGCGCAGGCCTCATGGTGAATGCCCGCATCGACCGATGCGTCTTCGGCGCCTCCGACCCCAAGGGTGGCGCACTTGGCACCCTTTATGACGTGAGCCACGACCCTCGGCTCAACCACGAGTTCGAGGTAACGCCAGGCGTACTTGTTGACGATTGCGCCAACGAACTCCGTCAGTTCTTTCGCGCACGCCGTAAGAAAAAGTGACGAATGGTTGCCATGTATCGCTCGGCCTGTCCCCAGAGAATAGCCACAATCAAAGTAACGAATGGTTGTTATGTGTCGCTCGGCCTGTTCTCGAAGAATAGCTACAATCAAGGGCAGCTCGGCAAAAAACGGACTGCAGGCTCTTGCCCGTGACGCTGGAATCCGACCTCAGGCAATGTGCTCGGGCCTCTTCGCATCATCTGCGGGCATAAAAGCTTCAATGTGTACAATTTCCTGTACGAAAAAAGCCCCGAGTGTACGGTTTTGTCTCCGAATTGTACACTGAGCCGTTTTTCCATCCATGAAATTGTACACACTGAAACGATGCTGAACGCGACGCGGCCGACGGCCCGTCCGGTAAGCCCGTCCGGTAGGCCCATCCGGTATGCCCGGCCGATATACCCGACCGGTCAGCCCAGCCGATAGGCCCCAGCCGCGACCAAACCGCCGCGCGCGGCGTCACAGACAGGCGCGGCAACGACCGTCTATGACGCATGGCCCCACCGTTGACGGGATTCCCTCACTTGTTTAATCGTTGTGCCCCGAGCTACGCCCGGGGCACTCGACTCGTCTAGGAGAGGCCGGCGTCCACCGAGACTCGCGAGCATCAAAAACTCAGCGTCTGTAATCCTCGTCTTCCAACAGCTCCCCTTCCAGCCCGTCGGCCGCACGTGTGGCCAGCTCGTCCGCACGCTCGTTGAGCTCGTGGCCAGCATGGCCCTTCACCCACAGCCACGTCACACGGTGGGGCTCCATCGCAGCGAGCAAACGACGCCATAGGTCGGGATTCTTCACCGGCTGCTTGTTGGCCGTCTTCCAACCCTTGCGCTGCCAACCGTCCACCCAATGCTGGTTGAACGCGTTCACCACGTACTGTGAGTCGGAGTGCAGCTCAACCTCGCAGGGCCACTTGAGCGCCTCGAGCGCTGTAATGACCCCGAGCAGCTCCATGCGATTGTTCGTCGTGCGCTTGTAACCTGCCGCGAGCTCTCGTCGATGCTCTACCCCGTCCGGACCTGTGTACGAGAGCACCGCGCCGTATCCACCACGCCCGGGATTGCCACGCGACGAGCCATCCGTGTACACCACCACATGCATGAGCTTATCTGCCACGCTACTTCGCCTCCGCCCAGTTGGCGCCCACGCTCACGTCGGCCACGAGCGGCACGCGAAGCTCGCATACGCCCTCCATCGTCTCGCGCACGAGTGCGCTCAGCGTCTCGACCTCGTCCACGGGCACCTCGAAGTCCAATTCGTCGTGAATTTGCAGCACGAGTTTTGCCGCGAGGCCTTCCTCACGCAGTCGCTCCGCCACGCGAATCATGGCAATCTTTATGATGTCGGCAGCCGTTCCTTGCATGGGATGGTTCATCGCCGTGCGCTCGCCGAACGCCCTCATTTGATAATTTCTCGACGAGATGTCCTTTATGTGACGCTTGCGCCCATACATCGTGCTCACATACCCGTTTTTCCGCGCAAACGCAACCTGCTCGTCCAAGAACTCCCGAACGCCGGGATACACCTCGAAGTAGCGGTCGATCATCGCCTGGGCCTCCTTGCGCCCGATTTTGAGCGAAGTAGAGAGGCCATATGCCTGTTGCCCGTACACGATGCCAAAGTTAACCGCCTTCGCACGACTGCGCAGGGCCGGCGTAACCTCCTCGATGGGCACGTCAAACGTGCGCGCAGCCGTAGCCGCGTGAAAGTCCTCGCCCTCGTTAAACGCCCTCACCAAGTGCTCGTCTGCCGAGAGGTGCGCGAGCAAACGCAGCTCGATTTGCGAATAGTCGCAGGCAAGGAACACACTGCCCTCGGGCACCGTAAACGCCGTACGCACACGATGGCCAAGCTCGGATCGCGTGGGAATGTTTTGCAGGTTGGGGTCGGAGCTCGAAAGCCGCCCCGTAGCCGCCACCGTTTGGTTAAACGTGGTGTGGATGCGCCCGTCGCCGCGAATCAACGCAGGCAGCGCGTCGAGATACGTCGATTTTATCTTCGCACGCTCCCGGTAGTCGAGCACATCCGCCACAAGCTCGTTATCTTGCGCGAGATCAGACAAAACCTTTGCATTGGTGGAATAGTAGCCACGACGCGTCTTCTTGAGGCCGGCCGTCGGCAGCTTAAGCACGTCAAAGAGCACGTGCGAGAGCTGCATGGGCGAGTCGATGTTGAACTCCTCGCCTGCCGTCTCGTGAATGCGCGTGACCATTTCGGCAATCTCGACGCCAAGCTCGGCCGACTGCTCGCCCAGCTTGTTCGCGTCGGCCGCAAGCCCCGTCCGCTCCATTTGGGCAAGCACGGCAACGAGCGGCATCTCCACATGGTGGAACAGGGCGAGCGATCCGTCATCCTCCAGCCGCTTGAGCAGCTCCGGCCTCACAACCCGCGCACAAGCCGCCTCGAGCGCCTCGCGCGGCACCTCGTCCGTGGGCTCGGGAACGGTTACGCTCGCCATGCGCTTTACCATGTCGCACACGTCGTACGACGAGCGATCGGAGTCGAGCAGGTACTCGGCAACGGCAACATCGAACACGCGCTCGGCCGCAAGCTCAGCCGCCTCGACAAGCGCCTCCTCCGACGAATCAAGAGGACACACCTCGTGCAGCACCGCTTTTACGTCCGCCGAAACCATACGCCCGTCCCGAACGAGTTGGGCCACAGCAGCCCTCGCCGCCGCACCCTCGATGCTGAGCATCGCCTTCTCGCGCGAAACCCACAACACGAGTTGCTCCTGCTCGGCACTCAGGTCCAGCGCAAGCTGGGCCTTGCCCGACGTCGCGCCTTCGTGCTGCACCGCCACGCCAACCCATTCGTCCGCGCCGAGCACCTCCACGAAGCTTGCGAGCGCCGCGTCGCCCGTCAGCACCTCGCCCACTTCGAGCGCGGCCGGGCCTTCCGCGGCCCCTTCCTTCGCCGCCGCACCCATGCCGCCCCCCAACCGCACGATGCGCTGCGTCATGCCCGTAAACCCCAGGGCCGAAAACGCACGCGCTGCCTCCTGCGTGTCGAACGTGGGGAACCGTGCGTCATCCAAATCGAGCTCGATGGGCGCATCGGTGCGAATGATGGCCACCTTGCGACTGAGCAAGGCATCCTCCACGTGCGCACGAAGGTTCTCTCCCATCTTGCCCTTTACCTCATCCGCATGCGCAATCACTTCGTCGAGCGACCCATACTTGCAAATAAGGTCGGACGCACGCTTCGGGCCGATGCCCGGCACCCCGGGGATGTTATCGGACGAGTCGCCCTTAAGCCCGTAGAAGTCGGGAACAAGTTCGGGCGTTATGCCATGATACAGGTCCGCCACCGTTTCGGGCGTCATTATCTGCACGTCGGAAACGCCCTTCTTGGTGCTCACGATGCGGACGTGCTCGGTAGAGAGCTGGTACATGTCGCGGTCGCCCGTAAAGAGGTACATGTCGTAGCCGGCTTTCTCGCCGCGACGTGCAAGGGTGCCCAAGATGTCGTCGCCTTCCCAGCCCTCGAGCTCAACCACGGGCACGTCGAGCGAGCGCAGCAGGTCCTTAACCATGGGGAACTGCTCGCGTAGCGCGTCGTCCATGTGCGGACGCTGAGCCTTGTACTGCGGAAGCATCTCCATACGCACAACCGGCTTGCCTTTGTCGAAGGCGCAGATAATACCATCGGGCGCAAACGACTCCACAAGCTTAATAAACATGTTAAAGAAGCCGAACAGCGCGTTGGTTGCCCGACCGTCCGGCGCGCTCATGGGCTGTCGGATGGCGTGGAATGCGCGGTGCATAAGCGAATTGCCGTCGATAACCGCAATGGTGCGTCTCTCGTCTGCCATGGGTACCTCCTCGATTGGCGTAGTCTCATGATTCTACCGTAGGTGCGAACCGCTGTCGACGTACGTGGAACAAACTCCTTGGGAGAATGTGGCGCCGCACATCCCAAAACGAAATGGGGAAACGGTGATATTACCCGACGGAAACATGGTTTCCCTTACCCTGTTTCCGTAGCGATTCCAGAAAGGACCGTCAATAATGACACAGGACAAAGTCTCGGAAGTGTACGGCAGCTTGGTATTCACCGATGCCGATATGCGCAAGCGCCTACCCAAGCCCACGTATCAGGAGCTGAGGCGCGTCATCAAGGAGAACAAGCCCATCGACCTCGACATAGCCAACGAGGTCGCGCACGCCATGAAGGAGTGGGCGCTCGAGAAGGGTGCGACGCACTTCACGCACTGGTTCCAACCGCTCAACGGCATAACGAGCGAGAAGCACGATAGCTTTATTACGCCGCAGGGCGACGGCGAGGTGCTCATGGCATTTAGCGGAAAAGAGCTCGTCCAAGGCGAGTCGGATGCCTCGAGTTTTCCTAACGGCGGGCTGCGCGCAACGTTCGAGGCACGCGGCTACACGGTGTGGGACCCCATCACCCCGCCATTCATAAAAGACGAAGTGCTATGCATCCCGACGGCTTTTATTTCCTACACCGGCGAGGCACTCGATAAAAAGACGCCGCTGCTACGTTCGGAAGTCGCCCTCGAGAAACAGGCAAAGCGTGTGCTCGCCCTCTTTGGCTGGAATCCGAAGCGTGTGATAACAAACGTCGGCCCCGAGCAGGAGTACTTCCTCATTAAGGAGTCCGATTTCGAGGCACGAACCGACCTGCGGCTCACGGGCCGCACGCTCTTTGGCGCCCCGCCGAGCAAGGGACAAGAGCTCGAGGAGCACTACTTTGGTGCCATCCGTCCGTCAGTTAACGCCTTTATGAAGGAGCTCGACGACGAGCTGTGGCGGCTCGCCATACCCGCAAAGACGAAGCACAACGAGGTTGCCCCCTGCCAGCACGAGCTCGCACCCATCTACGAAGCCGGGTCGCTCGCCATCGACGACAACCTCCTTACGATGGAGAAGCTAAAGCTGCTTGCGACGAACTATGGCCTGGCATGTCTTGAGCACGAACGGCCCTTTGAGTACGTCAACGGATCGGGCAAGCACGACAACTGGTCCCTCTCGGCCGACGGACGCAACCTGCTCGAGCCCGGCCCGCATCCCGAAGACAACCTCCAGTTCCTCCTGTTCCTCGCCTTCCTCGTCGCCGCCGTAGACGAGCATGCCGACCTCATGCGCATGAGCGTGGCATCGGCGGGCAACGACCATCGTCTCGGCGCCAACGAGGCCCCGCCGGCTATCGTCTCGGTGTTCTTGGGCGACGCGCTTACGCCAGTGGTAGAGGCTCTCATTCGCAAGGAGCACGCAGAGGCTCACGAAGGCGAAATCATGGAGCTGGGCGTACCTGCCCTTCCCGACATTCTGCGTGACAATACCGACCGCAATCGCACGAGTCCCTTTGCCTTTACCGGCAACAAATTCGAATTCCGCATGTGTGGCTCGCAGCAGAACCTCTCCGATCCCAACACGGTGCTCAACACGGCCGTTGCCGAGCAATGCGAACGTTTTTGCGACTATGTGGAGGCGCGCAAGGACGAGGACTTCATCGTTGTGGCCATGCGCTTTATTCGCCACACCTTCCGAGACCATCGTCGCATCATCTTTGATGGAAACGGCTACTCGGCCGAGTGGGAGGCCGAAGCCGAGCGACGTGGGCTTCCCAACCTCAAGACGACGCCCGACGCCTTGCCCGCGCTCATTAGCGAGAAGAGCATCGCGATGTTCGAGAAGTACCACGTGCTCTCGGAGGCCGAGCTCCACGCGCGTTACGTGGCGAAAGCGGAGCAATATGCCAAGCTCATCAACATTGAGGCAAACGTTATGGTACACATGGCGAATCACCTCTACATTCCGGCACTCGTTTCCTACTCGGGTGATTTGGCAACCACGGTGGCGACGAAGGCGGAACTCGGCATAGCCGCCAAGGCTGAACGCGACCTCGTGGCACGCATTACCGAGGGCACCACCTCCGTTTACCAACTTGCACAGGATCTCGACGCAAAGAACGCCGACGCACGCACCATCGCCGACCCAACCGAGCGCGACCGCGCCTATTGCGACGTGGTGCTCCCTGCCATGAACACCTTGCGCGCCGCCGTCGACGAAATGGAAACCATTTGCAGCAAGGACTGCTGGCCTGTGCCGAGCTATAACGACATGTTGTTCTATGTGTAGTTGATTACGGTGGGGGCTGACCCCATTGATGTTCCACGCGCTCAAGCCTCGCTTCGCTCGGAAGTCGCGCTTTGGAACATCAATGGGGTCAGCCGCAACCAGCTAACGATAGCTGGCTCCCAGTTAATTGTGCGCTCAAGCCTCGCTTCGCTCAGAAGTCGCTCGCTGCAGCAAAACGCCCTCCTCGGGAGGGCGTTTCGTCACCGCTTTTGTCATGGCGGCTACATGCCAAGGCCAAAGATGATCTCCGTAATGCCGTTTATGATGAGGGCAATGGCCGCAATGAGCATGCCAAGCGTCGGCGAAAGCATCGGTGCCCAAATCACAAGAACACCAAGAAGGACGCAGATCACGCCCGAAACAGTGGCGGGTATGCCCAGCGGACTCCCCTGCTGGCGGAAGGTTCCCGACTCCACTATGTCGAGCAAGCCCGTCGCAAGTATCAAAATACCAATCAGCGTCCATACGAAAGAAATCAAGTTACTGGGAAATATGGCCATAAAAAGACCAAGCACCAGCGACACCGCGCCAAAGCTCACGTCGCCCAGGGATTCTCCCAGCTTAAGATGCCTCACAACGATGGGCACTATCGTAAGTACACCATAGCCAACAAGAATCCATCCCATGATGCTAATTATCGTCTCAAGTGCCCTGATGGGGTTTATCAACACGGCTACCCCAAGCGCAACCATCACCGCACCGGTAAGCAAAATCGTCGACTTGGAACGCATTAGCGAGCTTCTCACAACAATCACCCCTCAAATCTCCGGGTGGAGAGATTTTTCACAGCAATCCTCCACAAAATACGCTATTCTTTAGCGATATGCACATTCTATGCTAAGGAGCGGTATGCCCGCTATACTCACACATCACCTATTCGGCGAGGACGCATCGGCACTCCTGCCAGAGGACATCCTCACGAGTCAAGAAGAACTCTTGGCGTTTCTTATGGGAAGCCAAGGGCCCGACTTACTCTGTGCGCGCTTCTCCACGCTGCCGAGTAAGGCTCGTCGCTGCCACGCACTAGCTCGCTGCATTCACGAACGCGAAGTAGTCGCTTTCCTTTTTTCGCTACGTTCGTCCGTCGGCTGTTTGCCGCACAAGGACGCAGGCTTAGGCAGGGCGTTTGTGCTGGGGATGGCCGCACATTACTTACTCGATAGCGTCGTGCATCCCCTCATACTTGCCCAAATTCGAGAACTACAATCCGCGGACTCCACGTTGCAAGACGCCGCGCGCGAGCTTCACGCCCTCATTGAGGCAGATATCGACTCATGGTTGCTTTGGCAAAAGCGGCACATCACCATTTTGGATATACCCACGTCACTCCTGCTTAACAGCACGCCACGAATCGACCAGGTCACTGGCCAACTCATGTCGATGGCTGCGCGTGACGTGTTTGGACTCGACGTAGACCAATGCGAGTTTGGCTGCGCGGCACGCGATTATCTTCGGATTTATCGGCTTATAGACCCGCCGGCCACACGCATTCCAAACACGCTCAAGCGGTTGGAGCTCCTCTACCGTAGTGTTTCTCGCATTGACGCTCAGCGCCATCCCATAATCGCAAGCGACGACTGCCCCGCCGCAAATCTCACGCATCGACCCTGGCACGATCCCGCAACAGGTGCACGTTCGATTGCGAGCTTTGCCGATTTGTTCCACGATGCTCTTCTGGCCTGGCCCGCATTTGCCGGACGAATCATCGAGGGGGATCGCGCACGTACGGAAGCCATGGTCGATGGGTTAAACTACTATGGCATGCCCTGTGCTGAGTAGCCAGCGGCATTCCTTAACGCCGGCTTAAGCCGTGGGCTTAAAGCTTTGTTTTTGTAAGCTCAGCTCTTAGCGGGTCCTGTGAGAGGGTCGCGCCGAGCGCGCAGTGCCCAGCGTCGAAATTGACGACGAGTAGTTGGAGCTCTCCAAGTAGCTTGTATAACTCGACCCCTCCGCATAGTGCGTGCTCTCACGCGTTGAGTTACGCGTCGTTCGTTCGCGCGTAGTGCGCTCGCGCTGAGCCCTGCGGCGCGTTGCTTCTCTGCGGTTGGCCTCACGTTCGCGCTCGTCATGCCTCTGACGGTATCGGCGCGAACTTGGCCTCGCGATTGGCCTCGCGCTCGAGCTGCTTCCAACCCGTCGAGTGGGACGCTGCGACCGAAGTGAATCGCGAGAACCTCGGGAGTCTCGAGAGCTGCGCGACCGACGCAGTTCATACGAATCGCGCTCCGAACTCGAGGTACGCGAGCTACGCAATTCACGCGAATCGCGCGAAGCACTCGAGGTGCGCGAGGCAATAGAACTGCGCGAACTCCGATCGTCTCTGTTGCGACTCCGACGCAAATCGCGCTCTTCTTGCTCCACACGAGCATCTCGCACAGAACGACCATTCCGTCCGCTACGCTTACCCCGCGTATTGCGAGCTGTCTGTTCTTCTCGCTCGCGTTCTCGTTCGGACTCCCACGAAGAATCGTCCTGGTACCAACCACTTCGGCGCTCCGTAGCATACTCAAAGCCATACTCCGTACGAGTACGACGCAACGGCCCATCATCCGTCACACGCCTCCGTCGACGCAGAGTGGGCGCGGATTCCTCCTCCTCGATGCTCGGAACCTCCGCCAGCAGCTCACTGCGACTAACGTTCGACGGGGTTATCTCCTTCTCCACACCCAATTCGGCACCAAGCTCCGAAGCGACCTCTGCCTCAGCAGAAGCCTCAACGGGCGCTGTCGGACGCTGAGCTGGCACAAACTTGAATCGACGCGCCGGCCAAAAAAGCAAAACGAGCAGAAGGATAACCGAAACGACTATCGAGTACACGTCGTATGTGCCGTACAGATAATAACTTGCGCCAACGACACCCGCCGCAATCAATACCGAAAGTATTTTGCCATACGGACCGCGGTCGCGCTTTGCCGTCCACAGCGCATATGCAAGGAACGGCGAAGCGAGCGCAATGCCTGCCAGCGGGACAACAAGTGCTTTACCAAACCCCTCGTAGGAAGCAGCCGTACTAATGTAATAGCTTTCCATGTAGCCAAGATTAAAGGGAACTGCCCACCAAATCGCCTTAAGACGACTGTCCACATGGATGGCGACCAAGGCGTTGAGGAGCGCCCATAGCGCAAAGCGGGTTATGAAAGCCGCTTTACCCACGAACACAACATCGGCAACCGACGAAAGAATTCCCGTTACGAGCCCCAAGAAGACCAATGCGAGCCCCTCGGAGAGCACCACCCAAACTCCGCGTGGCACATAAGAGAGGAGACGTATGATAAACGGCTCTTTTTGAAGCTCGAGATTAGTCATGCGATCCTCCCTTCACCTACTGGCTCCACTAGGCACGTTCAATATATAACGGTATCACATGGTGAGTGTCTCTGCGAAAAAACCGGAACCCCAACCATGCAAAAGGAAGATATTCCTCGACGTAGGTCGTTTGGCGGACGCACTCAACCGGGACTGCGCGACGGCCCCTCCTACTCCGGCCCCTAAAGATTAGTCAAATGCCCCAGTAGTGGCCCGGAGGGCGCCGTGCTCACACAGTCCTCGTTCCTGCGGAACTGCGCGCGGCTGCTCCTCCGGGCCACTTTCCGATTTGATGCTTCTTTAGGGGCACGCTCCTACTCGGGCAACTCCCCCGTCGAAAGAATGCGAGCGAGCGCATCCTCATCGAGCACGGGAACGCCAAGCTGTTCGGCCTTTGTGAGCTTGCTGCCTGCAGCCGCACCTGCCACAACGAAACTGGTGCGACGCGAGACGGAGCCCGTAACCTTTGCACCTAACGCTTTGAGGGCATCGCCGGCTGCCTTGCGCGTAAACTGCGTAAGTGTTCCCGTCAACACGAAGGTGAGGCCTTCGAGAGGCTGCGACCCATCTTCCGCTGTGGCCTTCTCTTCGGCAAGCACGACGCCCGCAGCACGCAGGCGCTCGATGACTTCGGCGTTTTGCTTGGTACGAAGGAACTCCACGACGCTCGCCGCAATTTTCGGGCCAATGCCTGCCACAGCAGAGATGTCGTCCTCGCTCGCAGTGGCCAACGCCTCCATCGAACCAAAGTGTTGCGCAAGTACCTCCCCCACATTCGCACCCACGTGCCTAATGCCCAAGCCGAAGAGCACGCGCCCCAGGCCACGTTGCTTGGACTCCTCGACCTGCGCCATTATCTTTTTTGACACAACTTTGCCCACGACGATGTCGTTACCAGCCTTGTTAATGCGGCCTGTGCTCACTTTGGCCAGCGTAGGCTCGTCGAGCTTGTCGTAGAAGTCGGCAACGTCCGTAAGAACGCCCTGAGCTACCATGCGTTTTACGAGCTCGTCACCAAGGCCATCAATGTCCATTGCGCCGCGGCTGCCCCAGTGGATGAGGCGCTCGACCGCCTGGGCCGGACACTCGATGGATATGCAGCGGTACGCGACCTCACCCTCTTCGCGCACGACGGGACTACCGCACGCGGGGCAAAGCTTTGGCATGTTGAACTCCGCACGCGCCGCATGCTCCTCCCCGAGCGACCCCTCGAGCACCGGGCCCACTACCTCGGGAATGACGTCTCCGGCCTTATGCACCACAATGGTATCGCCCTCGCGCACGTCCTTGCGGCGAATCTCGTCGATGTTGTGGAGTGTTGCACGCGCTATGGTAGAGCCAGCCACACTCACCGGGTCGAACTCTGCAACCGGTGTAAGCACGCCCGTACGGCCCACCTGAATACGAATCTCGCGCAGGATGGTACGCTTCTCCTCCGGCGGGAACTTGAAGGCAATGGCCCAGCGCGGCGCGCGAGCGGTGAAGCCGAGGGCGGCCTGTTGGGCGAAGGAATCCACCTTTACCACGACGCCGTCGATGTCGTAGTCCAGCTCGTCACGAAGCGACAAGGCCTTTTCGCAGTACGCGTGAACCTCCGCCGCGCTCGTGCAGCGCACGGCGTGATCATTTACGGCAAAGCCACAATCGGTGAGCCATGCCAAGAACTCGTGCTGGCTGTTTACGGCAAGTGGACCCTCATCGGCCACTGCATAAATGAACGTAGCAAGATCGCGTGCTGCCGTCACCTTGGAGTCCTTTTGGCGCAACGATCCAGCGGCTGCGTTGCGCGGATTCGCAAACGGGGCGCGACCTGCCGCATCGTTGTCGTCGTTGAGGCGGACGAAGCTGTGGCGGGGCATGTATACCTCGCCGCGCACTTCGACGCTTTGGCCGAAGCCGCCGTTGGCAATCGCCGCCATGCCCGCCGGCGCGAGCGTGCGCGGCACATCGGCGATGGTAAGCACGTTGGCCGTTACCAACTCGCCCGTCGTGCCGTCGCCGCGCGTTGCCGCCCGGACGAGCTGTCCGTCCGTATAGGTAAGCGCCACGCCAAGGCCATCAATCTTGAGTTCGCACGTATAGGCTACTGGCTCCTGCGAAGCTGGACCGCCCGCTTGCGCCACCGCTTCCTCCGTGCGCTCGAGCCACGCATCAAGCTCTGCAAGATCCATCGCGTCGTCCATCGAATACATGCGGCGCGCATGGCGAACTGCTTCGAACTGCTCGCCCACATAGCCGCCGATGCGCTGCGTATAGCTTTGCGGGGTACGCAACTCGGGATGCTCGTCTTCCAAGTGAATGAGCTCCTGAAGCAGGCGGTCGAAGGCGGCGTCCGTCATTTCGGGTGCATCGAGCGCGTAATAGGCATATGCCGCGCGTGCCAGTTGCTCGTTGAGCGCAGCTGCGCGTTCGGCTGGCGTCTGAGGATGCGGCGGCTCGACCTGCGTCGGCGAGTCCGACCCGCCAGGCGCGCCTGAACCCATCCCGCCCACGGGCACGTCATCACCAAAGAGCGAGGTTTGCATGTGCTGGTCGTTCGTTGTTGCCATGGGCTTCCCTTCTCCGAGTTTCGTGCGCTACATTGTAGCGCATGCAAGGGGGCAAACCACTCGCGCCATCGGAAAGCAAGGCGCTCGGAGGCGCGCAAGCCGACCCGCGCAAGCCGACCCGCGCAAGCCAGCACGCCGCAACGAAAAACATCGGCAAGCGTGAATAACTTGCCGTGCCGAGCTACATACAAGCAGGCTTCCACACCTCCAAACCCTTGAACAAACCTTTGAATCTGGCGCCGCGATGCTCGCACGGGGTGTATCATCTCGTCTCAAACGGAGGTGCCACATGGCAACAGAAGAGGAACGCATACGAGCGCGAGAGGGTCTTGTTCGCGCGGCACAACGACTGGGGCTTCCAACCGAATTCGGAGAGCTCATGTGCGGACAGCTTCGCACGGCGCAGGCCATGGATCGCATGAGGGCGTACCTCTTGGGCGTGCGGCCAACGCGCATGGAGGAAATCGCCGACGAGATGCTCGCCATCATGCAGGAGCGCGATCGCTGGATCGAACAAAAGCGCAGCGAGGAGGCCAACGCCTCCATCACCCGGTTCTACAACCGTCCGCGTGAGTAACGTTGTTCCATACAACCACCGAATACAACTGAACGCGCTTGCGAATGCAATCGTTCAACAGGCAGCTGCCAAATGGTTGACTGCGCTATTCCATGGTAGCGCCGCTACGACTTGCACCCTATACGGGTTTTACCGAAGGTAAAGTTAGGGCACTATGTGACGAGTGGGGTATGAGCTTTAGCGATGTGCGTGCGTGGTACGACGGATACGAAGTTACAGAAAACGTCCCACACGTAGTTAGCGAGCACCCGCGCCGAGTAGAATTCGAGCGCCACGACTTCTCCCTCTATAGTCCCTTTTCGGTGGTGCAAGCACTCGTAAACGGAAGCATACGAAACTGGTGGAACAAAACCGAAGCGTACGAGGCGCTCGCAAAATACATTCGGATGGACTGCGACGGCCTAAAAGCCGCAGTCGCCTTACTTATGGACAGGGGCAGACTCAAAATTGATCTTGGTACGTATCAAAACGATATGACAACCTTCCATGGACGCGATGACGTACTGGCACTGCTAATCCATTTGGGGTATCTTGGTTGGGCCGATGACGAAGATGAGGTTTTTATCCCCAACAAGGAAATACTGAGCGAGTTCCGCAATTCAACAAAGGCCGAAGAATGGAAGGAACCCCTGCGGGAGTACGAAGTATCCAAAGAACTCGTAAAGGCAACTTGGAACATCGACGAATCCCGTGTTGCGGAGCTCCTCGAAATCGCGCACGACCGCGCAGAGAACAAAACGTATAATTCCGAGGCTGCGGCAACTACGCCCCCAGCAACATAAGCATGAGCGCTGCACACAAAACGGCACCAAGAACAAGTCCCACGCGAGCAACGATGAGCCCCACGCGCCGCACGTCGTCTTTGGAACTAATACTATACGTCGCGTGGTACGGCATGAGGTCAACGTTTCCCGTTCGCCACATGACAAGCCCGTACAACACGAGCGCCGCCGCGAATATGAGTAAGAACTCGATGGCGTGCATGGGGCCTCCCTTTGCGCGAGCGATGATTGCGTTTGATTGTAGCTAACTCAAATGGTGCATGCCCACAAAACCGCACGGCGTTCGCAGAGCAAGCATATCAATCGATGGCCAAGATGGGCAACGTTCCGCTACCGTGCGGCAGGAACATGCAGAATAACCGTTGCCACAGGCTATACTCGTCACGCTTCGCACATTTGCGGCTCTACACCGCATTCATGATGTTCTTGTCATATCTTACTCACAATGCTTAGATTCTTTAATTGCATTTATCATGTTTCTATTGTGTTAACTACCCATTGGTTTCTGTTTTAGAGAATGCCATTTGTAAAACCGCAGGTAAACGCCACATGCTTTTATGCATAGTTCAACTATTTTCAACCAATGTGTCGTTTACACATTAGCAATATACCTTAACATTCGCTGATTCCTAGCAAAAGCCGCCAGAATGCACTCTACGCCCGAAACACAAGCTGAGAAAACCATGCCCGCGCCGGCACGTCCGCGATGAGAATGGCGCACGCTGCGCACCGGCGAGTCACCCGCTCCAACATGCCGCCCTCGCCGCTCTCATCGGCACATCCGAAACGAGAATGGCCCGCACCGCCTGCGCGCTATCCACCCGCGTCGACCCGCCGCCCTACCAATCGCCGAATAGCACCGAATAACTCCTTTATGTAATGTGCACATGCTGCATACTATTACCAGTCGTATACATTTATGGAAAGGAGATGCACATGGCAGACTACACATTCCCCGAGGGATTCCTGTGGGGCGGCGCGACGGCGGCCAACCAGTTTGAGGGCGGCTACGACGCAGACGGCAAGGGTCTCTCGGTACCCGACATCATTATGGGCGGCACCGTGGACACGCCGCGCGTCGTAACCCCCGCGGGCGTACGCGAGGGCGCCTATTACCCCAGTCACGAAGCCATCGACTTCTATCACCACTGGAAGGAAGACATCGACCTCTTTGCCGAGATGGGCTTCAAGTGCTTCCGCCTGTCCATCCAAATGAGCCGCATCTTCCCCAATGGCGATGACGCAACCCCCTGCCAGGCAGGCATCGACTTCTACAAGAACGTCTTCAAGCACTGCCAAGAGAAGGGCATCGAACCGCTGGTAACCCTTTCGCACTACGAATTCCCGTTAGCTCTCAGCCACAAGTATGGCGGCTGGGATAACCCCGCCGTCATTGACCTTTGGGTGCGCTATGCCGACCTCTGCTTCCGCGAGTACAAGGGCCTCGTCAAGTACTGGCTTACCTTCAACGAGATCAACTGCGCCATAATGGGCGGCTTTGGCAACATCTATGGTTTGGGAATCCTCCCGCCCGAGGACGGTCCTGTGCCATTTGGCGAGTGCGAATGGGACGACCCGCAACGCCGCTTCGAGGGCCTGCACAACCAATTCGTGGCATCGGCAAAGGCCGTGCAAATCGCCCACGCCATCGACCCGGAGAACATGGTTGGCTGTATGATCGCGGGCAACGCGTGCTACCCGCGCACCTGCCGTCCGGCCGACGTGCTCATCGCCCAAAAGCAAATGAACCTCAACAACTTCTACTGCGGCGACGTACACGTGCGCGGCGAATACGCCGCCTGGGCACCCTCGGTTTGGGCCGAAAACGGCGTTGACGTCGAGCGTATGCTGGACCTTGCCGATCGCGACGCCGAAACCCTGCTCATGGGCACCGTCGACTTCTACAGCTTCTCGTACTACATGAGCGCAACCGCCGGTCTGCCCGACCCCGACTCCGAGGCAAGCGGCGGCAACATCTTCGGCGGCATGGGCAACCCCTACCTCACCGCGAGCGACTGGGGATGGCCTATCGACCCTGAGGGCTTGCGCTGGTACCTCGAGACGGTGTACGACCGCTACCAAATCCCGCTGATGATCGTCGAGAACGGCCTTGGTGCCAACGACGAACGCGGCGAGGACGGCAAGTTCCACGACGGATATCGCATCGACTACATGAGTGACCACATCGTCGAGATGGGCAAGGCCATCGAGGAGGGCGTCGACCTCATGGGCTATACCATGTGGGGCTGCATCGACCTCGTTTCCGCCTCCACCGGCGAAATGAAGAAGCGCTATGGCTTCATTTACGTAGACAAGGACAACGACGGCAACGGCGACCTGCATCGCGAGAAGAAGGAATCCTTCGACTGGTACAAGAAGGTTTGCGAGACTAACGGAGCCGACTTAGACTAGCCGTAACAAGCCATAACATATTCTAACGAGGGACAGGTGCCGTGGTCATCGAACGCAACACGGCACCTGTCCCTCGCCTTCCTTACACCAGCCCGCAGGCCTCGTCGATGCCAAGGGCAATGTTCATGTTTTGCACGGCCGCGCCCGATGCACCCTTGCCAAGGTTATCGAAGAGGGCCGTAACGGTGGTGTGCTCGTCGTTGCCGCAAACCACGATGCGCAGCTCGTTGGTTCCGGCAAGCTCATTGGCGTAAAGCGTCTTTTGTGCAGGGTCAAACGGAGCCACGCTCACGAACCGCTGACCCTCGTAGTGCTTTGCAAGCGCCTCACGCACGTCGCTCGCGCTCGAAACGCCCGAAAGCATGCGGTTGTGCAGCATCACCGAAGTCGCCATGCCCTTGTAATAGTCATCCACCACAGGCATAAACACAGGCGGCTGCGCGAGCCCGCACACCACCTGCATCTCGGGCAGGTGCTTATGGCGCAGCGTCAGGCCATAAATGCCGGGCGCGCTCAGCACCTCGGGACGGTCGTCCGCCTCGTAGGCAGCTATCATCTGCTTCCCGCCACCGGAATAACCCGTAAGCGAGTAGCACGTTAGCGGATAGTCCGCCGCCACAACACCCGCCCGCACAAGCGGAGCAACGCAGCTGATAAAACCCGTCGCATGGCAGCCCGGATTGGCAATCCGCTTGCTCGAGGCAATGGCAGCGCGCTGCTCGGCGCTCAGCTCGGGAAAGCCGTACGTCCAGCCCTCGGCTGTGCGATGCGCCGTGGAGGCATCAATAATGCACACGTCGGGATTCTCTACGAGCGAAACGGCCTCACGTGCGCCAGCGTCGGGCAAGCATAGAAACACGATATCGGCCGCATTAATAAACTTGCGACGCTCATCCGTATCGTGACGCTTGTCCTCGTCAATACGCAGCAGCTCAAGATCCTCGCGCGAACCAATGCGGTCGAAAATCTGCAGTCCGGTAGTGCCGGCCTGGCCATCGATGTACACCTTAGTCTTACTCATGATTGTTCCTCTCCAAGTATCTCTCGTAAAACCGCGTCGACGCTCGTGCTGGATGCGTCGGCACTCCACGCGGCGATGCACCGCACGTCGGGAATGTGCCAAAATCTCGTGGAAAGCGTCCGTACGTAGCCAAAGGCATGATCGTCGAGTTCGTCCGGCTCAGCTCCGCCCGCCGTGGTAATAAACGTAAGCCGTTGTGCTCGCACCAAGCTCACGTAGGCACCCGTCGCGTCCACGTCGAAGGTCACACCCTGCGAACACACAAGCTCAAGATACGCATGGAGACGTGCGGGAATGCCGTAGTTCCAAAATGGCGCCGCAATGAGCACCTCATCCGCCTCGGCAAACTGTTGCGCAAACGCAAACAGCTCGTCATCGTAGCGAGCCGCAGCAACGCCCGCCGAATACGTCCGCAAACGTTCGGCATCCAGCGGCGCCACACCCAGCTCGGCAAGCCTCAGTTCCTCCACCTCGCCCTCGTAGCGCTCAAGCCACGCGCGAGCCAACCGCTCGGTACGCGACTCTTCCCGCATACACGCATTTACGAACAGCAGCGCCATGCATCCCCCTCGCCTCGTCCAATAGTACAAACAGTATAGGCAACAATACTTCCTAAAGTAATACAGTTTCCCGGGGAGTTTGTCTCACCGTCCAAGCGACACGTAATACAAACTCCCCGGGAAATTGCCGCAATCGACCTGTTACCTACTCCACGCGCTGTCGCCAGGAGCCAGTGACTGGCACTCACGCCCAATTGACCTGCTCCTAAAGATTAGTCAAATGTCCCGTCCGTGGCCCGGAGGGCAAAGCTCAAACAGCTATCGGCCTGCGGAACTGCGCGCGGCTGCTCCTCCGGGCCACTTTCCGATTTGACTGTTCTTTAGGAGCAGACCAATTGACAAAGCGCCACGCTACTCCACGCGCATGTCGCCGTCAACGATGAGCCCAGCACGACGCATGGCGAACGCGACTAGCCAAGCAACAACGGCGGGAACGACTACGCACACGAGCGCCATGCCAAGCCACTCCATGGGTCCGGGAACGATGCCGTCGGCAACCCAGCCGGAATACAGGCCAATCGGGCCAACCAAACCGCACGTCCCCATACCACTCGCGATTGCAGCGCCGTTTTGCTGCATCCCAAACACTACGGTTGCAACGGGACCGGTCACAGCGCTGGCGACAAGCGCCGGAACCCACGTGACGGGCTTCTTAAAGATATTTGGAACCTGTAGCATGGACGTTCCGAGACCCTGCGAAACCACTCCCGACCAGCCATTGTCGGCAAAGCTCGCGGCCGCGTAGCCCACCATCTGTGCGCAGCAACCGGCAAGCGCCGCACCACCCGCAAGGCCCGTCAACCCAAGTGCCGCACAAATCGCCGCGCTCGAGATGGGCAACGTGAGCGCCGCGCCAACCAGTACCGCAACCACGATGCCCATGAGGAACGGCTGCAAATCGGTCGCCCACATCACAAGGCCACCCACCGCCGACGCAGCGGCACCAATCCATGGCCCCACGGCCAACGCCAACGCACAACCCACGCCCACGGTAACGCCCGGCGTCACAAGAATATCCACCTTCGTCTCCTTCGAGACCATCTTGCCCAGCTCGGCCGCAACGATCGCGACGAAAAACACCGCAAGGGGGCCGCCAGCACCTCCCGCATCGTTGGCGGCAAAGCCCACTGCTGCAAGCGAATACAGCACGAGCGGCGGCGCGGCAAGGGCAGAGCCAATGGAAACGGCCATCGCGGGACCGGCGACCGATTTCGCAAACCCACCAATTTGCCCGAGCACCTCAAGGCCGGTCAGGTCGCCCAACGTCGAAAAAATGGTACCGATGAGCAGCGACGCAAAGAGACCCTGTGCCATAGCGCCAAACGCATCGATGGCATAACGCTTGAACCCCGGCCGGATGTCCTTGCGCTCAAAAAACGAGATATTATCACTCATGCTTCCCCCTTGTAAAGGCCAAAACTGCCTTAGCAATATAGCGCATGCATCGTTAAGGAACTCCAATCCAAGCGCGTACGACAACAAGTTGCAACATGGAATCGCTCGGGAATCGTCCGGCATCCCGCTCTCACCTCGCAGCCCATGTCCTCTGCAAGATGCTTTGCGAACACAACTTCGTGACCTTGGTACTCAACTTGGTCATCAACGTATCCAAACGGGGCCCTATTGGAAACAGCCGATTAGCCAAAGTGCTTCTCGCGATTACTTTTCGCGCACAGCCTTGCCCGTCATGTGCTCAATCTCGAACCGCACGATGGCAACACGCGCCAGGTTGCGCGCAATATCGGACTCGGTATCGTAGTCGGCCGGGAAGTACTTTGCCGCCAGCTTCCACAATGCCCGCCGCTTTTCATCCTCGTTCTCCACAAGGCTCACACGTCCAAACGCGATAACAGACCTAAAGCACATCCACCATTCGCCCTCGTGACGAACGCCATCGTCGAGCACGCAAAAACTGGCCTTGTCGTGCGCCAAAATGGCATCCATCTTGTGACCGACCGACGCGCAGTGGAACAGCAGCACGCCATTCTCGTACACATAATCGAGTGGCACGCCATACGGATACTCGTCGTCACCAAGCACCGAGAGAACGCCCCTCGGCTGCTCCATAAGGATTTGTTCGCATTCCTCATGGTCGAGCAATTGGGCATGTCGCCGCATCTTACGAAACATGTAAGCTCCTCACTCTTGCCATTCGTCCCCAGCCGTAACAACACCGTTACGCGTGCGCCAGTGGCGATAAGCGGTGCGTACGCTGTTACCACGCCCCAATCCGTGTGCCCTCCTCACGCGGGACGAAGATGTTTTCTGACGGCAATTTATCCTAGCGCAACGATGGGTTTTTGCAAATGAAATAGCTCTGTGGTAGATTACTTATCCATGGCTACTAGACGTGAAAACTCCCCCACACCCCTGTTCATACGCTATGTATGGCAGCTCGTGCTTCGCGCGGCACTTTTCGTCACAGGAATAGTTCTCTTCATAGTTCAACCAGAGCAGCTCGACATTACCGGGCATGTTGGCATTGAGGGTGGCATAAGTATTGCCAACATCCTGTTTGTACTAATGTTGCTCGACCTCATCTCCAAGTTCAGGCCACGCGCCAACATCTCGATGGGGAGCAAAAAGCAGTACCCTCAGTTCCATGCTCCCACTGAGGCGCTTTTTGGTGGCAGCACTCGCAGCATGCGCGAGCGGGTGCGCGAACTAGCGTCGCAGGGGCAGCAAACACTCGGCGCGCGAGTGAGCAATACGCGTCGCGCTATGCAAGAAACCACGGAAGGCATCGCCGAGGCCGGCAAGCAATTCGCCGTCGATATTGACGTGCTAAGAATGCTTCCATGGTCCGAGGACGATCTTACCGCGAACGAGGCGCTGCGTCATAGCATCAGACAAGATCGCTTGCGCGAAATCATTCCTGTTCTCATATTCTGGATTGTATGGAACGTAGCCATCGGCCTGCTTCTCGACCGTTTTGGCTGGCTCAACGAGCGCACCGTTCTTTTGTGGACCATGTTCTACTTTGTGTTCGATTTGAGCAGCGTCGTCCTGTGGTGCCCAATACAACTCGTGCTCATGCGCAATCGGTGCTGCACCACGTGCCAAATCTTTAACTGGGACGGCATTATGGCAACGACGCCCCTATTCGTAGTGGGCGGCTGGTATGGCTGGACGCTTCTATCGGTCGCATTGCTCGTTCTTGTACGTTGGGAGTTGGCATTCATTCGCCATCCTGAGCGCTTCGACGAGCGCACCAACGCGTCTCTTATGTGCAAGAACTGCAAGGACAAGCTCTGCTACATACGCAAGCCCTTCACGCCTCGCAAGCTTTCGCATTCGCGTTCGTAATTTATACGCTCACCGCAATCGTTGCCTCGCCCGGAGCATCTCCACCCAAGTCGAGAACCGCCAATACTCCGCCCTCGCACGGCGTAACATGCCACGAGAAGGGGTGCCCCATGCCAACTAAATCGGCCTCACTCACATTAATCGCATTGTAGTCGCCTTGTCCCCACACACCCGTACCATCCTCACGAAACACGAGCCAATCGCTCGCTTCGAATGATCCGTCGGCACTGCTCATGCACAGCGCCCATTTGCCGCAAATGCTGCCATTGTTGTTAATCGGCCGTTCGAGCCTTGCCGACCATCCCGCGTTACGCACAATCGGCATGGCGTCATAATACGCGTGATTGCCCACAATGTTCACACGGTCGAGCGTACATTCTTCCGCATAGCCCCCATATGCAATGAAGTATTTCCCCGCGTCACGCATCTCGAAGCAAACCTCGCCAACACCTTGGCCAAGCCATACATCCTCAAGGTACTGCGCGTAGCTTCCATACAAATGACGGCGCAACACTACTGCATCGGGCAGCTCGCATACCGCATCATGCCCTTTACGCCCTACGGTACAGGCGCCAATCGACGCAATGAGTAATACCGCCGCAAGGCCAATGCCTGCGATAAACCCAAAGCTCAACTTGTCCACGTGAGGGGTATGTGTGCGGTTGTTGCAAATCCCCGGCTTGTTATAGCCCGTGTCGTGGCCCGCCATCGTCATGCCTCCTCTGGAGCGTTCTTCGACTCTATGGGTCCATCCATCACCGACCCCTCACACGGCATCGGCATGGGTCTTCCTAATGAACTCATCCCACGCGAAAGCAGCAACAATGTACAGTTGCACTCCATGAACAGGGGCGTTTGTTCACAAACAAGAAGCAACGAGAACAATACGCAGCCACAAAGCGCCAAAAAACTCCATCCCGAAGCACCCAAAAGAAGGATACTGCGAACATACATCAACAATAGGCACACCAAAGCACCGTAACCATACAAACCCACGCCCAGTTCATAGGCACCCACTGTGGCAG
This sequence comes from Atopobiaceae bacterium, assembly GCA_017510785.1. Taxonomy (GTDB): domain Bacteria; phylum Actinomycetota; class Coriobacteriia; order Coriobacteriales; family Atopobiaceae; genus RUG440. The sequence goes on along the minus strand of JAFWMH010000070.1, from coordinate 22,205 downwards.
ACAGCTTAAACAACTTAGTCCCATCAGCAATCACACAAAGCAGTACCACTGGCGCCACTGCCACGAGCCAATGCCATTCCGGACGCACCGCAATGCTGTGTACCACATCGGGCAGATGCGCATGCACGCAAACGCACACAGCAAACACAATGGCTAGGAGCGCAACGAAAGCAGAGCCGAGCACTACCAAAGCAACAATCGCGCTCAACACACTCAGCAACACGACGCCATGCCACGATGGGGCCTCACACGACCCAAGCACCATGCCAACAAGCACCGAAAGAAGGATGCTGCCAAACGCACCGTCCGACGAGAAGCCATAGCCAACAGCATAACCATCCACATGCAAAAAAACACGCGTTGCCGCCATGCCAAGTACCGAACTCCCGCATACCACGAGCATACCCGCAATCGCACTGTAAACGTAGCATCGAAAGAGGCTTCGTAAATCCATTCCGCGCGCCACGAGCACAAAGAGCAGCAACACAATGAGGTGCAAATCTCCCACCTTGCGCCACACCGAAACCGCAGCAACGAGAGCGCCAAACATAATGACCACGCTCGCAGGCCTAAAACCGAACCCTCGGCACGCGAGCGCAGCCACCAAACATCCCCCCACACACGCCTGGAAGAGCTGCGCAATGCCAGCGTCTACCACCCAGGGAAGCTCTCCCATCGCAGAGTGGACAAAAACGATTTGTCCAAAAGTCCACAATGCGAGGGCACACCTAACCAATGCGTCCACCCAGCGGTCGGAGACAGGCTCGTTTGCCATCTCCTTCAGGCGCTCAAACATACCTACGGCCCATCCACGACGTCTACCGGAACACACAGCATTCTAGCACGCATGTTCTATGGCATCAATCACAATGCGTAGGGCCTTGATGCGTGCATAGCGTTTGTCGTTAGATTCAAGCACGTGCCAAGGAGCGTTAATCGTGCTCGTCTTTGCGATCATCTCGTCAACCGCCTGCTCGTATGCATCCCACTTTTCGCGGTTGCGCCAATCCTCGTCGGTAATCTTCCATTGCTTCTCGGGAGTGTTTTGCCGGTCGGTAAAGCGTGCGAGCTGCGTTTCGGAATCGATTTGCACCCAGAACTTTATTACGACCACACCCGCCTCTATGAGCTCGTTTTCGAACTCGTTGATCTCGTTGTACGCACGACGCCAGTCGTTTTCGGAGCAAAAGCCTTCGAGACGCTCCACCATTACGCGACCGTACCACGTGCGATCGAAAATCGCAATGTGGCCCGCCTTGGGCAGACGATTCCAAAAGCGCCACAAATAATGGCGCGCCTTCTCGCCGGGCTCGGGACTCGCAATGGGATGCACCTCGTAACCGCGCGGATCAAGCGCTGACGTAATGCGCTTTATGTTGCCTCCCTTGCCGGCGGCATCCCATCCCTCATAGGCGATAACCACGGGGATGCGGTGACGATACACCACGTTGTGCAGCTCGCGCAATCGGCTGCGCAGCTCGCTGAGCTGCGCACGGTATTCGTCGTACTCGATGGTTTTATCAAGATCAATCGACGCGAGCGGAGGCATGCGCTTGAGCGCAAACACGTTTTGCCTGAGCGGCGCTGCCACGCCTCGATTGTGAATCGCGACCTCAATTCCCATGTTAAGGAACTCTAACACTTGCAGCGTGGCCCACTTGCGTGCCTTTGCATCGATGATGTACCACGGAGCCGCAGAACGATTCGTGTCGCGCAAGTAACGACCATACACTTCGAGCGCACGCTCGTATTGTTCGTTTTCCACGTAGTCGTCTTCGTTCACACGCCACTTCGTGTTCTCGTCGGCCGAAAGCGCATCGAGACGTGCACGCTGCTCCTTCTTGCTCACGTGGAAGAAGAACTTCATAACGAGGTAGCCGTTATCTACAAGCTGGCGCTCGGCCATGTTGATGGAGTCAATGCGGTTATCGTATTCCTCATGCGAAAGCGTGTTGGAAATGAGTCCATTCGTAACCTCTTCCATCCAACACGTATCGAAAAACTTAAACTGGCCCTCTTTGGGAATCTGCACCATGTAGCGCCACAGGAACGGACGCATGCTTTCCTCTTCCGTGGGCCTCGACGACAAGGTCACAACAGAGAAGAAGCGCGGGTCCATGTCCTTAATCACACGGCCCAGAACGCTTCCCTTACCGGCCGCCCCCCATCCTTCGAAGATCACCATAACAGGAACCTTCGCTTGACGAATGCGCAGCTGATTCGCCGCAAGCCGTGCCTGCTCCACCTCCAGCCGCTCATCGATTTCCTCTTTGCTCGGCTTGGCTGCCTTGGCGAAGTCCTTAAGCATGGGCGCCCCCTCTTTTGTGGTGGGATTATGCAAGCGAGACAAACTCCCCAAGAGCTTGCCTCACCAATAGCTTACAACGACTTTACGACGGTTAGTATGTTAAGACCATCGCGGTACTCATATTTTACTGCGTTCATCGTTTTTTTTACCATAAAGATACCTAGGCCACCAATCGCGCGCTCGTGGATACCAAGAGATATATCGGGATCGTCGTGCGCAAGCGGATCGAAGGGAATACCGCCATCTTCAAGGGTAATGCTAACGGAGTTCGTTTCGGGAATCTCCTGTACGCGAATGGTCGCATGACCAATTCTGTCGCCATACGCATAGTTGCATATGTTGCTAAACAGCTCATCGAGCGCGATATCGATTTGCGTCTTCGCACGACGCGAGCACTTCATGTTGTCGAGCTGCTCGTTAACGTAGTTGGTGATTCGCTCGATGTTTGCGATCTTCGTTTCCACCGTTAGGGACATAGGACGTCTCCCGGCTACTCAATGTTGATGAACTCGGCGAAACCCGTCATGTCGAACACTTCGTACACTTCCGGACGTAAATTGCGCACCGTAAGCGTTCCTTGGCGAGCCATTATCTTTTGGGCGGTAAGGATAACGCGCAAACCTGCACTCGAAATGTAGAGAACCTCCGCCATATCAATAGTCAAATCCACAACACCATCGAGCGCCGGCACAAGCGTTGCCTCGAGCTCGGGCGCCGTTGCGGTGTTAACGCGCCCCGAAATGGTAACGAACAGCGCATTGCCATCCCTGTTCAACGTTACGTTCATACTACCTCCCACTGCAAAACACCCTACATAGTTATGATACTACGATTGCATCGTTTGCGCGAGACTGGTTTAGGTGTGAACCCACACGCCAACAATTACCCGAAGGTTAAATAGTGTTGCGCTGCTGTGTTCCCCATGTGGTTCTCGATGATAAGGCCTTACACTTAAGCGAGGAGGTGCGCAAGAAATGGAACACAGAGGCTACGAAACATGGCTTGCGCTAGGAGACTGGATTGGCAGCCACCTTACGCTCATCGTTCCCGCTGGCGTTGCCATCGGCATGCTCTGCCCCCGGGCCTTGCTCCCCATAAAACCTGCAATACCAACGCTGTTCGCCATTATGACCTTTCAAAACTCCTTGAAGAACGATCCTTCCTCACTTCGTCGCGTGTTGCACAGGCCTGGCGTTCTTGCTGCAATTCTTGCATGGGTGCATGTTGTGGCTCCCCTCATTACCTGGGCCATCGCGAGTGCCGTGTTCGGGCCAAATTCTAATACCGTCGCAGGCGTCGTGCTGGAATATGCCGTACCCATAGGAGCATCCACGGTAATGTGGGTGGGAATGTTCGAGGGGGAGATAGCACTTGCGCTTTCCGCTTTGTTGGCGTCAACCCTCGTCTCCCCCTTTTCCATCCCACTCACCCTCAAGCTTCTCGTGGGAGCCACCATTGCATTCGATTCCGCGCAAATGATGGCAAGCATGGCCTACATGGTCGCCATCCCCGCGCTTGCCGCAACAGTTGCATACGTCCTCACGCGCGGACAATCCGCACGGCTTCACCGACCTACGGTTCCCGTTTCTCGTCTCCTCTTGCCCGTCATTGTCGCCACCAATGCCACGGGTCTTGCCGACTACGTACGCCGTCCTTCCCTGCATTTGTTCCAAATACTGGTCCTCATGCTCGCATTTGCCATCGCCAGCTTCGTTGTAGGCATGCTCCTCGCTCGACGCTTGAGCGGGGACAAACGGGATCGTTTCGTCGCCACCTCGTTTTGCTGTGGGATTCGCAACGTGTCGGTTGGCGCAGTGCTCGCATCGAGCTACTTCAGTCCCGAGGTGATGTTTCCCGCCATCATTGGAACCCCGTTCCAACAAGTGCTTGCCGCACTCTTTGGCCGCATGATGCAGCACGTGCTCGAGATGGAAGCCCCAACCGATTCCCCGGCAGGGATAATACCCAGATAACAAAGATTGCCGTGTCGATTCGTCACAAAATCGCTACAATAGGGGAACGCCTTTGGCGCATCTGCAGTTACAGAGAAAGGATCGGTATGAAGAAGTACATTGCAGAGTTCATCGGCACGTTTGTTCTCGTAACCATGGGTTGCGGTACTGCCATGCTGGTAGGTTGCGACGCAGCAAGCGGCAGCGGATACCTGCTCACCGCTTTGGCGTTTGGTCTCACCATCGTCGCCATGGCCTACAGCATTGGCAACATCTCGGGCTGCCATGTTAACCCGGCCGTATCGCTGGGCGTGTTCATGCGCGGTGGCATCGACTCGAAGGACCTCATTGGTTACATCGTGGCACAAGTCGTCGGCGCCCTTACCGGTTCGCTGCTGCTCGTTGCCATCTTTAGCATGGGTGGCGTTACCGACATGACCGGCGGCCTTGGCACCAATGGTCTCGCAGGCGTAGGCGGCAACTTCATCGCCGGCCTTCTCGTCGAAATCGTGCTCACCTTCATTTTCGTACTCACCATTCTGGGCGTTACGTCCTCGAAGTTCTCGCACGGCTCTCTCGCTGGCCTCGTTATTGGCGCCACGCTCACCTTCGTGCACATTCTGGGCATCGGCCTCACCGGTACGTCCGTCAACCCCGCACGCAGCTTTGGTCCTGCCATCGTGGCAGCCATCACGGGCAACGCCGCCCCGCTCGGCAGCCTGTGGGTGTTCATCGTGGGACCGCTGGCTGGCGCCGCGCTTGCCGCAGTTGTGTACAACTTCCTGGAGTCCGACGAGGACTAGTACTAGTACGTTATCCCACAGCCGAAACCCCTTGGCATGCGTCTAACGCGGCCAAGGGGTTTCTTTTTTATTCCGACCAGTAGTCCATCGGCTCGTACTGCCTTACCAGCTCGAGACGAAGCGCTTCAATCGTCGAACAGTTCGCGATTACGGTGACGGGACTCCCAATGGCGGCAAGCTCCTCCACAAGCGCCGCATAGTTAGGCTGAACGCGCAAGTTCGACTCCTGGATGCCCGCCCGCAGTAAACGGTCGCGCATGTCTTCGTATTTCGGCCCACCCACAATAACCTGCGTTTTGGGAGTACAAATCTTCTCCCACCGCACGTCTTGTATCCAATCGGTGGTAATGCCGTCCATGATTTCGGCGCCCAACAAACACACGAGGCGCTCCGGTGGCTCACCTTCTTGCTGCAACATGTTTATGAGCTGATTGCAACCGGCAGTGTTCTTCATGAGCAGCAGTCGCGTTTGCGTGCCGTTGATGTTGAATATTTCGAAGCGGTGCGCCGCATGCGTAAAGTGAGCCAGCGCCTGGAACACGTCCTCTTGCTCCATGCCTGTAGTGAGCAGGCCCGCAACCGCGGCAACCGCGTTATATACGTCGTACCCCGCACGAACATTGGCGTCCACCACATGCTCTACGCCATCGATGCGCAACGTAAGCGTGCAGCTTTTCTCTGATTCGTTTGAAATGGCCGTACACGCGATGTTCGCTTGATGATGCTTGCGACCGCAGCTCGCGCACGTGTACTCACCAAGGTGTGCGAACGTGCGAAGACCAAAGTCGAGCTCGGCCCCACACTCCACGCATTCCACGTGCTCGTCGAAGTCGGCTATGCCATCCTCATACACTGGGCACTCCACGCCAAACCACACCACGCGATTTGGGACGGCATCGGCAATGGACGCCGTTACCTGACAATCGGCATCGAGCACCAGCACCGTTTCGGGAGAGGCCTTTGCCGCAGTAATGATGTAGTCGCGCGCCGTGGTCCAGCTCGTGTAGCGATCCACCTGGTCGCGATATAGGTTCGTAACAACCATAACCTGCGGATGCATAGCCGGCAAAATGGTTTTGGACGCGCCCTCGTCGCACTCGATTACGGCCCAGTCGCTCCCCCGCTTACCACCAATCGTGCTGTCTAAGCACAGCGTTGTGGCAATTCCCTGTTCCAAGTTGGTGGACGACGGATCGTACGCAGCCGTCCCGTACGTGTTAATTACAGCTTGCTGCACAATGTGCGTCGTGGTCGTTTTGCCATTTGTGCCAGTAATCACTATGGTTTTGTGCCCGCGAGCAAGCTCTTCTATTATGTTGCCATCAATCTTAAGAGCCACCATCCCAGGCATCGCTCGCGCCGTACGCCCGAGCATCCTCATGGTGCGATGCGTCGCCTTGCATGCGGCAATCGCCATGTTTGTTCGAATGGACATGTGTTCTCCTTGCTCACCTATTAGATGCATGCCACAGTATAGCGCGACGCTTTGCGAGCAAGCGGTACGCCATGCCCTCCCTTCGCAAACTACATTCAACCAACCTGCTGCGTAAATGGCCTCCCTCGCGCGCCAATTCCCCTTTACAATGGTGCGTAGCAGATAAAAGTGACAGACCGACCGTAAGGGGCAGTGCATGGACAACATCATGGTGATTGGCATCGCGGGTGGCAGCGGTAGCGGCAAAACCACCATTACCGAGCAAATCGTCGCGCAACTCGGTGCAGACGTAACCGTTATAACGCATGACAACTACTATCGTGCGCATCACGACCTCACGTATGAGGAGCGTACGCTCCTCAACTACGATCACCCCGACGCCTACGAGACGGAGCTCCTTATTGAGCATCTTGCGGCGCTACGTCGCGGCGAGTCCGTCGAAGTACCCACCTACGACTTCTCGATTCACGATCGCACGGAGGAAACCACCATCGTGCACCCCTCGAGCGTCATCATTGTTGAGGGCATCGTGCTCTTCGTGCATCCCGAGCTGCGCGACCTCATGGACATAAAGGTTTACGTCGATTGCGATGCCGACGTGCGCATTCTTCGCCGCATCATTCGTGACGTGCAAGAGCGTGGCCGCAGCCTCGAGAGCGTCATTAACCAGTATCTCGCCACCGTCAAGCCGATGCACGAGGCATTTGTGGAACCGTCCAAGCGATTCGCCGACGTTATTGTGCCCACCGGCGAGCGCAATCCCGTCGCCCTCGACATGCTGGTAAACCGCATCGAGGCTCATCTCGGAACGCGCTAACAACACTACGGCCTGAACCACGACCTACGGTCACCATCAACTACGCATTTAGCTCCATTACGAAACAAGGCCGCGAAGGATTCACACCTCCGCGGCCTTGCGCTAGGGTTTATCTACGGCAAAGGTTACTGGGTGAGCTGCAGGTACAGGTCGCGATACTGCGCGGCCGACTTTGCCCACGAAACGTCCTTCTCCATGTCGCGAATAACCATCTTGTCCCAGTTCTCGCGCGCCTCGAAGTAGAGCGTCTTTGCACGGTTGATGGCATCGTAGAGCAGACCAGCGTCGTAGCGATCGAAGGTGAAGCCATTGCCGGTGTCCTCGAACATGTTGTACGGCTCGACGGTGTCCTTGAGGCCGCCCGTCTCGCGCACGATGGGAGCGGAGCCGTAGCGCATGGAAATGAGCTGCGTAAGGCCGCAGGGCTCGAACTTCGAGGGAACCAGGAAGGCGTCGCAGCCGGCGTAGATCTTGTGCGAGAGCGCCTCGTCGTAGGCGATGTACGCGCAAACCTCGCCCTTGTGGTCGTTCTCGAGACAACGGAAGGCGTTTTCGTACTCGGCGTCGCCGGTGCCCAGAATTACCAGCTGGGTGTTACCGTCGATGAGGCTCGAGGCAATGGAGCTCACGAGGTCGAGGCCCTTCTGGTTGGTGAGACGCGAAATGAGGCCAATGACGAACTTGCCCTCGTCCTCGTAAAGGCCGAGCGCCTTTTGCAGGGCGCGCTTGCTGGCCTTCTTGCCCTCGATGGCGTTCTCGATGCCATAAGGAGCGTCGAGGAGCTTATCGGTTGCGGGATTCCAAATGTCCACGTCGATGCCGTTAACGATGCCGCGCAGCTTGTTGGAGTGGTGACGCAGGTGCGCGTCAAGGCCCTCGCCGTACTCGGCAGTTTGAATCTCGCCAGCGTAAGTGTTGCTCACCGTGGTGATGGCGTCGGAGTAGGCAAGGCCGCCCTTGAGCATGTTAGCCTCAGTCCACTCCTCCTGCAGAGCGCCCATGTTGAAGGCGGAGTCGGGCAGGTTGGACCAGTACTTGAGCGTGGGGATGTTGTACTTGCCCTGGAAGCGAAGGTTGTGAATCGTGGTAACAACCTTGGAGCGAGCGAGCTCGGTGTTCGCGAACATCTCGCGCAGGTACACGGGAACGAGGCCCGCCTGCCAGTCGTGGCAGTGGATGACGTCGGGAATCCAGTCCATGTAGTTGAGAGCCGCAAGCGCTGCCTTGCCGAAGTAGCAGAACTTGGGGATGTCGTCCACGAGGTTAGTGTAGGGATTGCCGCCCGCGAAGAACTCCTCGTTGTCGATGAAGTCGTACACGACGCCGTCCCACACGTACTCCATGATGCCCACGTAGAAGGAGCGGCCATCGGAGCAAAGGTCCATATCGAAGGAGCCGCGGAACACCATCTTTTCCTTCCACTCCGGCTTGATGATGCCGTAGTTCGGAAGGATTACCTTTACGTCGCAGTTAAGCTTAACAAGCGCCTTGGGCAGGGCATACATAACGTCGCCCAGGCCGCCCGTTTTTACGAACGGATAGCACTCGGAGCCGATGAAGGCAACGCTGCGGCGCGGCTCGGGCATCGGCGGCTCGGGCTCAGGCGCGGGCTCAGGCGCGGGCTCAGGCGCGGGCTCGGGAGCGGGCTCGGGCTCGGGAGCAGGTGCGGGTGCCGGAGCAGCAGCCTCGACGATCTTCTCTACCTTCTCTTCCACCTTCTCCTCTACCTTTTCCACAACCTTGGCCGCGGCCTTCTTGGCGGTAGTTTCCTTCTTGGCCGTAGTGGCAGCCTTCTTCGTTGCCGTGGTGGCCTTCTTGGCAGCGGTGGTAGCCTTCTTGGCGGTCGTGGTCCTCTTTGCGGCAGGCTTCCTGGCCGTAGTCGTCTTCTTGGCGGCAGGCTTCTTGGCAGCCGTCGCCTTTGCGGCAGGCTTCTTGGCAGCAGCCGTCGTCGTCTTGGCGGCCTCGGCCGTCTCGTCGGTCCTCTTAACTGGCATCTGAATTCCTTCCTTCGTTGCCAAAAGAATGTCACTGGCACGGGAGGTTATACCAACTCGTCCCCACGTGCGAGTATTCATCGGCGAACAAACTAAACCCACTAGTGAGCGTTGTCAAGCCTTTGGTTGGACTAACACCGCAATGAGAAAACCCGCAGAGAGCTTGTCTCATTTACCCTACCCCTCGTAGAAGGTAACTCCGTGTTTCCCAAAACGTTTTGTTTCGTAAAGAGCTGCGTCAGCCGCTCTAAACAGTTCCGAGGCATCGCCCGCCTCTTTATTTCACGCGCAATCGGCAGCGTGCACACGCGGAAGTGTGCGATCGGCATCACGAATCGAAGAACTGCTGGCCGTCCTCAAGCTCCAAACGCTCCACCTTCGGATACTCGAATATGAGGTTCTTGTTGGCGCTCGTCAAATACTCCACGTATCTCGCAGCTTCCCACTTCGCCATGGGTAGGTCATGCATCAAATAGTTGCCACAATTCTCTGGTGTCGCCCCAGGCACCTCGCCCTCGAACTCGCTCATATGCTGGAACGACTCCAACATAATGGGATACATCTCCGACGCGGCCGGACGCCCCTTAACGATGAGATAAAAGCCGGTAAGACACCCCATCGGGCCCCAATATACGAGCTCGTCCTTCCATACAGGATGATTTCTGAGGTATGTAGCCACGATGTGTTCCATGGTATGCATGGCGGCAGGCGCTATGGCCGGCTCTGCATTCGGCTTTTTGAGCCGTACGTCGAAGGTTGTAACGCATTCGCTTCCCATGACATCTACGCGGCTCTCGTAAATGCCGGGAACAATTCTTGTGTGATCAACAGTAAAACTTGGAATCAGGTCCATGGTTCGCTCCAGTCTCACGGGGTGTGTTGCCTCGACATTCTACGCTCAATAAACAGTCTCGTCGAATCGGTACTGTCCCAACAAAAAAGGGACGCTCACCTCTCCCGGCGGCGCCCCATGGCGTGTTGAATAGCGTGCCGAAAAATCAGCACACCATCGACTCTATTATCTTTTATCTATTATCGACTAGTCCCAAATGAGTTTATGCTTGCCGGGGTTCGCGCGGCCACCGGCGATGTCCTCGAGTTCCTGCTCCTACAGTAAGTGTACCCAGAATCCTTTCCGAATTTATTGCCCAAATGTAAACTCCAAGAATCTTTGTGTCTGGATAATCTCAAAAAGTACCAACCATAGTGGTTTGGCATGTTGCACATTACCACATCTCTGTCCGAATTTGCAGTCTTGCATTCCCGACATGTTGGAGGTAATAAGCATTGACCACGTTTTGGAAGGGATGATGCGTATGGAAGCGAACGAAGCGTTGCTTGTATTGGCACAAACCCCGGAATCAATGTTAGACGCAATCAACAGATGCATCGAGAAGGCGGGCGTCTTCATTACACTCGAGGACGCTCGTGCACTCGAGGAGCAACGAACCGAGGCTCTGCTCGCAGTCGAACGTGTGGAATTCGGCACTCCGGCAGTCGTTGCTATAGCCGAGGAAATTGGTGAGTCTCCTTACTTAACACAGACAAACGCCGCCGCAACACTCGCTCGTTTGCAGAATGCCTTTTACTACCTCCGTGACGAGCTTCCCATAGAAGTGCCGGACGAGGAAATCGTCGAAGCGATCCGCAACAGCTTTGACGGACAGGGCGATGCCGCCGAGGTTGCGGCTATGTCCGCCGATGAGCTCATGGCATACTCGGAAGCATACGTCCGCGCGCAAAACGAGGAGCGCCTCGCGAAATACCGCATCGTCGACGACGAAGGGCGCGCGTACTCCTTTAGCCAGGCGGAATGGGGCGTAGAGACCTTGGACCATAGCTTGGATGGCACATCCCCCTCGACCCCGCACGGTGGAACACGTACGAGACGGCATCAGGATGGGACGGAGATGACTGGGACGATTAGCGATTGGAGCCACCCGGCACATAAGGCCGAAATCGCACGGGCGTGCGCTGCTTTCGCAAAGCTGTTGACCTATGTTGCCAAGCTCTACTGCATGGACGACTCGTCCTCCATCTCGGCATTCGAGGCCCAGCAACTTGCGACTTCCGTTGCCTACGTGCTAGGGATTGCGGGCGGTGCTCGAAGTCTCGGCGGAGTTCAGCGTCCCGTTGCCTATGCGCCAGGGATTTTGGACGCAACGCCCGAAGAGGTCGTCCGCGTCCTCAACTCCGCCGACCCCATCGACCTATGGCACGAGGGACTCGCCATACTCGAAAAACGTGTGGACACAGCACTCAAATTACGATGCGAGATTTTATCTACTATGCCGCCCATTCCCAACATTGCATTGCGCGACACACTAACCAGTTTGGGCAAATTGAAGAAACTTTACGACATGCGTTTCGCCGCCCACGAGGTTTCTTGCAGCATTGACTACCAGCTGAGCGAGCCGGTAGATACGCTCCTCATGGGCATGGACTACATCGAAGCATGGCTTGAGCAGCTTCTCAAGGAGACACGCTGGATCGCACAGTTCACCACCGAAAGCTGCGTGGCAGTTCTTGAGCACGTCTGCCCCGACTATTGCGGTCTTCACGTGAACCTTTACGACTTGCTACTCCCACATAAGGAGGAGTTGACGACAAAAGCGTCTGTTGCAAGCCGATTCGTCTTGCAACCTTATCGCGCGGTTGTCTAAAGTATTCCCAATGAGTAATAGTGCAGCTATTGGCAAACGGCCCATCGACACGCAGTCTCCAACCTGTGTGCTGCGGGCGCCACTTAGGCAGGGTTTTGTCCGCTAAGCGGCCCCTCCAGCACACAGCTTACGACATGTCGTTGCAAGCAGCGAATACCCACCCAAACTCAACGCTAAACGGAAGATAAACACTTGCCGTTAGCATGCAAAGTAAGCTGCCCAATTGCTACAGTATCGTTAACTAAAGGCACTATGAAAAGGGGTGGTCGACATGAGGGTCATAAGCGGTTCGAAGCGAAAGGCGAAGGAGGTTCGATAACGCTCAGGCTCTTTGCCTCGCTCCTACTCATGGTCGCGCTGGGACTCGCAACCTTCGGAGTCGGTTATGCAACCGAAATCGCCGATGATTCAACGGTCGTAACTGAAGACGATGGCGTCTCCGAAAACGATTCGGACACTTTCGTTGCAGAGCAAGCTAACAAAGCCGAAGCCGAAAAGGCCGCCAACAACGACAAACACGCCATCCCCGAAAGCGACGTAACTACCCCCGAGAACATGGATACCAACAATAAAGATAGCGGTACCAGTAACGAGGACAAAGGCACGCCCGAAGACAAAAGCGTCGTCCCGAACGACACGACAACAGATGAAGAGACGCTCAACGAGCCGGAAGCTTACGTCGCCGAAATCGATGAGGATTTGGCCGCCGAAGCCATCGCGCAAAGCGCACAACCGGACGACAGCCTCATCAATCAGTATCCCGAACTTGCAGCAAAGATCCTCGATCAAATCGTCAATCGCAAAACTGACGTGCTCGACGTGTCCTCCTACAACATCAGCAGCGACGATCTCGACAACCTTCTTGACGAAATCCTCCTCCAGCATCCAGAATTGTTCGATGTTGGGACTAGCTGGAACGGACCGTGGACCACTCCCACACAGACGTTCCAAGCTCGGTACCTGTTCACCGATAAGTCCCTTGCCGACATCCTCGCCATGCGACAAAAGATGGCAAGAGGCATCGCGCACGCTATGTCCTGGATTCCAGCTAACGGAACCGACCTACAAAAAGCAAAAGCCGCCCAGGATTTTCTGGTCGCTCATGTAACGTATGACTCTGCTACCTATACTTCAAATCCCTCCGGCAATTGGTCAGGCGCCACTGACCTCACAACGTATGGAGCCGTTCTCACCGCTCACGACCCGTTCTATCCGTATTGCGCCTATGGCCCCCTCGTCGAGCACAGCGGCGTGTGCCAAGGCATATCGTATGCGTTCAAGCTACTGATGGACCAATGCGGCATACCCTGTGAATACGTATCCAACCCTGTCGATCACCATGGATGGAACCACGTTCAGATTGATGGCGAGTGGTATAACGTAGACGCGACGTGGGACTTGGATAATTGGTATGAATATGGCAATTACACTCAAAAGATCTTTTCTGGCGTTAACGAGAATTGGCACTTTTTTTGACCCCGAATTCATCGGCTACAACTATTTCCTCAAGAGCGACGCGTTTATCGAAGCACTAGATAAGGAAGCAAAGCCCGCAAAATCGGCACATGTCAACTACCATAATAAGGATACGAATAGCAAAATCTATGCATCGAGTGATTCTTTCGACGAATACGACAACACCTACTGGGAAGCGTTTGAGCCTCTACCAGACGCAACGTATTACCACCACACCAAAACCCAAGTCGAATCCTTCAACCTCTCCGACCCGACGCTTTCCCTAAACGTTGGCAAAACCGCTTAGCTCGCGGTGCAAAACGTCTCCCCGAATACCATAAACCCGCTGGCATCTAGGTGGACCTCCTCCAACACGGACGTTGCATACGTTTGCGCTGACGGTACCGTCGTAGCGATTGGCGAAGGAACGGCCACCATCACCTGTACGATGGGCGACGCGACCCTGGCATGCCAAGCTGACCAGTCAAGCGAGGTTACGCAGACGTGCGAGGTCACCGTAGGGGACGCGGTCGTTGCGACGGAGCCAAAGTTCACGAGCGCGCAGCTTCTGCTCGGAGAACAAATCAAAATGAGGTTCTGGCTTACAGTGCCCACTGGGTTTGACGACACCAACGCATCCGCGGTCTTCTCCATCGAAGGAAAGGGCACCCGTACGTCACAGCCCATTACCATCGCAGAAGCCACACCCGACCAGCCCAATAGCCGCTATGCCTTCGACTTCGAACTGAGCTCAATCGAGATGGCTGAACCCATCACCTGCACCTTCACCTACGGCGAAAACGAAACAGTAACTTACTCCTATTCGGTGAAAGACTACGTGGAGGCAGCACTGGACATGAATCTCGCCGACGCCGAGAAGGCCTGCATGAAGGCCATCGCTAACTACGGCCACTACATGCAGCCATATCTCGCTTCCGCACACGACTGGACTATAGGCACGGATTACGCAGAGATGGGCCTCTCCTACGAACTCGACGCGAATGCCGCGCGTACAGGCGTGCAGAACTTCAAACCCAGCCTATCGGGAGAAGGCGCATCGGACGCCGGTGTTACGTGTTCTTTGAGCCTCGACTCGTATACGACCTTCGACCTCTTCTTCGCCCCCGCGGGCGGTGCCGAACTCAACGCCACCGCCACGTTCAACAACCAGCAATACACGGCCGAGAAAGTGGGCAGCAGGTACCGCATCCGCGTGGACCGCATCAAAGCAGCACAGCTTGGCGACACCGTTTCCGTTACGGGCTCAGTCGGCGGTAAGTCCTTTACTGTGAACATCGAACCCCTAACCTATGCATATGTAGTGTTCAACGGCACCTACGGAGATGTTGCTAACAACGCCATAGCGTCGCTCTATCACTACTACAGCACCGCTAAGCAGCTCTTGGCAAGCCAGTCATAGCGCACGCGACCACTAAACGATAGCTCGAACGAGTGAAGTGAGGCCCGAGAGAACCCAAGAGTCTCTCGGGCCTCGCGCCATGTAGGCACGCGGATTGCGCGAACTTGCTTTTCAGCGGCCGCGGGGATCTCGATGGGGTCACAGTCATTACCCTCCAATCATCAAGTTAGGAAAGAGATTACTGCCAGCACCCGTCGTTTATTCTTTATGCACCACAAGATGCTTCATAATGCTCAGCCGATCGCCAGACGCTCGATCCCCACCCTGGCCCACCCGCCGCGAGGGCCGATGGTGACTCCGCCTGGCGCCGAGGCGCTAGCCGTCACGACTGGCGTACATCTGCGGTTATGAACCATCTTGTGGAGTATATTATTCTTTTCCAACAATTCTATTTCCATTGTTTCATCTTTCCCTCGATTGAAATCATGCCATCTTCTTGTCCGGAAAGTAAGCTGAGCGATAAATATGTAACAAAACTCTTGCATTTGAATCAGGCTGTGATATATTTACCTCACAATATGTGCGAAATGCATCACATTCAACCTTTATTGGATTGATTTCGGAGAGGAGACGATTGCTACGTAAACCACACCATGCCTCAAAAGGTGAGGATTGAAGACCTCGCATAAGCAATGCGTGTCAAACCATTTAGCACAACTGGAGGACAAGAGATGAGTAATAACGGTACTGTATTCGATTCAGTTTTTAAAACGATGGTTCACAAGGCACCACACCTGTTGATTCCTTTCATCAACGAAGTCTTTGGGAGAAACTATCCCGAAGGCTGCGAAATCGTATGCTACAACAGCGAGCACGAAGGACATAAGGGCGCAGTCATCGACGATTCGGTCTTTCGCCTGCAAAACAAAATCTATCATGTTGAATGCCAAAGTATTCCCGACGCCAGTATGGTCATACGCATGATTGAGTACGATTTCGCAATTGCCTTAGAAGACGCCATCAACAGGGGAAAACCATATCGTTTGGAGTTTCCCGCATCATGCGTTCTCTACCTCCGGCATAGCAATAAAACACCCAACGTCCTCTCCATGGAGGTTGCGCTCCCCAATGGCCAGTCATTTAACTACGAGGTCAAAGTGTTCAAGGCGCAGCTTATCAATATGGACGAACTGTTCCAGAAGAAACTTCTCATCCTTCTGCCATATTAC
Organism: Atopobiaceae bacterium; assembly: GCA_017510785.1. Taxonomy (GTDB): domain Bacteria; phylum Actinomycetota; class Coriobacteriia; order Coriobacteriales; family Atopobiaceae; genus RUG440. Next base: position 6,189 of record JAFWMH010000070.1, on the reverse strand, counting down.
TTAATGCGCCATGAGCACGAGCTTGCCGACATCAGCGACGACGAGGGCCAAACCGCACAGTTAATTGCCGAGCGCACGGAACTGCGTATGAGTCTTGCTGAAGCCACCCTCGCCAAAGGCGATGCGTTGCTTTACGAAGAGCTTACGGAGCTTATAATACGGGTATCCGACTATCTAACACGTGCATACTCAGCACTGCAAAAGAAGGTGAGGGCAGCGATGGGCGGAGAAGTACTTGAGCTACTGAACGACCGAGCAGAGCGACTGGAGCGCGAGGCCGAGGATCGTGGTATGCAGCGGGGTTTGGAACGGGGTATGGAACAGGGTCTGGAGCAAGGTCTGGAGCAAGGCCTGGAGCAGGGCGCAGCCGATCTGGCAGAGCTTCTTAAAGAGCTCGGCGTCGGAGAGGAAGTCGTCCACGAAGCCATGACAACACTGCGCGAGAAGAGAGCACAGGAAAAGAAGGAGCGGGAAGCATCGGCCAAAGAGGAATCCTCAGTCGAAGAAGAATAAATCGTAAACGGTTGCGTCAAGCTCCTTTGCAACGTCGAGGGCAAGCTTAAGAGATGGGTTGTACTTACCATTCTCAAGCTTGCCAATGGTTTCGCGTCGGCACCCAACCTTCTCTGCAAGTTCAGCTTGACTTAACTTTTTACGCTTACGATATTCGCGCATTCGTGTAGTAAACTCCATCGCCTATCTCTCTAGCCATCCGAATACTACGCCGTAAACGAGCAGGCCAAACCCAATGAGCCCAAGCCCCACCCCGGCAAAGTCAAGCTCAATGTTCGCGGACATGCTCAATGCGCACAAAAGACCCATCACAGCGAGGAAAAATCTGAGCGTATGGGCAGCCGCTTGACCGTCATGCATCGCGGACATCTCATCGGGCATCTCGCGAAGCGGAGAAAGACTTGCAACAAGCGCCAGAACCGAAACCAAGAGAAGGTAAACAGCGGCGCCAAAAGTAAACAACCGATCGGGAATGACGATTCGCGCGATACCAAGCGAAATGAGACACAGGCCAATCGTTACATTGCCAAACGCCAAGCGATTCCTCAACGAAAACATCTTACGAATCACGCCATACCTCCCTTGCGACAAATACTTCACAGAGAGACATCATAGCACTTCGGGCTACCGAAGGAGCAAGTCTCGAGAGAATGCGAAGCAAGCGCTTCTGCCTGCATCAAAGGAGCAACTGTGAGACAGTCTCCCCTAAAGACTGCCTCACCCAACATAGAGAGCCTAGTCCTCAAAGTCGAAGGTGATGTGCTTCCTTCCGTTGGAGAGACCCGCTAACCGATTCCCGTACTTCAGCGCCGCATCCCAAACGCCCTTCGGAATCTCGGGCAGCTTGAACAATTCCTCGTTCTGGCCTTGGCTAGGCATGAGCTTTTCCAGCGATGCCCGGGGATGCACGTTAAAGGCCGGAGCAGCCACAAACGCGTCAATAACGTTGCGCGCTGGCCGATCCTCCCCTACGCGCGCGAGACGATATAACTGCATGTCGCAGTATTCGTCATCATCAAACACTAAATCGGTACTCCAGCGAAAAAAACCAAGTAGCCTTTATGGGCGAGAAGACGACAGTAAGGACGCTCCAAACCGCGATCGCCCATAACGAGCCCACCGCCATGAATAACAACAATGACGGGAAGCTCGGTGCCCTCTGGCACCTTCGGCTTGAACACGTCCATTCCCAACGCAACCTCATCGCGGTTTACGTAGGCAATGTTGAGCGTTTCTTCCACGTCGTCGTACTCCACGGGCTCGCTTGCCCCCACAGCCGACATTAACATCATGGTATCCACGCTTTGAACGCGCTCCACTATGGCGCGGACAATCTCGCGTTGTGAGGCCATAGAGCGCAAAGATAACCTCGGCGCACGTGGAGCCAAGTATGCCCACGCGTGCCCGATGCTCTAACGTCATCCCCAACGCCGAAAAAACCGAGGCATACCTCCCCCACTCGCGAAACATACGCCCATACGTATAGCGCGTTTTGCCATCCTCTACCGCGATTTTTGCAAAATCCTCCACGGACGCGGTATTTGCATCGTGGATGTACTTCCAAACTCGTTGACCCTGCTTAATGCGCTGCCGTGCCGCAGTCATCGTTTGCATCGTTTGATTATCCATACGCATGCTTTCCGTTTTACACCTGCGCACCGCGAGGACGCGCCTCCCGAAGCGCTCAACGGCCCCGGCAATGACTTCTCACAAATCGTGGCGGATACTCTTCAACCGCAAGAGAGCGCAGGGAGACCGCTAGTATCTAGTAGGACATACGTTGGAATCGTCGAAATCCCAAAACCCACCGCCCGACATCGCGTCCAGCTCCTCGTCCGAAAGCACGTAGCCTATCGACTTTGCAGCCTCAAACATCTCCTCGGGGGTTTTGCAGGTCTTCACTAGCTCTTGTTGCTCTGGGGTCAGGTCTTCGAATTTCATGTTGGCCTTTCTGGTCAGCATTGCCGCACCCTACATTCTGCGCGCCAACGATGCAAGCAACACCTTGCCGATTTGCTAAACGGAGCCGTATAGTTTGCGCATGTCGTTGTACCTGAGCAACAGTTTATGATAAACACTCACACAATACAAGATGATGTGAGCGTTTATCACATTGGCCTTGTGCTTGCCCATGCAAGGCGAGCAGCCCCCTAGCGGTCGCGCCTCCAGAGCAGAAGGGACTTCGTCGCAAGCAGCGCGAAGCAGGTGATGCCGGCGTAGGGCTGCCTCGCCAGGATGAAAACGGCCACGCTGACTGCCGACAGGCCGATCCCCGCCACCAGAGCCGCCCTCCCCCAGCTTGCATCCGTGCGGGAGGCCGCGACCTCGCAGAGGCCGCACAGCACCGTCACCCCAACGTATGCGGCAAAGGTCGCCTTTATCCACACGCTGACGCCGCTGAGCGAGAGCAGGCTCACCGAGGCGGGGTCGCCGGGACCGTTGCCAAACACCGGCACGATCAGGAGTAGCGCCGGCAAGACGTCTAGCATGCCGCACACCAACGAGGCGTACCTGCGCGTGAACGTCCTCTTATCTTCCTGCGCGGCCGACACGACCTCGTCCGGGCTGATGAGCTCGTCGATTGTAACCGAGAAGAAGCGCGATATCTCCCTGAGCGAGTCGATGCTCGGATAACCCCTGCCGGACTCCCACTTAGACACGGCCGTCCTCGAGACGTAGAGCTCCGCAGCGAGCTGCTCCTGCGTAAGAGAGCGCGCCTTCCTTAGCTCCTGCAGCTTCTCGCTGAATTCCATCCTCATCCCTCCACCCGCGGTTCGGTCTTCATACGGTCCGTGAACGCGACCGCCGACCCATACAGCATATACAGCCCGGCCGCCAGCAGAACCGCCCCGACGATGTCGGTTGCCCAGTGCACGCCCGCGACCAACCTCCCAAGCATCATGAGCGCCGAGAACGCGATCACGAACGTGGTGACGGCGCCCCTAGCCGCCGAGCCTTTCGCCCTTCGGTCCACCTGGAACTTCAACGTCGGCATGACGCTCAGGACCAGAAGCGTCGTGGATGAAGGATACGACGCCTCCATAATACCGTCTATGGGTATGGGGCGGTAGTTGATGGGGACCATTTCGAAGGCCAGATAGCAGAGAATCACAGCGATGTAGTAGGCGCCGAGAAGGAGAAGATCGGCGTCCACCCGGATCAGGCTCCTCCGCCCGACCAGCTGCGCGGCTCCCAAGACTCCGAAGCACAGGCAAACAGCAATCGGCACGAGGCCGAGCCAGTCCGTGATTGTGTAGATTCCCATGTGCACGCCCGTGACCCCGTGGAACCACACGTTGAACGTCGCGAACCCCACGTCGGTGCCATTCTGTCCGACCGGCCGCACGTCCACAATCTGCACCAGCGCGGTCCAGAGTGCGAAGGTCACCAGAAGTGCCGTCCCCGCCACGAGGCCCCTTCTCGCCCTTTTCGTCTCTTTCACTTCAATTCTCCCCTCATTCGGTGGCTCAATGTCCAAGCAAAGGTACCTACCGTGGGGACATAGGGAAAGAGCCGCGTCGTCACATCGGCGACACGCTCCGTGTCATGGCGCTCTAGCTGGGATTTCTCTGCTACTTGCGAATGGACGGCACGCCTTTGCCCCGAACAACTTTTTGCGGATGATTATCTGGCGCGGGGAAGCGGGTAGGACTACTTGTGCTCGAACTTCGAGCGACATAGTGCGGCTGAATCTGCTCAGGACGTAGAAAGTCTAGAATCACACCTCGCTCTTGAGGACAGGGAGGCGGAAGGACAGGGAGGCGGAAGGCCCCTCCGGCGCGAACGGGTATCCATCGACGCTCCACTTGAGCAGCTTCTCAAGGAGGCGCGCTGGATAGCGCAGTTCACTGCCGAAAGCTGCGTGGCTGTTCTTGAGCTCGTCTGCCCCGATTACCGCGGCCTTCACGTGAATCTCTACGACTTGTTGCTCCCGCACGAGGCCATGTGACAAACTCGTTTCGCTCGTCAGCAAGCGCGGTATCGACCCACTATTGTGCCGCTCAGTGCAACGACCGCTTATGTTCTGCCAAGCAAAAACGCTATCTGTCGCGTCATTTTTTATTTACGAAGAAGCACGTATAGGACTTCCAGCAGGGCTCCTCCTTGCCGCCGTCGGAGGGCGTGGTGTGTAACGTTGCGGTAAAGCAATGCCATGCGGTAAGACACCATAGATCGTGCCCATCCACGTCATGGTCTTTCCCTACGCCTGCCGCAATCTTCTCCAACTCAGCGCTGTCGAGCTCCTCTTGCTCGGCAAGCGACCTTTCCAGCTCCGCCGTCGTAATCGCATACCCCAGCTCCGCCGCCGCCTTCGCCATCAGTTCGATGTCGCTCTCGACCACGCCTTCGTCTGCGATGCGCCTCATGACGGCATCAAGCTCTTCCCGAAGCGCTAGAGAAGCCTTCATGTCTGCCTCGAACCGGATCATTTCGTCTGTTACTGTCATTTCGCGTCCCTTCCATAACATCCTGCGTTCACGGGGTGCAATCGCCCATTCCGCTACCCCGCGAGCCGCCTTTGTACCGATGGCACGTCGCCCCAGCTTACGAACCGTACGGCGCGGTGGCCAAATGGGGACTCAGCGTCCTCGTGAATCGACCAGACCATTTATGATTTGATTTTTGAAATGGGCGTCGGCGGAAGCCTCTAATCACAGCTGCACAGGATTTCCACCACAGTCACATTCGACTGACACTTCTCCCCAGTGTAAGCCCAGTACTCATCATTCACGGCCCAAAGGATTCGAGCGTCAGCGCGATACGCCGCAAAACAGTCCGGTAGAAGGCTTGGGCGAGAACGCTTCCGCGAACACTTTAACCTAAGGAACCGTCAGACAATAACCTGCGATGGCTTGCGACCGTCGCACGGATGCAGGGGCGAGCGGATGCGGGGGCGGGCGGATGCGGGAGTCGTACCGGGTGTACGTCGACCGACGACAACCGCTTTCTAGCGCCCCGCCCGAGGCCGCAGAGTGCGCAGGTTGTTGTATGGACAGTTATTAAAGGGTCAAAAGTGTCCGTAAGAGGCCTCATTGCGCCGGAACGGCGGATCCCGAGGGCAAGCCTGCCCCCAAAGAATGGTCAACTGCCCCGTCCATGGCCCGGAGAGCGCCGTGCTCACACAGTCCTCGTTCCTGCGGAACTGCGCGCGGTCGCTCCTCCGGGCCACTCCTCGGTTTGACGAAACATATCGTGCCCACTGTGTATTTTAGCCAGTGGGCACGAGATATTGCGATATTTATGCCATGGCCGTCGTGAACTGGGCTTTTTGCACGACCGTTCAAAACCACGTGCCCACTATTTTGGGTTCGCTGGCCGCGCGGCCCCTCGGCGAGGCCCTCCGCGTCCCCAGTCGTGGGCCCATCGACGACCGTCGAGCCCCACCGTCACCTTTCGTCGGGTCTCCGTGCCCCGGAGTGTGTCGAGGACGCCGTTTGGCGGGCGCAAGCCTTCTAAGTGGCACCACTGATACACGTTAGCGGGGTTGTGTACCCACGGGCCACTTAGGAACTGTCATTAAATAACTGGTGACACATCCTTCGCTGAACGGGTGACAAGGGGCGGCGGGAATGTCCGCAGCCCCTCGTTCGGTCTTCGGGGTTTCGTCGTCGCCGGCGGCAGCCTACGCCCCTTCGGCCACCACGTCCAGGTTCGGGAGCGGCGAGATCAGGTAGT
>JAFWMH010000069.1 GCA_017510785.1 Atopobiaceae bacterium | reverse complement strand
GCTGCTGGGCGTGGCGGGGGCGAGCCGCGAGCGCACAGTCGCCGACTACTGCTACTCGTTCGGCTCCGTCGAGGAGGTGGATGATTTTATCTATAACAACCGCTTTGCGCCGAGCGACGAGCTGCTGTTGCGCCGCGCGGCAATCGAGGCGGTGTACGACCGCCTGATGGAGGCGTACGGCTCGTTCGAGGGGTACCTGGGGGAGTGCGGCGTCACCGACGACGAAATCGCCCGCGTGCGCGCCCACCTGCTGCGCTCGTGAAACAAAACACATTGACGCATGATCCGTCGTATGTGGGAACGGAGACCCTCAACATCAGGCTGAAGGACTTGGCAACGAATGAGGTATACGCGACCACCCAGGTCAAGGCCGCGGCGCCGCCGTCGCTAGTCTTGATTTCGCGTGAGCTCAAAGTCGCAGCGGTTGGCGCCGTTCGCGAGCGTGCCGCTGCGCCCAAACGTTATGCCGGGCAGGTTGCCGTACACGTACTCGTCGTTGGCGCAAAAGAGCGGAGCGACCTCGGGAGCTCCGGCAGCGGTGCAGTGGCGCAGGTACGGGCAGGCAAAAATGTCCATGCGCAGGCGGCGGGTTGTGGACTCGTATATCCGTTGCTCAAAGCCGGCCTTCTCGCCAAAGAGGCGACTGCCCAAAAGGCCAAAGCACTTCATAAAGAGGCTCTGCATGCCAGGCGCGTGCAACAGCTTTTGCAGTGCCTCGCCCTTCTTTTGCGCCGTCTCTCGCATGAAGTCGGCGCAGATCTGCCTCGCCTCTTCGCGGCTGCAGTATTCCGCGATGGCCAAAAAGAGTGCGCACATGGGGTAGATAAACCCCTCGGCGTGCATCCGTTCCCCGTCGGACACCGTGGCCGTGGTGGCAAGAAAGCCATCGAGCCGTCGCTCCGCGCTCGCCCAGATTTTGGCCTTGCCATCCGCGCCAAAGCAATCGCACAGCATGGTAATCAGCAAATCGTATTTTTTGGCCTCAAGCAGCTCGCGTGCCGTTTTTCTCATTGTTGGCTTCCCTTCGTCGCGTGACCTTGCAGATAAGAACGTCCGTGTATGAGCGCTTGCAGTTGGCTTCGCGTGCAATCGGTGCGCACGTTCCAAAACCTCGTCGTGGCAGGAATCCCCGTCCGACAGATCTTCGTGGCGTATGAACTCGACGTGGCGCGTAAGACAGGCATACGAGCGCGTGTCGGTCTCGCAAAACGCCTTGCAGAGCTGCCGTATGCCCCAGGCCTCAAACATGTCAACATATCGGCAGCCGCTAATGCGGTACTCAAACGAATGCTCGCGTACCTCAAAGAAGTCGTAGTCAATGCTGCCGTCTGCCATGCGGTTTTTGTAATCGGATATGTTCCAACGTCTTACGATTGCGTAGCTGCAGGGCAAAAGGTCAATTGAGCTCAGCAGAATGGAATGCATCCGCCTTTTGCCGTCGTATGCCCGTTCCACGCTGTTGAGGATCTGCGCGTCGGTAAGGCCACATTCACGGAGCTCGAAGCACATCGCAATCACTGCGTACACACGTTCAACGTTGATGGTTGGGTATACGTTATGAGTGTGGAACAGTTCCGAGGCGTACATGTCCTTTAGCCGGTGCTCAAAGGAGGCAACGCATGTGTCCGCATCGTGGACTCCGGCAAATTTCGCCGCTCTCCTAAACGCCTTGGTGTGTTTGGCAATGCTCTTGTCCACGTTTGCCACCTCGTTCCTTAGTGCGTCGCAGCCTACGTTTTTCGTGGATAGTTAGTCAGTGTTAACACATTACGATTATTCCAGAACAGTTAGCATATACTAACACTTCGAGACGCAATGAGGCCAAAACACAAACGACACCCAACAAAGGAGCACCATGGACCTACAGTTTGGCGACATACAGGAGACGGCGCTCGTCACGCTTGCTATTCGTGCGAGCGAGACGGCACGGCCCAACCCGCGCATTCGTGACGAGAAGGCGGCCCAGATTATCGACGCGCTGGGCGTGGACGTGAGCAAGTACGACCCGTTCCTCTCGCATGAGGGCGTGGTTGCACGCACCATCATGTTTGCCGATGCACTACGTGACCTTATTGCACGCTACCCCGATGCCCTTTGCATCAACCTGGGCTGCGGCTTTGACGATAAGTTCATCCAAGTAGACAACGGACAGATAGAGTGGTACGACGTGGACCTTCCCGACCAGATTGCCGTGCGGCGTAAGGTTTACGACGACCGCCCGCGCTGCACGATGATGAACGGAGACGCGCTCGACGGCGCGTGGACGGCGGCGCTGCCACGCGACCGCTCCGCCACCATCGTCGTCTTGGAGGGCGTGCTGGAGTACTTTACCAAGGAGCAGACAGCCACCTGCCTGCATATGCTCTGCGACAGCTTCGAGCATGGCTACCTGGTGGCCGAGATGAACTCCATGTTCATGGTCAAACACTCCAAGCAGCACGACGCCATAAAAAGCACCAACGCCACCTTTAAGTGGGGGACAAAGAGCGGGGCGGAGTTCGTGGAGCTCGAACCGCGCATGACCTTGCTTTCCGAGCATAGCTACAACGAGGAGATGCGCAAGCACACCCTGCGCGGCAAGCTCTTCGCTGCCACGCTTGGGAAGAACGTCAATAACCGCATTGCCGTGTTTCTTTGGTAAGGGACGGCGATGGGCGAAAAATGCCCGAGGTCACAAGGGAGAAGAAGCGCATGGTGGCCGCTGATTTGCACGACATGGTGAAGACGGTCCACCTCAGGCTCTAGGTGGGCCTTAATGAGGTGCGGGTTCATGGCGTTGTTTGGCTTGCGGGAGGTATATGAGACGTGAGGGAACGAGAGTCAAACCCCCTGGCAAGCATCGGGGAGATTTCGCGGCCGGAACACGGAATGTTGTTGCTGTCAACGGCGCTTCCAGAGGGCTGTCGGGCGGCGAACGGTAGCGGATTGCCATGGCCAGGGCAATGCAAATTCGGAATGCCGACCAAATCGTGGTGCTCGACGGGGATACGATTAGCAGTGACACCCACGAAGAGCTGCTCGGAAGCAGCGAGAAATACAGCAGCTTCATAAGGCTCGGGGAGGAAGCCGCCAGCTGGAAGATGCAGTCAGCATAAGACCTTATCGAATGGCGCATGCCCCGACGCATTCTCCTTACATTGCAGGTAAGTCAATCTTGCCCAACCTCATCAACCGCATGGTTTTATCAGGAAGAGGACGCCATGAATGGATATGAACCCAAGGAGCTTGTCGCAAAGAGCAGGTACCGGAACTACTTTCCCACCCTGCCCGCCGACGTGCGGGAGGATGTTTATGAACGTATGGACGAGCTGCTCGTGGAGGAGTCGCAGTGGTGCGACAAGGGCAATCGCGCGCATCTGGCGCAGATTCTAACCTCCATCGCACTCTACGAAGTGCTTCAGGCGCACGGCGCAAACGAAGAGGAGGCCTACAAGGCCGTCTCGGAGAACATGTGGGCTTTCCTCGACCCGTCAGGCATCCAGAAGCTGGCCAGGCTGCCGTTCTTCCTACCGCTCATGAAGAAGATAGTGCCTTACCATGCAGTGCGGGCACCATTCAAGGCACCTGCCTTGTATGAAACGAGTTCGACGAGCGGTAGGGTGGCTCGGCATATTCGCGCAGCTGTTGAGTGGGATGATGAGCAAGGTTTTCCTAGAAGATTGTTGAGCTGCTAGTAGAAGTATGCTAACGTATGTTAGCACACAGATGCTAAGGCCAACACATCGTGCTATTGGAGGGATTCGCATGGCACGTGGCGCAGTCGCGATGGCGCAGGTAAACATTCGTATGAACTCCGCCCTCAAGGCTCAAGGCGATGAGGTTCTCGCCTTGGCGGAAGTCAGTCCGTCCCAGCTCGTACGTGCCGTATGGGCGAAGGTCGCGCAGGGAAGAGAGTCGCTCGACCAGCTTGTAAGGGTGCTTGCGGCAGACGTAAAACCGACTGATGCGGCGGAAGGAACGCCGCTCGGGGATGCCATGGTCGAGCGAATCCGCCGACGACAAGAGGGTTTCGAGCTGCAGTTCGGCCTCGATTCGGAAACGTATTGGCCCCTCACGGAAGACGAGATGCGCGATGTGCTGTACGAGCAGCGCCTAGAGCGTAATCGCGAGAGGCTGGTAGGGGATGTTTGAGAGCCCGCCCATTATTCTGGTCGACACCAATGTCTGGCTGGACATATACCTTCCCCACAGGCCTGGACGCGAATCGGCCCTTGAGTTGCTGCGTCTGGCGTGTAACAACGATGCGTCGATTGTCTTTCCCGCGCAGTCGGTTCTCGACGTGTACTGGCAGGTGATGGTCGACAACAAGCGGTGGGCCCGTGAGTCCAATCGTCTTACCGAAGAACTTGCGATCGCCGCGAAGCGTTTGGCTTGGGAATGCGTTCACGAGATGCGAGAGATTGGGACTGCGATTCCGGTGGATGGCAGCGACCTCTACCTCGCCGACAAGTTCCGCGACACGCACGACGATTTGGAGGACGACCTCGTGATGGCGGCTTGTCAGCGTTCGAAAGCGAACTACCTCGTGACGAGAGACCGGAAGCTTTTGGGCCGCGCTCCCATCGACACGCGAACGCCGAAGCAGATGATTGAGCTCTTTCGCAGGGGGTTGGCAAGCGGAACTCCGACGCAGGGAGATCCCAAGGACGAGTCCTACTGGCTTCTACGTTGGCTCGGAGACGGGTGATTCGGTGGCTACACCGTGGTCACGTCGCTGGTGCCGCCTCTGTACATATGCTTCGGTGCGAATCCCTGAGGTGCGAATCCTTGATTGGGCATGGTCCGTGTCCCTTTGTCTCGTCTGCGTATGCAACGCCTCCCTTGTGCGTGCTACACTTCATACGAGGCGGCGACGAGAGGCGCGTTATGGAGACGAGCGGACAAACGTATACCTTGGATGTCTTTGTTGGAGACCAGTTGCGTCCGCTGTTCGAGGAGGAGCGCCTTTGGGAGCGCAGGGACCTTGTCGACGACTTGCGCGGCTTCCTGCGCGGGAGGGGACCGTACGTGTGCGTGCTGTATGGGCTGCGTCGGACCGGCAAATCGACCGCGATGCTCCAGGTGCTTTCGGAGATGGACGAGGACGAGTTGCGCCGCTCCGCGTTCGTCCAGCTCACGCCGGGTGCCTCCATGCGAGAGCTCGCCAACGACCTGCGTCGTCTGAGGTCCGTAGGAGTGCGCAACGTATTCGTGGACGAGGTAACGCTCGCCGACGACTTCATCGACGGTGCGGCGTTTCTCTCGGACGTGATGGCTCGCTCCGGCAGAGGACGTGATGGGACGCATGTTGGAGGAGATTGTCTTGCACGAGACGCAGACGGCCCTTGCCGACACGCACGACGTGTTCAAGCTGGCAGGGCACGGGCCCGTGCCGGGGCATAGCGGGATGTTCGAGTACGAGATTGACATGGTGGTGCGCGATTCCGCATCGAACACCTGTGCGCTGTACGAGGTGAAGCACACCGAGAGGCGCGACGAACGGCAGGGCAGGTGGCTGCGTGACGAGCGTGTTGTGAGCGAGGCGGAGCGGAGGTTTGGCCGCATCGCATCCCGCGCGGTGCTCTACTGCGGCGAGTCGGCCCGCAATCCCTTCGGCGACGGGATCGACTACGCGAATGTGTCCGAGTACCTGCTCTCCGTGCGCGCGAATCGTCCCAAGCCCCGCCAGCGAAGGCGCGGGGTCGGACTCTCGCTCATGGGCTTTGGCAATCCTGAGCAGGACATTCGCTAATATAGCAGAGAATTGCCGCAAGGGTGGCGATTCTGTCCAAGTCACGGCCCGCACGCCAAACGATCCAAGCAAAACGTGAATCCAGAAGGCGCGTCGAGAAGCCATCCCGAACCTTTTATTCAGCAAGGTGCCTATGGTACGATTGCGCCGCAAAACGATTGCGTCTGGTGACGTCCGTAGCCGCGCCGTGTTCCGAGGAAGGGAAGCAAGCAGTGGCTCAAACTCATTGCCCATACTGCATGGCTTTTATCGACGCGGGATGCTACTGTCCCGCGTGCGGTCGGGACACAACGAGCTATGTGCCCCTCCCATTTCACCTGCAGCCCCTCACGCAGCTTCGTGGTGACCGCTATGTTGTGGGACGCTTGCTGGGCAGCGGCGGTTTTGGCATTACGTACTTGGGGCGCGACCTCACGCTGGGGGTACGGGTTGCCATAAAGGAGTTTTTTCCGGTTGGTCAGGCATCGAGGATTGCGTCGGTGTCAAATGAGGTGGCATGCTATTCGGGTACACCGAAAGAAGACTTCGAGCGTGGCCGAGAACGCTTTCTTGAAGAGGCACGGCGGCTTGCGCAGCTGGAGAAGCTCCCCGTCGTGGTTGGAACGCGTGACTTTTTCGAAGAGAGCAACACCGCCTATCTCGTTATGGAGTACGTGCAGGGCACGACGCTGGAGGAGCTTGCGGACCAGCGCGGCGGACGCATAGCGCCCGATGAGCTGTTTTCTCTCGTCAGGCCGTTGTTCCCCGCGCTGCGCGAACTCCATGAGTCGGGCCTCATCCACCGCGACATCTCTCCGGAAAACATCATGTTGGAAGGAGAGCGTATTCGCCTCATCGACTTCGGGTGCGCGCGGGAGAGTGCGGGCGACGACGATACCATGACCTCCATGCTCAAGGTGGGCTACTCTCCCGTCGAGCAGTACTCCAGTGGGGGCCAGGGGACGTGGACGGACGTCTATGCCCTCTGCGCCACGCTGTATCGTTGTCTTACCGGGAACACGCCGCCTGCGTCCGTCGATCGCACCATCGGGGATGACCTTCGCCCGCCACATGAGCTGGGCGTCGTCCTTACGGGTCGGCAGGAGCGGGCGCTGATGCGTGGTCTGAGCGTCCGTCCGCGCAGGCGCATAAAAACCATGGCACGACTCGAGGAGGAGCTCTATGCTGATGTGGCGGTTGCGCCGAACGCGCCGTGGTGGCAAAAACGTGTAACTCGTCGCGCCTTTATTGGCGCGGGCGTCACCGCTTCCGTTGCCGCATTGGCTGCAATTATCTCCCGTGGGCGCGAGTTCCAGCACGAGTCTCCCACGGTGGCGGTGCCAAGTGACGGCTCCGAAGTTGTGAATCATAATGGAGAACCCCTCGATTATGGCACCACGGGGGATGTGCAATGGGCCCTGTACGATGACGGGGCGCTCGTCATAAGCGGCGAAGGACGGATGGACAATTGCATTTGGGACTACACTGCCCAAGCGGTGCAACAGCCATGGTCCGGCTATCAAGACATCATTACCTCCATAACTGTTGAGGATGGTGTTAGGAACATTGGCGAGAATGCATTCAGGTCTTGTGGTGGGGCGAAGGTCATCACCATTGGGAAGGATGTTTTGGCCATTGGTTGGTGTGGATTGCAGGGTTGCGGTGGCCTCGAAGCGATCGTCGTGTCTGAGGAGAGCAGGCGCTTTCGGGCGGTCGATGGCGTGCTGTTCAACAAGGAGATGACCGTTTTGGTGCAGTATCCCGCATCGAAGCCCGGCAAAGAGTACACGGTGCCCGACGGCGTCGAAGAAGCGCAGGAGTTCGCGTTTGCGGAATTCGAGAAAATCCACTTTCCCGGCAGTGTAACGAAGCTTGGGAGCAGCGCCTTTGAGGGGTGCGACAACATCGAAAGCATCGAGCTGCCCAAGAACCTCGAAACGATTCCGTCCACGTTGTTTTGGGGTAACGACAAGCTGGCGAGCGCTACGATTCCAGCAAGTGTAAAGACCATTGAGGCAACTGTTTTCTTCATGTGTGACGCATTGAAGGACATCTATTATTTGGGGACAAAAGAGCAGTGGAAGCAGATTGAGATTGACGAGGACAACCAAGGGCTCTTTGCAGCAACCATCCACTACGCGTCTTCGTAGGTTGCGTCGCGACGCCCGAGGAGGGCGGCAGACAAGTAAATATGTTTAAGCAGCTAGTGCGGCGTTCCGCACAAGTCGGCACGCCGGGGCGGCGCGTGAAGGAGTACTGGACGAGCTACGAGCGCGATGGCGCGGCGGGGCGGAGGCGCGGGGCGGGGCAAGCTTGCGAGCTGCGATGCGGCTGAGCGCCTGCATCGGATGGATGCCCGTGATGCATGCATATATTGTTGCGCACAAACCGTACACGTCGGTCCATGGCCCGCTTGCCGCGGCGGCATCCCTTCCGCATTGCTCAACGGCCAAATAGTTGATGGACGCACTTTCGAGCACGAGACGCACGACGTTGTTGTGAACAACCAGATTCGGCGGGCAGATGTTTCCGTGTATCAAACCTGCGTCGTGCAGCATGGCCAGACCGTCGACGATTGGTCCGATGACGCGCCATAGCACTTCCGCCCCGATGGTCGTGTCGGAACACATAATGATCTTGCCGATTGACGTGTTGGCTTCCCATGGGGTAACGGAATAGACGGTGTCGTTCTCGCAGAATAAATCGTGAGGCAAGAGAGGCACGTCGATAACGTGGTTTTTCATGTTGGTGAGAGCCGTCGTGTTGGGCCAGTTTTGTTTAATAAGCTTTTGCACTACTGTAAGCTTGGTGCGACGCCGACCGGGAGGCATGTTGAGCGCGAGATACTCCTCCATTACCGTGTCGATGGAGAAGGGTGCACTTGGTTTCTCGCCGGGCAGTGGAGTGGGCTGAACGAGCTGCTCAAGGTATCGGTCGAAGTAGAAGTAGGCCCTAAGATGTTGCGTGCCGAAGCGATGGAGGTTGACGCAGTAATATGCGCGCAGGTCGTCGGTGGTGTAAATGGTGAACGACGAAGTCTCGAATTGATGGGTGAGTTGCGTGTGCGTGGTGGAAGGCAGTGCGTTGGCGGGTTTGTACGCAGGCAGCGTTTCGAAGAACGCGAGTGCCTCTTCGTACGGAAGCCCGTTGCGCAAAAACCACGCGAGCACGAGTTCGCGCCCGTCGCGATACTGGATGCAGTATCCGGTGGCGATGGCAAGCAAATAATCCAGCTCCTCCTCGGTGAGTCCAAGCGCAAAGGCAATCCTGAATATGTCGTCGCGCGAGGGGAGGTTGCGGTCCTTGGTCCAGTTTTGGAGCTTCCTGGTAACCGTGCGCGGGTTGAGCGTGGGGTCGAGCTCAAGGTAGTATGCGCGCAACGTTCCTACGAGGTCGTCTCCCGCGAACATGCCGGAGAGAGTCTCGCCGAAGCTGCGAAACACTGTGGGTTTGTTGCGGAGGTAATCGGCAGCCTCGGCTGCGTTCATTCTCTTCTTCAGGATTTTGTTGAGGCTGTCTTGCGAAGTGCGGGTGAGCTTGATTTTCATAGGTCTCTCCTTGCGTCGCGAATGACGCCATTTTTGCATAACTTGTCCGTTTGGGAAACATCGTGCCACGCGTCCCCGCAATTACCAACATGGTTGTTTTGGGGCGATGGAACAAAATCAGTGAGTAAAGATAAAACATATGTTATAGTGGATGGAAAGATATCATATCTCTAAGTTGAGGTGAACGCCTTATGCGAATGGTTCCTTGCCGTCGGGACGAGCGTGGAGGACGCGAAAAGGTACAGACGAGCAGTGGTGCCTGTGTTTTGTCGTTGAGAATGACATGTCGGCCTGTATCTCGAGCATCGCTCCCCGTACTTTCGTTCATCCTTGTGCTTTTGATGATCCTCGTGCTAGGTGGATGTGGCGAGACAGACGAAGACCAAACGGTAGCGACAAGTGTCGTCGAACTTACTGTGGTCGAGGACGATCCGGAAACTGTAGAACTCAATGTGGTTGTGGATGACGAGGCGGTTGAAGGTGAGTCAACCATGCAGGAAGAGCCTGAGAACCATCTTGATACCTCGAGCCAAGAAAATGACGACGGGGTTGGTACTCTCGATGTCAGCCAAGATGGTGTCCGGGGCGACAAAACTCAGCAAGACGGCAACGACCAGCAGAAAGCCAAATCCGAAGAGTCGGATTCCACGGACAATGGAGCAAACGCGACCTTTACATATACAACATGGTCGGAAGAAGCTGCTCCTGAGTACTATCGAATTGTAGGCAACGCTGAGGTTGTTACTATTCCCGAGCCTGGTACAGCGGTGTATTCGCCGCTTGATGCCTTGGGGCGGAGCGGGCAAGCTGCTGCATGCGTTACCCACGACATGATGGAGGCGGGGCGTGCGAGGAATCGCAAGAGTCTATCGTCGATATCTCCCTCTGGGTGGGGAGATAACCCCGAAGTGGATATCCCGCAAGCGAATGGTGACATCTACCACGGACAGTTTTGGAACCGCTCGCACCTCATCGCCAAGTCGCTCGGCGGTGACGATATCCAGAAGAACCTTGTCACGGGAACGCGCATGCAAAACGTTGGCTCGAACGGCAAGTATGCCGGTGGAATGGGCTACTGTGAGAACCTCGCACGCATGTGGCTCGACGACAATCCTGATGGCTGGCTGGCTTATGTGGCAACACCTGTCTACGAAGGCAGTGAACTTGTCTGTCGTAGCGTAATCGTCGACATGCGCTCATCCGACGGGTCTCTTGACGTACGCGTCGAGGTCTACAACGCTGCAAAGGGATACGCGATTGACTATGCGACGGGCACGTTTTCGCCAAATGCGTAGAGGCGAATATTAGGTCGTGTTAATGTGGGTGTGGAAGTTGGTAGGGTAAGAAAAGCGCTCTCGAATGATGACCAACCCGCCATGTGAGTATCATGGGTAGCATATCTGGCAAGGCGTATAACCCATGTCTTGAACCTCCTGGCTTGTGCCTACAAATTCCCGCTTGTTGTCCTCTTTCATCTGTCGCACTGCTCTACAGCTCGGATGATGATAGACATGGGTGTTTGTGTTGATGATGTAGGTTTGTTGTGGCTGCTGCGGCTCCGTCTCCGCTGGGACTTCCACTGGGATTGCTTCCTCGGTTGATTCGACAGGAGTTTCATGCGCTGGTTCGGGTATGGGTGCAGGCTCAACGGTGATGCTGAATTCTTTTGATTTGTTATTTCCATGATTGTCGGTCGCTTCAACGGTGAGGAAGTATTTGCCGGGTGTATTCGCGTCGAAGTCGCCTGTAATTAAGTAAAAGCCCTTGTCATAGAGGCGTGCCAGCTTGTCATCTTTCAACTGCTTCGGTGACTCTTTAACCCGTTCAAGCTGACCTTCGACAGTATCGCTTACCGAATGTAGAGAAGGACGAGTGCTGCTACGACTATAGCCACAATTGAAACTCGGCGGTTGCGTATGCCCTCATTTTGAATAGCCTTTGTAAGCTCATCCTGATTCACAGGAGAGAACCATAATTCTTTTCGTTGGCTAGCGTGTACATCATTTCTGGGTTTATGTACTGGCAATCCAATCTTTTTCGTCATTGCTGCCCTCTCTCCACTCTAAAGGGTGTGACCGACTTGAAAGAGCAGTTTGATCGCAGTGCGAAGGATGCGCCAATTTCCTCCAAGTACGTTCTCGGATTGATAGTTTCAAAATACACAGATCTGAGCTGATCTCTGGTAAACCGAGCAGTCAAAATGCACTCGGTTGTTGTTATCCCGAAAGCCTTCTTTTGTTCAGCATAAGCATTGGTAATAACAACGTTAATTGCTGGGCTAACGTTAAATATATTTGAAACTAAAAAGATGAGTAGGCTAAACGTACAGTTTGCATATAAATCGTTTAGGGCGGCCTTGGAGAGCTGTTTCTTTCGACCGGAACCATTTTTGAGTTGAGTCAGATATGTTGAGGGAATAGCGTCAATGCACGGAAGCATGACCTCGAGGGTCTCAGTGTTAGTGTCAGCGTCGAATGAGCCACTAAAAGAGACGTCTATTGGTAAGTCGCAGTCTTTCGCCCATGTTGCAACGGTATCATCCACATACTGTTTATCACCCGAAAGCGCTGCTTCTAACTGAACATGCATTTCTTCGTATTGCGTCTTTCGCGCTAGATTCTCCTCCGCGACGATTCTTGATTCCTCGGCTATATACGCGTTTCGGCGCTCCTCCCAAGCGGAGATAGCATCTGCAAAACGCTCTTCAAGGTGTTGCTCTACATACTCATTGCGAAGTTTACGAATTCGAAAGATATTTATCGTTCGCACCTTCTGCAGGGCTTCAAGGATAAGTAGCTGCTCAACTTGTTCCCTTGTTGGCTCTGGCTCTTCATAAGGAATAGACTCCAGCTCGGTAAGTGAGAGTTCGCCAAGGGCATTCTGAAAGTCGATTGACGAGAGTACGGGCGGGGAGTCTCTATGCCACATGGAGTAGGCACGACGTGTCTCGTCATCCTTGGCTATCAAGGCGGCAACCTCTTTACTCATAGCTTCTTTTGCTCTCGCCACTTCTTGCCGAAATCCTTTGCGCTTGCGAAACCTGTCTATTTCGTTCTCATCGGTGACAATGTTGCCATACCTATCTATAAACTGTTGTTCGCCCTCGAAGGAGTAGGAGACGCGGGCTACGGCATTTGTATTGTCAATTGCCGGTTGATTGATACTGAGCTCTTGGGTATTGTCCATGAGCGCTCCTCCAAGTCCGATAGTGCCCAATATCATCGTCATGCTATTCCATACATAAGTATACAACAGCGATTAGAAAGAGCACGGTGTAGAATCTTCTTTCGCACGCCGCGTGAGGTATACCATCGACTGATGCATGCGTAGTGTTCCATTGAGACTCACTTGTCAAAGTGCTGCGATGGCGCGATGGAATCGTCACATGCGCGCTCAGCTTCCAAGGTCGTAAACTGTAACAATGCGAGATGCGGGGAAACATGTACTATCTGCCCAATCGATGTGGTGCATCCCTGCCAGTTGGTATTGAGAACTCCATATGACAATAATCTGATGCCGACCGACCTTGATGCCGCGCGCATGACCGACGGCCGTGATAATCATGACTGGATTTTGAGGCGAGGTTGGTCTGCGAAGGTGATGAGCTCGTCTCCGCAATGTAATCGTTGATACGCTCTGATGAGACTGGCCTATTGCTGCGTGTTTCGAGGACTGCTTGCGTATCATGGCGCTCCCAACTAATGTAATTGCACGCTCTATTACAATAGTTGGCTACTATGCTTCTGTTTGACACATGGAATCCGCAGATAGAGTTATGGAACTCTAAGACTCTTTTCCTTAGGCGTGCGGCTCGTTGAGCTGCGGATTCGTTCACTTGATAAGTGAAAACTAATGTAATTGGACATGGAATAATCCCGTACCATGGCGGTTTTACATTAGTTTGCGAGGGCGTTTTCGCGACTCGGTTTCATCTTCTTCTAGCTCGTGCGACCGCGCTTTGGCCGCAATCTTTTCCTCGTCGTATCACTACTGACGCTACTCCCAGGCGTTCATGGTGATAGGTTCGCGATGTGCGCGGGGAAGAACGTTTAGGGGGTGTGGAGAGCGTCGCAAAGGAAGCTTTCGTTTTGAGTCCGCAGGTGGATAAGCTCTCGTCTTACGGATTCGGGGAGTTCTTGCTTTAGGAACTCGTCAATGAGCCTGATGTTGGCTCGTGCGTCGCAAATGTCGCCAAGGCCGTCTTGATGCGCCGTCATGTCCTTCGCGACGTCCATGGCGTCTGCCCCTAAGATGTTGGCGTAAAGCTCCGCGACATAGCGAGCACGCTTCGCACGTTTGCGAACGTCGTGCGTACGCTCCGCGTCCGAGAGGTCCAAGACGTCGAGGTCCGCCCTTACGGACTCGATCATGCCGTAGTATCGTGCGCGAACCGCGCTCTGCGGAAGGCCGTGCGTGGCATAGCGCCTCTTCCACTCGACGTTCTTAGCGAGTGTCATGGCTCTCTTGAATGTCTGCGTGACGGATGCGGACGCAAGTGTGCCGAGGACCCTGGCTCGCTCCGTGGAGGCAGCTTTTGCGCATAGCGCGATGAGCTCGTCGGAGGAGTCGGGATTGGCACGTACCTGCTTTTCGAACACGTCGAGCTCGCGCAGGAGCGAGGTGTGCCTGACGATGTCCCGAAGAATCGTCTGGGTTTCGGCGTTTTGCTTCGAGCGCTGCCACGGCTTGACGAACGTCACGAGGCTGCGCAACCTGCGGATGTTGGTGCGGAAGTGGTGGTTCGTCTCGATGTCGTCGGGGTCGGCAAAGAATGCCTGCAAGTGCTCTTGGACAGTGTCCGCGGCACTTGCGAGTGTCGCTTGGAGCTGTGCGACCGTGTTCGCGTTCGCTGCGTCGCTTCGGTTCTGCGCAAGAGGTTCCGACACCACTTTTTCGTGCTGCATGTTGACGTGATCCATCTCTACGGTAGCCCCCTTTGCACTCCAGCGAAGCAGCTGCTTGGAGGTTGCTGCTTTTACCACTGCGAATAGTATAGCGTAGTATAGCGCACATCCGAATCGAAGCGCGCTAACAGTGGCGGATGCCGTTGTGGCCATCCAGGCAAACGAAACAGCGGCTCATGCGGCTGGTACGGTCGCTCGAACCGAGGATTTGCTGGGGAAGCCGGCAATGTCGGACGTAATGGGTGCCGTTTGGGCCATTTTGGCACTGATAACCCCAGCCAGATGGCACGTTTGGCACCCAAGTTTCGTAATGGGTGCCGTTTGACCTATTTTGGCGCTGATAACCCCAGTCAGACGGCACATTTGGCACCCATAAGTTTGAGGATGCCGGCCGCCCCGCGCCCACCGTCCCGCGTCCGACGTCCACTGATGTCGCCGTCCCGCGCCCGACGTCCGCTGCCTGCGACCCCAACGCGTGCCTACAGCAAGCCCTCAACCACGTCGGCGGCCCGCTCACACGTGATGTCGAACTCCTCGGCGAAGCTTCCCTTGAGCTTACGCAGCGCCCAGTCGGCCACGCTCATCTTTCCGGGTGGGCGGCCGATGCCCACGCGCACGCGGCCAAAATCAGCGGTGCCGAGCTTCGCCTTTATCGATCGCAGACCGTTGTGGGCGTTGAGCCCTCCGCCAAACTTGTCGCGAATCTCTCCTGCGGGCAGGTCGACCTCGTCGTGAACGACGAGCAGTTCCTCGGGACGAATGCGCAGCTCGCGCATGAGCTTGGAAAGAGGACCTCCCGAGGTGTTCATGTAGCCCTGCGGCTTGGCGAGGACCACATCGCGCCCGGCAATGCGAACCGTCGCAACCAAGCACCCCGCCTGACTCTTCCAATAGCGTGCCCCATGTCGCTCGGCAAGTTTGTCTACGGTTGCGAAGCCGGCGTTGTGCCGCGTGAGGGCATACTGCTCGCCGGGGTTGCCCAGTCCGGCAACCAACTTGACCTCTTTGCTTTCACTCACTGTTGCCTCATTTCATCGTGACATCTTCTAACGTGCGATTGCGGGGCGGGTCGCGACGGCTCCGCAAGTCCCTGGCCACCCTCCGTGCGATTGCGGTGGGCGGGCACGGTGCAAAACAGCCCGGTTTTGTCTCATGCGAGCCGCGAAAAACGAATCGGGCGAAGTGAGCGATTGAAGGTAGCACAGCAATCGCTGGCATAAGACAAAACCGGGCCGTTATGGCGTACGGTGCAGGCCGTTACAGGTTGAGGTCGCCGCCGAAGATTTCGGTGGTGGGCTCGTTGCAGTACACGTGGTGGATGGCCTCGGCCAACTCGCGCGCGACGGAAATCATCTTGATTTTGGAGCCGGGCTTGTTGGCGTGCGGGCAGCGCACGGAGTCGGTAACGACGCACTCCACGATGGGCGAGTTCTCGAGGCGCTCGATGGCGGGGCCGGTAAAGAGGCCATGCGTGGCACACACGTGGATGTCGCCCGCGCCCATCTCCTTAAGCTTGTTGAGCGAGCCGCACAGGGTACCGGCGGTATCGATCATGTCGTCGTTGATGATGCACGTCTTGCCCTTGATGTCGCCGATGATGCCCATCACTTCGGCCTGATTATGGCCGGGACGGCTCTTGTGCGCGATGGCAACCGAGCAGCCAAGATGGTCGGCGAGCTTCTTCGCGGCCTTCGCGCGGCCCATGTCGGGGGAGACGACCACGGTGTTATCCCAGTCGAAGTCCTTCGCCAGGAAGTAGTCGCCAAGCAGGTACAGGGCCGTGAGGTTCGTCACGGGGATGTCGAAGAAGCCCTGGATTTGGCCCTGGTGCAAGTCGAGCGTAATCACGCGGTCGACGCCGGACGTCTCGAGCAGATTTGCCACGAGACGCGCGGTGATGGGCTCGCGTGAGTCGGACTTGCGGTCCTGGCGCGCATAGGCGTAGTGGGGGATGACGGCGGTAATCGTGCCAACGGCCGCGCGCTTGGCGGCGTCGGTGGCGACGAGCAGCTCCATGAGCAAGTCGTTGATGTTTGCGCCGGCGATGGACTGGATAATGAATACGTCGTCGCCGCGGATGGACTCGTCGAAGCGGGCGTACGTCTCGCCGTTGGCGAACTTCTCCAGCTTAAGACCGCTCAGCTCAAGATGCAGTATTTGTGCGATGCGGCGTGCCAGCTCGGGGTTGCCCGTGCCGGAGTACAGCTTTATTTCCTTATCGACGACGCGGGGCCTGCTCAAACTCTCGTACATTTACTCTTCCTCCTGCATCCGCTTGCGGCGCACAGCCGCCCAACCCTCAATAACTCGTTGCTGCGAGCGCTCCAGCGCCAGCGCGTCGGCCGGCACGTCTTTGGTAATGCATGAGCTCGCTCCCACGAGCGCCCCGTCGCCGATGGTTACGGGTGCAACCATCATGGTGTCGGAGCCAATGAACACGTCGTTGCCAATGGTCGTGGGGCTCTTGTGCTTGCCGTCGTAGTTGCACGTAATGGATCCGGCGCCTACGTTAACGCCCGATCCCATGGTGGTGTCGCCGATGTAGGAGAGGTGGGGAACCTTTGAGTTCTCGCCAATGGTAGAATTCTTTATCTCCACGTGCGTTCCCACGTGCGCACCAGCCAAAAGGTGCGTGCCCGGGCGCAAATACGCGCGCGGACCAACGGTGACGCCCGTCTCGATGCGCGTGTCGTAGCCAACCGTTTCCTCCACCGAGCAGCCGTCGGCGACGCACACGTTGGTAAGGCGCGTGTTCGGGCCAATCACGCAGTCCTCGCCGATGGTCGTTTTGCCCCACAGCATGGTTTGCGGCAGAAGCTCCGTATCGCGTCCAACTGCGACCTCGGGTCCTACCCACACCTGGTTGGGGTCGAGCATGGTAACGCCCTCGGCCATGAGACCCTCGTTGATGCGTAGCTGCATGATCTTGGTTGCGGTGGCGAGCTGGCTGCGCGAGTTTATGCCGAGCAGCTCGGAGTAGTCGTCGGCGCAGGTGGCGGCAACGGGCTCGCCCATGCGCTTGAAGATCTCCACCATGTCGGTGAGGTAGTACTCGCCCTGCGCGTTGTTGGTTTCGATTTTATCAATATTCTCTGTAAGGCGTCTGCCGCAGAAGCAGTAGATGCCGGAGTTGCATTCGGTGAGCCTCGCCTGTTCTTCGGGAGTGCAGTCCTTGTGCTCGACGATCGCCTCGACCTCGCCTGCGGCGTCGCGACGGATGCGACCATAGCCTGTTGGGTCGGGCGGGAGCATGGTGAGCACCGTGCACGCGTTGTGATTGGCGCGCGTTTCGTCAATGAGCGCGACGATGGTCTCCGCGCGCATGAGGGGGGTGTCGCCGTACAGGACGACGGTTGGTCCCTCGAACGCGCCAAGTGCGTCGCGCACGCACATGACGGCATGGCCAGTTCCCAGGCGCTCGGCCTGCTCGACGCACGTGACGTCTGGCTCATCGGCAAAGATGGCACGAACCTCGTCCGCACCGTTGCCCACAACCACCACGATGTTGTCGGCGCCTGCCTCGCGTGCGGCGCGTACCGTCCACCACACGAGCGGACGATCGAGTAGCTTGTGAGCGACCTTGGGATGAGAAGACTTCATGCGCGTACCCTCGCCGGCGGCGAGAACTATCGCATTGATGGGCATATTGCCTCCAAAAACATTGGGTTTGTGTCCCAGACAAGAACATTCTAGCGCATTAATCAACGCGTAACACAATAGAGCACAAGATTGGGATACAGAAACGGATACTCTGTGGTTATTCCCGGGTGTTTGTTGTGCAGACGATGCACCGAGCGCGGCGTTGCACGCAACGTTGCGTGCAACATTTCTCGCAACGCGAAGTGGTTCGTACCGTCAACCTGCGACGAAGGAGGAAGAATGAGAGAAACGATGCGACGGTTGGTTGCGGTACTCGTGAGTGTTTCGCTCGTGCTGGCTGGCTGTGCGCCAAGTGCGAGAGGCACAACGTCGAAGCATCTCGAGCCTACGGGTGCCCCTTGGCAGGATTGGTTCGTGCGTAGCGTGCTTACGGCTGACGAGAACGTGCGGTTGGAGGACGATTTTTATACCGCGGCTAACCGTGACGGCATTCTCGCGTACAACGCCGACCCATACGGGGCATCCTCGGTGGCGATGGAGCGCGAAAACGAAATCGCCAACCAAATGGCGGGCCTTCTGGCGGGCGGCGCGACGGGGCAGGGCGCGGACCACGACCTCGCGACCCTGCGCACGCTGTACAGCCTGTACACGGACTGGAACGCGCGCGACGCGGACGGTGTTGCTCCCGTCGACGGTATACTTGATCACCTGTGCAACATCCAAACGCTTGACGAGTTCACGGCATGGATGTGTTCGGACGACTTTAGGCTTTCCATGGCGTGGCGCTATCTTCCCGATGCGAGCTACACGTCGCAAGGCCTCTCGCTCATTCAGCTTTCGCCATTCAACGAGGTCGATGCGCCGCTTAGCGAGAACGAGGCGGGCGACCTCGTGCCGACGACCGACGCCAAGAAGGCGGGGTACGCGGTGGAGATTGGCGCCCCCGACTACACGCTTGCCGCGTTCGAGCTCGACGAGAACGAGGTGATGGCGGGTGGCGAGGTGGACAGAGAAGCGCTTACCAAGGTGGTCGATGCATGCAAGGACGTGGAAGCGACAAACGACCTGCTTGAATACCTGGGTTTCTCTAAAGACGAGGCAGATAGAACGGCTCGCGAGGCGGCGTCTCTTGAGGCGAAACTAGATAAAAGCGATTACGAGCGGGAGGACTCGGATGACGATTCGAGCAATGGCTTGAGCAACGAGCGAAGTGGTGGCCCAGACGACGATAAGAGCGACGATTCGAGCAACACGCAAACAGCTTTTACCCACGACGAGCTGGTGAAGAAGTGCGAAGGTGGCTTTCCGCTCGACCGCATAATTGACGCCTTTGGCTATGGAGACGCGGCGTCGTACGAGGTAGACGACCTCGATTGGCTTGAACATCTCAACGAGTTGTACGTGGAAGAGAATCTCGATCTGTTTGTATCGCATGCGCTTGCAGGCATCGCGCTGGAAAGCGCCACGCTGCTCGATACGGAGGCGTACAACCTGTGGAGCGGCGCCGACGGGCGAAGGTATTGTTCCGAAGCGATACTCAAGGCAGCAGATGCCGACGCCACCGACGGTTCGGATGAGGTGGACTATACGGGTGCAAGCGAGGAGCAGTGGGCGCTGTGGGACCGCCAGGACGGATGCTTCTACGCGCGCGAGGTGGCTCCCACGAGCTTCGCGAAGGTGTACGCGCAGAACTTTTACGACGAGAAGACCACGGGCGAGGTCGAGGGGATGGTGCGCGACTACGTAACGGCATATGGCAACATGCTTGAGGGCGAGAACTGGATTTCGAGGCAAACGCGCGAGGCCGCCGCACAAAAGCTCCGTGCCATGCGCATCCAGGTGGGCCATCCCACGACGTGGCCGAGCACCGATGGAATGGAGGTCCATTCGCGCGACGAGGGCGGGACGCTTTTCTCGGAGACGAGGCGAATGGCGGCCTTCGACCTTAAGCAAGAGTCGGAGTTGCTGCATCACCCCGAGGAGGGGGCGTATTGGCGCGACTGTATGGACGCGAACGCCTACTACGACGTTGCCACAAACACGGTGAGCATCGGCATGGGCATGCTAGGCGGCGCGTACTGGCCGAAGGGCGGGACGTATGAGGAGCAGCTTGCGGGCGTGGGGACGACGATTGGTCACGAGATAAGTCACGCGTTCGACGACTCGGGTGCGTACTTCGATGAGAACGGCGCGTACCGGCAGTGGTGGACCGATTCCGACCTCGATGCGTTCGAGAATCGCGTCGAGCGCGTAGAGCGGTACTTCAATTCGCTGAATCCCGTTGGTCGGGGCACCTACGACGGCTCGGCCGTGTGCGGCGAGGCGATTGCCGATATGGCAAGTCTCAAGGCAACCATGCTCGTAGCGGCTACGCGCGACGGGTTCGACTACGATGCGTTTTTCCGCGGATACGCGCACGCTTGGCTGGGCATCATGAGTGTCGCCGACGCGTTGGACCAAATGGCGACGGATACCCATCCCCTCGAGAGCCATCGCGTTAACGTGCCTGTGCGCGAGGTCGAGGAATTCTATGCGACGTACGGCGTAAGCAAGGGCGACGGCATGTGGCTTGACTCTGCCGACCGCATTTCAGTGTGGTAGTGCGACGGCATGTGGCTTGACTCTGCCGATCGCATTTCGGTGTGGTAGTGCAAGGCGAGAAGGCAACGGGCTGCCGAGTACTTTGTTGCGTTCAATGAGATAGAGTCCGTTCACGTGTCTCGTTGCGCTACTATTATGGAGACGCTACTATTGCCTACCAGCTGGCATATTGTCTACCAACTGGCACGTTGCCCACTGACTGGCGAGAACAGGAGAAGGTTCGATGGCAGAGACAACCAAGCATCGGCTCGTAACGCGCAGCGACTTTGATGGGCTCGTATGCGCCATGATTTTGAAGGAGCTCGACCTTATCGGTGACATTAAGTTCGTACACCCCAAGGACGTGCAGGACGGCAAGGTGGACATTACGTCCAACGACATAACCACCAACCTGCCGTTCGACCCCCGCGTGGGGCTCGCTTTCGACCACCACGAGTCGGAGCTTACGCGCAACAAGGACGTTGACTATGCGGGTCGCTACATTATTGATGGCGACGCGAAGAGTGCGGCGCGCGTGGTATACGACTACTACGGTGGCAAGGAGGCGCTGCCGCGCATTAGCGACGAGCTGATGTGGGCAGTAGATAAGGGCGATTCGGCGGACTTCACGCTTGAGGAGATCCTCAATCCCGAGGGCTGGGTGCTTATGAACTTCCTCATGGACGCGCGCACGGGCTTGGGTCGCTTCCGCGAGTTCCGCATTTCGAACTATCAGCTCATGATGAAGCTCATTGACGAGTGCATGGACCACACCGTTGAGGAGGTTCTGCAGGACCCCGATGTGGCGGAGCGTGTCGAGCTGTACTTCGACCAGCAGGAGCGCTTTAAGGCTCAGGTCGAGCGCATTGCACGCGTCGAGGGCCGTGTGGTGGTGCTCGATTTGCGTGACGAGGACGTAATTTATGCAGGCAATCGCTTTATGGTGTACGCGCTGTATCCCGAAACGCAGATTTCGGTGCACGTGGCCTGGGGCTTCCGCAAGCAGAACACGGCCGTGATGATTGGCAAGTCCATTCTCGACAAGCGCAGCAACGCAAACATTGGTGAGCTATGCCTTGCCTACGGTGGCGGCGGCCACGCGAATGCCGGCACGTGCCAAATCGATAACGACAAGGTCGACGCGGCACTGCCCGAAATCGTTGCCGCGCTCAACGCCGACTGCACGCCGCTTGGCGAGTAGGGGTTAGGGCACACGTTAGCTGGAGAGCAGGCAATCCCCGGGCGGCGTGCTGCCAGG
>JAFWMH010000068.1 GCA_017510785.1 Atopobiaceae bacterium | reverse complement strand
GGCAACGAGGTCGTCGCGAGGCCCGAGGCCAACGAGATCGGCTGGACGTTCTGGGTGAGCGACAACGGCACCTCGGTGCAGGTCGTGCGCACCGCCGAGGAGGGCGCCGGCGCGAACACGGAGAGCCACTGGCAGGAAGTGCACGGCGTCAAGCGCTACTGACGCGCGGGGCCGCAGGCCCGAAGCAGCAAGGTCCCAAAGCACGCAAGATTCCAAAACACGCGAGGGGGCGCGACCGTTCTTCGGCCGCACCCCCTCGGTCGCGTCGCGACTCGCGCGAAGAACGGTCGTCCCGCTGGTCGCGCGGCCGTTCTATGGAGCGGGGCGCGAAACAGGCGGGCTTATCATTTCGCAGGGATTGAACGGAGAGCCTGACCTTTCCACAGAGGCTCAAGATTGAGCTCGTGACGGCGCGTTCGGGCGCTTCATGTAAAGTGGCAAGTCCCTTTTGCTTTGGGTTTCGTGCCAGAATAGAATCCATAGGTGATAAAAGAAAACAATAAACAGAAAGCTTAGTAAGGCTTCATTGGCGGCTACGAGTTCACGCCTGCGCTTGTCAATCGCCCCTCGAAGCCTGTGGGCAGAGCATGTGCTTACTCAATACGCAACGGCCTAGACGCACGGCGCGAAACGATGCGAATCGTATGCCGTCACGGCGCGACTGGATGGCATCTTTAGGTGCGAACATCATGTCGCGCCGCGCAGTCAGGGTAGCGGCGGGGCGACGGCAAGACTATTGATTTGCGGGTTGCGAAGGGGGCTAGTCGGCATGCGATACGGGCATAGTCGCCTCACGGCACGGGCTAGTCGCGGTGTTCCCTCGGGGACCTCGAACGACATGTGGGAAGGATGACCGCCGAGGTACGGCGGTCTTTTGGTTTAGCCGCAACTGCGGCTGTCGGTGGTGAGAAAGGAAGTGGCTATGAGGACGAAGGTAAGAAGGCTACTGAGCGCTTGGCTCACGTTGGCATTGGTGCTGGGGCTGGTGCCTGGCGAAGGTCTGCGGCACGCTATGGCGGAGGCGACGCCCGGAGAGGACCTCGTCGCCGTCGAGCCCGATGAGGAGAGCGAAGCGCCGAAGGCGCGGGACGAGGAGGAACCCGACGCCGCGCTTGAGGAGGTGACGGACGTCGAGTCCGACGGGAACGACAGGGTTGCTGTGGCCAAAGGCGAGGGAGAACCCGAAGCCGCGACCGAGGGGAAGCCCGATGTCACGACTGAGGAGGAGCCCAACGTTGCACCCGAGGAGGAGCCCAACGTTGCACCCGAGGAGGCGCAGGCCGAGGAGAAGCAGGCCGAGGAAGAGCCCCTGGCGAAGGAGCAGGCGGTCTCCGTTTCCTACAAGGCTGCGTCGTGGGAAAGGCGATGGCGAGGCCGTTGACATCGTCCGCAAGCAGTACATGCTGGTGGAGGAGGGCACGCTTCATGTCCATGATTTCACCTACGCCGCGGACGGTGCGACCGTCACCGCGACCTGCGACAACGCGGATGGCAAGTGCGACCTGGACGCGCCCGACCACAAGGTGGCACTGACCATCGTAAGGCCTATGCTGGCCCCCGCGGTGGCCGACAGCGAGGCGACGGAGTACGACGTCGTGTTCACGCCGACGGACGACAACTACAGGCTGCCCGCCAAGGCGATCCGCGAGTTCACCATCGCCAAGGCCAAGCTCACGAGCATCGCCAAGGTCGCCGACCAGGCGTACATCGGCAAGGCGATCGCGCCCACGCCCGCCGTGAAGAGCGGCTCCAAGGCGCTCAAGTCCGGCACCGACTTCGCCTACTCCTACAAGAACAACACGAAGGCCGGCACCGCGACGGTGACGGCGACCGGCAAGGGCAACTACGCGGGCACGGTGAAGACCACCTTCAAGGTCGTGGCGGCGACCACCTCCGGACGCGCCCACCTGCAGGGCTCCGGCTGGCAGCCCGTAACGGCCGACCCCGACATGTACGGCACCACCGGAAGGTCGCTTCGCATAGAGGCGCTCTCGCTGAGCCTTCCCAAGGGCTTCCCGCTCAAGGGCTCCATCCAGTACCGCAGCCACGTCCAGGGAACGGGCTGGGAGTCCAAGTGGGCCTCCGATGGCGCCACCAGCGGCACCATCGGCCAGTCCAAGAGGATTGAGGCAATCCAGGTGAGGCTCACCGGCGACATGGTGAAGAGCTACGACGTGTACCACCGCGTCCACGCACAGAGGCTCGGCTGGATGGGCTGGGCCAAGAACGGCGCCAAGGCAGGCTCCGAGGGCCAGTCCCGCCGCGCCGAGGCCGTCCAGGTCGTGCTCGTGCCCAAGGGCGCTGCGGCCCCCGGCGCCACCTACCGCGGCCAGACGCAGGGCTACCCGAAGGCCTTTGTCTCCTAGCGGACGTGACAGGGGGACGGGGGCGTTGTCACGTCTCCGAAGGCCTTTGTCTCCCAGCTGCGATCTACCGCGGCCGGGCGCAGGGCTACGCCAAGGCGTCCGCGAGGGGGTGTGACCATTCCGTGGTCGCACCCCCTCGCTTCCTAGGGGCCGCCGCGTCGGATTCCGTCCGTGACGCCGTCGCGGCGGTCTTCCGCGCCGTGGGGCGAGGAAGGGCCGTCCGTTCCGCGGGGATTAAACGCAAAACCCCGCCCCTGTTCCACTCGCCCGTTTGAGTCGCTGCCAAGATTTCACCTATAATACCGACGAAATGTTTTCCTATCCCGCGTAAGCGGACCCCACAAAAAAGTGTGCGAAGGTGGCGACCGATGGCGAAGAGCGGCAACCAGCTATTCAGACAAAAGGCGTTGGACCAAATGACGTCGCCCGACCAGCTTACGGATTATCTCAAGGTGACCAATCCGGGCGTGTGGGCCGTTCTCATCGCGGTGGTCTTGCTCTTGCTGGGCCTTTTGGCATGGGCGTGCGTCGGAACGCTCAAGACCACGGCGGATGCCAAGGTCGTTGTTAAGGACGACTCTGCCGCAATCATGCTGGAAAGTCCGTACGTCATAAACCAAGGCATGACCGTGACGATTTTGTCTCAGGAGTATCCCGTTGAGTCGACGGCTGCCGACGAGTATGGCAGGACGGTTGGCGTCGCGAACGTGGATTTGCCCAACGGCGCGTACGATGGCACGGTAGTCGTAGACGAAACCCATGCAATCGACTTTTTGCTTCAAAGCAGCTAAACCGCGAGGCGGCAGACGATGGGCAAATCACGTAAAAGAGGTACCAAAATAAACTCGCCGCGCACAAAGGGTGTGGCTAAGGTCCCCGTCATTATGCAGCTCGAGGCGCTCGAGTGCGGCGCCGCGTCGCTTGCGATGGTGATGGCGTACTACGGCACGTGGGTGCCCATCGAGCAGGCGCGCCTGGACTGCGGCGTGTCGCGCGACGGGTCCAAGGCGAGTAACATTTGGTCGGCGGCGGAGCGCTACGGCTTCGATGTGGGGGCCTACAAAACGACGCCCGAAGACCTCAGGGACGACGGAACGTTCCCCTGCATAATCCACTGGAACATGGAGCACTTCGTCGTGCTCGACGGCTTTCGTGGGAAGTACGTGTACCTCAACGATCCTGCCCGCGGTGCGGTAAAGGTTACCTGGGAGGAGTTCGACGAGTCGTTTACGGGCGTCGTCCTGGTTCCCACGCCGTCTGAGGACTACGTTCCGAGCGGCAGCCGCCAGAGTGTGCTCGAGTTCGCGAAAAAGAGGCTCATGGGTTCGGGCGCCGCCACTGCCTTTGTGATAATAGCGACCGTACTTGCCTATCTCTTTGGCATCGTAAACTCTGTTACGTCAAGGATTTTCTTGGACCGCTTGCTGACGGGCATCAATCCCGACTGGCTTGGGCCGTTTACGGCGGTGTTGGCTGTGCTTGCGGTTCTTCAGTTGGTCACCGCATGGATCCAGGCGATTTACTCGCTCCGCATTAATGGCAAGATGGGGGTAATCGGCAACACCACGTACATGTGGAAGGTTATTCACCTGCCCATGGAGTTCTTCTCGCAGAGGTTCGCTGGCGACATTCAGGCGCGGGCGGGCATGAACGCGTCCGTGGCGAGCACGCTCATCAACACCTTTGCGCCGGTGGCAATAAACACGGCTATGATGATTTTTTATCTTGTACTGATGGTCAACCAGAGCCTGCTCCTTACGGCTGTGGGACTGGCGACCATTGCCGTCAACGCCGTTGTGGCAAGGCTTGTCTCCGAAAAGCGCGTGAACATCGCGCGCGTTCAAATGCGCGACGCAAGCAAATTCGACTCCCTCACCGTGACGGGCATAGAGAAAATCGAAACCATAAAGGCGAGTGGCGCGGAGCTCGGCTTCTTTCGCAAATGGGCGGGCTATCAGGCGTCGGTGAACACCCAAGGCGTAAGGGCGGCACGGCTCAACCAGTTCCTCGGTGCGCTGCCGTCGTATTTGGCAACGCTCGCGAACAGCATCGTGCTGATTCTTGGCGTGTATTTGGTCATGGACGGTTCGTTCACGCTTGGCGCGGTGATGATGTTTCAGGGTTTTCTCTCCTCGTTTATGTCGCCGGCGATGACGATGATTGGCGCTGCGCAAACCATGCAAGAGATGCGCACGCAAATGGAGTATCTCGACGACGTGATGGAGTATCCCGACGACGTGGGGCTCGAGGGAGCGCCCGTGCGGGAGGGAGAAGAGCTTGCAAAGCTTAAGGGCGAGGTGGAGCTGCGTAATGTGACGTTTGGCTATTCGCGTCTTGAGAAGCCGCTCATCGAGGACTTCTCTTGCAAGGTTAAGGCTGGCGGCAGCGTGGCCCTCGTCGGTGCGTCGGGCTGCGGAAAGTCCACGCTGGCGGGGCTCGTTTCGGGGCTGTACCAGCCGTGGAGCGGCGAGATTCTTTTTGACGGGAAGCCGCGGACTTCGTATGCGCACGAGGTGATTACGAGTTCGGTTTCGGTGG
This sequence comes from Atopobiaceae bacterium, assembly GCA_017510785.1. Lineage (GTDB taxonomy): Bacteria > Actinomycetota > Coriobacteriia > Coriobacteriales > Atopobiaceae > RUG440. The sequence continues at coordinate 7,915 of JAFWMH010000068.1, read as the reverse complement.
TGGACCAAGAAATCACGCTCTTCGATGACACAATCGAGAACAGCATAAAGATGTTCGACCCAACCATCGAGGACTTCGAGATGATTCTTGCTGCGCGCGACGCAGGAATCCACGAGGATATTGTGAGAATGCCGGGCGGTTATCGTCGCAAGCTGCAGAGCGGAGGCATGGACCTCTCGGGCGGACAGCGTCAGCGCATCGAAATCGCCCGTGTGTTGGCGGCCGATCCCACGGTACTCGTGCTGGACGAGGCCACGAGCGCACTCGACGCCCAAACCGAGGCCCGAGTGATGAAGCGAATTCGCGACCGAGGCATCACTCGCATCGTGGTGGCTCACCGTCTTTCTACCATACGTGATTGCGACGAAATCGTTGTGCTGCGCCAGGGCAAGGTGGTGGAGCGCGGTACTCACGACGAGCTTATGGCCAAGCGCGGCCTGTATGCGGCGCTTGTCGCATACGAATGAGGGGGTGAGTGCCATGGGACTAACCAACAGCCAAATCAAGGAGCGAATGGATGCCGACCAACGTCTTCTCGACGAATCGCTCCTCAAGGTTGCGGGGGTGGTGCTGGGAGAGAAGTCCGCGGAACGGGTGGTTGACGACCGCGTGGCTGCGCAGAGCGCAATTGCACATCTTATGAGGTATTATCACTTTAAGGTGACAAACGCGCCCGAAAAGCTCGTCGGCATTTATGACCAGCTTGACTTTTGCTTGCGCCCGCATGGGGTGATGTATCGCGAGGTCAAGCTGGGTAAGGGCTGGTATAAGGACTCGTTTGGTCCCATTTTGGCGTTTGCCACAGACGGCGGTGCGCCGGTCGCGCTTATTCCGGGGCGGATTGCGGGCTACTGGTACACTGACGCCAGGTCGGGTTTGCTCGTGAAGGTGACCGCGAGGAACGCGTCGCGTTTTGACGAGGATGCGCTGTGCTTTTATCGACCGCTTCCTCAAAAGAAGCTGGGTGTGGCGGATTTGCTCCAATATATGTGGCGATGCGTTTCGGCAGGCGACGTCGTCGTGCGAGGCGTCGCGGCTCTGGCGGTTGCGTGCGTGGGGACGCTTATGCCGAGGCTCGTGAGCATCCTCACGGGACCCGTGCTCGTGAGCGGCGAGAGTCGGGCGCTCGTGGGCATTGCGCTTTGCATTATATGCGTCAGTGCGTCCCAACAGCTCATAAGCGGTACGGCGGCTTTGCTTTCGTCGCGAGTCGAGACGAAGGTCCGGCTTGGCGTGGAGGCCTCTGTTATGATGCGGCTTTTGTCGCTGCCCGCAGGTTTCTTTGGGAAGTACAGCCCGGGCGAGCTTAAGAGCAGGTTTTCGTCGGTGGGCAACCTGTGTACGCTGATGCTTTCGTTGGCGATGTCTGCGAGCCTCTCGTCGCTCTCGTCGCTTCTTTATGTTACTCAAATATTTGCGTATACGCCGGCTTTGGTGGTGCCCGCGCTTATTACCGTGTTTGTAACGGTGGCCTTTTCGGGCCTCATGTCGCTCGTGGGCGTAAAGGTGGGTAAGAAGCGGATGGAGCTCGCCGCCAAGGAGGCTGGTGTGTCGTATACCGTTATTTCGTCGGTTCGCAAGGTGCGGCTTGCCGGCGCGGAAAAGCGGATGTTCGCAAAATGGCTCAACGCCTACACGCCTGCGGCTGAGATTGCCTACAACCCGCCGCTCATCCTTAAGGTGAGTGGCGTGATTAGCTTGGGCATTACGTTGGTTTCGAACATTGTGCTGTACTACCTCGCCGTGAGGACGGGCGTCGACCAGTCGTCGTACTTCGCGTTTACTGCGGCGTATGGCATGGTGATGGGCGCGTTTTCGACGTTGGCGGGCATGGTGGCGCAGGCCGCGAACATACGGCCGGCGCTCGAAATGGCCGAGCCGTTTTTGGAGGCGGTGCCCGAGACGTCGGACAACAAGGAAATGGTAACCGACCTACGCGGCGAGGTGGCGTTCGAGCACGTGTCGTTTCGCTATGGTCCCGATGCGCCGCTCGTGCTCAAGGACCTCTCGCTCAACATCCGGGCGGGCGAGTATGTGGCCATCGTGGGGAAGTCGGGCTGCGGAAAGTCCACGCTTATGAGGTTGCTCATCGGGTTTGAGGAGCCTGAGCAGGGTGCCGTGTTTGTTGACGGAAGGGATTTGACGCGCGTCGATTTGCCCTCGCTCAGGCGCAGGGTTGGTACGGTAATGCAGCATGACGGGCTTTTTCAGGGCAGCATTTACTCGAACATCGTTATTACGGCGCCCGAGCTCACGGTGAACGATGCCTGGGAGGCAGCAGAGAAGGCCGGTATCGCCGACGACATTCGCGAGCTTCCCATGGGCATGTTCACCATGATTTCCGAGGGGCAGGGCGGCATATCTGGCGGACAAAAGCAACGTTTGATGATAGCGCGCGCCATAGCATCCAAGCCGCGACTGCTCGTCTTCGACGAGGCGACTAGTGCGCTCGATAACCAAACCCAGAGGCAGGTTACCGATGCGCTCGACGCTATGGGGTGCACGCGCATCGTTATTGCCCATCGGCTTTCCACCATTAGGCATTGCGATAGAATCCTCGTGCTCGACGACGGCAGGATTGCGGAGGATGGCACCTACGACGAGCTTATCGCTGCGGATGGGCTGTTCGCCCGGCTCGTCGAACGGCAGCTTGTGGAGGCGTAGCCGGGCAGCGGCGGGTCGCGGCGGAGCTGGCGACCCCGCCCGATGACGCAGCCTTCGTGGCTGGGCGTTCGGCGGCTGCTCTATAGCACCGTCACCGTTTCGGAAAGCTCCTTGCGCGGAGTGTGAGGCTTCGCAAGCACGGCTTCGGTGGGGTATCCGAGCACGAGAAAGCATACGGGGTGGATGTTGGGTGGCAGCTCGAAGATCTTGGCGGCTCGTGGCGCGTTGAACCCGCGTACCCACAGGGTTCCCACGCCCAGGTCGGTGGCTTCCATCATCATGGCTGTGGTTACGATGGCCGCGTCCACCTCGCCGCCGTCGTAGTCGGGTTCGCCGAAGTTGGTTGCCTTCCAGCTTTCGACGCTGTCGTAGCAAACGAGGAGGGCGGTGGTGGCATTGTGCATCATGCGACCTGCCGCCTCGCGGGCTTTTGTCATGGCCTCTTCGGTGCGCAGCACGTATATGCGCTGGGGCTGCTTGTTGGCGGCCGTAGGGGCAATGCGGCCAGCCTCGAGGATAAGATCGATTTTATCCTGCTCGACGGCACGCTCCTCGAAGGTGCGAACGGATCGACGCTCGCGGCTTAGGTCAATAAAACTCATGGAATGCTCCTTTCGAATGTTGGGCGCGGTCCGTGCGGCGCAGCCCGAGCGCTCGAGTGCTGTGCTTCAGCGCCGCGCGGACGCCGTGGCCGGGTGCCGTGCCTCGATGCCTTGCCCGAACTCTGCGATTATTGATGCGTATGAGAATACCACGGATGGCGGCTGATGCTGCTGCGGATCGCGTCGCTCCGTGGACGGTGTTTGACGCTGCGGCTCGCAGCGTACCTCTCCCGACCTGCGCGATGGCCGAATCGTCGGGGAGCCGTGAGAGGGGAAAGTCTGTCGGAATATCGACCTGTGCAACTGAAAGCGTTGCACAGGTCGATATTCCAACAGATTCCGTCCCCGCGATTTGCACAGGTCGATTTTCCGACAGATTTTGTCTTGGGATTGTTGCACAGGTCGATTTTCCGACAGATTCGGCCCCGGCGATTTGCAGAGGTCGATATTCCGACAGGTTTTTGTCTCGAAGGCTGACACGCAGGTCGATATTCCGCCAGATTCGGCGCCGGCGACTTGCGCGGGTCGACTCTGTCTCCCGGGAAGTCCAGGCAGCTGCGGCTGCCGATGGCATGAAGGGTGCTAAACGTGCCACTACGCCCTCCAAAGAAGTCTGGCACAACTTTCAGATGCATTGGGCGTGAAAATACCACGTTGCACAACGCGGAAGACGGCTTTCATGACAATGTCCTCGAGGCCGCGACCTCATGAAGCGGAGTGCGAAAAAGTGATTTGTATTCTTCTTAAATCAGCCCTGATTGCGTGGATGGTAGTTCCGTCGGCGAACGTCGGTACGGGTGGCGCGAACAGTCCCCTGATTGCGCGGCGGTAGCGCTGCGTGGCTGTTGGCCAAGGAAGGACACGACGACCTGAACACTCCCTGGTGCCGGGCAGTGGGGACAGCTCGCCCGCCTGATGCCCGCTCGCCCGCGGCGCGCCCCGCCCGACCGTCGTCGGCACGTCGCGCCGCGCCCAGCCCCGCGCCCGGCAAACTCCACCGCCCAACTGCATTGCGCGTTGCCAAAGAATTGAGCTACACTTACCACTTGCGTACAACGAGAGGAGAGCGTCTTGAAGGAATACAGGTACAACAAGGACCACGTGGTCTTTTGGGAGGGCGATCCGGGCGACTGCATGTACTACATTCGCTGGGGCGCCGTCGGCGTATACGCAAATTATGCGAAGCATAATCAAAAGCAGCTGGCTGTGCTGAGGACGGGCGACTACTTCGGCGAGATGGGCCTTCTCGATCGCGGCGAACGCTCGGCAACCGTCGCCGTACTCGAAAAGGGAACGATTCTCAACGAGATAGGCGATGCCGAGTTCGGCGAGTTCCTGGCTAGCAACCCCGCCCGCGTACACGACATCATGTCGCAGCTGAGCCACAAGCTTCGCAACGCCACCAAGGAATACCTGGAGGTTTGCCAGGCCGTTCGTGATGTGGTGGGAACGGATGGGGACGAAGTGGACGAGTCCGCCACCTACCACTTCGCCGAGAACGAGCAACTTGTTGCCATTCACGACAAGGTCGAGCAATCGCAGGCGCAGTCGTAGCGCGTCGCATGAGCGGGGGATTCCATGATTAGCCAGAGTTTTGATAACGGAGACATCATCTTCGAGCAAGGCGTGTACCAAAACACCATGTACGAGGTGGTTTCGGGCACGGTGGGCATCTATGCAGATTTCGGCACACCCTCGGAATGCCGCTTGGCAACGCTTGGCGCGGGCGAATCGTTTGGCGAGATGGGCCTCGTGGAGTGCTATCCCAGGAGCGCGACGGCAGTTGCGTTGGAGCTGGGCACGACCGTTGAGGAAATCGACGCGGACGAGTTCTCGGCCTATTACGCGAACCAGCCTCAAAAGGTATTGTCTATTATGCGGCAAATGAGTGCCCGGCTGCGCGAAACGAACGAGAAGTACGTTGAGGCGTGCCGTACGGTGTACGAGGCCGTCGAGGCCGAAAGGGTGGAGAGGCGCCGTGCCAAGTCGCTTGGGTCTCGTCTTTCGGACATGCTGAAGAGCCTCAGGCGGTCGAAGGCGCGCGTGTAGGACGTGTAGGTGAGGTGCGCATGCGCGTTACGGTGCTAGGCACGCGTGGATCGGTGCCCGTGAGTGGCAAGGAGTTCGAGGAGTTCGGCGGAGCGACCTCGTGCTACCTTGTTGAGGCGGGCGCGCAAAGCATCATATTGGATGCTGGCACGGGAATTATAAGGGCGCCTCGCTCGTTCGAGACGCCCCCGTCGATTTTGCTCAGCCACCTTCACTTCGACCACCTCATGGGGCTGGGGATGTACGGCAGGCTCTCCATGCCCGGGGCCGAAACGCGACTTCTTGCTGCCCAAGGCAAGCATACGGTGCTTGAGGCAATGCGTCGGCTGTATTCGCCTCCGCTGTGGCCGGTTTCTCCAACCGAGTATGCCGGAAATCTCGTCGTCGAGCGCCTGCCCTCCACCTCGACTATTGGCGACGTTTTGGTGGAGTGCGTCGAGGGCAACCATCCGGGAGGGTGTAGCGTCATTAAGCTCACCCATCGCGGAAAGGTGCTGGTGTATGCAACGGACTACGAGTTCGAACCGGCATCCTTCGAGCGGTTGGTGGCGTTCGCACGCGGCGTGGACCTCATCCTCTTCGAGGCGCAGTACGAAGACGCGGAGCTGCACTTGTACCAAGGCTTCGGGCACTCGTCTGCCCGCATCGGCCTCGACCTCATGAAGAGGGCCAATGCGGGCCGCATGCTCCTCGTCCATCACGATCCGCGAAGCGACGACGAAACGCTGCGTAAGCGCGAGCGAAGCCTCGGTCGTGCGGACGTGCGATTTGCGCGCGAGGGTGAGGTCGTTGTGCTATGAGCGATTTCGAGCGAATAAGGCAGCTTGAGCAGGAAAACGAACAGCTCAAACGCGATCTTGCCGAAAAGGACAAGTTCATTCGAACCGTTCTGGCGCCGTATGTAACCTCCGAGGTGGCCGAGGAAATAGCGACTCAGGGTGGAGACGTTGTCGTAAGCGGAGAACGGCGCGTCGTGACGATGATGTTTACCGACTTGCGGAGGTCGACTGAGCTTTCGGAGCGCATGGATGCGGTGGACTACATTCGGCTGCTCAATCATTATCTCGACGCCATGATCATGATCATCGATAGCTGGCAGGGCAACATCCTTTCGTTTGTGGGAGACGCCATCGTCGTCGTGTTCGGAGCGCCGCGCGAAATCGAGGACGCGGCACTGAACGCGGTGTATAGCGCCGTCGCGATGCAGCGGCGCATGGGTGCCGTAAACGAATGGAACGCCTCTCAGGGTTATCCCAGCATTTCAATGGGCATTGGCATCCACACGGGCGAGGCGGTTGTGGGCAACATCGGGTCGCAGGTGCGGATAAAATACGACGCCATCGGCCGCAATGTGAACTTGGCCTCGCGAATCGAAGGGTTTACGCGTGGCGGACAAATCCTTATATCGACTGAGACCCTCGAAGCGGCGGGCGAGCTCGTGCACGTACGCAAGGCAGGGTCCATGTGGGTTCAGCCAAAGGGCATCCGGGAGAAGATACTCCTGCACGATGTGATTGGCGTCGGTGGTTTGCGTTTGCCCGAATAATGCGCCGGGGACGGGCACTTTGCTTCATAATGAGATGAAGTACCTGTTCTCGTTGTCTCGTCCGGAGGTGTATCGTGAAGAAGCTTTTTGTGTGCATCGTCGTCTGCCTGATGGGTTTTGTCTGCGCGAGCGTCGGCCTTGCCGCGCCATCGACGTTGCGCGTGTCGTACATCGACGTGGGCAAAGGCGACTGCATCCTCGTGCGCGCGGGCGACGTGTCCGTTCTTATTGACTCGGGCTACGAAAATACTGCCGACGACGTTCTCGCCCAGCTGCGGGCCGAGGGCGTCAAACAGCTCGACGCGATGGTGGTTACGCACTACGATCGCGACCACGTTGGCGGCATTCGGGCAATAGGGGAGAGCGTGCCCATACGCAACGTGTACCTGCCTTCGTACGAAGGGGCAGACAAAAACTATCGATCGTGCATCTCTGCCGTCAAGGCACTCGGGGTGCCGAGCCAGCTGGTTACGAGGGAGACGGCCATTAACGTGGGCGGCGCGCGCCTTACCGTATTCCCCTCCGGCGTTGCGTACGTGCCCGGCGCAAACGGGGACGAGGGCAACGACAACGACGCTTCGCTTGTGGCAACGCTTACCAATGGGCGCGACTCGTACCTCTTTGCAGGCGACCTGGAGGAAGAAGGGGTCGCGGCCTACCTAAAGGGTCGGCACGGCCAATTTGACGTTCTTAAGATGCCGCACCATGGTGGCGCGTCAAAGAATTTGGACGAGTTTCTCGATGACGTGCGCCCCAAGGTGGCCGTGATAACCGACGCAAAGAAGGACGCCGCAAGCAAGAAGACCCTCAAACTGCTCAAGTCGGCTGGTGCCGAAGTGTGGCGCACGAGTACCGAGGGCACCGTCGTCGAGTCGGACGGTAGCGGTACCTACGCGGTTTCGTCGGACAAGGACTAGTAGAGCGTTCCCTAATAAGCCAGACTAATCTTTGGCCTCTCTGAGGCGTCTATCTCGTCCATCCTGTAACGCCAGCGGTGGACGACCGGGACCTTGTTGACCTCTCCGAACCAAAGGTAGATCCTGCGTGCGAGTTC